>NZ_JALRNF010000019.1 GCF_030272895.1 Pseudomonas sp. BGr12 | reverse complement strand
CTGCTGGAACGCAACCGCGTCGCCGAAGGTGGCTCCGACCGTCTGCTGGAACGCAACCGCGTCGCCGAAGGTGGCTCTGACCGTCTGCTGGAACGCAACCGTGTAGCCGAAGGTGGCTCTGACCGTCTGCTGGAACGCAACCGTGTAGCCGAAGGTGGCTCTGACCGTCTGAAAGCTCGCTTCCAGGTCGCAGAAGGTGGTTCTGACCGTCTGATCGAGAAGAACCAACGTGCGAGCTGAAGCCTATGCCAGACAACAAGAGATACCAGCGCTGTAACAGCTCCCCTCCCAGCCCGGTCCACTGACCGGGCTTTGTTTTTCCGGCCATAGGCTATTAGAGTGCAGGGCTGTTTCACTGCCTGCCGATACCCGCCATGCTGCCGCGCGCCGAACAAAAGCAACAAACCCGCCAAGCCCTGCTGGATGCCGCCCGCCACCTGATGGAAAGCGGTCGAGGCTTCGGCAGTATCAGCCTGCGCGAAGTGGCCCGCAGCGCCGGCATCGTGCCGACCGGTTTCTACCGTCACTTCACCGATATGGACCAGCTCGGCCTGGCCCTGGTCAACGAGGTGGGCGAAACCTTCCGCCAGACCATCCGCCTGGTGCGGCACAATGAGCTCGAACTGGGCGGCATCACCGATGCCTCGGTACGTATCTTTCTCGATGTGGTCACGGCCAATCGCCCGCAATTCCTGTTTTTGGCCCGTGAGCAGTACGGTGGCTCGCAGCCGGTACGCCAGGCGATCGCCACCCTGCGCCAGGGCATCAGCTCGGACCTGGCCACCGACCTTGCACTCATGCCGCGCTGGCAGCATCTCGATGGCGCCGCGCTGGAGGTCATTGCCGACCTGGTGGTGAAGACCGTGTTCGCGACCCTGCCGGAACTGATCGACGAGCCTGGCGACGGCGCCGCACATGTGCTCAGCGCCCAGGACAAGATCACCCAGCAGTTGCGCTTCATCTTTGTCGGGGCCAAGCACTGGCAAGGCCTGGGCACTCTGTAGGAGCGGCGGTGCGGCGACCCGACTTGTCTCGCGATTGCGATCTATCAGTTACACCGCATCGCGGGGCAAGCCCGCTCCTACAGGAATCGCGCCGATTCCTGCTACCATGCGCGCAAACGCACTGATCGCGACGACTTCTTTCCATGCCCGACCTCCGTACCGCCCAGCCTGAACTGCCCGCCCTGCTCGCCGAGGTCCAGGCGCACTTTGACCAGCGCATCGTGCCGCTGTGGCTGGGCCCGGGCTGGAATGCCGACATGGCCCTGCCCTACGAGGCCCTGGACGCACAGGCGCAGCCCCTGCCGGTGCAGCGCTACCGGGCCATGGCCTGCGCCCGCCAGCTGTACCTGTTCAGCAGCCGCATCGGACAACCCGGCGCCAGCGAACGTGCGGCAGCGCTGTTCCGTTCGTTGCAGCGACACTTCCACGACGCCGAGCATGGCGGCTGGTTCTACAGCATCGATGCCGAGGGCAAGCCCCTGGACCGACGCAAGGACCTCTACACCCACGCCTTCATCATTTTTGCCTGTGCCCACTACTGGGGCCGGGTGCGCGAACAGTTGGTCGAGTCGACCCTCAACGCCGCGCTGAGCGTGGTCAGTGAGCAATTCGCCCGGGATGACGGCCTCTATGAAGCCAGCCTCGGCGAAGACTGGTCGGACCTTGGCAGCGGCCCGCTGCAGAACCCGCTGATGCACCTGGCCGAAGCCTTCCTCGGCACCCTGGCGGTGCGTGACGACGCCCAGGTGCAGGCCGCCCTGGTGACACTGGCCGAGGCCATGCAGGCGCACTTTGTCGATGAGCAACACGGTGTGGTGCTGGAGAAGCCGCGCGGTGCTGTGGATAACTGGTTCGAGCCCGGCCATCAGTTCGAGTGGTTCTTCCTCCTCGATACCAGTGACCTGCTGCGCGGTAGCGCGCTGCACGCCTCACTTGAGCGGGCTTTCGGCCATGCCGAGCGCTATGGCGTGAAAGGTACGGCCGTGCTGGCCATGCTCGACGCCGATGGCACGGTCAAGGATGCCACCCAGCGCATCTGGGCCCAGGCCGAGTACCTGCGTGCCCTGGCCTTGCGTAGCGACAATGCCGGCAAGGTCCTCACCCAGCTACGCGCCCTGCAACAGCACTTCCTGCATGCCGATGGCTGGCACGAATGCCGGGATGCCAGTGGTGTGGTCAGCCGCAGCGATATGCCGTCGACCACACCGTATCACCTGGCGACTTGCCTGGATGGATTACAGCGCCAGGTTTGACCTGGCATTTTTGTCAGTTTCGTCGATAGCGACGGACTGCTAGCTTCAAGCCTCCCTTACCTGCGGAGAGAAGCCATGAACCAGGAAGCACTCAAGGATGCACTCGAGGCCCGGATCAATGCGGCAGCCCAGAGCATCATCGACAAGAAGTCGACCTCCGATGATATTGCCCTGGGCAAGTTGGACTTCCTGTCGAGTCTGCGCCGGCTTCTGGACGGCAAGGCGACCCCGCACGATCTCGGGCGGCACGACGCACTCAACGATGTGCTACAGGACTTGGGGGTGCTCAGCAGTAAAGAGACCTACCTGAGCCGACTGGATGGGCAATGACCATCGCGGGGCAGGCCCGCTCCTACAGTAGGAGCGGGCTTGCCCCGCGATGAGGCCTTCAGGCCTTACTCGAACGATCGATCGAGAACCCGGCCCAGGCCTGGCTCACCGGCATCAGCTCAATGCTGTTGATGTTGATGTGCGCCGGCTGGTTGAGAATCCAGAAGATGGTCTCGGCGATATCCTGCGGCTGGATCGGCTCGGCGCCGGCATAGGTGGCGTCGTAGCGCGCCTGGTCACCGCCGAAGCGCACCAGGGAAAACTCGCTCTCGCACAGCCCCGGCTCGATGTTGCTGACCCGCACGCCCGTGCCCTGCAGGTCACAACGCAGGCTCAGGGAGAACTGGCCGACAAAGGCCTTGGTGCCGCCGTACACATGGCTGCCCGGGTACGGGTAGTTACCCGCCACCGAACCGACGTTGAGGATGGTCGCGCCACGCCCGTGGGCGATCAAGCGGGGCAACAGCAGGCGGGTGCTGTACATCAGGCCCTTGATGTTGGTGTCGACCATGGTTTCCCAGTCATCCAGGTCGCACTTGGGCGCAGGGTCCGCACCCAGGGCCAGGCCTGCGTTGTTGATCAGCCCGCGCAGCTTGGCGAAGGATGGCGGCAGGTTGGCAATCGCCGCCTCCATGGCCTTGCGGTCACGCACGTCCAGCACCAGGCCATGGACTTCGGTTTTTTTCGACAGCTCTTCGCACAGCGCATCCAGGCGCTCCCGACGGCGACCGGTCAACACCAGCGACCAGCCGGCTTCGGCGAATCGACGGGCACAGGCTTCACCGAAGCCAGAAGTCGCGCCGGTGATGAAAACGGTGGAGGTCATGGGTTACTCCTTGCAGGTTCGTTATCACGGAGGAGCAGCATGCCCGCCGGCAACGCCGCCAGCAAGCGCCCAGATGCTGTACAAAAAACGACCAATAGCGCCAACACCTTGATTCATATGGGCTGGAGCAATCTTTCCTGACCTTATCCACAGGCTCTTGCACAAAGAATGGGGGCAATTTCCCCGACCCCAAAGCCGACCTGACTCACACGTCAGCAAGTATTTTCCTTGACCGCCTGCCTGCCATTTGACCTCAAACCGCCCGGGCTTGGCGGCAGGTTATTTCCAATGATGGCGCAACGCCCTTGTGGACGCTGGCTGCAGCGTTCTTTCCCACGCTTGCCCACAGACTTATCCACAGGCTGTTCGGGGAAATATCCAGTGATTTCACTGCTGATAAAAAACTTGACATCCGCCGGTAAAAATCTTGTGGGAACCTTTGATCAAAAAACAACCACGCGCCTGCAGGCCACGTAAATCAAGGCATCCGGCAAGGTGCCACCAAGTTACCCACAGCCGCTTCCACATCAATGGTGGACAACTCTAAAACGTGGGGAAACAACCAGTTGCAGCGACTTTGTGTCGCAGTAAAAAGATAGTGCGCCTAAGGTTTTCCACAAAACTGTGGACAAAAAAAACGCCCCGCAAGGCGGGGCGTTTTCAACCACTACAGTCAGTGCCCGCCCAGGTAGGCGTTACGCACATCGTCGTTGGCCAGCAGCTCCTGACCGGTGCCGCTCATCCGGATCTGCCCGTTGACCATCACATAGGCGCGGTCCGAGAGCTTGAGCGCATGGTTGGCGTTCTGCTCGACCAGGAAGATGGTCATGCCGGTCTTGGCCAGCTCGCGCAGGGTGGCGAAGATCTGCTTGACCACGATCGGCGCCAACCCCAGCGAAGGCTCGTCGAGCAGCAACAGCTTGGGCCGGCTCATCAGCGCCCGGGCAATGGCGAGCATCTGCTGCTCGCCGCCGGACATGGTCATGGCCCGCTGGTTACGTCGCTCCTTGAGCCGCGGGAAGAGTTCGAACATACGCTGCATGTCTTCGCTGGCGTATTTGTCGCCGATGGGGATGGTGCCCATCATCAGGTTCTCTTCCACCGACATGTCCGGGAACACCCGGCGGCCTTCCGGCGACTGGGCGATACCGTTGGAGGCGATGTAGTGCGAGGACTTGTGGGTGATGTCGGTGCCGCGATAGACGATCTGCCCGCCCGCCGCCCGCGGCTGGCCGAAGATCGACATCAGCAGGGTCGACTTGCCCGCCCCGTTGGAGCCGATCAGGCTGACCGTCTCGCCTTCGTTGATGTGCATCGAGACTTTCTTCAGGGCCTGGATCGGCCCGTAGAAGACGTCCAGTTCCTTGAGTTCGAGAATGGGTGCAGTCATACCAGCTCCTCTTCATCGGCACCCAGGTAGGCGGCGATCACCGTCGGGTTGTGGCGAATGTCCTGTGGTGCGCCTTCGGCGATCACGTTGCCGTGGTCGAGCACGACGATGTGGTCGGAGATGCTCATGACCATGCCCATGTCGTGTTCGATCAGCACCACGGTGATGTCGTGTTCGTCACGCAGCACCCGGATCATCTTGCTCAGGGCTTCGGTTTCCTGCGGGTTGAGGCCGGCTGCCGGTTCGTCCAGGCAGATGATCTGCGGCCGCGTGCACATGGCCCGGGCGATCTCCAGGCGACGCTGCTGGCCGTAGGACAGCTCGCCGGCCAGGCGGTTGGCGCAATCGACCAGGTCGACCACTTCAAGCCAGTAGAAGGCGTGGTCCAGGGCATCGCTCTCCGCCTTGCGATAGGCCTTGGTATTGAGCACGCCCGCCAGCAGGTTGCGGTTGACCCACATGTGCTGGGCCACCAGCAGGTTCTCCACCACCGACATTTCCCGGAACAGGCGAATGTTCTGGAAGGTCCGCGCCAGGCCGGCGCGGTTGACCAGGTGGGTACCGCCGAACATCTTGTAGTGCATGCGGTTGATGAAGCGCTTGGGCGAGATGAAGTCGCCCAGCTGGAAGCGCTCACCGAGCAGTTGGATGACGTTGGTGCGGGTGCCGCGCATGTTCAGTTCGATCTTGCCGCCACTGGCCTTGTAGAAGCCGGTCAGGCAGTTGAAGACCGTGGTCTTGCCGGCACCGTTGGGGCCGATCAGGGCGAAGATGGAGTTGCGCTTGACCTTGAGGCTGACATCGCTGAGCGCCTTGATCCCGCCGAACTGCATCATCAGGTTGTCGACCGAGAGAATCACGTCATTGTTCATGGCGCTACTCCTTTACGAGGGACTACACCGGTACGGCTGATACGGATCAGACCACGCGGTCGCCAGATCATCATCAACACCATGAGCACGCCGAACAGCAGCACCCGGTACTCGGAGAAGCTGCGCAGCAGCTCCGGGGCCACGGTCAGGACGAACGCGGCGATCACCACGCCCACGGTCGAGCCCATACCGCCGAGCACCACGATGGCGAGGATCAGCGCCGACTCGAAGAAGGTGAACGAGGACGGGTTGACGAAGCCCTGGTAGCTGGCGAAGAACACCCCGGCCAGGCCCGCGGTCGAGGCGCCGATGGTGAACGCCGAGAGCTTGACCAGCACGTGGTTCAGGCCCATGGAACGGCAGGCGATCTCGTCTTCGCGCAGTGCTTCCCAGGCCCGGCCGACCGGCATGCGGGTCAGGCGGTGCTTGATGTAGAGCACCGCCAGCACGACGATGAACAGCACGATGTAGATGAACAGGAATTTCAGGTTGGGGTTGTAGTCGATGCCGAAGAACTCATGGAACGGCACACCGCCGTCCTTGGCCCGACGCCCGAACTCCAGGCCCATGAAGGTCGGCGAAGGTACCGGCATGCCGTTCGGCCCGCCAGTGAACGACAACCAGTTGTTGAGCACCAGGCGGATGATTTCACCGAAGCCCAGGGTCACGATCGCCAGGTAGTCGCCGTGCATCCTCAACACCGGGAAACCCAGTATGCACCCGGCCAACGCCGCGGCCAGGGCCGCCAATGGCAACACGGTCCAGAAGCCCAGGCCCAGGTACTGGTAGCCCAGGGCCAGGCCATAGGCACCGATGGCGTAGAACGCCACGTAACCCAGGTCGAGCAGCCCCGCCAGGCCTACCACGATGTTCAGGCCCAGGCCCAGCAGTACGTAGATCAGGCCGAGGATGACCACGGTCAGCAGGTACTTGTTGGCAAAGAACGGGAAGACCACGGCAATCACGATCAGCGCCGGAATGATCCAGCGCAGCCGCGACTTGTAGTCCGGTGCCAGTACATGCACCCCGGAGCCGCCGCCCTCGAAGCCTTGCAGGATCGACTGGCCCTTGTTGGTCTGCAGGAACAGGCTGAGCAGGAAGCGTCCGGCCATGACGCCGGCCACCAGCCAGGCCACGCGGGTCGGTTCCATGTTGAAGCTGTAGCCGTCGAGCACCACGCCGACGATGGGCCCGAAGACGATCAGGGAAATCAGCCCGGCGAGAATCGCGTCGATCAGGCTGCGCTTGATATCGAATGAAGTGTGTTTGGCAGCAGACATACTTACACCTTCGCCACGAGTGGGCGACCCAGCAGGCCTTGGGGACGGAAGATCAGGATCATCACCAGCAGGGAGAAACTGAACACGTCTTTGTAGTCGGAGTTGATCAACCCGGAGAACAGCGACTCGGAAATACCGAGGATGATGCCGCCGAGCATGGCCCCCGGCAGCGAGCCGATGCCTCCCAGTACCGCCGCGGTAAAGGCCTTGATGCCGATGATGAAGCCGGCATAGAAGTCGAAGGTGCCGTAGTTCATGGTGATCAGCACACCCGCCAGGGCGGCCATCACGGCGCCGATGACGAATACGTAGGAGATCACCCGGTCAGTGTTGATGCCCAGGATCGAGGCCATCTTGCGATCCTGCTGGGTGGCGCGGCACATGCGTCCCAGCTTGGTGAACTTGATGATGTAGGTCAGCGCGGCCATGCCGACGAAGGCGGCGACCAGGATGAAGATCTTGGTGTAGGTCAGCTGGACGAAACCGGTGCCCACTTCCAGGCGCCAGGCGCCTTCGAGCAGGGTCGGTACACCTTGCTGGCGTGCACCCTGGCTGATCTGCGCGTAGTTCTGCAGGATCAGCGAAATACCGATGGCACTGATCAGTGGTGCCAGGCGGGTGGAGTTGCGCAGGGGTTTGTAGGCGATGCGTTCGATGGTCCAGCCATAGACGCCCGTGACCACGATGGTGAAGATCAGCGTCCCGAGCATCAACAGCGGGAAGGATTCGATACCGAAGTACGCCAGCAATGCCAGACTGATCGCCGCCAGGTAAGCGGAGATCATATACACCTCGCCGTGCGCGAAGTTGATCATGCCGATAATGCCATAGACCATTGTGTAGCCGATGGCGATCAGGCCATAGACAGACCCCAGGGTCAGCCCGTTGACCAGTTGCTGCAGAAAAATACCATCCATAACGCAATCTCACGTATTTGAGATTGCACAAGCGCCGACCACGGTGAGCCCCGGATGAAGCGGCCCTCGCAGCGCGAGGTTGTGCAGATCTACGAGAAAAGACAGGTACGGCGTTGAACCGGGTAGCGACCCGGGCGCAGGCCCGGGTCGGTTACCGTTGTTATTTTTGTTTTTCCAGTTGGTGGTACTTGCCGTTTGCATCCCACTGGTAGACCACGTAGTCGGAAACGGTGAGGTCACCCTTGCCGTCCCACTTCTTCTCGCCCATCACGGTTTGCACCGGGTTGGCCTTGAGCCACTTGGCCGCGTCCTCGCCCTTGTTCGACTTGGCGCCGTTGAAGGCGGCGGCCAGGGCCTGGACCGAAGCGTAGGCATACAGGGTATAACCTTCAGGTTCGGTGCCGTTCTTGCGGAACTCTTCCACCACCGCCTTGCTGTCTGGCAGCAGGCGCGGGTCGGCGCCGAAGGTCATGTACACGCCGTTGGTGTACTGCGCGCCACCGGCAGTGGCCACCAGTTCGTCGGTGACGATACCGTCGTCGGACATGAAGGCGACGTCCTTGAGGCCCTGCTCGCGCAGTTGGCGAACCAGGGGACCGGCTTCCGGATGCAGGCCACCGAAGTAGACCACGTCGGCGCCAGCGGCACGGATCTTGGTGACCACGGCGCTGAAGTCCTTCTCGCCACGGGTCAGGCCTTCGTACAGCACCGGCTTCACGCCGCGTTTTTCCAGCTGGGCCTTGGTGGCATCCGCCAGGCCTTGGCCGTAGGTGTCCTTGTCGTGCAGGACCACGACCTTCTTGCCCTTGAGCACGTCGACGATGTAGTTGCCGGCGACGATGCCCTGCTGGTCGTCACGCCCGCACATGCGGAACATGGCGCTCAGGCCGCGTTCGGTAACCTGTGGGTTGGTCGAACCCGGGGTGATGGCGATGATGCCGGCTTCGTCATACACCTCGGAGGCCGGAATGGTGTTGGACGAGCAGAAGTGCCCGACCACACCGGCGACCTTGTCCTGGTCGACCAGGCGGTTGGCCACGGCCACGGCCTGCTTCGGCTCGCAGGCGTCGTCGCCCTTGACCAGGACGATCTTCTCGCCGTTGACCCCGCCCGCGGCGTTGATCTTGTCGGCCGCCGCCTGTGCACCTTTCATGTACTGCTCGCCAAACGCTGCGTTGGCACCGGTCATCGGGCCTGCTACGCCGAACTTGATGTCGGCCTGAACATACGAAGAAACGCCCAGCGCCGCTGCTACGGCGAGGGACAGAAAGCCTTTCCTGTAAAACGTCTGCGACATGAGGTGGTGCTCCTTGGAGTTCTTTTTTTGGTTGGCACTACAACTTTCAGCAATTGCTCTGAGCAAGGGCCGTGCCATTGGATTTTTATTCTGGAAAAACGCGTGAAGAAGTTGCCGGGGCTTGGGCCGCGTCCTTTTTTTATTGGCTGTGCAACCGTCTGCAACAAGGAAAGCGCCACCCGATTCATGAAATTCGGGCAACCCTTAAGTGCCATCATTGCAACCCCTGCAAGTGTTTACGTGCAACCAGCCTGTAACAGGATGCGTAACCGAACTGCACATCCATGGTGCGCGACTGCTACAGCGGGCACCATTCCGGGCTGGGGGCTGAACCGGAAAAGTGCTGTTACCCATAGCCTGCTACCGATGTACCCGGCCCCTGCCCGCCCACCTGTGGAAAAAGGCTGGCACAATGGCGAGGTCTGCGCGCCGTCCCGCCGGTTGAGGGCGCGCGCCTCCATGGAGTCCCTATGAGCGAAAGCGCTTTCGCCGATCGCATCGTGCAAAACCTGCTCGACACCGATTTCTACAAGCTGACCATGATGCAGGCCGTGCTGCACAACTACCCCAACGTCGACGTCGAGTGGGAGTTTCGCTGCCGCAATGGTGAAGACCTGCGCCCATACCTGGGGCAGATCCGCGAACAGATCGAACGACTGTGCGAATTGAGCCTGGGCAATGGCCAGTTGGGTTTCCTGGAGCAGATCAGCTTCCTGAAGCCGGATTTCCTGCGCTTTCTGGGCTTGTTCCGCTTCAACCTGCGTTACCTGCAACTGGGCATCGAGCACGACCAGCTGTACCTGCGCCTGCGCGGCCCCTGGCTGCACGTGATCCTCTTCGAGGTGCCCCTGCTGGCGATCATCAGCGAAGTGCGCAACCGCCATCGTTATCCACAGGTCAAGCTGGTCGAGGCCCGTGACCAACTGCATCGCAAGTTCGACTGGCTGCAGGCCCACGCCAGCAGCGATGAACTGGCCGAACTGCAGGTGGCGGACTTCGGCACCCGTCGGCGCTTCTCCTACAAGGTCCAGGAAGAAGTGGTACGGGTGCTCAAGGAGGATTTCCCGGCACGCTTCGTCGGCACCAGCAACGTGCACCTGGCACGGAAACTGGATATCAAGCCGTTGGGGACCATGGCCCACGAATGGATCATGGCCCACCAGCAACTGGGCCCGCGGCTGATCGACAGCCAGATCGCCGCACTCGACTGCTGGGTTCGGGAATACCGGGGCCTGCTCGGCATCGCCCTGACCGACTGCATCACCATGGACGCCTTCCTCGGCGATTTCGACCTGTACTTCGCCAAGCTGTTCGACGGCCTGCGCCACGACTCCGGCGACCCGGTGCAGTGGGCGGAAAAAGCCATCGCCCACTACCGCACGCTGGGGATCGACCCGATGACCAAGACCCTGGTGTTCTCCGACGGCCTGAACCTGACCCGGTCGCTGGAGATCTTCCGTGCCCTGCGCGGTCGCATCAATGTCAGCTTCGGCATCGGCACCAACCTGACCTGTGACATTCCCGGGGTGGCGCCGATGAGCATCGTGCTTAAAATGACCGACTGCAACGGCCAGCCTGTCGCCAAGATTTCCGACGAGGCGGCCAAGACCCAATGCCGCGACGAGAACTTCGTCGCCTACCTGCGCCACGTGTTCAAAGTGCCCAAGGAGTAATTCATGCAAGCTGTCCAGCGAGAGATCGCGCAAGCGCTCAAGGTCCAGCCGCCGTTTGCCGACCACGCCGCACTCGAGGCCGAAGTGGCCCGGCGCGTGGCCTTCATCAAGACCTGCCTGAACAATGCGCGGCTCAAGACGTTGGTGCTCGGCATCAGCGGTGGCGTCGACTCGCTGACTGCGGCCCTGCTGGCGCAGCGGGCGATCAATGAACTGCGCAGCGAAACCGGCGATGCCCAGTACTGCTTCATTGCCGTGCGCCTGCCCTACCAGGTGCAGCAGGACGAACACGATGCCCAGGCCTGCCTGGAAGTGATCAAGGCCGACGAGGTCCACACCGTCGACATCGCCCCGGCCGTGCGCGCCCTGGCTGTCGAGGTCAAGGCACTGGAGAACGGCTCGCCGGCCATGGTCGACTTCGTGGTCGGCAACACCAAGGCGCGCATGCGCATGGTCGCCCAGTACACCATCGCCGGCGCTCGCCAGGGCCTGGTGATCGGCACCGACCATGCCGCCGAGGCGGTGATGGGCTTCTTTACCAAGTTCGGTGACGGTTCCTGCGACCTGGCGCCGCTCAGCGGCCTGGTGAAGAACCAGGTACGGGCCATCGCCCGCAGCTTCGGTGCGCCGGAATCACTGGTGGAGAAAGTGCCGACCGCGGACCTGGAAGACCTGGCGCCGGGCAAGCCGGACGAGGCCTCCCACGGGGTGACCTACAAGGAAATCGATGCCTTCCTGCACGGCGAACCGGTGAGCCAGGAAGCGTTCGACATTATCAGCGGCACCTACCGCAAGACCCAGCACAAGCGCGAGATGCCGTTCGCGCCATAAAAGCATCGCGGGGCAAGCCCGCTCCTACACGACCGGTAGGAGCGGGCTTGCCCCGCGATCAGCAAGCAACCCTTACTTCAGGGTAACGGTGCCTTTCATCATCGAGATGTGGCCTGGGAACGAGCAGAAGAAACCGTACTTCTCGTCCGCCTTGAGCTTGGACACATCAATGGTCAGCGAACCCGTCTCCTTGGCACCGATCACCTTGGTGTGAGCGATGACGCGCGCGTCGCCTTCCTTCAGGTAGTCCTTGTCGATGCCAGCGCTCAGGCCGTCGGTGGCGATCGGCTGCATGTCCGCTTCCTTGCTGATCACCAGGTTGTGGCCCATGACGTTCTTCGGCAGGTTGCCGGAGTGAGTCAGCTCGACGGTGAAGGTCTTGCAGCTCTTGTCGATTTCAATGGCCTTGGTGTTGAAGGACATCTGGTCGGTGGAATCGACCGTGACCTTGCACTCGGCAGCGAAAACCTGGGTGCTGGCGAGGGTCAGCAAGGATACTGCGACAACTTTGGCAAACATCGTGAATCTCCTTGGCAGGGGTTTTATCAGTTCGCATGCTGCCTGAATCCGCTTGGTGCCTCCCTGATATGCATCAACGAGGTAGGCCTGGGACCAGACAGTTGAATTGTTCTATAGATTGTATACATACAATCAAAGTGCACATCATGCGCTATTCCGGGACGATGAGACAACCTCTCATTTAGGAGCAATGACTATGTCCCTTGGTAGCTTGATGAACAGCCTCCTGGCCGCCTATGCCTGTGGCAGTGCCGGCGCCAGCTGCGAATTCTCGCGTCCGGAGTGAATCCGGCCTTGGAAGTGACCGGCATGCGCCTTACCCTGTCCGCGCTTGTAACCGGAGAGAAGCAATGCCAGTACGTTCCGTTTGTGTGTTCTGTGGCGCCAGCACCGGCGTCAATCCGGCCTACCGGGAGGCAGCCATTGCCCTCGGCCAGGCTATCGCCAGCCGAGGCCTGACCTTGGTCTACGGCGGTGGCGCGGTCGGCCTCATGGGCATCGTCGCCGATGCGGCCATGGCCGCTGGCGGCGAAGTAGTCGGCATCATCCCCCAGGCCCTGATGGACGCCGAGGTCGGCCACAGTGGCCTGACCCGCCTGGAAGTGGTCGACGGCATGCACGCCCGCAAGGCGCGCATGGCCGAACTGAGCGATGCCTTCGTTGCCCTGCCTGGCGGCCTGGGCACCCTGGAAGAGCTGTTCGAAGTCTGGACCTGGGGCCAGTTGGGCTATCACGCCAAACCCCTGGGCCTGCTCGACGTCAACGGTTTCTACAGCAAGCTGGGCAGCTTTCTCGACCATGTTGTGGAAGAAGGCTTCGTGCGCCCCCAGCACCGCGCCATGCTGAAACTGGCCGATGCGCCCGATGAGCTGCTCGATGCCATGGACAGCTTCGAGGCACCGGTCTTGCCCAAGTGGGTCGATAAAAAGCCCGACTAGCTTCCTCCTTCCTCACGCTGCACGTGCCTGTCCCGCATTCCGGGACATGGCCGCCCGCTGTCTCGAATCTATCACATACATATGTACCACCAATGCGCAGCCAGGCTTTCACAAAGTGGCGAGAACGCTGCCGGCCTGCGGCAGCTCGCAAAGGAGTTCCAGTATGGACACACTCGATTCGACGCCCGAATATGGCGATGCTCTGCTTTTCTCAACCTTGGCCCAGGCCGTCGACCAGGATCTGCAGCAGCTCAAACAGCACCTGAGTGCCACAATTCCAGCACCAGCAGTGCTTGTGCCTACCGAAGGCACCCCTTTGGCAACGCTTCACCTGACGGCGAGAGCGTTCGCCGAGAAAGTGCGGCAAGACGTTGGCGAAAATACGCCCCCCGGGCAGCGTACGTTCTTCAAAGCCACATCAACCGGGAATTTCAGTCTCCAACAAGGCAAGCCCCCCCGAAACACGAGCGCGTTACTGGCTGACTTCCCAGCGCTGGCCGGCAAATTGAAGAGCCTCAGACAGTTGGCAGGAGAGCTGGGGGGCGTCTTTGAGTATTCGGGAGTCAGCCCCGTCGCAATGCTTCATTACTATGGCATCGTCGTGGCGCAAGACTCCCTCTCTGCGCAGGGCTGTATCGAACACTTGAGTGCAGAGGATCTGGCTTACTGGATAATTGACCGGCAAATTCCTCCACTGATGCTCGATGACATCGACATCCGCCTGATACTGGACACTGCTGCTGAATTCAAAGGCCGTACAGCATCACTGCTCCAAGCTATTTGGGGCGACACGGTCGAACAATCCCTCCCTCGAACCCCCTTCGCCGCGATGGTGCACTTGCTGGAGAGTGACAAGGCGCAACACTTCGCGCACAGATTGCTGCAGAAACTGAACTGGCTGGGTACCTCGGCGGGAGAAGCAACCTCCCCAACCGTCGTCTATAAGCTGCTGGAAGTGTCTATTGCGCTTGATTTGTATCCACAAGCGACCGAACTGGCCAGCGAATTGAACAGTCTGCACAGCAACGGCGAGCGAAGGTACTCGGGCAAGACACTCGATGAAACACAATTGGCACTTGAGCACTTCGTCAGCCGTGGCAAGCAACTGAGCGCGCTCCAGGCCAAATTGGCAGTGTTGGCACTGCGCAACCAGTTACCGCTGGAGTTTCGAGTACCTCATTTACCCCCCAGCCTGCGTTTTCGCCGCACGCTGAAGTGGTTTCAATTCAAGCAGGCACTCACCATTGCGGAGGTCATCCACCCCGGTTGGTCAGCTCAACTTTCGTACTTGCAATTGATGACACTGCGCCAAGCTGAACTCAAGCGAGTAAACAATGACGGTGACATGCTATTTCTTTATGGCCGCCAGGCCATACGGGAGTGGGTCGAAGATCGCAACAGCGCTTATTTTTCAACGTTGACTGAAGCTCGCATCGGCGAATATGTCGAAGAGTTTCGAGAATATGAGCACCGTCTGCAGCAGGCCATGATTCACCTTGGAACCGCTCCACCCGATCGATTTCAGATGGCGCACGAGGCTATCAAGAACGTTGGCGCCCCCCCCCAATTCCTACTGGTAGAGGACAATGATTTCAGCCACGTAGTAAGCTTAGCGCTTAAAGACGACGGGGACATCGCACTTTATACGCCATCCAGCTACAGAGGAACCTTACGACCTGCTTACGGCACTTTGATTGACTTGGTTGCTGCCGGAAAATTAACACAGAAAAAAAACAAATGGACCCAACCTGGGGAAAACCCAATAAAACTAAATTTCCAGGATATTCCTGACGACCCTGACATCAATAACCAATTCGCAGCAGCGTACGACCCCTGGCTCGCGCAGGTAAAGAAAAGCTATGAGACCCTGGTGTTCGAACTCGTTGACTCCCTGCCTTATGAGGATCGCCTAATCATTGGCGCAGGAAATACCGCTCTCTGCCACCTTGTGGCAGCGCCCTCTGGGGAAGCGCTCTACGTGCGCTTCAACTTCATTATAAAAGCCCAGGCGGTCAAGTATGACGAACGCCCCTATTTTTATGAAGTTCGCCCATTTGAATCAATAATAATCAGACGCAACGATATAAAAAGCTTCACGCTCGTCCGCCCCTTCCACCCTTCAAGACCACAGGACGCTGTTGACCAAGTCAGTAATGACGCTTCAATAGCCAAGGCCTATTTCCTAGAGCAATTTCCACCGTACCCCGCCGCCGAAGTTGGCCAACGATTAGCCACAATCATGGCCGATAATTATTTAGTGCAATATCCAGATCATTTCCGATTGGCCTGTCGGGGAATGACACGATTCGACAAAGACCGCCCAGCGCTCTATGTCTTGAAAAACTACATCGTTCCGCTATGGGGCCCGATTGAACAATTGCAGGAAGCCAGGAAGTTCGGAACCATCAACGATATTGCCTGGGCGTCCCTCGCCGTAGCGGTCGACGCGGTCACGCTGGGTATTGCAGCCGGTAAGCTCGCAAGCCAGGGGGCAAAAGTGTTGATGCTCGCCTGGAACAACGGCTTCAGGGCAGCCAGGACGGCACTTGTAAAACTCGGCACTGTGACAGTCGCACAACAAGCTTTGGATCTGTTCAACCCGTTAGACGGCCCCCTGGCATTGAGCAGATCAGCCTATCAGCTGAGCAAACCTGCCCGAGCCTTCCTGCACAACAAGCTCAAAGCACTGCGATCACACTGGAGCGCACACACAACCCTTCGACGCCCGATTGCGACATGGCATGCAAAAGGCTTCACCAGCACCGACAGGTTTCTGCGTCGCAGGCTCGACAGCCATCGCAATACTGCCATCCACCTACAAGGACATGACCACTACGCTGTCGACTCAGTCCATCGATTCCCGTTTGGCCCACCCTTGATGAGCGCATCCAAAGGCCAACTGACACGGCGGCCGGTTACTGACATACCGGTGCGCAGCGTGGATGGCCAGTGGGCGTTCACGCTTCCTCGCTCTCTGCAACAAGTAAGAGTGAAGTACCTGGGCGACGATATCTACCTGGAAACAGAGCGTGCCCTCTACAAAATGAAAACGCTCGACACGGGCAAAACGGTGTGGCGGCGAACGCCTGATCGTTTACCGGATGATGAGTTTCTCCCCCCTCTGCACTACGTTCCCTGCCGCCGCAAACGTGGGCTGGATATGGTGCCTTGCGAAGGGGAGATCAGAACAAAAGTGTGGACCAACGCAGAGGTGGTCAATAACCAGAACGCGCTCCCTGTAGAGTGGTTTCTGAATCGAAGTATCCAACCAGCTCACGGAGAATTCATCCACAACAGCGCCATCTGGACTGTAGCCGGCCGACAGTTGAAGAGACCCTACGGGGGGCGTGAAATAACCTATAACTCCGTTGTTTCTGCTGAAATCCTCGGAGGGAACGATGTTTTCAAACAGATAAAACTCGGAAGAATCTCGCCCGAAGCGGATGACACTCGAACGATTTCAGCCATTTTAATCAAGCGTAAAAGCGGTGGAGACCCCGTACTGGTCACTCGCGCCGACAACAGCACTTACTATCGCGGTGATCTGACAGGGACAGGCAACACACTTTCACTACAAAAGATGAACACTCAACACCTTAACGATACAAGCGACCTGGACATGATCGACGAAGATACCTATCTCGCGAGTGTTTACAATGGCGCCTACGACGCTCATTACCAGTTCAAGTTCGTAAAACCAGACATCCTCGACAAACACACCGCCAACTTGTCCAAGGAACTGGATGATAACAAAATTCCCGCAACGGCATTCTACCAAAGCGCTGAGTTTGACACCGCCAGCTCAGCCGTTCATCTCGCGCTATTCTGCAAGTTCACGCAGTTACGTATAAGGAAGGCTATTCGCCAGACTATTGATGGGTGGGACCCCATTACGAACCAGACGGCGGCTTCATACCTGACGCAGATTGCCACTACATTGAACATGCTGACGATGTCTAACATGCACAGCGTCAAAACCATTCTGAACAGTCCGAGAATGAACAACATAGGAAAACAGAAAAACTACGCCTTCCTACGGGTCGTTTATAAAGATGGACGAGCGGCAGACACTTACTTTTCTGTGTCAGGAAGGAAGTCCTCGGACAGTTTCAAGTTTGAGCTGAGCCATGCAATGGCGGATAAACGCACAGCTGCAAACTGGCAATTTTCTGGAGCTAACGCCACCCATGCTACCGAGGGTCGATTCATTGACGTGCAACCGTCGAGAGGGGACCGAGAACTCCCGGAGGACCGTATCCTCGTCCCGCCGACCCCCTCATTGGGCAATACCAAGACCCTGGAGGGCAGCGTCAACTTGCGAGAGCTGGATTCCGAGCGATTGCTCATTGCCCAGTTCAGAAAGGACACGCCGGACCTGAACCAGGTTGAATCCCTGATGCTATTTACCAAGTACCCGACGTGCTACTCCTGCACCCGGTTGATCAGGGACCTGCATGATGAACTCCCAGGAAAACTGAAAGTACTCGAAGGCCCCCGATAACCACACTCAGCGCGGCAGTACCGGCTGGCGCGCTGGCTTCTTCTTGCCCTTGCCGCCCTTGGCCGCATCCTTGCGTGCCTTGGCCGCTTCCTGGTTGCGGGCAAAGGCGGCGGCCTTGGCCTGCTCACGCTTGTCCCAGGGCTTGGCACCGTCACTGCCACGCGGCGGCAAGCCGGTGTGCTGGGTGAGAATCTTCTGCTCCTTGCCCACCTTGTGGCTGCCGGCCGGGGTCGAGTTCTTGCGCCGGGCACTCTGGTAGCTGTCGGTCGCCGGCTGGTGCAGCGGAATCAGCTGGTGCTTGCCCGGGCCGATCAGGTCGGCACGGCCCATGCGTTCCAGGGCTTCGCGCAGCATCGGCCAGCCCTTCGGATCGTGGTAGCGCAGGAAGGCCTTGTGCAGGCGACGCTGCTGCTCGCTCTTGACGATGGTCACCCCTTCGCTCTTGTAGGTGACCTTGCGCAGCGGGTTCTTGCCCGAGTGGTACATGGCCGTGGCCGAGGCCATTGGCGAGGGGTAGAACGCCTGCACCTGGTCGGCGCGGAAGCCGTTGGCCTTGAGCCACAGCGCCAGGTTCATCATGTCTTCGTCGGTGGTGCCCGGGTGGGCGGCGATGAAGTACGGGATCAAGTACTGCTCCTTGCCCGCCTCTTTCGAGAACTTCTCGAACATGCGCTTGAAGCGGTCGTAGGTGCCGATGCCCGGCTTCATCATCTGGTTGAGCGGACCTTCCTCGGTATGCTCCGGAGCGATCTTCAGGTAGCCACCGACGTGGTGGGTCACCAGCTCGCGCACGTACTCCGGCGACTCGACCGCCAGGTCGTAACGCAGGCCCGAGGCGATCAGGATCTTCTTCACCCCCGGCAAGGCACGGGCGCTGCGGTACAGCTTGATCAGCGAGGAGTGGTCGGTGTTCAGGTTCGGGCAGATGCCCGGGAACACGCACGACGGCTTGCGGCAGTGGGTCTCGATCTCCGTGCTCTTGCAGGCGATGCGGTACATGTTCGCCGTCGGGCCGCCCAGGTCGGAAATGACGCCGGTGAAACCGGGAACCTTGTCGCGAATCTCTTCGATCTCACGAATGATCGAGTCGTGGGAACGGTTCTGGATGATGCGCCCTTCGTGCTCGGTGATCGAGCAGAAGGTGCAGCCACCGAAGCAGCCGCGCATGATGTTCACCGAGAAACGGATCATGTCGTAGGCCGGGATCTTCTCCTTGCCGTACGCCGGGTGCGGAATGCGCGCATAGGGCATGCCGAACACGTAGTCCATTTCTTCGGTGGTCATCGGAATGGGTGGCGGGTTGAACCAGACATCCACCTCGCCGTGCTTCTGCACCAGGGCGCGGGCGTTACCCGGGTTGGTCTCCAGGTGCAACACGCGGTTAGCGTGGGCATAGAGCACCGGGTCGTTACGGACCTTCTCGAACGATGGCAGGCGGATCACCGTCTTGTCCCGGGTCATGCGCGGGCTGTCGAGGATCTGCACCACCTTGGCTTCGTTCGGGTCTTCGACCTCGCCCTTTTCCTGCTCGATGGCGCAGGCCTGGGTGTCCTGGGTGTTGACGTACGGGTTGATGATCTTGTCGACCTTGCCCGGCCGGTCGATGCGGGTGGAATCGACTTCGTACCAGCCCTGCGGGGTATCGCGGCGGATGAAGGCCGAGCCGCGGATGTCGGTGATGTCTTCGATCTTCTCGCCGGCCGCCAGGCGCTGGGCGACGTCGACGATGGCCCGCTCGGCGTTGCCGTACAGCAGGATGTCGGCGCAGGCGTCGATCAGGATCGAATGACGGACCTTGTCCTGCCAGTAGTCGTAGTGGGCGATGCGGCGCAGCGACGCCTCGATGCCGCCGAGGACGATCGGCACATGCTTGTAGGCTTCCTTGCAGCGCTGGCTGTAGACCAGGCTGGCGCGGTCCGGACGCTTGCCGGCCAGGCCGCCCGGCGTGTAGGCGTCGTCCGAGCGGATCTTCTTGTCGGCGGTGTAGCGGTTGATCATCGAGTCCATGTTGCCGGCCGCGACGCCGAAGAACAGGTTCGGCTCGCCAAGTTTCATGAAGTCATCCTTGGACTGCCAGTCGGGCTGGGCAATGATGCCCACCCGGAAGCCCTGGGCCTCCAGCAGCCGGCCGATGATCGCCATGCCGAACGACGGATGGTCGACGTAGGCATC
Source organism: Pseudomonas sp. BGr12 (assembly GCF_030272895.1). Taxonomy (GTDB): domain Bacteria; phylum Pseudomonadota; class Gammaproteobacteria; order Pseudomonadales; family Pseudomonadaceae; genus Pseudomonas. The sequence continues at coordinate 80,191 of NZ_JALRNF010000019.1, read as the reverse complement.
ACCGGTCACGATGATGATGTCGCAGGAATCCCAGCCGAGCTGATCCATCTCCTCCCTGCTCATCGGCAGGAACGGTGCTGGCCCGAAGCATTCGGCCCAGTACTTGGGATAGTCGAAAAGTGGTTTGGCTGCTTGCATGTCAGTGACCGGTGGCTAATCGATGAAAAATCGCGGGCGCGGAATATAGCACAAAAATTGACCAATTCCGACGTTAAAGGTCGGAATAGGAGGAAATGGCCTTATTCGTCGTCGTCGAAGTTGTAACTACCCGGCGCCAGGTTCTCGAAGCGCGTGTACTTACCGATGAAGGCCAGGCGGATAAAGCCGATCGGGCCGTTCCGCTGCTTGCCGATGATGATCTCGGCAATGCCCTTGTGTTCGGTCTCGGGGTGATACACCTCGTCCCGGTAGACGAACATGATCACGTCGGCGTCCTGCTCGATCGCACCCGATTCACGCAAGTCGGAGTTCACCGGACGCTTGTTCGGGCGTTGTTCCAGGGAGCGGTTGAGCTGCGACAGGGCCACCACCGGGCAGTTGAATTCCTTGGCCAGGGCCTTGAGCGAGCGGGAGATCTCGGAGATCTCGTTGGTACGGTTGTCGCCGCTGGAGCCCGGGATCTGCATCAACTGCAGGTAGTCGATCATGATCAGGCCGATCTCGCCGTGCTCGCGCACCAGGCGGCGGGTACGGGCACGCATTTCCGACGGGCTGATGCCGGCGGTATCGTCGATGAACAGCTTGCGGTCGTTGAGCAGGTTGACCGCCGAGGTCAGCCGCGGCCAGTCGTCGTCTTCCAGCTGGCCGGAACGGACCTTGGTCTGGTCGATACGCCCCAGGGACGACAGCATACGCATGATCAGCGATTCGCCTGGCATCTCCAGGGAGTACACCAGCACCGCCTTGTCGCTGCGCAGCACGGCGTTCTCTACCAGGTTCATGGCGAAGGTGGTCTTACCCATGGACGGACGGCCGGCGACGATGATCAGGTCGGCCGGCTGCAGGCCGCTGGTCTTCTCGTCGAGGTCGGTGTAGCCGGTGGACAGGCCGGTGATCGCGTCGGAGGTGTTGAACAGGGTGTCGATGCGGTCGATGGCCTTGGTCAGCAGTTCGTTGACGCCCACCGGGCCACCGGTTTTCGGCCGCGCCTCGGCGATCTGGAAGATCTGCCGTTCGGCCTCGTCGAGGATCTCTTCGGCATTGCGGCCCTGGGGGTTGAAGGCGCTGTCGGCGATCTCGTTGCTGATGCTGATCAGCTGGCGCAGGGTCGCCCGCTCGCGGATGATCCCCGCGTAGGCCTTGATGTTGGCCACCGACGGGGTGTTCTTGGCCAGTTCGCCCAGGTAGCCCAGGCCGCCGACCTGGGAGCTGAGACCTTCCTTGTCCAGCTGCTCGTGCAGGGTCACCACGTCGAACGGGGCCATCTGGTCGGCAAGCTTGTGGATGGCGCGGAAGATCAGGCGGTGGTCATGACGGTAGAAGTCGCCGTCGGAGACTTGATCGAGCACCCGCTCCCAGGCGTTGTTGTCCAGCATCAAGCCACCGAGCACGGCCTGTTCGGCCTCGATGGAATGTGGCGGCACCTTCAGGGCAGCGGTTTGCAGATCATATTGCTCGGGGGCGGTTATCTCGTTCATGGCCACGCAGGAATCAGGGTGTTGAAAAAGACAAAGGGCACGACCTGCAAAGCAGGATCGTGCCCGATGTTAACCGGCTGGCACTCAAGGTGCCAACCGATCGGTACAGCTTAGGCTGCGACAACAACCACGCGAACGGTGGCTTCAACGTCGCTGTGCAGGTGCACGGCAACGTCGTATTCGCCGACGTTACGGATGGTGCCGTTCGGCAGACGAACTTCAGCCTTGGCCACTTCAACGCCGGAGGCGGTCAGGGCGTCAGCGATGTCGTGGGTGCCGATCGAACCGAACAGCTTGCCTTCGTCACCGGCGGTGGCAGTGATGGTCACTTCCAGCTCGGCCAGTTGGGCAGCGCGAGTTTCAGCCGAAGCTTTCTTCTCAGCAGCGATTTTTTCCAGCTCAGCACGACGCTCTTCGAACGCAGCCAGGTTGGCAGCGGTAGCAGCGACAGCTTTGCCGAATGGCAGCAGGAAGTTACGACCGTAACCGGACTTAACTTTTACCTTGTCGCCCAGGTTGCCCAGGTTGGCGACTTTTTCCAGCAGGATCAGTTCCATTTGGTATAAACCTCTTAACTTTTAACCTTCACCGTTCGCGGAATCGTTATCGGCACCTTTCGGGGGTGCCTTGCGACCGCGAAAATCAATCAGGCTGTCGACAATGGCCAGAACCACGAGCAACGGATAAGTCAGCTGCATGAACAGCAGCAGTGTCACGTACATCCCGACCAGCCAGAATTTGCCCAGTCGTCCTTGCGCCACCAGCCCATGCATCAGGGCAAGCCCTGCGAACATCAGCGGAACGCTGCACAGCGGCGTCAACATCGCCAGTTCAGGACCGAAATTCGGCCCCACCAGCATGAGCACCACCAGTACCAGCGTCGGCACCAGGGGGAGCCTGACCGCTTGAAACTCGCGACCAAAACCTCCCGGGTTATACAACACTGCCTGCCAGTAACGACCCAACATCAGGGCCAGCACACTGACGGCTTGCAACAAGGCCGCAATCAGGCCGTTGAGCACCGGTGCGATCAGGCCACCCAGGCGGGCCCGCTCCTCTACCGACAACTGCTGGTAGAGACCGTCGAGCATCTGCGGCAGGGCTTTTTCAAGCGCTCCAGCCAGAGCTTCGATCGGTTCGCGGAACACCGAACCCAGAATCACGCCATACACCAGGCCCAAAGCGATGCTGGACAACAGCACCCGGTTCCAGGACTGCCCGGCGCGCAACAGCGCAGCCAGCCCCAGCGTACCCAGCAACACCAACAAGGTGCGCGGCTCGCCGAAGAACCACCAGGCCAACGCCGGCAATAATGCCCAGGCGAGGACCCCGGAGGCGTCCTTGAAACCGCGCCGCAGGAACACCAGGCTCCCGGCGGCGGCACTCAACCAGAACAACAGCGGCAAAGCCGCACAACCCACCACCACAAGGGTGGCCTGCACGCGACCGCGCATGATGAAATCAGCCAAGGCGCGCATGCATTTTATCCTTTGCTACTTGTCGAAAACCCGGTCTCAGCGGCCGTGGCTGTCGGTGTAGGGCAGCAGGGCCAGGAAGCGGGCGCGCTTGATAGCGGTAGCCAGCTGACGCTGATAACGAGCTTTGGTACCAGTGATACGGCTCGGAACGATCTTGCCGGTTTCGGATACGTAAGCTTTCAGGGTGTTGAGATCTTTGAAATCGATCTCTTTCACGTCTTCAGCAGTGAAGCGGCAGAATTTACGACGACGGAAGAAACGTGCCATGTAATAGGCTCCTCAAAAGGTCCGTGGATTACTCGTCAGCGTTATCGCTGTTGTCGCTGTCATTGCTGTCGTCGCCTTCGGCGCTGTCAGCATGCTCAGGACGGTCGCGACGCTCACGGCGCTCGCTGCGGTTCTCTTCGGCCTTGAGCATCTCGGACTGACCGGTGACGGCTTCGTCGCGACGGATGACCAGGTTACGGATCACGGCATCGTTGTAGCGGAAGTTGTCTTCCAGCTCGGCCAGGGCCTTGCCGGAGCACTCAACGTTCAGCATCACGTAGTGAGCCTTGTGAACATTGTTGATTGCGTAGGCCAGTTGACGACGGCCCCAGTCTTCCAGGCGGTGGATCTTGCCACCATCTTCTTCGATCAGCTTGGTGTAACGCTCGACCATGCCGCCGACTTGCTCGCTCTGGTCAGGGTGGACCAGAAAGATGATTTCGTAATGACGCATGAATGCTCCTTACGGGTTGTAGTCTGCCACCAGAGTGGTCAGACAAGGAGTGAATGACACTTATAGGTCTTGCCCCGGGAAAAGGCGCGTGAACGCCTGCCAACACGGCAAGGGGCGCAATTGTAGAGAAGCGCCGGGGGACAAGCAAGGGAATTGGTGAATTATTGAGCAGCTGAAAAGCATCGCGGGGCAAGCCCGCCCCCACATGGATCTATGTGGGAGCGGGCTTGCCCCGCGAAGGCATCAACCCTTGGCTTTGGCGTTACGCTGACGAACGGCCTCGAACAGGCAGATACCGGTCGCCACCGACACGTTCAGGCTGCTCACGCTGCCGGCCATCGGCAGCTTGACCAGGAAATCGCAGTGCTCGCGAGTCAAACGGCGCATGCCCTTGCCTTCGGCGCCCATGATCAGGATGGTCGGCCCGGTCAGGTCCTGCTGGTACAGCTCCTGCTCGGCCTCGCCGGCGGTACCGACAATCCACAGGCCGCGCTGCTGGAGTTTCTCCAGGGTGCGCGCCAGGTTGGTCACGGCCACCAGCGGGATCACTTCGGCAGCGCCGCAGGCCACCTTGCGCACCGCAGGGGTCAGGGTCGCCGACTTGTCCTTGGGCACCACCACCGCCAGGGCACCGGCGGCATCGGCGGTGCGCAGGCAGGCGCCGAGGTTGTGCGGGTCGGTGACACCGTCGAGGACCAGGATCAGCGGCGTGACTTCGGTGCGGTCGAGCAGCTCTTCGAGCATCGCCTCGCCCCAGACCTGGCTCGGGCTGACCTCGGCCACCACGCCCTGGTGAACGCCTTCGACCCAGGCGTCCAGCTCGCGGCGCTCGGCCTGGCCGACGGCCACGCGGTACTGTGCAGCCAGTTCCAGCAGTGCCTGGAGCCGAGGCTCGCTACGGCCCTCGGACAACCAGATCTGCTTGACCCGCTTAGGGTGGTGACGCAACAGCGCTTCCACGGCGTGAACACCGTAGATCTTTTCCAACTGACTCATGACTTGGCCTTGGGTTTACGTGATCCGGAGCCCGCTTTCGGCGGCCCCTTGCGATGCTTGCTCGGTTTCTCCGACGACTTGCCGGCCTTGGAGGACGACTTGCCGCTGGCGTGCTTGGCATCGGCCATCAGCGCCTTCTTCATCTCCCGGCTCTTGCGCACTTCGGCGTTTTTCGCCGCGGCGTGCGAAGGGAAATAAGCTTCGGCGGTTTCGTTCTTCTTGCTCCGGCGCGCAGGCTCGGCCTTGATCGTCTCGGCCTTGTCGAGGATCGGCACAGCCTTGCCATCCTGCGGACGGACACCCTCGGCGCGCGGCTTGCGGCCAATCGGTGCCTTCAGGGTGTTTTCGGCCATCTCGAAGTCGATCTTGCGCTGCTCGAGGTCGACGCGCATCACCCGCACTTCGACCGTATCGCCCAGGCGGAAGCTGCGCCCGGTACGTTCACCGGACAGGCGATGGTGCACTGGATCGAAGTGGTAGTAGTCGCCCGGCAAGGCGCTGACATGGACCATGCCTTCGACGTAGATGTCGGTCAACTCGACGAACAGGCCAAAGCCGGTCACCGCGGTGATCACACCTGGGAAGCTCTCGCCCACGCGGTCCTTCATGTACTCGCACTTGAGCCAGTTGACCACGTCGCGGGTAGCCTCGTCGGCACGCCGCTCGCTCATCGAGCACTGCTCGCCGAGTTGCTCCAGGGTCGGCTCGTCGTACGGATAGATGCGCGCCTTGGGAATGCTCATGGCGCCGGCACGCTTGACGTGCGGGGTATCCTGGCGCGAACGGATCACGCTGCGGATGGCCCGGTGGGTCAGCAGGTCCGGATAACGACGGATCGGCGAGGTGAAGTGGGTGTAGGCCTCGTAGTTCAGACCGAAGTGGCCGTTGTTGTCGGCGCTGTACACCGCCTGGCTCAACGAGCGCAGCATCACGGTCTGGATCAGGTGGAAGTCCGGACGATCGGCGATGTTCGCCAGCAGCGCCTGGTAATCCTTGGGCGACGGACCGTCCTTGCCCTTGTGCAGGGACAGGCCCAGCTCACCGAGGAAGGCGCGCAGTTTTTCCAGGCGCTCCGGCGGCGGACCGTCGTGGACCCGGTACAGGGCCGGAATCTCGTGTTTCTTGAGGAATTCTGCGGTGGCCACGTTGGCCGCCAGCATGCACTCTTCGATCAGCTTGTGCGCATCGTTGCGCACGGTCGGCCGGATTTCGGCGATCTTGCGCTCGGAGCCGAAGATGATCCGGGTTTCCTGGGTTTCGAAGTCGATCGCGCCACGGGTGTGACGGGCCGCCAGCAGTACCTTGTACAGTGCATAGAGCTGCTTGAGGTGCGGCACCACCTCGCTGTATTCCTCGCGCAGGGCCTTGCCTTCGCGGGTGCGGGCGTGTTCGAGCATGCTGCTGACCTTGTTGTAGGTCAGGCGCGCATGGGAATGGATCACCGCTTCGTAGAACTGGTAATCGACCATCTGCCCGGACTTGTTGATGGTCATTTCACAGACCATCGCCAAGCGGTCGACGTGCGGGTTCAGCGAGCACAGGCCGTTGGACAGCTCTTCGGGCAGCATCGGCACCACCCGCTCGGGGAAGTACACCGAGTTGCCGCGCACCTGGGCTTCGGCGTCCAGGGCAGAACCCAGGCGCACATAGCTGGAGACGTCGGCAATGGCCACGTACAGGCGCCAGCCACCGGAGAACAGGCGCAGCTTGCCCAGGCTCTCGCAGTAGACCGCATCGTCGAAGTCGCGCGCGTCCTCGCCGTCGATGGTGACGAACGGCAGGTGGCGCAGGTCGATTCGGTGTTCCTTGTCCTTCTCCTCGACCTCCGGCTTGAGCTTGCGCGCTTCCTTGATCACGGCCTCGGGCCAGACATGGGGAATGTCGTAGCTGCGCAGCGCCACGTCGATTTCCATGCCCGGCGCCATGTAGTTGCCGATCACTTCGGTGATGTCACCCTGGGGCTGGAAGCGCGGGGTCGGCCAGTGGGTGATCTTCACCTCGACGAACTGACCGATCTTGGCGCCGCCGTTGCGCCCCGGGGTGACCAGCACTTCCTGCTGGACCTTGGGGTTGTCCGGGGTGACGAAGCCGATACCGCCTTCTTCGAAATAGCGACCCACGATGCTTTCATGGGCGCGGGAAATCACTTCGACGATAACGCCTTCGCGACGACCGCGGCGGTCGAGGCCGGAGACCCGGGCCAGGGCGCGGTCGCCGTCGAACACCAGGCGCATCTGCGCCGGGCTCAGGAACAGGTCATCGCTGCCATCGTCAGGGGCGAGGAAACCGAAGCCGTCACGGTGACCGGAAATGCGGCCCAGGATCAGGTCCAGCTTGTCTACCGGGGCATAAGTGCCGCGCCGGGTATAGATCAGCTGGCCATCACGCTCCATGGCACGCAGACGGCGGCGCAGGGCTTCGATCTGGTCTTCGGTGGTCAGGCCGAACTCTTCGACCAACTGTTCGCGCGCTGCTGGCGAGCCGCGCTCGTCCAGACGCTGCAGAATCAGCTCACGACTAGGAATGGGGTTTTCGTATTTTTCCGCTTCACGAGCGGCCTCGGGATCGAGGGACTGCCAATCGGCCATTAGGAGGGGTTCACCTTGTCTATATAAGGGTTAGTTTGGCATAGCCGTATTGAAACCGGAAATTTCAGGCTTGGACAGCCCCGACACGGCCTCCGGAGAGCGGCAATAGGCCCGCAGAATCAACAAGTTGAATTTTTTGAAATTTTTTTTGATCCGGGGCTTTACAGCCCTCGAGGTCATCCGTATAGTGCGCACCACAACGACGGACAGCCCGGCGTTGAGTTGAGACGAATCACGCTACCAAGCATATGTGACCTCAACGAATGTGTGCCCAGGTGGCGGAATTGGTAGACGCGCTGGTTTCAGGTATCAGTGACTTAACGGTCGTGGAAGTTCGAGTCTTCTCCTGGGCACCAAGTATTCTAGAGCGATAGATAGCAAATTTGTCTGTCACTCAGCAACACGATTCATGCTGTAGATGTAAAAGCTTTGCCCAGGTGGCGGAATTGGTAGACGCGCTGGTTTCAGGTATCAGTGACTTAACGGTCGTGGAAGTTCGAGTCTTCTCCTGGGCACCATATAAAAACCCACTAGCTTGCTAGTGGGTTTTTTCTTGCCTGCGATTTAACCCCTCCCCCGCCAGCCCCCGTAATTACAGCCCCGACGTCATCCGATAGTCTGCTCATGAATTTCTTGCCATGCGGCCACTTGAGAAACAATTTCGTTTACCATTGTTTCTAAATATGTAGCCGTAAGCGAGGAAGTACCCGCATGACGATCCGCCCGAAAACGCTGATGCGCACCCTGGCCGCCGCTGTACTGAGCCTGGTGATCGGCGCTCCGGCCGCCCTGGCAGATGAACCGGTCACCCTGACCCTGTACAACGGCCAGCACAAGGAAATCGGCGAAGCCATCGCCAAGGCCTACGAGGCCAAGACCGGTATCCACATCAACATCCGCAAGGGCAGCAGCAACCAGCTGGCCAGCCAGATCATCGAAGAAGGCGAGCGCTCGCCTGCCGATGTCATCTACACCGAAGAATCGCCACCGCTGAACAACCTCGGCGAACTGGGCCTGCTGGCAACCATCGACGACTCGACCCTGCAAATGCTGCCCAAGGAATTCGTTGCCAGCAATGGCACCTGGATGGGCGTGACCGCGCGCACCCGCGTGGTCGCCTTCAACCCCAAGGTGATCGACGAGAAAGAACTGCCACCCTCGGTGATGGACTTCGCCAGCCCCGAGTGGGAAGGCAAGGTCGGCTACGTGCCCACCAGCGGCGCCTTCCAGGAGCAGGCCGTGGCCATCCTCAAGCTGCACGGTCGCGAGGCCGCCGAAGAATGGCTGACCGGCCTCAAGGCCTTCGGCAAGACCTACACCAACAACATGGTGGCCCTCAAGGCGGTGGAAAACGGCGAAGTCGCCGCCGTGCTGGTCAACAACTATTACTGGTACGCCCTGAAGAAAGAGCGCGGCCAACTCGACTCCAAGCTCTATTACCTGGCCGACGGCGACGTCGGCGGCCTGATGACCATCTCCGGCGCCGCCGCCGTCAAGGCCAGCAAGCATCCCAAGGAAGCCCAGGCCCTGCTGGCCTGGATGGCCAGCGAAGAAGGCCAGCGGGTGATCACCCGTACCACCGCCGAGTACCCGCTGCACAAGGGCATGGTCTCGGACCAGGGGCTCAAGCCGTTCGAGGACCTGCGTCCGCCGAAGATCACTCCGGCTGACCTGGGTAACGCCGAGGAAGCCCTGGAGCTTGAACGCGAAGTCGGCCTGCTCTGATGAGTGCCGCACTGCCTGAACAGGCGCTGACCCGTTTCGTGCCACGCCGCAAGCGCCCCTCGATCTGGGTGGTGCTTCCGGTGCTGCTGCTGGTGGCCTTGAGCCTGTTGCCCCTGCTGTATGTCGGCCTCAAGGCCTGGCAGGCCGGCTGGCACGAAGCGCTGCGCCTGCTCTGGCGCCCGTTCGTCTGGGGCCTGATGCGCAACACCCTGATGCTGATGGTCGGGGTGACGGTGGTGTGCGCCGTGCTCGGCCTAGCCCTGGCCTGGCTGCTGGAGCGCAGCGACCTGCCCGGTCGGCGCCTGTGGGGCGTGATCCTGTGCCTGCCGTTTGCCGTTCCAGCCTTTGTCAGCGGCTTTACCTGGGTATCGCTGAGCCCGCGCTTCGAAGGCCTTGGCGGTGCGATCCTGGTGATGAGCCTGTCCAAGTACCCGCTGGTGTTCCTGCCGGTGGCGGCGACCCTGCGCAACCTCGACACCTCCTTGGAAGAGTCGGCGCGCACGCTTGGGCAAAATCGCTGGGGCGTGTTCTTCAGGATCACCCTGCCGCTGCTCTGGCCCTCGATCCTCGGTGGCAGCCTGCTGATCGCCCTGCACATGCTGGTGGAGTTCGGCGCCCTGTCGATCCTCGGCCTGCAGACCTTCACCACCGCCATCTACCAGCAGTTCGAACTGGAGTTCAGCAACGCCAACGCCGCCATGCTGTCGGCAGTGCTGCTGTTCATGTGCCTGTTGATGCTCTGGCTGGAGCTTCGGGTCCGCGGCAAGGCGCGGCATGTGCGTATCGGCCAGGGCGTGGCCCGGCGCGGCGCGCCTATTCGCCTGCGTGGCTGGATGCCACTGGGCCAGCTGTTCTACCTGGTACTGGCACTGCTGGGAAGCGGCATTCCGCTGGGGATGCTCGGTTACTGGCTGAGCGTCGGCTCGTCGGCGGCCTTCCCGGTTGCCGACATCAGCCGCGCGCTGTTCTCGTCGCTGTCGCTGTCACTGGGCGGCGCCGGGTTGAGCCTGCTGCTGGCCCTGCCGGTAAGCTTCCTGGTGGTGCGCTACAAGGGCCGGCTGGCCATCTGGGCAGAACGCCTGCCGTACCTGCTGCACGCCCTGCCGGGGCTGGTGATCGCCCTGACGCTGGTGTACTTCGCCTTGCACTATGTGCCCGCGCTGTACCAGACCACGGGGTTGCTGCTGCTGGCCTACGCCCTGCTCTTCCTGCCCCTGGCCCAGGCGCCGGTGCGCACGGCGCTGAACAAGGCCGCACCCCAGCTCGAAGAGGCCGCGCGCACCCTTGGCGCCACACCGTTCAAGGCTTTCTGCCGGGTGACCCTGCCGATCATCTTTCCAGCCCTGGCGGCAGCCTTCGCGCTGGTGTTCCTCGATGCCATGAAGGAGCTGACGGCCACCTTGCTGCTCAGCCCGACCGGCATGACCACCCTGGCCACCGAGGTCTGGGCGCACACCGCCAACGTCGAGTTCGCGGCGGCGGCGCCTTATGCGGCGCTGTTGATTGTAGTGTCTGGGTTGCCGGTGTACCTGCTGACTACGCGGATGTACCTCAACCGCGCGTGATAGGGGCTCTGTAGGAGCGGGCTTGCCCCGCGATAGCGGTGCGTCAGTCACATCGTATCGCGGGGCAAGCCCGCTCCTACAGGCAGCGTCTTCAGGCGCGAAATTGACCGAGACTGGCCTTGAGCTGCCCCGCCAGGTCATCGAGCACCTTGCTGCTGGCCGTGGTCTGCATGACCACTTCGGCAGCCCGCTCGGCCTGCTCATGGATCGTCTGCACCCGGCCACGCACGGCCTGCGCACCATGTGCCTGCTGTTCGGCGGCACGGGTGGCCAGGCCAATGGCCGCATGCACCTGCTCGACCGAGGCCTGTACCGACTGCTGCAGGCGCGCATTGTCGCGCAGCACCAGCAGACCTTCGCTGGCCTGACGCCCGGCCTGGCTGATCGCCGCCACCGCCTCTTTCGCCCCTTGCTGCAGGGCACCGATATGCGCCTGGATATCGCCGGTCGAGCTCTGCGTCTTGCTAGCCAGCGCCCGCACCTCATCGGCAACCACGGCAAAGCCGCGCCCGGTTTCACCGGCCCGCGCCGCTTCGATGGCGGCGTTGAGCGCCAACAGGTTGGTCTGTTCGGCAATCCCGTGGATGACCGTCAGCACCACCTCGATCTGCTCGCTTTGCCGGGCCAGGCGCTCGATGACTTGCGAACCGGTCTCGACCTGGCCGGCGAGGTCCTCGATCAGCTTGGCCACCTGGGTCGAGGTGCGGCTGTTCTCGTCGGTGGCCTGGCGAATATCCACCACCTGCTGCAAGGCCGACTGCATAGCCTGGCTTTCCGCCTGGGCCTCATCGGCCATGGTCGACAGGTCACGCAGGCTGGCCGCCACTTCGTCGCGCTGCAGTTCGGCGGCGGCATCGGCACCGGCATTGCGCCGGGCCATGGCGCCGATCTCGATGCCGGTACGCTGGGCCACCTCGCCGGCTTCGCGCACGATGGGCTGGAGCTTGTCGACGAACTGGTTGACCGCTGCGGCCATGTCGCCGATTTCATCGCGACTGTCGATCGCCACCCGCTTGGTCAGGTCGCCCTCGCCGGCGGCCAGGTCATTCAAAGCACCAATCAGCAGACGAAGCTTGTTCACTACCCGGCGACCCAGCACCACAGCCACCACCAGCAGTACGCCAAGGCCCACCAGGGCCAGGCCCACGCCGATATTCCAGCGCAAGGTCGCGGCGGCGTCCTGAACGCTGCGAGAGATATTAGCCTGCATGCCGGCGGCACTGGCCTGAGCCGCCTCCAGGCGCGCGCGCAAGGCCTTGTTGCTGTCGGCCGCGGCGCCCACCAGGCTCTCGCCGACCAGTTGATCACCGCTGGCGATCAGCGCCGAGAAGCGCTGGTCGAGGGCCTTGAGTTCGGCATCCACTGCTGCCGTGGACACACCCATCAGCACCTTGCCGATTTCCACGCCGTTGGGGTTGATCGAGGCTTCGACGAAGTACACCGAAGGGTCATTGCGCGCAGCATCCAGCACCTTGTCCAAGGCCCGTTCGCCCTGGCCTTTTTCCAGCAGGGCCTGGTTCACCGGGTGCTGGCGGTTCAGGTAGCGGGTCAGGTGCTGGCCCTGGGCATCGTCATACACCACGAACAGCACGTTGGGATTGCGCTGGGCACGACGCGAGAACTCCGAGAGGGTCGGTATGTCGTTGTCCCACATGGCCCGCGGCGCCACCGAGGCCAACAGCTCAGCCATGTCGTTGGCCGAGTCCTTGAGGTTTTTCTCCAGGGTCGCGCGCAGCTGGGCCTGTTCGCCCTGCAGGCGGCTCGACAAGCCGGTGGTCAAGCGCTGCCGAGTGCTGGCAGACAGGCTGTCGAGCCCCGAGCTGACTTCACGCCCGGCCTGCTCAAGCTCTGTGGATAACTTCTGGCTGTCGGCCGACAACCGCTTGCCCAGGTCCGCTTCAAGGGTGGTGACCGTGCTCCGGGTCAGCGCGACGGCAACCAGCACCTGCACCAAAAGAGCGATACCAAGGGCAACAAAGACAGGCCGCAACAGGCGGCTTCGTAACAGTGAGAGAACGGCTGACACGAAAGAACCCTCTACGACTGGGGCCATTAAAGTGATGGCATCCCTGGAGCGATTCTTACAGCAAAGGTTGTGCCGAACAGCAGGCAGAAACGACAAAGGCCCCTATGAAGGGGCCTTTGTCTTTACATCGATCGCCGATCAGGCAAACGGATGACGCAGGACGATGGTCTCGTTGCGGTCCGGGCCGGTGGAGATGATGTCGATCGGCGCACCGACCAGCTCTTCCACGCGCTTGATGTAGGCACGGGCGTTGGCCGGCAGTTCTTCCAGGGTCTTGGCGCCCAGGGTCGACTCGCTCCAGCCCGGCATTTCCTCGTACACCGGCTCCAGGCCGATGTAGCTGTCGGCGTCGGTCGGGGCATCGATAACGGCACCGTTCTCGTTCTTGTAGCCAACGCAGATACGGATGGTTTCCAGGCCGTCGAGCACGTCCAGCTTGGTCAGGCACAGGCCGGAGATGCTGTTGACGTCGATGGCGCGACGCAGGATGACGGCGTCGAACCAGCCGCAACGACGGGCACGACCGGTGGTGGCACCGAACTCGTGGCCACGCTTGGCCAGGAAGGCACCGACGTCATCGAACAGTTCGGTCGGGAACGGGCCCGAGCCAACGCGGGTGGTGTAGGCCTTGGTGATACCCAGGATGTAGTCCAGGTACATCGGGCCAACGCCGGAACCGGTGGCGATGCCACCTGCGGTGGTGTTGGAGCTGGTGACGTACGGGTAGGTACCGTGGTCGATGTCCAGCAGCGAGCCCTGGGCCCCTTCGAACATGATGTCCTTGCCGGCGCGACGCAGGTTGTGCAGCTCGGCGGTGACGTCGAGCATCATCGGCTTGAGCAGCTCGGCGTATTCCATGCACTCGTCCAGGGTCTTCTGGAAGTCGATGGCAGGCTCTTTGTAGTAATTGACCAGCACGAAGTTGTGGTAGTCCAGCAGCTCGCCGAGCTTGGCGGCGAAGCGCTCGCGGTGGAACAGGTCACCGATGCGCAGGCCGCGACGGGCGACCTTGTCTTCGTAGGCCGGGCCGATGCCGCGACCGGTGGTGCCGATCTTCTGCTCGCCACGGGCCTTTTCGCGGGCCTGGTCCAGGGCCACGTGGTAGGACAGGATCAGCGGGCAGGACGGGCTGATGCGCAGGCGCTCACGCACCGGTACGCCCTTCTCTTCCAGCTTGGTGATTTCACGCAGCAGGGCGTCCGGTGCAACCACCACGCCGTTGCCGATCAGGCACTGTACGCCTTCGCGCAGTACGCCCGACGGGATCAGGTGCAGCACGGTCTTCTCACCGTCGATCACCAGGGTGTGGCCAGCGTTGTGGCCGCCCTGATAGCGCACTACGGCGGCAGCATGTTCGGTCAGCAGATCGACGATCTTGCCTTTGCCCTCATCACCCCACTGGGTGCCCAGGACTACGACATTCTTACCCATAACACTTGTCCTCATTCGCGCAAACTTGGCGCCGGTCGATACCGGCGGGAAAACTCAAATGGCCAGCGGCAGAACCTGCCAAAGCCCGTTTTGCTGAATCAATTGCCGATCGCAATCCGCCTCGAGGGCGGCAGTCAGTGGCTGCCCAGGCAAGGCCTGGACCACCCGCTGACCGTCACTGCGCAATTGGCAGACCAACTGCCAGAGTGCCGCGTCGCTGCTGTCGGGCATCCAGATCCCGCCAGACGGCAACACCACCTCGGCTCGCCCCAGTGTGACCAGGGTCTTCAAATCCGTGGAGAAACCGGTAGCCGGGCGTGCCCGGCCGAAGTCCGCTCCGATGTCGTCGTAACGACCGCCCTGGGCGATCGACTGACCGACACCCGGGACGAAGACGGCAAACACCACACCGGTGTGGTAGTGGTAGCCGCGCAGCTCGCCCAGGTCGAAATACAGGGGCAGCTGTGGATAACGTGCCGCCAGGCGCTCGGCGATGGCCAGCAGGTCGTCCAGGGCTGCCAGCACCGCGGCCGGTGCACGGCCCAGGCGTACCCGCGCCTCGGTCAGCACTTCACGGCCACCGCACAGCTCGGTGAGCGAGCGCAGCATGCCAGCGAGGTCCGCCGGCAGGTTGGCGGTCAGTTCGATGACTTCGTCGATCGCCTTGCGCTGCAGGGCATCGAACAGTTGTTGCTCGACCGCGCCCGACAGGCCGGCCGCACGGGCCAGGCCGCGGTAGATGCCGACATGACCGAGGTCCATGTGCACATCCGGCACATCGGCCAGTTGCAGCATGGCCAGCATCAGGCTGATCACCTCGACATCGCTGACCGGGCTGGCGTCGCCATACAGCTCGGCACCGAGCTGGATCGGGCTGCGCGAGGTCGACAGTGCCCGTGGCTGGGCATGCAGCACGCTGCCGGCATAGCACAGGCGGCTCGGCCCTTCACGGCGCAGGGTGTGCGCATCGATGCGCGCTACCTGCGGGGTGATGTCGGCACGAAAGCCCATCTGCCGCCCCGATTGCGGATCGATGACCTTGAAGGTGCGCAGATCCAGGTCCTGGCCGGCACCGGTAAGCAGCGATTCCAGGTACTCGATATGCGGGGTCACGACGAACTCGTAACCCCAGCTCTGGAACAGATCCAACACCTGGCGACGCGCGATCTCGATGCGCGTCGCCTCAGGTGGCAGTACTTCTTCGATGCCATCTGGCAGCAGCCAGCGGTCTACCGTTGCCATTACGCCATTTCCCCTATGGTCCGGGCGGCCTGCCCACGGGCGAAGCCTTGAGTGAAGCAGGTATCGACAAACAACGCGCGCAGCACTGATTCCAGCGCGACCGCCGTGCCAATACCCTCGAATACCTTGGGCTGCTCTGTAGACCGGCGCCGGGTTACGGCCGTTCGATCTTGCAGACGCAAAAAAGCCGGGAATTTCCCGGCTGCCGCATCATACACCCGTTTTCTCGCGGGAGCACCCCGCCAGGCGTTTTAACCGCCCGGCGGGTGCAACCTTGCTTACGGCTTGGTCTTGTCCATGAAGCGGAAGAACTCGTTGCTCGGGTCGAGCACCAGTACGTCGCTCTTGTTGGCAAAGCTCTCGCGGTAGGCCTTGAGGCTACGGTAGAAGGCGTAGAACTCCTGGTCCTGGCCGTAGGCCTTGGCATAGATTGCCGCCGCCTGGGCATCGCCGTCACCGCGGGTCTCTTCCGATTCGCGATAGGCTTCGGCCAGCAGGACACGGCGCTGACGGTCGGCGTCGGCACGAATACCTTCGGCCAGCTCGTTACCCTTGGCGCGGTGCTCGCGGGCTTCACGCTCACGCTCGGTGCTCATGCGCTCGAACACGCTGCGGTTCACTTCCTTGGGCAGGTCGATGGCCTTGACGCGAACGTCGACCACTTCGATGCCCAGCTCCTTGCTGGCCATGCGGTTCAGCGAGGCAGTGATGTCAGCCATCAGCGCATCGCGCTCACCGGAAACCACTTCGTGCAGGGTGCGCTTACCGAACTGGTCACGCAGGCCGCTTTCCAGACGGCGCGACAGACGTTCATCGGCAATCTGCTTGAGGCCCGAGGTCGCAGTGTAGAAGCGCTCGGCATCCTTGACCCGCCACTTGGCGTAGGCATCGACCATCACCGCTTTCTTTTCCAGGGTCAGGAAGCGCTGGGTCGGGGCGTCCAGGGTCATCAGGCGGGCGTCGAACTTGCGCACCTGGTTGACGTAGGGAACCTTCACATGCAGGCCAGGCTGGACATCGGCCTGGACCACGCGACCGAATTGCAGCAATACCGCGCGTTCGGTCTGGGCCACGATGTAGAAGCTGTTCCAGGCCACGATCGCCAGCACGACGCCGACGATCAGGGCGATCAGCGATTTATTGCTCATCAGCGGCTCTCCCTAGTACGCAACTGCTGTTGCTGCTGTTGCAGGTCCGCCGCCGCGCGGTTGGCCGCATCGTTGACCGAGACCGGCACGCTGCTGACCGGGGCGCTGCTGGTGCGACTGCCTTCGACCATCTTGTCCAGCGGCAGGTAAAGCAGATTGCTCTGGCCATCCTTGCCGGAAACCAGGACCTTGCTGGTGTTGCTGTAGACTTCCTGCATGGTATCCAGGTACAGGCGCTGACGGGTCACCTCAGGGGCCTTGCGGTACTCGGCGACCAGCTTGGTGAAGCGGTCGGCCTCACCCTTGGCGCGGGAGACGACTTCGTCGCGGTAACCGTTGGCGTCCTCGATGATCCGCTGGGCCTGACCGCGGGCTTCCGGCACCACGCCATTGGCGTAGGACTCGGCCTGGTTGCGGGCACGCTGCTCGTCTTCGCGGGCACGGATCACGTCGTCGAAGGCTTCCTGCACTTCACGCGGGGCTGCCGCGCTCTGGACGTTGACCTGGGTGACGGTGATGCCGGTACGGTAGGTATCGAGGAAACGCTGCAGGCGCTCCTTGATTTCCACGGCCATCTGTTCACGACCTTCGGTCAGCACCTTGTCCATGGCGGTGGAACCCACCACGTGGCGCAGGGCACTGTCGGTCGCGTGCTGCAGGCTGACTTCAGGCTGATCGACGTTCAGCACGAAATCCTGCAGGTTGGTGATCTTGTACTGCACGGTCAGCGGCACCTCGACGATGTTCTCGTCCTCGGTGAGCATCTGCCCCTGCTTGGTGTAGGCACGCTCGCGCGTGACGTTTTCCATGTACTTGCGATCGATCGGCGGGAAGTAGATGTTCAGGCCCGGCCCTACGGTTTCGTAGTATTTGCCGAAGCGCAGCACCACTGCCTGCTCCTGTTCGTCGACCACATACACGGCGCTGTACAGCCAGATGGCTGCCAGCACGGCCAGCCCGACACCGAGCAGGCCGAAGCCACCGCCCTTGCCGATGCTGTCTCCACCGCGTTTCTTGCCGCTGCCGAACATGCCGTTCAGGCTGTCCTGCAGCTTGCGGAAGGCCTCGTCGAGATCCGGTGGCCCTTTCTTGTCGCCACCACGGCGCCCGCCCCAGGGATCCTGATTGTTCGAGTTGCCACCCGGCTCATTCCAAGCCATAGCGCTCTCCATCTGATAAAGCAAAGACGCACCCACGGCGCGCCGTCCAATGCTACAGAATGCCTGTCACGGCTGCCCGGCCGCGTCGCCGGGCTTTTATTGCAAAGTGTGTTGCTCGATGAATTCCACTGGCTTCAGGCCTTCGCGACTGACCAGGCGATTGAACTCGACCCGGGACAGGCGTATGGCCAGAAGGCTGCCGCCTTCATCGTCATGCTCTTCGCCCTGCACCGCACCTGCGGCGAAGAACTGCGCGCGCAATCGTGCGAAACGCTGTCCAAGGCGCAAGGTTCCAATAAACAGGTCATCCCCCAGCAACTCGGCGATCGCCTGCCCCACCAGCTCCAGGCCACGCCCATCACGCGCCGAGACCCAGACCCGCTGCGGCTTGCCGTCGGCATCGCGCTGGATCTGCGGCTCGACACCTTCGAGCAAGTCGAGTTTGTTATAGACCTCGAGGATCGGCAAGCCTTCTGCACCAATCTCCCCCAGCACCGCCATGACCTGCTCGATCTGCTCCATGCGATCAGGCTCATGGGCGTCGATCACATGCAACAGCAAGTCGGAGTTGCTCGACTCTTCGAGCGTAGCTCGAAACGCCTCCACCAGCTTGTGCGGCAGATGACGAATGAAGCCCACGGTGTCGGCCAGGACGATCGGCCCGACATCGTCGAGCTCGAGGCGGCGCAAGGTCGGGTCGAGGGTGGCGAACAGCTGGTCGGCGGCGTAGACCTCCGATTCGGTCAGGGCATTGAACAGCGTCGACTTGCCGGCGTTGGTATAGCCCACCAGGGACACCGACGGGATATCCGCACGCTTGCGGCCCCGGCGCGCCTGCTCGCGCTGGCTGCGCACTTTCTCCAGCCGCGACTTGATCTGGCGCAGGCGTACCCGCAGCAGTCGGCGGTCGGTTTCCAGCTGGGTTTCACCCGGGCCGCGCAGGCCGATACCGCCTTTTTGCCGCTCAAGGTGCGTCCAGCCGCGGACCAGCCGCGTGCTCATGTATTCGAGCTGGGCCAGTTCGACCTGCAGCTTACCTTCATGGGTACGCGCCCGCTGGGCGAAGATGTCGAGAATCAGACCGGTGCGGTCAAGCACGCGACACTCGAAGACTCGCTCGAGGTTACGTTCCTGACTGGGTGTGAGGGTGTGATTGAAAATCACCAAATCAACCTGTTCGGCTTTGACCAGGTCGCGCAGTTCCTCGACCTTGCCGCTGCCAATCAGGTATTTGGCGGTGGGCTGATGTCGCGCCACATTGGCGAACGCGACAATATCGGCCCCAGCCGACAGTGCCAGCTCCTGAAACTCCTGCGGATCTTCGCGCGCCTCAGGGTTCTGACCTTCCAAGTGAACGAGGACCGCCCGTTCACCACCACCGTGGCGCTCAAAGAACAAAGCAGACTCCTATCAGGCGTTACCTGGCTCAGCGTCGCCATGCTCGGATTCGGATGCGCTTGGCAGACGGATCGGACGCACTGGAACGACGGTCGAGATGGCGTGCTTGTAAACCATCTGGCTGACGGTGTTTTTCAGCAGGATCACGAACTGGTCGAAGGATTCGATCGTGCCTTGCAGCTTGATGCCGTTGACCAGATAGATCGAAACCCCAACTTTCTCTTTTCTCAAAGTATTCAAGTAAGGGTCTTGTAGCGAATGCCCTTTTGACATATGCCGCACTCCTGTAAGGATCAATAGTAAAAAAATTCAAAGAAAATGTAATGGCTCAAGCCGCCCCACCCCCAAGGATAGACGGCAATTGCAAGGACTCAGCCCAATATGGAGACCGATCCCAGGTATTTCAAGGTGCGAGACAGATTGTCGCAAGCCAGGCTGTCCAGCCAGTGCAGGTCAGCCCAACTACGCAACCAGGTGAATTGCCGTTTCGCCAGTTGGCGAGTGGCAATAATGCCGCGCTCCTGCATTTCCACCGATGTCAACTTGCCATCAAGGTGATCCCAGACCTGGCGATAACCAACCGCCCGTATAGACGGCAGTCCCGCGTGCAAGTCACTTCTGGCTCGCAGCAATCGGACCTCGTCAACGAAGCCCTGTTCCAGCATTTGCCCAAATCGTAGCGCAATCCGCTCATGCAGTACGTGACGATCGTTTGGCGCTATGGCCAGGCTGGCGACAGTATAGGGCAAATGACCGGCTCCCGAAGCGCCTGCGACGCTACTTTCAGCCGATTGACGCTGGCGATGTGCCGTCATGCTCATGCCACTGACCCGATAAACCTCCAGCGCACGAATCAGGCGCTGGGGGTCATTGGGGTGAATGCGCGCCGCCGATTCCGGGTCGACCGCCGCCAATTGCTGGTGCAACGCCTGCAAACCGAGGCGCGCGGCCTCTTCTTCCAGCTCGGCGCGCACCTGCGCATCGGCAGCCGGCATATCGGCCAGGCCTTCGAGCAACGCCTTGTAATACAACATGGTGCCACCGACCAGCAGCGGAATATTGCCGCGCGCAGTGATCTCGGCCATGGCTTCCAGGGCATCACGGCGAAACTCGGCGGCCGAATAGCTCTGGGCCGGATCGAGAATGTCGATCAGGCGGTGCGGATGGGCGGCCAGTATTTCTTTCGAAGGCTTGGCGGTGCCGATGTCCATGCCCCGGTAGACCAGCGCCGAATCGACGCTGATCAGCTCGCACGGCAGCACCTTGGTCAGCTCGATGGCAAGGTCGGTCTTGCCCGCCGCGGTCGGGCCCATCAGGAATATCGCGGGAGGTTTGCCACTCATCTTATCGACCGCGCAGGAACAGTTTGTCCAGATCGTCCAGGCCCAGTTGGGTCCAGGTCGGCCGGCCATGGTTGCATTGACCGCTGCGCTCGGTGTTTTCCATGTCACGCAGCAGGCCGTTCATTTCTGCCAGCGCCAGGCGCCGGTTGGCGCGAACGGCGCCGTGGCAGGCCATGGTGCCGAGCAGTTCGTTCAGGTGCGCCTGGATACGGTCGCTGGTGCCGTACTCCATCAGGTCGGCCAGCACGTCCTGGACCAGGCGGTTGGCCTCGGCCTGCTTGAGCAGTGCCGGAATCTGGCGGATTGCCAGGCTTTCCGGGCCCAGGCGCTGCAGTTCGAAGCCCAGGCGCTGGAACCACTCGGCATGCTCCTCGGCGCAATCGGCCTCGCGCTGGCTCAGGGCCAGGGACTCGGGCACCAGCAGCGGCTGGCCGCTGAGGCCTTCGCTGGCCATGGCCACTTTCAGGCGCTCGTACATGATGCGCTCGTGGGCCGCATGCATGTCTACCAGCACCAGACCCACGGCATTCTCGGCGAGGATGTAGATGCCCTTGAGCTGCGCCAGGGCGTAGCCCAGCGGCGGAATATCGCCCTGGCTGTCGGGCAGCGCGGCAGGCGCGGTGTCGTTCAGTGGCGCGAAGAACTCACGATAGACACTCTGCGCCTCGGCGGCCGGCACCGGCTGGGCCGGGCGCGGGGTGTACTGGTACTGATAGCTGCTGCCCGCACCGCTGCCATTGCTGCCCGCCATTGGCCGGGCACCCGGCGCGGCCACAGGCTGCTCGAGCACGTTGGCGGCCAGGCGCATTTCGCCCTGGGGCCCGAATTCGCCCGCCTGCAGGCCGCTGGGACGGACAATCTCGCTGCTGGCCGCCGGTGCGGCCAGTTGATCTTCGGGACGCACATCGGCCAGCGCCCGGTGCAGGGTGCCGTACAGGAAGTCATGGACCATGCGCCCGTCGCGAAAACGTACTTCGTGCTTGGTCGGGTGCACGTTGACGTCGACACCGGTGGGGTCGACCTCGAAGAACAGCACGAAGGTCGGGTGCCGGCCATTGAACAGCACGTCACGATAGGCCTGGCGCACGGCATGGGCGACCAGTTTGTCGCGCACCGCCCGGCCATTGACGAAGAAGTACTGCAGGTCGGCCTGGCTGCGCGAGAAGGTCGGCAGGCCGACCCAGCCCCACAGGTGCAGGCCGTTGCGCTCGACCTCGATCGGCAGCGCCTGTTCGAGAAAGCCCGGGCCGCAAATCGCCGCCACACGGCGGGCACGGGCGGTATCGTCATGGGCTTCGTGCAGGCTGAGCACGCTCTTGCCGTTGTGGCGCAGGTGAAAACCGACATCGAAGCGTGCCAGCGCCAGGCGCCGGATGACTTCCTGCAGGTGATCGAATTCGGTTTTCTCGGTCTTGAGGAACTTGCGCCGGGCCGGGGTGTTGAAGAACAGGTCGCGTACTTCCACCGAGGTACCGACCGGGTGCGCCGCCGGCTGTACCCGCGGGGCCATGTCGCGGCCTTCGGTTTCCACCTGCCAGGCCTGGTCGGCGTCGCGGGTGCGCGAGGTCAGGGTCAGGCGCGCCACCGAGCTGATCGATGCCAGGGCCTCACCCCGGAAGCCCAGGCTCATGACCCGCTCCAGGTCTTCAAGGTCACGGATCTTGCTGGTGGCGTGACGGGCCAGGGCCAGGGGCAGGTCGTCGGCGGAAATGCCGCCGCCATCGTCGCGCACCCGCAGCAGCTTGACGCCACCCTGCTCGACTTCCACGTCGATGCGCCGGGCACCAGAGTCCAGGCTGTTTTCCAGCAGCTCCTTGATCACCGATGCCGGGCGCTCGACCACCTCGCCGGCGGCGATCTGGTTCGCCAGCCGCGGGCTGAGCAGCTCGATCCGGGCGTTACCAGTCATTGCTGGGCCGCCAGGGCAGTGCTGGGGATGCTCAGGCTCTGGCCGACTTTCAATTCATCGGTCTTGAGGTTGTTGGCCGAGCGCAGGTTGGCAATGTTGACCTGGTAGCGCACCGCGATCATGGCCAGGGTCTCGCCCGGACGCACACTGTGCTCGCGGGGCCCCTGGGCGATCTTGCCGCTGTCACGCAGGAAGGCGATGTAGGTGCCCGGCGGCGGGTTCTGCTGGAAGAACTGGCGCACGCCACTGTGAATCGAGCGCGCCAGGGACTGCTGGTGGCTCGGGGTGGCCAGCTTGGCCGCCTCGTTGGCGTTGGAGATGAAGCCGGTTTCCACCAGGATCGACGGGATATCCGGAGACTTCAGCACCATGAAGCCTGCCTGTTCGACCCGGCGCTTGTGCAGCGGCGTGACCCGGCCCATGTTACCCAGGACCTTCTGCCCGACGTTCAGGCTGGAACTGAGCGATGCGGTCATCGACAGGTCGAGCAGTACACCCGCGAGCATGCGGTCCTTGTCGTCGAGGCTGACGTTGCCGGCACCGCCGATCAGGTCCGAACGGTTTTCGCTGTCGGCCAGCCAGCGCGCGGTCTCGGAGGTTGCACCACGGTCGGACAGGGCGAACACCGAGGCGCCGAAGGCGGCCTTGGACGGCGCGGCGTCGGCGTGGATCGAGATGAACAGGTCGGCGCCCTTCTTGCGGGCGATCTCGGTACGTTTGCGCAGCGGAATGAAGTAGTCGCCGGTACGCGTCAGTTCGGCGCGGAACCCTTTCTCGCTGTTGATCTGGCGCTGCAGCTCCTTGGCGATCTGCAGCACGATGTCTTTCTCATGCTGCCCCCTGGAGCCGGAAGCACCCGGGTCTTCGCCGCCATGGCCGGCGTCGATGGCAATGACGATGTCACGCTTGCCGCTAGGAACCGGAGTGAGCTTGATCGCCGGCTGCGCAGGTGTGACCGGCACGGCCGGGGCGGTGGCAACCGGAGAGGCCGGGGTCGGTGGCGGCGGCGCGGCATCCGCGGCCTGGTCATACAGGTCGACCACCAGGCGGTTGCCGTACTGGGCGTTCGGCGTCAGGATAAAGCTCTTGGGGGTGACCGACTTGTTCAGGTCGACCACCACGCGCAGGTCGGTAGGCGTGCGCTGGGCCGAGCGCACGCTGGTAATCGGGGTGTTGGAGGTCGATACCGTCAACGGGGCGGCCAGGGTCGCACCGTTGATGTCGATGACCAGGCGATCCGGGGCACTCAGGGTAAACACGCTGTGCTGAACCGGCCCCGAGAGGTCGAACACCAGCCGTGTGTTATCCGGCGCTCGCCACAAACGCATGCTTTTGACTTGCGTGACGGCGGCCAGAGCATCAACAGTTACCGCCGTAAGCAGCAATCCTACGACCGCAACCACTGCGCGAATGCGCATACCTATCCCCATTTTCTATTTGAATTCCAAGGCCAGAACGGCACACCAGGCTTCGCCACGCGCCCCCTGCGGCGACAGCTTGAGCGAACGACCGCCCGCCTGGGGGCTTATGGTAATGGTCAGGTCGGGCTTTGGCAAAATACCCGCCCCTTTTTCGGGCCATTCGAACAGGCACAGCGCATCGCCCTCGAAATAGTCGCGGATACCGAGAAACTCCAGCTCCTCCGGGTCGACCAGGCGGTAGAGGTCGAAGTGGTAGGCGTGGGTATCGCCGATCGTGTAGGGCTCGACCACGGTGAAGGTCGGGCTCTTGACCGCGCCGGTGTGCCCAAGGCCGCGGATGATGCCGCGCGACAGGGTGGTCTTGCCCGCCCCCAGGTCGCCTTCAAGAAAAATCACGCCGTGGCCTTTGGTCACTTCGGCGATACGCTTGCCGAAGTCGACGGTGGCCGCTTCGTCGGCCAGAAACAGGGTTACACCTGACACGCTGAATGCTCCTCCAATAAATGACGAATGACCGGAACCAGATCACTGGCAGCCAATCCACGACCCTGCTCGCCCAGGCGCTCACCGGCGCAGGCGTGCAGCCAGACACCGAGACAGGCCGCATCCCAGCTCGACATCCCCTGGGCCAGCAAGGCGGCCAGCACACCGCTGAGCACATCGCCAAGGCCGGCCCCGGCCATGGCCGGATGCCCGCGCTCGCACAGCGCCAGTTGCCCGGCCGGATCGGCCACCAGGGTGCCCGCGCCCTTGAGCACACAGACCACCGCGTACTTGCGCGCCAGTTTGCGCGCCGCGCCCGCTCGATCCGCCTGCACCGCCTCGGTGGAAATGCCCAGCAGCCGCGCGGCCTCGCCCGGGTGCGGGGTGATCATGCTGGCCGCGTGCAGCGGCAAGGGTGCGCGCGCCAGCAGGTTGAGGGCGTCGGCATCCCACACCTGGGGCATCTGCACACCGGCCGCCGCCGACAGCAGGCTACGCCCCCACGCTGCCTGCCCAAGCCCGGGGCCGACCACCAGCACTGATGCGCGCTCCAGCGGCGTTACCATCTGATTGGCCGAGTGCACGCCCAGGCTCATCACCTCCGGCAAGCGCGCCAGGGCAGCCGGCACATGCTCGCTACGGGTGGCCAGTGACACCAGGCCGGCACCACAGCGCAACGCCGCTTCGGCACTGAGCAGGACCGCGCCGCCCGTGCCACAGTCGCCGCCGATCACCAGCACATGGCCGAAGTCACCTTTCTGCGCCGAAAGCTGGCGCGGCGCGAGGGGCACCAGGGTACTGCGGGTGAGGATTCTTGCCTGGTTGGTCGGGTGTTTGGTCTGAGGCATGGGTCAAAGGCTCCGATGTCTGGCAGAATTATACGCACCTGAGTCCGTGTTGCCTTATTTCCCATGCCTGTTGCTCCCGATCTTCCTGCACTTGCCCACGCCATAAAGCAATGGGGCAAAGAACTCGGCTTTGCCCATGTCGGTATCGCCGGGGTGGACCTGGCCGAGCACGAGCAGCACCTGGAGCGCTGGCTGGCAGCTGGCTACCACGGTGAAATGGACTACATGGGCGCCCATGGCAGCAAGCGCTCGCACCCGGACGAACTGGTGCCGGGCACCCTGCGCGTGATCTCCCTGCGCATGGACTACCTGCCCGGCGACACCCGCATGGCCCAGCAACTGGCCCATCCGCAGAAGGCCTACATTTCCCGCTATGCCCTGGGCCGCGACTACCACAAGCTGATCCGCAAGCGCGTGCAGCACCTGGCCGAGCGCATCCAGAAGGAAATCGGCCCGTTCGGCTTTCGCGCCTTCGTCGACAGTGCTCCGGTGCTGGAAAAAGCCATCGCCGAACAGGCCGGCCTGGGCTGGATCGGCAAGAACACCCTGCTGCTCAATCGCAAGGCCGGCAGTTACTTCTTTCTCGCCGAACTGTTCGTCGACCTGCCGCTACCGGTCGATCCGCCACAGGCCAGCGAGCATTGCGGCCGTTGCAGCGCCTGCCTGGACATCTGCCCCACCGGCGCCTTCGTCGGTCCGTACGTGCTGGATGCGCGGCGCTGCATCTCCTACCTGACCATCGAGCTGAAAAACGCCATTCCGGAAGAATTGCGCGCCCTGATCGGCAACCGGGTGTTCGGCTGCGACGACTGCCAGATCGTCTGCCCGTGGAACCGTTTCGCCCGGCCCACCGGCGAGAGCGACTTCCAGCCCCGGCACAACCTGGACAGCGCCGACCTTGCGCAGCTGTTCATGTGGGATGAGGCCACCTTCCTCGGCAACACCGAAGGCTCGCCACTACGTCGGGCCGGCTACGAACGCTGGCTACGCAATCTGGCGGTGGGACTGGGCAACGCGCCGTCGACCATCCCGGTACTGGAGGCGCTCAAGGCGCGGCAGGACTACCCGTCGGAGCTGGTGCGCGAGCATGTGGCATGGGCGCTGCGCCAACATGCCGAGCGGCAACCTGGCTGAAACCGCGGCGCGGCTTTCGCAGGCTACGCCAGCTCCTACGGTCGGTAGGCGATTGCCGGGTATCTGTGGGAGCTGCCGCCAGGCTGCGATCGGCCGTGAAACGGCCGCAAAACCTGTCGACGCAATTCCTTCAGACCCACCGAGCTGAACCGATTGCGACTGCTGCGCAGCCGATCGCAGGCTACGCCAGCTCCTACGGTCGGTAGGCGATTGCCGGGTATCTGTGGGAGCTGCCGCCAGGCTGCGATCGGCCGTGAAACGGCCGCAAAACCTGTCGACGCAATTCCTTCAGACCCACCGAGCTGAACCGATTGCGACTGCTGCGCAGCCGATCGCAGGCTGCGCCAGCTCCTACGGTCGGTAGGCGATTGCCGGGTATCTGTGGGAGCTGCCGCCAGGCTGCGATCGGCCGTGAAACGGCCGCAAAACCTGTCGACGCAATTCCTTCAGACCCACCGAGCTGAACCGATTGCGACTGCTGCGCAGTCGTTCGCAGGCTGCGCCAGCTCCCACAAAGACAGTTGCTCCCACAAGGTCATCGCAGACAGACGGAAATTCCTGTGGGAGCCGGCAATGCCGGCGATGTGGCCAGAACGCCGATCAATGCTCGTCGTTGTAATGAAACTTCGGCATTTCCCAGTGAAAACGAATGGCCAGCAGGCGCAGCAGGAAGCCACCGAACAGGGTCAGCAGGATCGCCTGCTCGCCAGGCACCTTGAAGTAGACGCAGCCCAGGTAGAACCAGGCCGCCGCGAAGGACACGCTGGCATACAGCTCCCGGCGGAAGATCAGCGGAATATCGTTACAGAAGATATCCCGCAGGATTCCGCCAAACACCCCGGTGATCACCCCGCTGATGGATGCCACCAGCATCCCCTGCCCCATCTCCAATGCGGTCATGCAACCGATCAGGGTAAAGGCCACCAGCCCCAGCGCATCGAGCACCAGGAACAATGAGCGCAAATGGCGCATCAATGGCGCGATGAAGATGGTCATCAGCGCAGCAAAGCTGGTCAGTACCAGGTATTCCGGGTGCTTGACCCAGGTCAGCGGGTAATGCCCCAGCAACACGTCGCGCACCGACCCGCCGCCCAGGGCGGTGATGCAGGCGATCAGCACCACGCCAAACCAGTCCATGCCGCGGCGCCCGGCAGACAGCGCGCCGGTCATGGCTTCGGCGGTGATGGCAATGAGGTAGAGCATCAACAACATGGCGCAGATCCGTGCAAAAGGGCGCGCAGTCTAACCAGTTGCCTCAAGCACCAAAAGAGGGCGCCGCGTGGATTGTGCAGACAACCCCGCGGCGTCTGTATCAAGGCTTGGCGAAAGGCTTGATGAAGTGCTCGCGGTAGTGGCGAAGCTCGTTGATCGACTCGCGGATGTCATCCAGCGCCAGGTGGGTGTTGCCCTTCTTGAAGCTGTCGCGAACCTCCGGCGCCCAGCGCGCAGCCAGCTCCTTGAGGGTCGAGACATCGAGGTTGCGGTAGTGGAAGTAGGTTTCCAGGCCACGCATGTGGCGATACAGGAAACGGCGGTCCTGGCAGATGCTGTTGCCGCAGATCGGCGACTTGCCCTTGGGCACCCATTGCTCGAGGAAGGCGATGGTCTGCGCCTCGGCTTCGGCCATGCTCACCTTGCTGTCGCGCACGCGCTGGGTCAGGCCCGACGCGCCGTGGGTGCGGGTGTTCCACTCGTCCATGCGCGCCAGCACTTCGTCGCTGTGGTGAATGGCGATCACCGGGCCTTCGGCCAGGGTGTTCAGGTCACTGTCGGTGACGATGGTGGCCATCTCGATGATGACGTCGTGGTCCGGATCCAGACCGGTCATTTCCAGGTCGATCCAGATCAGGTTCTGTGGGTTCTGCATGATTCTGCTCCTCGGTAGGAGCGCAGTTTAGCCTAGTGGAGCGTGCTAAACTCTTCGCCGTTTAATAATGCTTGTCGAACACGGAACCTTCATGGCCAAACGCCAGCTCAATCGCCGCCAGAACTGGCGGATCGAAAAAATCCAGGGTGAACGCGCTGCCCGCGCCGCCAAACGCGAACAACAGGCCCTGAAGGAGCTCGAAGGCGGTGACCTCGGGCCGGAACAGCTGGGCCTGGTCATCGCCCACTTTGGCGTGCAGGTCGAGGTCGAGGCCCAGGACGGCGAAGAGGCCGGCCAGGTATTCCGCTGCCACCTGCGCGCCAACCTGCCGGCCCTGGTCACCGGCGACCGGGTGGTCTGGCGCGCCGGCAACCAGGGTATCGGCGTGATCGTCGCGCAGATGCCGCGCAGCACCGAACTGTGCCGCCCCGACAGCCGTGGCCAGCTCAAGCCGGTGGCGGCCAACGTCGACCTGATCGTGATCGTCTTTGCCCCGGCGCCAGAGCCCCACGCCAACCTGATCGACCGCTACCTGGTGGCGGCCGAGCACGCCGGCATCCGCCCCTTGCTGCTGCTCAACAAGGCCGACCTGATCAACGAACAGAACGCCCCGGCGCTCAACGCGCTGCTGGCGGTGTACCGGCAACTGGGTTATCCCGTGCTGGAGGTCTCCGCCCACCACGGCGACGGCATGCAGCAACTGCAGGCGCAACTGGATGGTCACATCAGCGTGTTCGTCGGTCAGTCCGGGGTCGGCAAGTCGTCGCTGGTCAACAGCCTGCTGCCCGATGTGCAGACGCGGGTGGGCGATCTTTCCGAATGGTCCGGCCAGGGTACGCACACCACTACGACTGCGCGCCTTTATCACTTCCCGGGTGGCGGTGAACTGATCGACTCGCCGGGGATTCGCGAGTTCGGCCTGGTCCACGTCAGCCGCGCCGATGTCGAGGCCGGCTTCATCGAGTTCAGCGAGCTGCTCGGCACCTGCCGCTTCCGCGACTGCAAGCACGACCGCGAGCCGGGCTGCGCCCTGCTCAAGGCCCTGGAAGACGGCCGTGTCCAGCAGCAACGGATGAACAGCTACCGTTCGATCATCGCCAGCCTGCCTCAAGACACCTATTGAGATGACGCCGAGAGGCTCGCCAAGAGCCTCATCCCCTCTGCCTGTAGGGCTTATCTGCAAGAAAAGTTACCAGCCGCAGTAGGATCACTCTTGATTACGGGTGGTCCCTTGCTGTCATCAATGCTTTCACTGATTGTCGCCTTTCAGGTTCGCCAGCACGACGCGAACCATCACCATGCCCTGCGCATGAAAGGAATCAACAATGACAATCACATCCTTGCCCATCTCCCGCCTTGCCTGTGCCGCAGGAGGTCGCGCCTGATGCCTGTGTTCATCAGCTATCGCCACCAGGAACGCCTCGATGCCTTCATCATCAACGAGCGCCTGAAGCTCGAAGGCATCCCGACCCATTTGGACCTGTTCGACAGTGGTACCCACCAGACCACCGACGATATCAGCGGCCAGGTCAGCCGTAACCTCAGCAACTGCACCCATCTGATCGCCGTGCTTTCCCAGGAGAACGCCGATGCCTGGTGGGTGCCTTTTCAACTGGGGGCCGCGACCCTCACCCATCGCCGCGCCTCACTGTTCCAGTGCGGTGAAAGCCCGCTGCCCGGCTACCTGGAGAAGTGGCCGATCATGAGCTCACGCGAGCACATCGACCTGTACGTGCGCGCCTACCACGATGAACAGACCTTCAAGCGCGCGATCACCGAGGACAGCAGCGAGGCCAATGCCACCAACCGGGCCAATGCCGACTTCTTCCACGCCGACCTGAAAGCCAAGATCCGCCGCGGTTTCTGACCACCCGAAATGCACAACGCCCGTGAACATTGCTGTTCACGGGCGTTGTCGTCCTGGCGCTGGACTACTCCTTGTTTTCATCCATCTTCAGCACGCCATCTTCGAAGATGTTCAGCTTCTGCCGCAGCTCCCGTGGCTGCATCGGCTCTGGCTCGCTCGCCGCCGCGGTTGCCGGGGCCTGTGCAGCGCCCGACGCCGGCGCACTGGCACCCGGCGGACTGCCTGCCGGCGCGGCGGGCGGGGTCTGCTCGCCCTCGATGCTGCGCTGGGCCTTCTTGGTCAGGACGATGATATCGATGCGGCGGTTGACCGGATTGAGCGGGTTGGCCCGGTCGAACAACGACGACGAGGCATAACCGACCACCCGGGCGACCTGGGCGTCCGGGTAGCCCCCGGCGACCAGCGCACGCCGTGCGGCATTGGCGCGGTTGGCCGAAAGCTCCCAGTTGCCGAACTCACCGGTGCCGGCGTACGGCTTGGCATCGGTATGGCCGCTGATGCTGATCTTGTTCGGCACCGCCTTGATGGTGTCGGCCATGGCCAGCAGGATGTCTTCGAAGTACGGCTGCAAACGGGCGCTGCCCAGGTCGAACATCGGCCGGTTCTCGGCGTCCATGATCTGGATGCGCAGGCCGTCTTGGGTGATCTCGAAGAGGATCTGGTCCTTGAACTTCTGCAGCTGGGGATTTTCCTCGACCTTGTTCTGCAGTTCCTGCAGCAGCAGCTCCAGGCGCTCACGCTCGACCTGCTCGGCCATGGTCTCGACCTTGTCCTTGTCCAGTTGCAGGCTGGTGTCGGGGGTCGGCTCGGACTTCGATTCCGGGTGAATGGTCTTTTCCGGCGCCAGCTGGGGCGAGCCACCCAGGTCGATGACATAGGGCGTGCCGCTTTCGGAGAAGCCGATCGGGTCCTTGAAGTAACCGGCAATGGCGATCTTCTGTTCCGGCGTGGCCGTGGACAGCAGCCAGAGCACCAGGAAGAACGCCATCATCGCCGTGGCGAAGTCGGCGAAGGCGATCTTCCAGGCGCCACCGTGATGGCCGTCGCCAAAGCGCTTGACGCGTTTGACGATAATGGGCTGATTGTTCTCCATGACTCAGCGACCGCGGACTGCTTGTTCCAGCTCGGCGAAGCTCGGACGGTGGGCCGGGAACAGCACCTTGCGACCGAATTCCACTGCCAGCGACGGCGGCATGCCGGACGCCGAGGCGACCAGGGAAGCCTTGATGGCTTCATAGACGTTGAGCTCTTCCCGGGCGTCCTGGCGCAGGGCCGTGGCCAGCGGGCCGAAGAAGCCGTAGGCGGCGAGAATACCGAAGAAGGTACCCACCAGCGCCGCGCCAACGTGCAGGCCGATGGACTTCTGGTCGCCGTCACCCAGCGAGGCCATGGTCACCACGATACCCAGTACCGCAGCGACGATACCGAAGCCTGGCATGCCGTCGGCGATGCCGGTCACGGCATGGGAAGGGTGCTCGAGCTCTTCTTTCATGCTCAAAAGCTCCATGTCGAACAGGCCTTCGAGCTCATGAGGCGCCATGTTGCCGGTGGACATGATGCGCAAGTAGTCGCAGATATACGCGGTCATGCGTTCATCGCCCAGCACCGCGGGGTATTTGGCAAAAATCGGACTGGCAGCGGCGTCTTCGATATCGGCTTCGATCGCCATCATGCCTTCACGCCGGCTCTTGTTGAGGATCTCGTAGACCAGCCCCAGTACCTCGATATAGAAGGTATGGGTAAAGCGCGTGCCGAACATCTTCAGCGATTTCTTGATTACATGCATGGTCATGTAACCAGGGTTCGCCTGCAGGAACGCACCAAAGGCTGCGCCACCGATGATCAGCACTTCGAAAGGCTGGATCAGTGCGGCAATCTTGCCGTGGGAAAGCACATATCCGCCGAGCACACTCGCGAATACGACGATGATGCCGATAATTTTAGCCATAGATAGAAAGCACTTACAGTCGTGGTCAGGGTCGTGGGCGGAAGTTGATAAAACTCTTCTTCTACTTATCGGCAGAACTGCGCCAGACTATAGTCACTCAAGGCGAAAAACCAGTTCGGCCTCCTTCCAGCATGCCTATTGAAACCATCGTGCCACGTCAAACACCAAAAACACTCGATGCCTGGGTCAAGTTGCTCGATAGCGTTCGTCTCCCGATTCCCCTCGCCAGTTACGAGTGGGTCAAGGCGGCGATTGCCGACAGTCGCCGTTCGCTGCGCGACATTGCCGAACTGATGCAGGGCAGCCCGGCCCTGGTGCTCAGCGTCATGCGCGAAGCCAACCACCATACCCAGACCAGCATGGGCGAGCCCGCCGAGAGCCTGGAAATCGCCATCAATCGCCTCGGCCTGACCCGTACCGCCCAACTGCTGGAGCGCCTGCCGGCGCTGCCCGAGGGCGAAATCGCGCCGAGCTTGCGCCAGTTGCAACAGGTCAGCCAGCACGCCAGCCAGCAGGCCAACGGCCTGTTCGCCAGCCGCCTGGCGCGACTCTGGCAAGAGATCCACTGGGGCAGCCTGCTGTTTCTCTCGCCGCTGTGGCCGCTGGCCCTGACCCATCCCAAGCTGCTCGATGACTGGGAACTGCGGGTGGTGCACAAAGGTGAATCGGCCGCCCGGGTCGAGCTTGAGCTGTTCGGTGTCCGGGTGCTCAGCCTGTGCAAGGCCCTGGCCGAGCACTGGCGCCTGCCCGACTGGGTCACCCGCGGTTATCACCTGCTGCAGGAAGACCGTCGCCTGCTGGCCGAGACCCTGCTCATCGCTCGCGAAGAAAACACCCTGCGCCAGCAGCAGCGCCTGGACGACCGGCCGGCCGTGCGCCGCTGGTTCAATCAACCGGCCAATACCGTGTTGCTGGCCAACGGCATGGCGCTGGCGGCGCAGGTGGGCTGGAGCAATGCCCATGTGCAGCGCTGGCAGCTGCTGACCAGCCTGTACCTGCAAACCCCGCTGGACGAAGTGCAGCAACTGGTGCACCAGCAGGCCGCGATCAGCGCCCGCCATCATGCCGACGACGAACTCTTCCACCCGGCGCAGGCGCTGATCTGGCCATGGCATCAGGTGCGCCTGCATCCAGGCCTGGTTGCCCCGCCACCGCCCACCGCACAGGCCCTGGGCAACTGGCGCACGCTGTGTGGCGAGCTGCTGGCCGAACCCAGCCCGTTCACCAATGCCCTGCACCTGAGCGGCCGGGCCCGCGATGCCCTGGTGGCCTGCGGCATGCAACGGGTGATGCTGCTGATGACCGACAAGAGCCAGGGCCTGCTGCGCGCGCACCAGATCGCCGGGCTGCCGGCAGAGGCCGCCAGCCTGGTGCTGCCTGTGGAACAGAGCAAGTTGCTGCAACGCTTGTTGAGCAAACCGGCACAGTTGCGCCTGACACCTGACAACCATGCCCAGTTCTCGCCCCTGCTGCCGCCCGGCCTGCGCGCCCTGTTTCGCAGTGACCAGCTGTTGCTGCGCTCGCTTGCGTGCAACGAGCGGGTGGTGATGCTGCTGGTCGCCGACCAGGGCGGCAAGCCTTTGGCCGACATCAGCCTGCAGGCCTTTGCCAGAACCGCGCAATGCATCGAACGCGCACTGACCGCCTTCAGCCACCGCAGCGCCTGAGCCATGCGCTACAATCGCCCCCTCTGTCCTGATCTGGAGATTCTGGATGACTGACTTTTCTGGCCTGCCCCTGGTGATCGAAGCCGAGGACCTGCTGCCACGCCTGGATTCGCCGCAGCTGATCCTGGTCGATCTGAGCACCGCCAACCGTTATGTCAGCGGACATATCCCCGGCGCACGCTTCGTCGAAGGCAAGCGTACCCAGCTCGGCCAGCCCCCCGCGCCCGGCCTGCTGCCGGCCCAAGGCGACCTGGAAAAGCTGTTCAGTGAACTTGGTCACCGCGACGATGCCGTGTATGTGGTGTATGACGATGAAGGCGGCGGCTGGGCCGGGCGCTTCATCTGGCTGCTCGACGTGATCGGCCACAAGCGTCATCACTACCTCAATGGCGGGATCCAGGCCTGGCCGGCAGACAAGCTGTCCACCGAAGTGCCCGCAAGCGGCAGCGCCCCGGTGCGCCTGCGCATCGACGGCGCCCCCACCGCCACCCGCGAGTACCTGCAAAGCCGCCTGGGTGCCGACGACCTGGTCATCTGGGACGCCCGTGGCCCGCAGGAATTCAGTGGCGAGAAGGTGTTGGCAGCCAAGGGCGGCCACATCCCCGGTGCGATCAACTTCGAGTGGACCGCCGGCATGGACCTCAACGACCACCTGCGCATCCGCAAGGACATCGCCGAAGTCCTGCAGAACCTGGGCATCACCCCGGACAAGGAGGTGATCACCCACTGCCAGACCCACCGCCGCTCCGGCTTCACCTACCTCGTGGCCAAAGCGCTGGGTTATCCACGCGTCAAGGCCTATGCCGGCTCCTGGGGCGAATGGGGCAACCACCCGGATACGCCTGTAGAAAATTGAAGAATCAAGGAAACCCAATGAAATCCCGCTTGTTCATCATCAGCCAGTACCTGCTGCCGCATCACCTGCTGTCGCGCCTGGCCGGCTGCATCGCCGAGTGCCGTGTGCGCTGGTTCAAGAATGCCTTTACCAGTTGGTTCGCCAAGCGCTACCAGGTCGACATGTCCCAGGCCCTGGTTGAAGACGTCACCGCCTACGAGCATTTCAACGCCTTCTTTACCCGCGCCTTGAAGCCGGGCGCCCGCCCGCTGGACGAAACCCCGGGCGCGATCCTCTGTCCGGCCGACGGCGCTGTCAGCCAACTCGGCCCGATCGAGCACGGTCGCATCTTCCAGGCCAAGGGCCACAGCTTCAGCGCCCAGGAGCTGCTGGGCGGCGATCCGGCCAATGCCGCGCCGTTCATGGGCGGCGAGTTCGCCACCATCTACCTGTCGCCCAAGGACTACCACCGCGTGCACATGCCGCTGGCCGGCACCCTGCGCGAGATGATCTACGTACCGGGCCGGCTGTTCTCGGTCAACCAGACCACCGCCGAAAACGTTCCGGAGCTGTTCGCCCGTAACGAGCGCGTAGTCTGCCTGTTCGACACCGAGCGCGGTCCGATGGCGGTCGTGCTGGTCGGCGCCATGATCGTGGCCTCGATCGAAACCGTCTGGGCCGGTCTGGTGACGCCACCCAAGCGCGAGCTGAAGACTTTCCGCTACGACGAAGCCAGCCGCGCGCCGATCCACCTGGAAAAAGGTGCGGAACTGGGTCGCTTCAAGCTGGGTTCCACTGCTGTGGTGTTGTTCGGACCCGAGCAGGTCAAATGGGCCGAGTCGCTTGGCGCAGGCTCTGCGGTCAGCATGGGTGAATGCCTGGCACTGCCCGCCCAGGCCTGAACATGAAAAAGCCCGCAGCGATGCGGGCTTTTTTACACCTGTAGGAGCGGGCTTGCCCCGCGATGCGATCTGACTG
Source organism: Pseudomonas sp. BGr12 (assembly GCF_030272895.1). GTDB lineage: Bacteria > Pseudomonadota > Gammaproteobacteria > Pseudomonadales > Pseudomonadaceae > Pseudomonas. The sequence continues at coordinate 44,776 of NZ_JALRNF010000019.1, read as the reverse complement.
ACTGCACGCAATCGCGGGGCAAGTCGAGTCGTCGCACCGCCGCTCCCACAAGTCAGGGTCAGGCACGGCCTTCGCGATCACGGAAGCCCAGCAAGTACAGCACGCCATCCAGACCCAGGGTCGAAATCGCCTGCTTGGCCGACTGCTTGACCAGCGGCTTGGCGCGGAATGCCACGCCCAGGCCGGCGATCGCCAGCATCGGCAGGTCGTTGGCGCCATCGCCCACGGCAATGGTCTGCTCCATCTGCAAGCCTTCCTTGCGCGCCAGCTCAGCGAGCAGGTCGGCCTTGCGCTGGGCGTCGACAATCGGCTCAACGGCAACGCCGGTCACCTTGCCATCGACCACTTCCAGCTCGTTGGCAAAGACATAGTCGATGCCCAGCTTGGCCTGCAACTGCTTGGCGAAGTAGGTGAAGCCACCGGACAGGATCGCGGTCTTGTAACCCAGGCGCTTGAGCTCGGCAAACAGCACTTCGGCGCCTTCGGTCAGGCGCAGCGAAGCACCGATCTGGTCGAGCACGCCGACATCCAGGCCCTTGAGCAAGGCCAGGCGCTCCTTGAAGCTGGCACGGAAATCCAGCTCGCCACGCATGGCCCGCTCGGTGATTTCCGACACTTGTTCGCCGACACCGGCAGCCTTGGCCAGTTCGTCGATCACCTCGGCCTCGATCAGGGTCGAGTCCATGTCGAACACCGCCAGGCGGCGGTTGCGGCGGAACAGCGAGTCCTGCTGGAAGGCGATATCGACGTTCAGCTCCTGGGCCACGCTGAGGAACTCGGCGCGCAGGGCCTGCGGGTCGGCCGGTTCGCCGCGCACGGAAAACTCGATGCAGCCCTTGCCTTGCTCGACCGGGGTATCGAGCGCCACTCGCCCGGACAGGCGATCGATGTGGTCGATGTTCAAGCCGTACTTGGCGGTGATCGAACTGACCCGCTGCAACTGCTCGGCGGTAACCTTGCGAGTCAGCAGGGTAACGATATGGCGGGCCTTGCCCTGACCTTCGACCCAGCTCTGGTAATCGGCTTCGGAAACCGGGGTGAAGCGCACCTGCTGATCGAGTTCGTAGCCCGCAAACAGAATATTCTTGAGCACCGACGAGGCCTTCTCGGTGTCCGGGATTTCCACCAGGATGCCGAAGGACAGGGTGTCATGGATCACCGCCTGACCGATGTCGAGGATGTTCACACCACCCTGGGCCAGAACGCCGGTGATGGCCGCAGTGAGACCCGGGCGGTCTTCACCGGTGATGTTAATCAGAACGATTTCGCGCAAGACGGGCTCCGACTCGTAGAAAAAAAGCGCATTCTACCGATTTTCGCGGACTATCGGGTGCAGTCGATACTTTGCCGGTCCATGAGCGCTCGCTATACTGCGCAGCAACTTCACCGACATAAAGAGCCGCGCTCTGTGAACCGGCCCACGCCCGTTAAAACCGACAACTTCTTCCTGCTGATTTTCCGTGCCCTGCGCCACCGTCGTGTGCCGCTTGCGTTGCGTATCGCCTGCCATAACGTGTTCCTCGTGGCACTGGCCCTGGTGATCTACGCCGGGGTGATGGGCTTGCAGTTCAAGGAAGCCATGCATGAGCAGGCCGATGCCTTGGGGCAGAGCCTGACCACTCAGACCGCGACCTCGGCCACCGAGCTGCTGGTGTCCAACGACATCCTCAGCCTCAACGTGCTGCTGGGCAACCTGGTGAAGAACCCGCTGGTGGCCCACGCGGCGATCTACAGCGTCGACAACCGGATCCTCGCCGAAGCCGGCCAGCGCCCGAAAAACGGCCTGCTGGGCGAAGCCGAAGGCCTGTACCAGACCAAGATCACCTTCCAGGACGTGACCGCCGGCCAGTTGCGCATCAGCCTGGACATGAGCCAGTTCCAGCAGCCGCTGACCATCAGCCTGCAGAGCATGGGCATCCTCGCCGGCATCCTGCTGGCCCTGGCCCTGGCCATGAGCCTGCGCCTGGGACGCTTCATCTCCACGCCCTTGCTGCAATTGCGCGTCTGGCTGCGCGACATCAACGAATTCACTCCGGCCACCGAACGTCAGGATGAGATCGGCGACCTCGCCCGCCAGCTGCACACGCGCTTCGCTCCGCCCCCACGGGCCGTCGAACCCGAGGAAGAAGCCGAAGAGCATGTCGACGAGGACGAGCCGCAGTTCCAGGTCCGCAACCTGCGCGACCCGAGCTTCGACGAAGCCCCGGCAATTGCCAAACCGGTCAAGCCCGTTGCTGACGCTGACGCTGACGACCATGACGATGCCTTTGCCGACCTGATCGACGACGAAGGCGACAGCAGCCCCCGTCCTGCCCCTGGCCCGGTCAATCGCGAGCCGCAGGCCTGCGCCGTGCTGGCTGTGCAGCTCGGTTCCCAGGAGCAACTGCGACGCCTGCCTCGCACTCGCCTGACCGAGCTGCTGGACCGCTACCGCGACTGCCTCGAACAGGCCGCCTCGCTGTATGAGAGCGAAGTGCACACCCTCAATGACGGCAGCACCCTGCTGCTGTTCAACAGCGAAGACAGCGGCGAGGACTACCTCACCAACGCCATCTGCTGTGGCGAACTGCTGCGCGCCCTGGGGCATGCGCTGCAGATCGAGGTGGCCGACAGCGGCATCACCCTGCAACTGCAGCTGGGTCTGGCCTTGGGTGAAGACCTGCATGGCCTGAGCCAGATAGACCTGCTGCTGACCGAAAAGGCCCAGGATGCCCTGGCCCTGTCGCAGCACAGCCGTAACCTGCTGCTGGTGGAGCGCAAGATCAGCGACGATGCGCTGATCCGCCAGCGCGCCCGCATCCGCCCGATCGCCAGCCCCGAGGGTGCCTGCTGCGTCGAGCGACTGATGGAGCCCTACCCCTCGATGCTGGAGCGCCAGCTGGCACGGATGCATGAGCGTCGGGTCAAGAGCTGATCGCTGCATGAGAAAAAGCCCGCACTGATGCGGGCTTTTTTATGCCCAGGACATTGCAGCGACTGTTGCACGGTCGATCGCAGGCTTCGCCAGCTCCCACAGAGAGCACTGCACTCAAGGATTGTGGGAGCTGTGGGAGCTGTGGGAGCTGTGGGAGCTGTGGGAGCTGGCGAAGCCTGCGATGAGGCCCGCATAAAAGCCATAAAAAAGCCCGCATCGCTGCGGGCTTTTTTGTGGGTGTCTGCTTAGAAGCGGAACACTTCCATATCGGTGCGGATCGGCGTGGCCAGGGGGATCTTGGGTTTCTCCGGCTCTTTGCGCACCTGCACCGGCGCAGCTTTCTTCGGCGCTTCCTCGACAACCGGCGGCTGGTTGGCCAACGGCTTGACGGCCACGCTCAGCTGTTCGGCGAGTTTCTGCAGCAACTGCCCCTGGGCCTGGACCTGGGCCGCTTCGCTACCCTGATGCTGTTGCTCCAGATGAACGATACGGTTGTCGCGCACCTGACCGCGGCGATCCAGCAGACGCCACTGGGCATCCAGGACCGCTGGCTGGTGGGTACCGGAATCCAGTCGGGTAATCGACAGCAGGATCTGCACATCCGGGGCGAAACCGGTCGTGGCCGGTGCCAGGACCACACGCTGGCTGTCCAGGCGCCAGGCCAACTGACGCACCAGCAATTGATCGATATCGCCCGACAGGCTGCCGGCCCAACGACCATCGGTCGCCGCGCTCAGGCTGCCATCAGGTTGGCGCTGCAGCAGGGTTTCACGCTGCAGGTAGTCGGCCACCGACACCGGACCGAGCACCACGGCCATGCCCGCGCTTTGCTTGGGTTGGCCAGGCTCGCCGCTGTCGAGCTGATACAGGGAAACCGGCTGCTGCATGCTGCAGCCAGCCAGTCCGAGTACGCCAGTCATCAGCAGAACAAATGGAAGGCGCAGAAATTTCATCATCCCATCCAGGCAGTCGCCACAAGGCAAACCGCAGTGATACTCATGTAGATTCATTCGGGTACACAGCCACGCTGGTACCGCAAGGGGCCTATCATCCGCGAAATAGCGGCACGACTCCAGTGTTTCAGCCTCGAACGGGCGCTAATTTACCCATTCGAGGCTCTGCACGACTTAACCGAGGCTTTCCACCATCAAGGCGTCTACCCGCTGGAAGCCACGTGGCAGCTTGTTGCCGCGACGACCACGCTCACCCTTGTAATGCTCGAGGTCATCGGCCTTCAGAGACAGCGTACGCTTGCCAGCCTGCAATACAAGGGTCGCGCCGTCGGCAATGACCGCAAGATCGGTGACATATTCTTCACGGTTGGCCACCCGATCACCGGGGATACCGATGATCTTGTTGCCCTTGCCTTTACCCAGTTGAGGCAGGTCGCTGATCTTGAAGATCAACAGCCGGCCCTCGGTCGTCACTGCCGCCAGCCAGTTCTGTTCACGGTCGGCCACCGGTCGCGGGGCGAGCACCTTGGCGCCATTGGGCAGGCTGAGCAACGCCTTGCCGGCCTTGTTCTTGGCCTGCAGGTCTTCACCCTTGACCACGAAGCCGTAGCCGGCGTCGGAAGCGATCACATACAGTGCGTCGTCTTCAGGCAGCAGCACGCACTCGAAGGCTGCGCCCGGCGGCGGCGTCAGGCGCCCGGTCAGCGGCTCGCCCTGGCCACGGGCCGACGGCAAGGTATGGGCGGCCACCGAGTAACTGCGACCGGTGGAGTCGATGAACACGGCAAACTGGTTGGAACGCCCGGCTGCAGCGGTCTTGAAGCCATCACCGGCCTTGTACGAGAGGCCGGTGGCATCGATGTCATGGCCCTTGGCACAACGTACCCAGCCCTTTTCCGATAGCACGACGGTTACCGGCTCGGTCGGCATCAGCTCGTTTTCCGACAGGGCCTTGGCTTCGGCGCGCTCGATGATCGGCGAACGGCGGTCGTCGCCGTAGGTTTCGGCATCCTTGATCAGTTCGGCACGTACCAGCTTGCGCAGCTTGCTCTCGCTGCCGAGCAGGGCGATCAGCTTGGCTTGTTCCTTGGCCAGTTCGTCCTGTTCGTTGCGGATCTTCATCTCTTCCAGCCGTGCCAGTTGGCGCAGGCGGGTCTCGAGGATGTATTCGGCCTGGGTTTCGGTCAGGTCGAAACGGGCAATCAGGGCAGCCTTGGGCTGATCCTCGGTGCGGATGATGTGGATCACTTCATCCAGGTTGAGGAAGGCCACCAGCAAGCCTTCGAGCAGGTGCAGGCGGCGCTCGACCTTGTCCAGGCGGAAACGCAGGCGGCGACGTACCGTCTGCACGCGGAATTCCAGCCACTCGACCAGCAGCGCCCGCAGGTTCTTCAGCTGCGGGCGGCCGTCCAGGCCGATGATGTTGACGTTGACCCGGTAGCTCGACTCAAGGTCGGTGGTGGCGAACAGGTGCTGCATCAGCTCGTCGAGGTCGACCCGGTTGGAACGGGCGATGATCACGATCCGGCACGGGTTCTCGTGGTCGGACTCGTCACGCAGGTCGGCCACCATCGGCAGCTTCTTGGCCTGCATCTGCGCGGCGATCTGCTCCAGCACCTTGGCCCCGGAAACCTGGTGGGGCAAGGCAGTGACGACGATGTCGCCATCTTCAATGCGGTACACCGCACGCATGCGCACCGAGCCACGGCCGCTTTCGTAGATTTTCAGCAGTTCGGCGCGCGGCGTGATGATCTCCGCTTCGGTCGGGTAGTCCGGCCCCTGGATATGCTCGCACAGCTGCTCGACCGTGGCCTTGGGCTCGTCCAGCAGGCGCACGCAGGCGCTGGCGACTTCGCGCAGGTTGTGCGGCGGCACGTCGGTGGCCATGCCCACGGCAATACCGGTAGTGCCGTTGAGCAAGATGTTCGGCAGGCGCGCCGGCAGCACCGCAGGCTCGTCCAGGGTGCCGTCGAAGTTCGGCACCCAGTCGGCGGTGCCCTGGCCCAGCTCGCTGAGCAGCACTTCGGAGTAACGCGACAGGCGTGCTTCGGTGTAACGCATAGCGGCGAACGACTTCGGATCGTCCGGCGCACCCCAGTTGCCCTGGCCATCGACCAGGGTGTAGCGGTAGCTGAACGGCTGGGCCATCAGCACCATGGCTTCATAACAGGCCGAGTCGCCATGGGGGTGGAACTTGCCGAGCACGTCACCGACGGTACGCGCCGACTTCTTGTGCTTGGCGTCGGCGTCCAGCCCCAGTTCGCTCATGGCATAGACGATGCGTCGCTGCACCGGCTTGAGACCGTCGCCGATATGCGGCAGGGCACGGTCCATGATCACGTACATGGAGTAGTTGAGGTAGGCCTGTTCGGTGAAGTCAGCCAGTGACCGGCGCTCTACGCCATCGAGGCTGAGATCAAGGGAGTCGCTCATGCGGGCCTCATCATTTCAGGTTCTGGCGCAGCAGCAAGGTGCCGCCACGCTGGGTAAATTCGAGTTGTTTGAGGGCGCTCATGCCCAGTAGCACCTGTTCGCCATCCAGCCCTGGTACCACCAGGGCGCGCACATCGCGCAGCTCGATGTCGCCCAGTTGCAGCGCGTCCAGGCGCGTGCGGTAACCCTGGGTGCGGCCATTGGCGGTACTGAGCATCACCGGGGCGCCGCGGGCAAGGTCGAGCTTGCCGGCCAGCACCTCGGGAATGGCCACGTCGGTGGCACCGGTATCGAGCAGAAAATGTACCGCCTGGCCATTGATCCGGCCATCGGCGACGAAATGCCCCTGGCCGTTGCCCGCCAGCTGCACCTCGATAAAGCCATCGCCATGTTCCGAGCGGACCTGGGCATTGGGATTGGCCTGACGCTGCTCCCAATCGCCAAAGAAGCGCGTGGCCAGAAACAAGCCGGCCGCCCAGGCCAGGACCAGCATGACCCGGCCGGCACGCTTGCCCGCTGGCTGGCTCACGGCTTGGCACTCCAGCCGCCTTCAGGGGCGGCAAAGCGCCAGACCATCGGACGGGATTCGCCATCCTGGCGGGTGGCACCGTTGTTGTCGACGCCAATCCAGGCGCCCTTGGCATCAATCGCCAGGGCCTCGGCCAGGCCGAACGGTTGAGTGTACCGGCGTGGCTCGGCCAGGGCGTCTGCTGCGTACGACCAGCAACGCTCGACCTGGCCGCTGGCCGCATCGCGTCGGCAGATCCGGTGGGCATTGCGTTCCAGGGTGAACAGTTTGTTGTTGAACAGCACCAGATCGGAAAAATCCCGCGGCAGCGCCCGGGCACCAGGCATCTGCGGCGGTTGCATCTCGACCCCGGCCTCGCTGAGCAACACACAGCCGCCGGCGCAGTTCCATACGGTCTGCTGGCGGTTGATCAGCAGCAGGCCACGGCGCTCACGCTCGGCGGCCAGCCAGATGCGATCGCCGGCAGGGTTGACCGCCAGGCCTTCGAACAGGGCGTTGAAATGCAGCAGCATGCCACTGGCCCGCGCCTGGCGAACCATGCTCGGGTCGATCTTCAGCCAGTCGGGCTCGCCCTTGACCGGCACCTGCAGCACGGCGGCATGGGCCTCGCTGACCAGGTAGCGGTTGCCGGCAGCGTCGCAGCTCAGGCCCTCGAAATCCAGGTCGCCACCGCGCACCATCCCCGCTGCCCAGGTACGCGAGCGGATGCCCCAGGGCAAGCCGCTCTCCGGCACCGGTGGCACGGCCATTGGCACCGCAACGGCCTGCCAGAGCGGTGCCGCGGTGTCGAGCCGGTACAGCAGGTCATCGTCACGATCGGACAATGCCCACAGCTCGTCCTTGCACAATGCCAGGCCCGACAGGTTGCCACCGCGCATGCCCTCGACCGGGTGCTCGCTCAGCATCTTCAGCTCCGGCCAGGGTGCGGCCTGGGCGGACAGGGCAAACAGACCAACGACTGCGGCCAGCAGCAGACGAATCAAGCCAGGACCTCGGCCAGGTTGCCTTTGGACTCGAGCCAGTTCTTGCGATCGCCAGCGCGCTTCTTGGCCAGCAGCATGTCCATGATCTCGCGGGTGCCGTCCAGGTCGTCCAGGGTCAGTTGCACCAGGCGACGGGTGTTCGGGTCCATGGTGGTTTCACGCAGCTGTGGCGGGTTCATCTCACCCAGGCCCTTGAAGCGGGTGACCTGCGGCTTGCCGCGCTTCTTCTCGGCCACCAGGCGATCGAGGATGCCATCGCGCTCGGCTTCGTCCAGGGCGTAGTAGATTTCCTTGCCCAGGTCGATACGGTACAACGGCGGCATGGCCACGTAGACGTGACCGGCCTCGACCAGCGGGCGGAAATGCTGGACGAACAGGGCGCAGAGCAAGGTGGCGATGTGCAGCCCGTCGGAGTCGGCGTCGGCGAGGATGCAGATCTTGCCGTAGCGCAGCTGGCTCATGTCCGCCGCGCCCGGGTCGACACCGATGGCCACGGCGATGTTGTGCACTTCCTGGCTGGCCAGGACCTCACCGCCATCGACTTCCCAGGTGTTGAGGATCTTGCCGCGCAGGGGCAGGATCGCCTGGTATTCCTTGTCCCGCGCCTGCTTGGCCGAACCACCGGCCGAGTCACCCTCGACCAGGAACAACTCGGCGCGCATCGGGTCCTGCCCGGCGCAGTCGGCCAGCTTGCCCGGCAGCGCCGGCCCCTGGGTCACGCGCTTGCGCTCGACCTTCTTGCTGGCCTTCAGGCGCCGCCCGGCGTTGCTGATGGCCAGCTCCGCCAGTTGCATGCCCATTTCCGGGTGGGCGTTGAGCCACAGGCTGAACGCATCCTTGACCACGCCGGAGACAAAGGCCGCCGCCTCGCGGGACGACAGGCGCTCCTTGGTCTGCCCGGAGAACTGCGGCTCCTGCATCTTCATCGAGAGGACGAAGGTGATGCGCTCCCAGACGTCTTCCGGGGCCAGCTTGACCCCGCGCGGCAGCAGGTTGCGGAACTCGCAGAACTCGCGCATGGCATCGAGCAGGCCCTGGCGCAGGCCGTTGACGTGGGTGCCGCCCTGGGCCGTGGGGATCAGGTTGACGTAGCTTTCCTGGACGCTGTCGCCGCCTTCGGGCAACCACAGCAGGGCCCAGTCGACGGCCTCCTTGTTACCGGCCAGGCTGCCGCAGAACGGCTCGTCCGGCAGGCGCTGGAACTCGCTGACCGAATCGACCAGGTAGGAACGCAGGCCGTCTTCGTAGTGCCATTCGACCTTCTCGCCGCTGGCCTTGTCCTCGAAGCTGACCAACAGGCCCGGGCACAGTACCGCCTTGGCCTTGAGCACATGCTTGAGGCGGCTGATGGAGAATTTCGGCGAATCGAAATACTTCGGGTCCGGCGAGAAATACACGCTGGTACCGGTGTTGCGCTTGCCGACGCTGCCGATCACTTCCAGCTCGCTGGCCTTGTAGCCATCGGCGAAGGTCATCTGGTACTCGTTGCCGTCGCGCTTGACCTTGACCCGCACCTGGCTGGACAAGGCGTTGACCACGGAGATACCGACCCCGTGCAGGCCACCGGAGAACTGGTAGTTCTTGTTGGAGAACTTGCCGCCGGCATGCAGCTTGGTCAGGATCAGCTCGACCCCGGACACGCCCTCTTCAGGGTGGATATCCACCGGCATGCCGCGTCCGTCGTCGGACACTTCCAGCGAATGGTCGGCGTGCAGGATCACCTGCACCGATTTGGCGTGCCCGGCCAGGGCTTCGTCGACACTGTTGTCGATCACTTCCTGGGCCAGGTGGTTCGGCCGGCTGGTGTCGGTGTACATGCCCGGGCGCTTGCGTACCGGGTCAAGGCCCGAGAGGACTTCGATGGCGTCTGCGTTATAGGCACTAGCGCTGGGAATGGCCATGGGTTCTCGTCGTCAGTCGTGGGTAAAAATAAGTCATCAAAATACAGAAAAATCGAGCATTTGATACTGCTGGGGGGCAATGCCGGCAAAGCTCAGCAACGCCGGCAGGCGCTCGGCAAAGCCCTGGAAACTGTGGTCGCCACCGGCCTGGATGCGCAGGGCGCAGGCCCGGTAGAAGCGCTCGGCCTGGCGGTAGTCCAGGGTCTCGTCGGCGGTCTGCAGCCAGACCTGGTAGCGCCCGGCATCCGTGGGCGGTGCAACCTCGAGCTCGGCCAGGGCCTGCACGTGATCCAGGGTCAGTTCCCAGGATTCACCGGTGTAATGGTTCTGCTGGGTGCCGAGATAGCCGTCGAACCGCAGGTGCGGGTTGACCGCCGGGTTGATCAGCAGCGCCTTGAGCCCGTGGCGTTCGGCCAGATGGGTGGCATAGTAGCCGCCGAGCGAGCTGCCGACCAGTAATGGCGATCCGAGCTCGGCGATGGCGCTTTCGAGCTGGGCCATGGCCTGGCGTGGGTGGTGATGCAGGGCCGGCACCCGCAGGCGCTCGCCCAGGCCGATCTGTTGCATCACCTCGACCAGCTGGCAGGCCTTTTTCGAGGAAGGTGCGCTGTTGAACCCGTGAATATAGAGAATCGAACCCGACATGCCGCCCTCGCTACCCCTGACTCGCCCGGAACACCAGGCAGGAAAGCGCGCATTTTAGCCTGTTCGGCGGCTCATTGAACGGTTTCAGCAATTTGGCAACACTTAATACCCGTCTTCATAGTCGACGTCGAAGTTGAAGTCGCTCACTCGCGAAACCCCGGTCTCGATGCCGCCATCAGGCTGCAGACGCAGCCAGCGGTAGCCGGGCGCCTGGTCGCCGACCTTGAAGTCTGCGCTGCCGGGCTCGAACTGGATACAGGTGGAAGGCGAAGCCAGCAGCCGCACACCGTCGCGCAGCTGGTCCCACTCCTGGTGGATATGGCCCCAGAGCAAGGCGCGCACCTGTGGATAACCCTTGAGCCGGTCGAACAGCGCGTCGGCATTGCGCAGCCCGATCGGCGCCATCCAGGCACAGTCGATGGCGACCGGCTGATGGTGGAAGCAGATCAGGTGATGACGCTCGGGCGCCTGGCTCAATGACTGTTCGAGCAGCTCGAGCTGCCCCGCGTCGAGGACCCCGGGAACCGCCCCCGGCACCGCCGAATTGAGCATCAGGATGCGCCAGTTGCCGATATCCACCTGCGGCGCCAGCAGGTCGGTGCCTTGCGCCGCCCGCTCCATCGGCAGCGGCTCGTCGTGATTGCCGGCGAGCCAGCGGGCCGGCGCACCGAGGCTCGCGGTCAGGTCACGAAAACTCGCATAGGATTGCTCGGTGCCGTCCTGGGACAGGTCGCCGGTGGCCAGCAGCAGGTCGATGCGCGGCTGCTCTTCACGCACCCGCTCGATGACCCGCTGCAGGCTGTCGCGAGTGTTCATGCCCAGCAGCGTACGGTGCGGCTCGGCAAACAGGTGGCTGTCGGTCAGTTGCACCAGGTAGACCGGTGCGTCGCCGGAAAGGATCGATGGTTGCGGCAAGGGCCGACTCCTGGAGAGGATTCAGCGCGATTATGGCGGCAAGCGTCGCTTGAGCAAATATGCGAAAACGACCGGCGTCACATTTCAGCGAACCACTGCCAACTCATGGCCACAGGCCAGGCAATGACTCAGCCATTCGCCCAGGAACAGGTTGAGCTGGGCCTTTTCGTCCGGCTGGTGCATGGCCGCATTCGGATAGGGGTAGACACTGCGAAAGCGCCGGGCGTGCTCGGCGCTGACCACTTCGGCCATCCGCGCGTCGTGGTACACCTGCACTTCCAGTTGCGGCACCGGCAGCCAGGGCAGGCTGTGCTCCTGGCGCACGCGCAGGGTGGTGGTATAGGGACAGGCGAGTACCACGTCGAGCACCAGCACGCCGAGCATCTGGTCACCCTGGGTCATGCCGATCCGGCGCGAGCTCTTGGCCGTGCGCATATCCGGCAACAAGCGCATCAGACGCGCATAGTTGGCCTCGCAGGCAGCCTGCAACCCGACCAGATCGACCCGGTAGCGCTCGCGCAAGAGATTCACGACCATAGCCCCCTGACTTCATCCCGGTTCAAGGCCAGCCACTGCAAGGCAATGATGGTTGCCGCATTGGCGATCAGCCCGTCGCGTACGGCCTGTAGCGCGTCCTCGAACGCCCAGACCTTGACGCGGATATCTTCACCCTCTTCCTCCAGGCCATGCAGACCGCCCGCCCCAGCGCTGTCGCAACGGCCCAGATACAAGTGTACGTATTCATCACTGCCGCCAGGAGACGGGAAGTACCGCGTCATCGGCCACAGCGTCTGGATCTTCAGACCAGCTTCCTCCTGCGCCTCGCGGTGCGCAACTTCTTCCGGCGCTTCGTCCTTGTCGATCAGACCGGCGACCAGCTCGATCATCCAGGGGTTGGCCACCTTGTCCAGGGCACCGACGCGAAACTGCTCGATCAGCACCACTTCGTCACGCTGGGGGTCGTAGGGCAGCACACAGACCGCATCATGGCGCACGAACAGCTCACGGCTGATCTCCCGGCCCATGCCGCCGGCGAACAACTCGTGGCGCAGGCGCACCCGGTCGAGCTTGTAAAAGCCCTGGAAACAGTTCAATCGCTCGACGATCTCGACACCCTTGGGCACAGCGTTCAACTCATCTGACATGGCAATCCTCACGACCTCATCTACTGCATCGCGCCATCCTAACCTGCGCATCGGCGCGTTTCACCCCTTTCAAGATACCGGCCAGGCTGCGAGGATAGACCGCCTGCTGATATTGAGCTTAGTGGCGAACTGAAGGCCCTGCCGACGGTCCAAGCCCGATCAACTCCGCCTGACAAGGATCATCATGACGCTTGTGAAACTGACTTCCGTGGCTGTGCTGGCCCTGGCCCTGGGCGCCTGCCAAAGCCTGTTCCAGCCCAACATGCGCACGCCCCTGGAGGTCAAGCGCGACCGCTGGGAACACATCAAGCCCGGTTGCACCACGGCCGATTGCCCGCTGGTGAACATCGACACCATTCACTTCCCGGCCAACCCCAAACTGGATGCGATCGTCGAGAAACGCCTGCTGCAGATGACCCAGGACAACGAGCGCAACGCCCTGCCCAGCTCGCTCAAGGCCTATGAAGATCAATTCATGGCCTCGGCCGAAAGCCGCCACAGCAGCTACCTGCAAGCCAAGGTACGCGAGCAGCATGACGGACTGGTGATCATCGAGCTGTCCAGCTACCTGGACACCGGCGGCGCCCACGGCATGCCCGGGCGCGGCTTCATCAACTACTCGCGCCAGCAGGACAAGGTGCTCACCCTGCAGGACATGCTGGTGCCGGGCCAGGAGGCGACCTTCTGGAAGACCGCCGAGGAAGCCCACAAGGCCTGGCTGATCAGCACCGGCATGGACAAGGACGCCGAGTTCGTCAAGACCTGGCCGTTCCGCCAGACCTCGCACATCGCCCTGACCTACGGCGCGGTGGTGCTCAAGTACGAAGTGTATGCCATCGCCCCGTACTCCATGGGCCACATCGAACTGAAGATCCCCTACCCGCGCCTGAATGGCGTGGTCAAGCCGGAGTTGTTTCCCGGTCGCGGCTGACGGACGGCGCTGCCGCCCAGTACACGCACCCTGCCAGCAGCAAGGCCGGCAGGGTCGAACCGACATCCGCCGCGTAATGGGCCAGCAGATGGTAGGTGGCCACCCCGCAGGCCCAGGCCAGCAGCGCCCGCCCGTGCAGGCTGTGGATGGGGCTGGCATCGCTGCGACGGCGACGCACGATGAAGTGATCGACCAGCACCACACCGAACAGCGGCGCGAACACCGAACCGATCAGCAGCAGGAAATTCTGGTACTGCGCCAGCGGCGCAAAGCAGGCGATCAGGGTGCACAGCACACCGATGGCCAGGGCCAGGTGCTCGACCTTCAGGCGCACCAGCAGGCCGGTGGAGACCGCCGCCGAGTGAATGTCGGCAAAGGCCTTTTCCGATTCGTCGAGCAGGATCAGCAGCAGCGGGATACCCAGGCCGGCACCGGCCAGCGCCAGCAGCAGGGTGTTGACCTCGCCCGCCGGGGCAAAGGCCAGGGTATAGGCCACGCCCAGGCTCATCATCCACACGTTGCCGACGAAGTAGCCCAGCGCGGTGCCGACGAACACCCGGCTGGCATGGCGGCTGAAGCGTGAGTAGTCGGCGATCAGCGGCAGCCACGACAACGGCATGGCAATGGCGATGTCGATCCCCACGGCCAACGACATCGAGCCATCCCCGGCGCGGGCCCACAGGGCGCCGAGGTCCGCCTTGGCGAACAGGTTCCAGGTCAGCCACAGGCAGGCGCCGAGCAACAGCCAGATGCCCCACTTGCGCAGGATCTTGCGCACGAAGGTCAACGGCCCGCTGACCGCCAGCAAGGTGGCCAGGGCGCCGAAGCACAGGGTCCACAGCAACGGGTTGGTCAGCGCACTGTCCTCGCCGAAGGCGCGCGCACCCAAAAGGCTCGCGGCATCGCGCATGACGATGATCTCGAACGAACCCCAGCCGATCAGTTGCAGCAAGTTGAGCAGCGCCGGCAAGCGCGCCCCGTCACGACCGAGGCTGCGGCGCAGGGCGGCCATGGACGACAGCCCGGTGTCGCTGCCGATGACACCGACTGCCGCCAGCAGCAGGACGCCCACGCTGGTGCCGACAATGATCGCCAGCACGGCGTTGGCCAAGCCCAGGCCGGGGCCGAGCAAGGCGCCGGTCTGCAGGACCATCAGGCCGATGCCGAGGGAGAACCACAGGGAACAGAGGTCGCGGCCACTGAGGACGCGCTGTTGGGCGGTGACGGGGTGATCGGGGGAGAACTGGCTGGGTGTGCTCACAAGGGGTGGTCTCGACAGGGAGAAAATTGTTGTTCTTGGACGACCTGTCGCGGGGCAAGCCCGCTCCCACAGGGAAAATGGTTTCCTTGTGGGAGCGGGCTTGCCCCGCGATACGGTTTACACCTTTTTGTACAGCTGGCTGCCTTCCTGGCGGAACCGCTCGGCCTGCTCGCGCATGCCGTCCTCGACCGCCACGTCCACCGCGTCGATGCGCTGGTTGGCGGCGTATTCACGCACTTCCTGGGTGATTTTCATCGAGCAGAACTTCGGCCCGCACATGGAGCAGAAGTGGGCGACCTTGGCCGAATCCTTGGGCAGGGTCTCGTCATGGAACGAACGCGCGGTGTCCGGATCCAGGCCAAGGTTGAACTGGTCTTCCCAGCGGAACTCGAAGCGCGCCTTGGACAAGGCGTTGTCACGAATCTGCGCGCCCGGATGGCCCTTGGCAAGGTCGGCGGCATGGGCGGCGATCTTGTAGGTGATGATGCCGGTCTTGACGTCATCCTTGTTCGGCAGGCCCAGGTGCTCCTTGGGGGTCACATAGCAGAGCATGGCGCAACCGAACCAGCCAATCATCGCCGCACCGATGCCGGAGGTGATGTGGTCGTAGCCCGGGGCGATGTCGGTGGTCAGCGGGCCGAGGGTGTAGAACGGCGCTTCGTCGCAGCACTCGAGCTGCTTGTCCATGTTCTCCTTGATCAGCTGCATCGGCACGTGGCCCGGGCCTTCGATCATGCACTGGACATCGTGCTTCCAGGCGATCTTGGTCAGTTCACCGAGGGTTTCCAGCTCGCCGAACTGCGCTTCGTCGTTGGCATCGGCAATCGACCCCGGACGCAGGCCATCGCCCAGCGAGAAGCTGACGTCGTAGGCCTTCATGATTTCGCAGATTTCGTCGAAGTGGGTGTAGAGGAAGTTCTCTTTGTGGTGCGCCAGGCACCACTTGGCCATGATCGAGCCGCCACGGCTGACGATACCGGTGACGCGCTTGGCGGTCAGCGGCACGTAGCGCAGCAAGACGCCTGCGTGGATGGTGAAGTAGTCCACGCCCTGCTCGGCCTGTTCGATCAGGGTGTCGCGGAACAGCTCCCAGGTCAGGTCTTCGGCCACGCCATTGACCTTTTCCAGCGCCTGGTAGATCGGCACGGTACCGATCGGCACTGGCGAGTTACGGATGATCCACTCGCGGGTTTCGTGGATGTGCTTACCGGTGGACAGGTCCATCACCGTGTCCGAGCCCCAGCGGATACCCCAGGTCAGCTTGGCCACTTCTTCTTCGATGGATGAGCCCAGGGCGCTGTTGCCGATGTTGCCGTTGATCTTCACCAGGAAGTTGCGGCCGATGATCATCGGCTCCAGCTCCACGTGGTTGATGTTGGCCGGGATGATCGCGCGACCGCGGGCGATTTCCTCGCGCACGAATTCGGCGGTGATTTCCTTCGGAATGCTGGCACCGAAGCTGTGCCCGGCGTGCTGCTGATCGAGCAGGCCGGCGGCGCGGGCTTCCTGCAGCTTCATGTTCTCGCGGATGGCGACGTATTCCATCTCGGCGGTGATGATGCCCTGGCGCGCATAGTGCATCTGGCTGACGTTGGCGCCGGCCTTGGCCCGGCGCGGGTTGCGCACGTGGGCGAAGCGCAGCTTGGTCAGCTCGGCATCGGCCAGGCGCTGCTGGCCGAAGTCCGACGACAGCCCGGCCAGGCGCTCGGTGTCGCCACGGGCGTCGATCCAGGCCGAGCGTACGTCGCCCAGGCCCTTGCGCACGTCGATGACGACAGTGGGGTCGGTGTAGGGGCCGGAGGTATCGTAGACCAGCACCGGTGCATTGGGCTCGCCGCCGAAATCGGTAGGGGTGTCGTCCAGGCTGATTTCACGCATCGGCACGCGGATATCGGGGCGCGAGCCTTCGACATAGATTTTGCGCGAGCGGGTGAACGGCTGTACGGACTGTTGATCGACCTGGGCCGACTCACTCAGATTGGTATATTTTTCTTGTTTACTCATCACAGGCTCTCCAGACGGCTTCACTAGCAGTGGAATGTCGGGGAGAACCTGAAAGGCACGGACGCACCATGGCTGGTGCTGTGCCGGATACGCGGTGATGCCTGCAGCTGCAATGGCTGGCTCGACATTCCCGGACCTGGCACAAGAGACTCGCCGGGAAAGCGAGAAATCTTGTTCCCTACGCAGGCGCTAACCTGATCAGGTTCAACGGGATCCGGATTATCCGATCTCAGCCTCAACGCAAGGCACCCCGACAAGAACGTGCCCAGTCTAGACTGGACTCACCTGCAAAGCCAACAGTACGAACACGGGCACGATAAATGGCGTAAATGGCAGATTGTTGCCAAGTGTCCACCCATCTACACTCACCCGCTCAGAGACACTCAATTTGTTCAAGGATCGCCCTATGCTGCGCAAACTTTCACTGGCCATTGCCGTGTCTTGTGCTACCAACGGAATGGCCTGGGCAGCGGACGTGCCCATCTCGGCGAAGAACGATCTGGTCAGCGTCTACCAGGAAGCCGTGAACAACAACGCCGACCTGGCTGCAGCCCAAGCCAACTATGGCGCCCAGAAGGAAGTGGTACCCCAGGCCCGTGCCGGCCTGCTGCCGAACCTGTCCGGCGGCGGCACCATGCAGAATACCCGCACCAAGCTCGACAGCCCTTCGATCACCTCCAACCGCAGCGGCAACTCCTGGCAGGCCACCCTGGCGCAGCCGGTGTTCCGTGCCGATCGCTGGTTCCAGTTGCAGGCCGCCGAAGCCTTCAACGAACAGGCCGCCCTGGAACTGTCGGCCACCGAGCAGAACCTGATCCTGCAGTCGGCGGAAAACTACTTCGCGGTCCTGCGCGCTGAAGACACCCTGGCCTCGACCAAGGCCGAGGAAGCGGCCTTCAAGCGCCAGCTCGACCAGTCCGAAGAGCGCTTCGACGTGGGCCTGTCGGACAAGACCGACGTGCTGCAGTCCCAGGCCAGCTACGACACCGCGCGGGCCAACCGGATCGTCGCCCAGCGCCAGGTCGACGATTCCTACGAGGCCTTGATCACCTTCACCAACCGCTACTACAAATCGATCCAGGGTATCGTCCACACCTTGCCGATCCAGGTGCCGGTGCCCAACGATGCCAAGCTGTGGGTCGAAACCGCCGGCAAGCAGAACCTCAACCTGCTGGCGAGCAACCATGCCGTCGACGCCGCCGAGGAAACCCTGCGCCAGCGCAAGGCCGGCCATGCGCCGACCCTGGATGCCGTGGCCCAGTACCAGAAAGGCGACAACGACAACCTGGGCTTCAGTAACCCCAACCTCGGCGGGACCATCAGTGGCGACGTCGAGCAGACCAGCGTCGGCCTGCAGTTGAACATCCCGATCTACAGTGGCGGCCTGATCAGCTCGCAAGTGCGCGAGGCGTACCAGCGCCTGAACCAGACCGAGCAGCAGCGTGAAAGCCTGCGCCGCCAGGTGGTGGAAAACACCCGCAACCTGCACCGCGCAGTGAACACCGATGTGGAGCAGGTACAGGCGCGCAAACAGTCGATCATTTCCAACCAGAGCGCGCTGGAAGCCACCGAGATCGGCTATCAGGTCGGTACCCGCAACATCGTCGACGTGCTCGATGCCCAGCGCCAGCTGTACACCTCGGTGCGCGACTACAACAACACCCGCTACGACTACATCCTCGACAACCTGCGCCTGAAGCAGGCCGCCGGCACCCTGAGCCCGCAGGACCTGACCGACCTCAGCCGTTACCTGAAACCGGACTACAACCCGGACAAGGACTTCCTGCCGCCTGACCTGGCAGCGGCGGCCAAGGCCAACTTCGACGCCCGTCCCTGAAACGCATCGCGGGGCAAGCCCGCTCCCACCGGATCCGGTAGGAGCGGGCTTGCCCCGCGATCAGTTCAAATCAAACGCCCCAGCCCATCGAGCAAGCGCTGCAGCGCCCCCTGGTTGGCTTTCATGACCGCCCGCCCGGCCTCACCCATGCGCCGCGCATCCTGCGGCAACTCGATCAGCCGCCGCACCGCAGCCGCCAGGCCCTGGGCATCATCCACTTCCTGCAAGGCACCCGCCTCACGCAACATCGCCGCGATTTCCAGGAAGTTGAACAGGTGCGGACCGCTGAGCACCGGCAACGACAACGCCGCCGGCTCCAGCAGGTTGTGCCCGCCGTTGGGCACCAGGCTGCCGCCGACAAAGGCCATGTCGGCCAGGGCATAGAGGAACAGCAACTCGCCCATGGTGTCGCCAAGCAGCACCGCGGTATCGCCAGCCACCGGCTCACCGCTGGAACGGCGAACGGTCGGGAACTGCTGGCAGCACAGCTCGAACACGCTGTTGAACCGCTCAGGATGACGCGGCACCAGGATCAGCAGGGCATCGGCATGGTGTTCGAGCAATCGGCGGTGCGCCGCCAGAATCACTTCATCCTCGCCTTCGTGGGTGCTGGCCGCGATCCACAGCGGACGCTGGCCGGCCTGCCACTGCTCGCGCAAGGCCCGGGCCTTGGGCAGGAGCTGCTCGTCGATGCGCAGGTCGAACTTGATCGAGCCGGTCACCTGCACGCATTCCGGGCGCGCACCCAGTTGACGGAAGCGTTCGGCTTCGGTTTCGGTCTGCACTGCAATCAGGCTCATCTCGGCCAGCATCGGTCGGGTCAGGCCGGCGAAGCGGGCGTAGCCGCGGGCCGAGCGCTCGGACAACCGGGCATTGGCCAGGGCCACTGGAATGCCGCGCCGGGCGCACTGGTGGATGTGGTTGGGCCACAGCTCGGTCTCCATGATCACCGCAAGGCGAGGCTGGACATGATCGAGGAAACGCCCGGCCGCCCAGGGCAGGTCATAGGGCAGGTAGCAGTGCTGGATGCGCGGCTCATCGGCGAACATCGCCCGCACCCGCTCGGAGCCGGTCGGGGTCATGCAGGTGATGGTGATCGGCAGCTGTGGATAAGCCTTGAGCAAGGCACGAATCATCGGCGCGGCGGCAATGCTCTCGCCTACCGACACGGCATGCACCCAGATGCCGCCCTTGCCCATGGCCGGCAGGTTCATGGCAAAGCGCTCGCCGATGCGCTGGCCGTAGGCCGGGGCCTTGCGCGCGCGCAGGAACAGGCGCAGCGCAACCAGCGGCAGGCCCAGGTGAAACAGCAAGGTATAGAGGGTTCTGTTCATGGCGCCGAAGTGTACTAGCCAATGGCACGCAAGTGCACTGCGAAGCGTTCGGCCAACCACTGGGCCGCGGGCCCCAGCGGTTCGTCACGCCGCCACACCAGCTCCACCACCAGGGCGGGTGGGCTCCACTCGCTGCTCAGCTCGACCATCTGTGCGTGATAGGTCGGGTACTGCACCACGTGCCGGGGCAGCCAGGCCCAGCCCAGGCCGCGCATCAGCAGTTCGGCCATGGCGTAGAAACTGTCGGCCCGCCAGATCTGCGGACTGATCGGCTCGCCGCCGGGGTAGCCGCTTTCCTGGGGGGCGATCAGCAACTGTCGATGCCTGGCCAGTTGCTGGCGGTTGACCCGGGTCAGCTGCGCCAGTGGGTGGTTGACGGCGCAGACGGTAACCATCTCCACTCGCCCCAGGGCGCGGCGCTCCAGGGTCGGCGGCATGCGCTCGTGGTGGAACAGCAAGCCAAGGTCGGCGCGACGCTCCACCAGTTTGCGCGCCACATCGCCCTGGGCACCGCTGGCCAGTTGCACCTCGAGCAAGGGGAACTGCCGGGCCAGTTCATCGAGGCTGTCGATCACCGGTTGATAGGGCATGGCCTCGTCCTGCGCCACCCGCAGCTGCGCCTCCTGGCCGCGCATCAGCGCCAGCGCCCGACCGTCCAGGCGCTCGCACTGGCGCAACAGTTCGCGCGCGTCCTCGAGCAACGCCGCCCCGGCCTCGGTCAGGCGCGGCTGGCGACCGCTGCTGCGTTCGAACAGGGTGACACCCAGGTCGGCCTCAAGCAGGGCAATGGCACTGCTCACGGCCGACTGGGCCTTGCGCTGGGCACGGGCAACCGCTGAAAACGAACGCTGCTCGGCCACTCGTACAAACAGGCGTAGTTGCTCCAGGTTCCACTGTTCGGCCATTCAACCTATCTCCTTTAAAGATAGGTAATGACTTTACCCCATCCAGGCATGCTCTAGAATGCCCAGCCAGAACAGAGGACCACCACCATGAACGCCTACACCTACCTGGCCATTGCCATCTGCGCCGAAGTCATTGCCACCGCCTCGATGAAAGCCGTGAAAGGCCTGAGCACGCCCCTGCCCTTGCTGCTGATGGTCTGTGGCTACGCCGTGGCGTTCTGGATGCTGACCCTGGTGGTGCGCAGCATTCCGGTAGGCATTGCCTATGCCATCTGGTCGGGCCTGGGCATCGTCCTGATCAGCGTCGCGGCCCTGGTGATCTACGGGCAGAAACTGGATATCCCGGCCATGGCCGGCATGGCCATGATCGTCGGTGGCGTGGTGGTGATTCAGCTCTTCTCGAAAACCGCCGGGCATTGATTCTGCTCACAGGCTGTATACTGGGCGTCTGTCCAAGCTTGTGAGGTGCATGCATGCCATCCGTTATTTCCACCGACGTGCTGATCGTCGGCGCAGGGGTCGCAGGCCTCTGGCTCAACGCCCGCCTGCGCCGCCTGGGTTATTCGACGGTCGTGGTGGAACGCGCCAGTCTCGGTGGCGAGCAGACCCTCAAATCCCAGGGCATCATCCATGGCGGCACCAAGTACGCCTTGCACGGCGCCCTGACCGGCGCCTCGGAAGCCATTGCCGACATGCCGCGGCGCTGGCGCGAGGCCCTGGCCGGCAACGGCGAGCTGGACCTGTCCGGCGTGCGCCTGCTGTCCGAAGCCCACTACCTGTGGTCGCCCGGCACCCTGACCGGCAACCTGACCAGCTTTTTCGCCAGCAAGGCGGTGCGCGGCCGGGTCGACCAGGTCAAGGGCGATCAACTGCCGCCCGCCCTGCAGGACCGCGCCTTCAAAGGCAAGGTCTATCGCCTGGCCGAACTGGTCGTCGACGTACCGAGCCTGCTGGGCCGCCTTGCCGAACTGGCGGGCGACAGCCTGCTGGCCGGCGAGCGGATCGAACCCCTGGAGGAAGCCGGTGAACTGGCCGGCCTGCGCGTCGATGGCCGCGAGATCCGCGCCCGGCGCATCGTCCTCAGCGCCGGCGCCGGCAATGCCGGCCTGCTCGAAACCCTGGGCCTGAGCCAACCGGCCATGCAGCGTCGACCGCTGCACATGGTCATGGCCAAGGGCGCCAGCCTCAAGCCCCTTTATGCCCACTGCCTGGGCGGCGGTCCCAAGCCACGGATCACCGTCACCAGCCACCCGGCCAGCGACGGCCAGTGGGTCTGGTACCTGGGCGGCGACCTGGCCGAAGCCGACGGCGTAGCCCGCGAACCCGAGGCACAGATTGCCGCGGCGAAGAAAGAAGTCGCCAGCCTGCTGCCCTGGATCGACCTGAGCCAGGTGCGCTGGGCCACGGTGCGCATCGACCGCGCAGAACCTGCGCAATCGGGCCTGGTGCGCCCGGACAACGCCTTCCTCGCCGAACAGCAGCGCCTGCTGGTGGGCTGGCCGACCAAGCTGGCCCTGGCGCCGGATTTCGCCGACCGCGTGCTGGCCACGCTAGAACGCGACGGCATCCAGCCAGGCGGACAAGCCGCCCTCCCCGACCTGCCCAAGCCGCCGCTGGCCGTGCCGGTCTGGGAGCAATTGCTGCCATGAGCCTGCCGAGCCTTCACCACCTGCACCGCCCCCTGGGCAGCACCGGCCTGCGCGTTTCGCCGCTGGGTCTGGGCACGGTAAAGCTGGGCCGCGACCAGGGGGTCAAGTACCCCAGCGGCTTCACCATTCCCGATGACGACAAGGCCCGCCTGCTGCTGGCCCAGGCCCGCGAGCTGGGCATCAACCTGATCGACACGGCGCCAGCCTATGGGCGCAGCGAAGAGCGTCTGGGCCCGCTGCTGCGTGGTCAGCGCGAAGACTGGGTGATCGTCAGCAAGGTCGGTGAAGAATTCGACAACGGCCAGTCGCACTTCGACTTCAGTGCCGCACATACGCGCTTTTCCGTCGAACGCAGCCTCAAGCGCCTGGAAACCGACCATATCGACCTGGTGCTGGTGCATTCCGACGGCAACGACCTGCACATCCTCCAGCACGAAGAGGTCTACCAGACCCTCGAAGCGCTGAAGCAGGAAGGCAAGATCGGCGGTTTCGGCCTGTCCGGGAAAACCGTGGCCGGCGGCCTGAAGGCACTTGAGCGCGGCGATTGCGCCATGGTCACCTACAATCTGAACGAACAGGCTGAACGCCCGGTGCTCGACTATGCCGCCGAGCATGGCAAGGCGATCCTGGTGAAAAAAGCCCTGGCCAGCGGACATGCCTGCCTGAGCCCGGGCGTTGACCCGGTGCGCGCCAGCTTCGAACTGCTGTTCGCTCACCCCGGGGTCAGCAGTGCTATTGTCGGTACCATCAACCCTGTACACCTGGCCCACAACGTGGCCACGGTTGCCGCCGTACTGGGTAGCTGACGCCCATGCCGCCGTCGCGGCCGCCCCCCACGCAAGTAGGAGCCGACATGCCGCGAACGCTGATCCGCAAGAACCCGAGCACCTTCAAGACCCTGCCCCTGCACGTCGAAGCCAGCCCTGAGGGGCTGTGCTACCAGAGCATCGGCATGCCGCAGAACTTCGCCCAGACCCAGCAGCGGCGCAAGCAGATCCACCTGGCCGACAGCCAGCGCTTCGCCGTGGAACTGGCGAACCTGGGCGTCTCGGTGCGCCTGACCCTGCACTGGCAGAACCGCGACTACTGGGTGCTGGTGCGCCAGCGCCGCCAGGACCGCGGCGACGTGGTGCTCAAGCTGATTTCCGGCTATGTCCCCGCCCAGGAGCTCAACCTGCCGCTGCACACCGCCATCCAGGAAGTCGCCGAGGAGTGCCTGCTGGAAACGCCGGAGGGCTGGCTTGGCGGGCGCTTCAATGACACCTGGCTACCGGCACCCTACGCCGATGCCCTGCACTACCGCGAAGCCATGCCCTTCGTCCTGACCCCGCAGTCCGGTGCGGCGAGACCGGTGCGCTGCGCCAACCTGCACCTGCTGGAGCGGCCACGGGCCTATGTGCATTTGCCCACAGCCTCACTGCAACTGATCTACGACCTGCGCCTGCAGGTGCCGCGCGAAGCCCGGTCGCTGAGCCTGTTCCATGTCGATGAGCGCCTGGAAGGCAATCAACTGGTGGCCCGCCTCAACCGCAGCCGCCCGGACCTCTACCTGATGCCCCTGGAGGACGGCCAGCCACGGGCCGAACTCTACACCTTGAAGAAAGACCAGCTGCAGCCCGCCAGCACCCGCGGCCTGTACCTGGCCGAAAGTTTTGCCCGGCAAGAGGGCTGGCTGGTCAGGGACGAGCGGATTCGCTGGAAGGACTGGGTTCGCCAGCAGGGGCTGGCCGCGCCGAAGCCGGACTCAGGATTGCAGCGGCTGACGGGCAAGGCGCGGGAGTTGTTGCAGCTGGCGCGGGGTGGGATGCGCAAGTAGATACCACCTGTGGGAGCGGGCTTGCCCCGCGATCGATCGTATTAACGCATCGCGGGGCAAGCCCGCTCCCACAGGCGTTGGTCAGTTCTTGCGGATTTTTTCGACAATCGCCGTGGTCGAGCTGTTCTCCACCAGCCCCAGCACCTTCACGGTACCGCCGTAGGCCCTGACGATGTCCGCGCCGACCACCTGGTCGATGCCATAGTCGCCGCCCTTGACCAGCACGTCGGGCTTGACCTGGCTGAGCAGGTTCTCCGGCGTACCCTCAGGGAAGCTGATGACCCAGTCCACCGCACCCAGGCCGGCGAGCACCGCCATGCGCCGGTCGACGCTGTTGATCGGCCGACCCGGACCTTTCAGGCGACTGACCGAGGCGTCGTCGTTGACCGCGACGATCAGGCGATCGCCCTGGGCCCGCGCCTGCTCCAGGTAGGTCACGTGACCGGCATGGAGGATGTCGAAGCAGCCATTGGTGAAGACGATCTTCTCGTTATGGGCACGGGCGTCGTCGATTGCCAGCAGCAGCTGCTCCAGGCTCAGTACGCCACGCTCGGAGCCTTCTTCGCGCTGGATGGCGCGACGCAGCTCCGGCGCGCTGATGGCCGCCGTACCGAGCTTGCCGACCACGATGCCGGCCGCGAGGTTGGCCAAGCCCACGGCGTGGGGCAACTCCTCGCCGGCGGCAATGGCTGCGGCCAGGGTCGAGATCACCGTGTCACCGGCACCGGTGACGTCGAACACTTCACGTGCCCGGGCCGGCAGGTGCAGGGCCGGGTGGTCCGGACGCAGCAAGGTCATGCCGTGCTCGCCACGGGTCACCAGCAAGGCGCCCAGCTCCAGCTCGGACATCAGCTGGCCACCCTTGGCCACCAGCTCGGCTTCATCGGCGCAACGACCGACAATGGTTTCGAACTCGCTGAGGTTCGGCGTGATCAGGCTGGCACCACGGTAGATCGAGAAGTCCTTGCCCTTGGGGTCGGCGAGCACCGGAATGCCTTTGGCGCGCGCGGCCTGGATCAGGCTCTGGTGATTCTTCAGCGCGCCTTTGCCGTAGTCCGACAGCACCAGCACCTTGACCCCTTCGAGCAGGGCGTCGACTTCAGCGCCCAGGGACAGCGGATCGGTCGCGAAGGGCTCTTCGAAGTCGATACGCAGCAGTTGCTGGTGACGGCTCATGACCCGCAGCTTGACGATGGTCGGCTGGTGGGCGATGCGCTGGAAGATCGAGCGCACACCGGCGGCCTGCAGGCTGTTGGCCAGGCTGTCGGCGGCCTCGTCCTGGCCGGTGACCCCGACCAGTGCCGCCGGGGCACCCAGGGCGGCGATGTTCAAGGCAACGTTGGCCGCACCGCCGGGACGGTCCTCGATCTGGTCGACCTTGACCACCGGCACCGGGGCTTCAGGCGAAATCCGTGAGGTACCGCCATGCCAGTAGCGGTCGAGCATGACATCGCCCACCACCAGTACCGGAGCTTGATCGAAACGCGGCATGGACAACTTCATGGATAACCCATTTATACGAAATTAACAGGGGCAGGATATTAGCACAGGCCAGGCGAAGGCTTGGTTACCGCCTTGCCGACAAGCGCTTCAGAATGCAACCGGGACCCTGGGCGGGCCCCGGTGACAGGCTCAGGTGATATCGGCCTTGGCCGGCTCGTCCAGGCCCATGGCGTGCAACCTGGCGTAGTAGCCATTGGCAGCCAGCAGCTCGGCGTGGGTGCCGCGCTCGACCAACTTGCCCTGGTCCATGACCAGGATCATGTCGGCCTTTTCGATGGTCGACAGGCGATGCGCGATCACCAGCGTGGTCCGCCCCTTCATGACATGGTCGAGGGCCGCCTGGATATGCCGTTCGGACTCGGTGTCCAGGGCCGAGGTGGCCTCGTCGAGGATCAGCAACGGCGCGTTCTTGAGCAGGGCCCGGGCAATCGCCAGGCGCTGGCGCTGGCCGCCGGACAACAACACGCCATTTTCACCGACCTGGGTGTCGAAGCCGTGGGGCAACTGCTCGACGAAGTCCTTGGCGTAGGCATCGGCGGCAGCGGCCTCGATTTCGGCACGCGGCGCACCAGCCAGGTCGCCATAGGCGATGTTGTTGGCCACGGTGTCGTTGAACAGGGTGACGTGCTGGGTCACCTGGGACACGTGGCGACGCAGGTTACGCAGGCGATAGTTCTCGATTTCCACGCCATCGAGCAGGATCTGCCCCTGATCATGGTGGTAGAAACGCGGAATCAGGGCAGCCAGGGTCGACTTGCCACTGCCCGAGCGGCCCACCAGGGCAATCATCTGCCCAGGCTCGGCGGTGAAGGAGATATCCGACAACACCTGACGCTCGGTACCGGGGTAGGTGAAGCTCAGGTTGCGCACTTCCAGGCGCCCTTCCACCCGCTCCAGCTCCACGGTGCCGGTGTCCACTTCCGGTGCTTCGTCCAGTTGCTCGAAGATGCTCTCGGCACCGGCCAGGCCCTTCTGGATGGTCGAGCTGACTTCCGACAGCTGGCGGATCGGCTTGGGCAGCAGGCCCGCAGCGGTGATGTAGGCCACCAGGTCACCGGCCGTGGCATCGCCACGCAGGAACAGCACCAGGAACATCAGCGCCGCCATGGCGGTGTAGATCACCAATTGCAGCATCGGCGTGTACACCGCACCGGTCTTGGTCATGCGCAGTTGCTTGTCGGTGTTGCTCTGGCTGGCGTTGGCGAAGCGCTCCTGCTCGTAGTTCTCGCCACCGAAGCTGCGCACCACGCGATAGCCCTGGATGGTTTCCGATGCGACATGGGTCACATCGCCCATCGCCACCTGGATCTTCTTGCTCTGCTTGCGGAATTTCTTGCTGGCACTGCCGACCATCAGGGCGATGATCGGCAGGATCGCCAGCATGACCAGGGTCAGCTTCCAGTTCATCCACAGCAGGTAGACGAACAGGAACACCACCGTCAGACCCTCGCGGATCACCACCTTGATGGCATCGGTGGCGGCACCGGTGACCATGGTGACGTTGAAGGTGATCCGCGAGATCAGGTGGCCGGAGTTGTGGTTGTCGAAGTAGCGGTTGGGCAAAACCAGCAGCTTGTTGAACAATTCGACGCGCAGGTCATGGACCAACCCGAGGGAGACCTTGGCCAGGAAGTAGTTACCCAGGAACGACCCCAGGCCCTGCCACGCCGCGATCAGCACGATCAGCAACGGCACCGCCTGCAGCAGTTGCAGGTCGCGCAGGTAGGGGATGTTGGGGAACAGTACCGCCTGGGGGTTGCTCAGGCCATCGACGAAATACTTGAGGATCCCGGCCAGCATGGGCTGGGTCGAGGCAAAGATCACGAAACCGACGATACTCAGCACGAAAATGCCGATGTACGGTTTCACATAGCTCAGTAGCCGGAAGTAGATTTTCAGGCTGGAGCTGCTCTGCTGCTCCGCCTTTAGCGGTGTTTCGGCCATCGTCGAGCTCGCTGTTCAGATTGAACCGGAAATTTTATCACAGCCCGGTCGAGGGGCACGCACACAGACCAACGCCAGGGCCAGGCCGATCGGCAACCAGCTGATGAACCACTCGGCCCGCGGGGTGCCGGTCAGGCTCGCGGCATCGAATTGCATGGCCAGGGTGGAAAACAGCCACAAGCCCATCAGGCCTTTGCCCAGGGCCGTTGAGCGGGCGCGCCAGATTTCACGCAGCACGCACAGCCAGACACCTAGCCAGAGCAACATGCCGGGGATGCCCAGCTCGATGGCGATGTGGGTGAACATGTTATGGGTGTGGTCGAACACCTGCCCGGCCGCCTGGATCTGGTAGAACGAGCCCAGGCCAAGGCCTGTCCAGGGGTGCAGGGCAATCATCTGCACGGCAGACTCGAAAATCTCGGGGCGGTAGGACGCGCCGCGGGAAATGACCAATGCATACATCGTCAGCATCCCGGCCAAGGCAACGAGGATTGCCGCGATGGCGATGAGGCGACTTCTGCGGTCACGGCACCAGATGGGCATGGCGACCATGGAAATCAGCACGGCCAGGGCGGCCCCCCGGCTTTGGCAAAGCGCCAGGAAGGCGCCCAGGCACAGCAGCGACAACACCCACAGCAGCTGCAACCAACGCTGTTGCGGCGGCCAGTGCAGCATCCAGACCATGGCGGCGCCGATCACATAAGCGCCCAGGATCGGGTGGGAAATCTCGCCAATGCCACTGAGCCTGATCTCCAGCGGCACCCCCAGCACACCATAGAAGTGAATGATCGAATACAGCGCCGCAACACCCAGGCCAACGCCTCCGGCCTGCAGGAGCTGGATCAGGCGTTCTCCGCCCGCACCGGCGAGCAAGGGGAAAAACAGCAGGAACACACTGATGTACAACAGCCGCTTGAGCTCGCGCCCGGGTTCCTCGACCGCAGCCCAGGCAAGACTCAGGGCCGACCAGGCGAGCAGGACCAGCAAGGAAAGGCACAAGGCACGCCGGGAGCGCCAGGCATCGGCCAGCACATTACGCGCGGACCAGATCAGCACCAGCGTAGGCAACCACAGGAACGCCACCAGCCCCTGCTGGTAGACCTTGTTGCTCGGCGCCAGGGCGATCGCCACCAGAAACCACAAAAAGCCCACTGCCAGCCAGATTTGCGCCCAGCTCCTTGTGTACATCATGCGTATCCCCATCGATTGAACAACTCCGGCATGGTGCATCTGTAAACTTTTCGGCATTATGGCCGGTCCTTTCGCTCGCCCGTTGACAAGGCCCTCATCCATGCAATGTTCCAGGCTTCCCCAGGTCGATCTCAACCAGCTCATCCTTGGCGCCAGAATTCTGGAGGCCGACAGCTATGGCGCTAAAGTGTACCTGCTAAAGGATGGCAACATCCTCAAGCTCTTCAGGCGTAAGCGCTTAATTTCATCTGCGCTGCTGCGACCGTACTCGCAACGCTTCATCGATAACGTGGCGCAGCTGGAAAAAAAAGGAATTCCTACGCTTAAAGTCTTGAAGTACTACAAGCTGGAAGCGCCCGGAATGACGGCAGTGCTGTATCGGCCACTGCCCGGCGAAACATTAAGCCAATTGTCACGCAAGGAAGGCTTCAGCTGGCAGGAGCGACTGCCACAGCTGGTGGCGCTGGTGCGCAGGCTGCACGGGGCGGGGATCTACTTCCGCTCGCTGCATCTGGGCAACATTGTCGTCACCCCGGAACAGGAGATGGGCCTGATTGACGTGGCCGACATGCGCTTCATGCGCGCGCCGCTTTCACCACGCATGGTTCGTCGCAACGTGCAACACTTTGCCCGTTACATTGCCCGGGAACGGCTCGAAGACCAGTTCCCGCTTGCCGAACTGGAACGTGCCTTGTTGAGCTGAGGCCCTCAAAGGCCGCTCAACAGGTCACTCGAGGTCTGGCTGAAGCGCTGCCAGACCCGTTCTGGCGCCAGCGCCTGGTATTGCGCCCTGGCTACCTGGGCGGCATCGCTTTCCACGCTACCGATAATTGCCTGGCCCCAGGCCGTAACATCGCCGACGGCAGCATAGCGGCCGGCATCACCCAACTGCTCCTGGAACACCGACAAGTCACTGCAGAGCACCGGCACGTCGGCCATGACCGCCTCCTGCAGCACCAGGCCCAACCCTTCTGACAATGAAGGGATCACCACCCAGTCGAACGCCCGGTAGAGCTGGGCCATGCCATTGCAATGACCCTGCATGGAAACCGCCTGCTCCAGCCCCAGTGCCTTGATTCGCGTCTCGAGCACTGAGCGCTGGTTACCTTCGCCCAGTATGACCAGGTGCAGATCCGGACGCTGCTGGCGAGCCAGGGCAAAGGCATCGATCAGGTAATCGAAGCCCTTGCTGTCGACCAGACGCCCCACCGCGCCCAGCACCGGACCAGCCTGCGATGGCAAACCAAGGGCCTGCCGGGCCTGATCCCGCCCAAGCAATGTGCGGCGAAAACTTTCCGGCTCCAGGGCCGAACGCAGCACCTGGACCGGCATTCCCAGGTCTTGCTCCAGGGTGGCGGCCAAGGTCTGGGAGACGGCCACGAGGGTCACCTGAGAGGACTGAAAACTGCGCAGCAAGGCGATGTCACCACGGTGCAGGCGGGTCTTGCCATGGAACACGATCGCAGCCCGCACATCCGGCAACTGTCGCAGGACCGGCAGGACCAACCTCGACACTCCAAGGCCGTCGAGCAGCACCATCTGGGTCCCGGCCTGCTTCAGCGCCTGGCGAAAGCGCCCGCGCATCCACGGATGCAACAGCTTCCAGACATGCCGGCCCTTGAGCAGGCGCTGGGACAGTTGCCACTCGCGGGTCGCCCCGTCGCTGCAACAGGAGCCCTGCCCTTGCAGCAACCAGCTGCTGACCGAAGCACCGGCTTCAGCCTGGGAGAGAATTTGCTGGTGCACCTTGTGCACCGACACATACGGCGCGCCACCCGCCCACATGATGTTGACGATATTCACGGGGTAGCACCCCCTGTATCGGGCCGAATGAAGAGCACACAGGTCAAATCAATGCGCGAAGAATCCAACACCTGCCCCCAATACGACTCCGATCACCATAATCACAGCCAGCTTGACCCTGTCGCGTTGACGACGCCGAGCCTTGCGCTGGCGCTCTTCGGGCAAGCTTACATGTGAGCCGAAGCCAGTGTGCAGTACCGCATCGCCCTCGAGGGTGACCGCGGTGAGGTTCAACTCGGCATAGCGTCTTGACAGTGCCTTTTCACCAGCATAGGCGGCAAATGGGGCACAGCGTTGATAATCGCTCAAGCGACGCAATCCCGGGTTCAACGAAAAGCTCTGCCACTCCGGCTTGTCCGAAAGCAGTGGATAACAAGGGACAGCCGCGATGACCTGACGTTCCCCCAGATGGATGTAAGGGCTGTGAATCTTCAGGTCATGGGCATAACTGCGCAGCCAGACCTGGAGCAGGTGCGGGCTGACCTCGAGAATGCTGCGGGAGTCTTCGACGAACCCTGGCCGATAGAACTCCCAGTCGTCCTCGCAGTGGAAAACATAAGGTGTTTTCACCTGGCCATAGGCAAGGTCGATCGACGCCAGTTGCCCCAGCTTGGGACGATTGACGAACACCGTGCAATGCGCCTTCCAATGCTCGGGAATGACCGCATGAACGGCATCATCCCCTGAATCCTCGGTAATGAAGACCTCGCGGATCGGTGCAGTATTGAAACGATCGAAGCTCTCGAGCGTAAGCTTGAGCAGGTCGAAACGCCCGCAACTGGTAACCACCAGGGTTACATCACTGTCATCACTGAATCGCACCGGATTCCCTCCCCATCTTCTGTATTCGGTTGTTCGAGACCACATCCCTTGTGGGACAGCCGGCTCATATGCCCAGTCTCAAACGCAAACGCTGCCAGCCGGTCAAGGCGGGACGGGGACGCAGAGGTGGCTGCATTTTTTCAACGATGCTACGACCTACCTGGGCGAAGCTGAACTGCGAGACCGCCAGGTCCCGGCCATTGCTGCCAATACGCTCGACCAGCGCAGGGTCGGCACGCAGCACCTTCAACTTCTCTTGCAAGCGGGCAATGCTGTCATACAGCACCACGTTGTGCATGTCTTTCAGACCCAGGGCGCGATTCTCCGCCTCACCCTGGTCAAAAGCCAGCAAGACGCAGCCACAGGCCATCGCCTCGAAATTCTTGATCATGTATTCGCCCATGCCGACGTCGGCACTGACAAAGAAGCGAATACGGTTGAGCGTGTCACAGTATTCTTCACCGGACTTGGTCCGGGTCACCAGCAGGTTTTCCACCTGCGCCAGCTCATCGAGCAAAGCCTTGCGCCCGCTATAGGCGACGCTGTTGGTACTGCCGACGAAGGCCAGTTCGATATCCCGCTCCCGGCCCTGGTCGGCCAGCAACTGCTGGTCATAGCCCTTGGGCACGAACTCGGCGTCGAAACCTTCCTGGCGCAGCCGTTCGCTGACCATGAAGCCGGAGCTGATCACCCGCGCCCAGGGCAACTGACGGTAATGCGCACTGAACTTGCCGGTGTACTTGCACGGGATGTAGTTCTGGTAGGCATCGTGTTCGAGAATGACCAGGTTGGGCACGGTGCGAATGAAGCCGACCTGGCGGATCTCTTGTTTGAAGCGCAGGAAAAACACGATCCGGTCGTACTTTTCGACCTCGACCTCGCGGCGGAAATAGCTGCGCAGGTTGCGCTGGTCGGCGCTGGTCAGCCAGCGCAGATCGCACTCGCAGTGGGCCGCAACACCGTCATAGAGACGATCGAGGATGGCCCGTTGTTCTTTCTGCACCAGAAATAGGACTTTCATTGTCTTCCTTGCGGCGCTTGCCTGGCCGCTTACAGTCTCGGCGCGGATCAGAGATCCCGGCGCCAGAACAATTCATGTCGACGCACAGCCTTGCGGAAAAACTCGTTTTCGCCATAAGGCGAAGCGCGCCGTCCGGCCAGCCAGCGTTGCAGCAGGCGGCGCATTCGCCGCTTGAACGGCGCCGGCGGTTGCAAGTCATGCATCATGCCCAGGGCCATGGCCTTGTCGCGTTGGGTCGGTAGATCCAGCGTCAGGCTGTAGGGGAGCCAGCCCTGCCCGGCCTCCAGTTGCGGCGGCAAGGCAACACCGGTGCCACTGTCACCCATGGGCCAGCGATCGTTGTCGTGCAGGTGATTGGCATACCCCAGCAGGGTTTGCGGCTGCCACGCCAGGCCCTGCAGGGCTTCAAGCACAGCAGCCTGGGCACAGATATGGTCCGGGTGCGGATCGAGTGTCGGGTGCGGCATCACCAGCACCTGGGGACGCGCCTTGAGCAGCAGTTCACGCAGGTCGGCCAGCAGGTTGTTCCAGGTCGGCGCGCCGTCGGTGTCGCCCGGCAGAACGAACGGGTTGAACTGGCGGAACAGGCGGGTATCGGCCATTTCGGCTTCCCGGGAGCCGATCGCTTGATCCGGCGCAGCCTGCATGGCCGGCAACTGCAGGCAGAAATAACCCAGTTGCACACAATGGGCCTCTGGAACACCGGCCCAGCGTGGCACGGCAATACTGTCCCAGGCGC
This sequence comes from Pseudomonas sp. BGr12, assembly GCF_030272895.1. Lineage (GTDB taxonomy): Bacteria > Pseudomonadota > Gammaproteobacteria > Pseudomonadales > Pseudomonadaceae > Pseudomonas. Next base: position 11,598 of record NZ_JALRNF010000019.1, on the reverse strand, counting down.
GCAGGCGACCCTTGAGGCGAGCCGCTTCGGCTTTTTCCAGCCCCATCTGCTGGTAATGCTCGGCCTCGATTTCGCCGGCGGTCAGGGTGACCACCCAGGTTTCCGTAGCCTGGCTGTAGAGCCCGAACGCCGCCAGCTCGGCATCGTCGGCATGGGGAGCGATGACCATCACCCGCTGCTGGCGCAGGTCGCTGCCGGGCACTACCCAGAGCTGGCCGTCAGCGGCCGGGCGACAAAAACGGCCCCGCAGGCGCAGGCGCCCGGCAGCCAGCGCTTGCGCCTGGCCGGTCAGGTTCAGGTAGCGGACCCCGGCAACACCGCGCTCGAAGGTCTGGCAGTCGTCGCCCAGCAGCACCGCGGGGTCGAGAAAACGTCCCAGCCAGCCGCTTTTCAGGCGCAGTTGCAGGATCAGGGTTTCGTCGCCGGCAAGCTGCAAAGGCGCTTGCGCCTGCACCACACCCTCGATGAGCTTTACCGGCTGCGCCTGGCAGCCTTCGGGAAAGCGGTACTGGTAGTCTTCGCCGGGCGAATAGAACAGATGGTCGGCAAACCAGGCTTCATGGGCCACCCACAGCAGCGGCAGCAGCACCAGCGGCAGCCACCACTGGACGAAAATGCCCAACCCCAGCAGCACGACCAGGCCGAGCAGCAACCCCAGCCGCTTGTTGCGCCGGTGCCGCTTGAGCAGCTGCTGTTTGCGGCTCACACCTGAAACACCGGCACAGGGTTGCACCACCGATCCTTGTATTCGCGATCGGCACGACCGAAGGAGAAGCGCAGCGGCTTGTTCAGCGCACGGGCATCCTCCCAGGCCGCCTGGGTATTGAGGAAGCTCAACACGCTACCGGGGCTGAATGCCTTGGTTTGCGGGTCAACGCCGCCGTTGATGTACTCGACGCTGATCCACTGCGGCGCCTCGACCCGATACACCAACTGGATGGCGATCGGCGCATCCTCGAGAAACAGCACCGAACCGATCAGCAGGCTGCGCAGGCGCTCGAGCACCTCGGCCATACGCTCGGCTCCGGTTGCCGGAAATTCCCAACGACGCTTGAACAGATCACAGTAGATCGCCGCGAGTTCAGCGCTGGTGAAATCCGTGACCGGACGCACCTGCCCCCCTGCCTCTTCGAGCAGGCGCAGCTCGCGACGCTGGTTGTAGCGAAACTTCTTCGACAGGTCCTCGGGCGTACGCGCCATGGCCAGCGACTCGGCCTGCTGCTTGAGGTTGGCGAAGCGCCCCTGGTTGAGCTCGGACAAGTAGCGACCGGCGTGGCGCAACGGGGCCTGGGCATCGACAGCGGCAGGCAGGATGAACTCGGCATTGCCCAGGTCATACAGTCCCTTCTTGCCCTGGCGCTTGAGCACCTCCTTGGACAGCGCCAGGTAGCGCCCCCAGGTCGGTATCGCCGCCTTGAGCTCGCCGTCCTGCGTCCAGCCCAGGTAACGCACCGGGATCTGTGCAAGGTCGGCCAACTGTTCGACCACCAGCGGGTGAGTGGCGACACTGCCGCCGAAACGCTGCCAGGCCTGGGCATAGGTGGCGGCATCGATCACGGTCCAGCCGCGCTCGCGCCAGCCTTGAAGATGATTGAGCATCAGGCCTCCGCTGTCAGGGCGCGAACGTGCGGCAGCTGCCAGAAGGCCTCGCGCACGGCGACATCGGAGAAACGCTCGTGCAGGCGCATGAGCATGCGCTCGGCACAGACCTCGCGCTGCCCCTGGTCGAGTGCGGCCAGGTGCTGCAGCCCCTGCCCCAGACGCTCGGCATCGCCCAGCGGGAACAGGATGCCGACACCCTCGACCACCTCGATGGCGCCACCACAGGCCGTGGCCATCAGCGGCACGCCGGCAACCATGGCCTCGAGCAGGACCATGCCGAACGGCTCGTGATCGGAGCTCAGGGCAAAGGCGTCGAAGGCACGAAAGTAGCGACGGGCATCCGGTACCTGGCCGAGGAAATCCACCTGCCCGGCAATCCCGAGCTCGGCGGCCTGGGCCTTGAGCGCCTGTTCCAGGCGCCCCTTGCCGAGGATCGCCAGACGCGCACCGGCCGGCAACTGTGGCAGTGCCTGGGCAAAGCCGCGCAGCAGGGTGGCCTGGTCCTTGTCCGGGTGCAGACGACCGACGTTGCCGACGATCCACGCCTGCGGATCCAGGCCCAGGACCTGGCGCGCCTCGGCGGCAGGCACCTGGATGGCCTGCAGGGCCTCGATGTCGATACGGTTGTAGAGGGTCTGGATACGCTCGGCGGGCCATTTGACCAGGCACTTGCGCATGTCGTCGCGCACTGCGTCGGACACCCCGAGCAGGCTCAGGCGCTGGCGAAACAGGTTGGCGAACAACTGGCGACTGCCGCGCTTGTAGTCATCGAAGGCATGGTGCACACCGATCACCGGCAGGCGGCTGCCGAGCAAGGCGATGTAGATCGGCTTGAAGCGGTGGGCGATGCAGAAGCTGAAATCGCGCGTGGCGACGATCCGTCGCAAGGCGCGGATCGCCCCCAGCTTGAGGCCACGGATGGCCTTGGAGCTGAATTCCAGGAACAGCACTTCATCGGAGGCGCAGCCGGCCGCCACCTGCGGGTCGGCGGCACCGGTCAGGAACACCGTGGTGACCTTGTAACCGCTGCCGCTGAACAGGCTGGCGTACTGTCGCGCACAGTCCAGGAACGGACCGTCATAGCCGTGACAGAACTGCAGGACGCGTTTTTCAGCCCTGGACGTCATAGGTGTCCGCGCCATCCTTGACCACCAGGATGTCTTCCATGATCAGGTACTGCAGGTCCGAACCGAAGAACATGTTCAGGGCGTCGGTCGGCGAGCAGATCATCGGCTCACCACGGCGGTTGAGCGAGGTGTTGAGCGATACGCCGTTGCCGGTCAGCTCTTCGAGCGCCTTCATCATGTCGTAGTAGCGCGGGTTGTACTCGCGCTTGAGCACCTGGGCCCGGGAAGTACCGTCTTCGTGGACGACTTCCGGCACGCGGGTCTTCCACTCCTCGGCCACTTCGAAGGTGAAGGTCATGAACGGCGCCGGATGATCGATCTTGATCATCTGCGGGGCGACGGTGTCGAGCATCGACGGGCAGAAAGGCCTCCAGCGCTCGCGGAACTTGATCTGGTGGTTGATGCGGTCGGCAACGCCAGGAACGCTCGGGCAACCGATGATCGAACGACCGCCCAGCGCGCGCGGACCGAACTCCATGCGCCCCTGGAACCAGGCCACCGGGTTGCCGTCGACCATGATCTTGGCGATCTGCTGCGGCATGTTCTCGAGCTTGCGCCATTTCGGCTGGCTCGGGTGACGGGCACAGGCGGCGATCACGTCCTCGTTGGAGTACGCAGGGCCGAGGTAGACGTGTTCCATCTTCTCGACCGGCACGCCACGGGCATGGGACACATAGGCTGCCGCACCGACCGCGGTGCCGGCATCGCCGGAAGCCGGCTGGACGAACAGTTCCTTGAGATCGGGGCGGGCAATGATCTTCTGGTTGAGCTTGACGTTCAGCGCGCAACCGCCGGCGAAGGCCAGCTTGCCGGTTTCCTTGAGGATGTCGCCCAGGTAGTGGTCGATCATCTGCAGGGCGATCTTCTCGAACAGCGCCTGCATGCTGGCCGCGTAGTGGATGTACGGCTCGTCGGCGATGTCGCCTTCACGCTTGGGACCCAGCCACTCGATCAGCTTCGGCGAGAAATAGAAACCCTTGCCTTTTTCCTTGTAGCGGCGCAGGCCGATAACGTTGGCGTACTCGGTGTTGATCACCAGTTCGCCGTTCTCGAAGCTGGCCAGGCGCGAGAAATCATATTTGCTGGCATCGCCGTAAGGCGCCATGCCCATGACCTTGAACTCGCCGTCGAGCATCTCGAAGCCGAGGAACTCGGTGATCGCGCCATACAGGCCGCCGAGGGAGTCCGGGTCGAAGAACTCCTTGATCTTGTGGATCTTGCCGTTTTCGCCGTAGCCGAAGAAGGTCGTGGCGTACTCGCCCTTGCCGTCGATACCGAGGATCGCGGTTTTTTCCTTGAAACCCGAGCAGTGGTAGGCACTGGACGCGTGGGCCAGGTGGTGCTCGACCGGCTCAATCTTGACCTTTTTCGGGTCGAAGCCCAGTTGCTCCAGGCACCAGACAATCTTCTTGCGGTAGCGCTTGTAGCGACGGTTGCCCATCAGGATCGCGTCGAGGGCGCGGTCCGGGGCGTACCAGTAGCGCTTGGCGTAGTGCCAGCGCGCCTTGCCGAACAGGCTGATCGGGGCGAACGGGATAGCCACCACGTCTACGTCGGACGGCTTGATACCAGCCTGTTCCAGGCAGAACTTCGCCGATTCGTAGGGCATGCGGTTCTTTGCATGTTTATCGCGCACGAAGCGCTCTTCTTCAGCGGCGGCAATCAGTTTGCCGTCGATGTACAGGGCCGCGGAAGGATCATGGCTAAGGGCGCCGGACAGGCCAAGAATCGTCAATGCCAAGGGTCTAGCCTCTTCAAACTGTAGATATGCGCCCTGGCCCCTTGGGGCGAGCGATAAAGAAAGAGCGGGATTATAACGTAAAGTGTAGGAGCGGGCTTGCCCCGCGATGCGATGTGACTGACAGCTCGCAATCGCGGGGCAAGCCCGCTCCTACACCCGCGTTATTCGGCGATCAGCCAGTCCATCCGCCAGCTACCCTGGGTCTGCGCCAGCACCTGAGACAGCCACGGCAACAGCTCGCGCAGTTCCTCTTCCAGCCCCCATGGCGGGTTGGCGATGGCCAGGCCCGAGCCATTGAGGCCCTGCGGACTGTCCTGGGGATGCACATACAGCTCCACCCGCAGCAACTTCGGCGCACCGGTGCTGGTCAGGTCCTGATAGAAACGCACCAGCTGGCGCTGATCCTTGATCGGATACCAGATCGCCGCGACCGTCTGGCGCATGCGGCCGATAGCCTCTTTCATCGCCAGGCTGCAGCGCTTGAGCTCGTCAGCCTGCTCGAAGGGCGGATCGATCAGCATCACCGCACGTTTCTCCTGCACCGGCAGCAGCGCCCGCGGCACGTGCCAGCCTTCGCCCAGGTGCACGGCGACCCGCGGGTCTTTTTTCATGTTGTCCTTGAGCAGGCGACCGTCTTCCGGATGCTTCTCGTTCAACAGCACGCGATCCTGCTGGCGGGCCAGGCGGCGTGCCAGTTCCGGCGAACCCGGGTAGTAGCGCAGCTCACCATCGGGGTTCATCTTGCGCAGGATGCGCAGGTAGTCGGCGGTAACCTCTGGCAGGTCATCGCGCCCCCAGAGCCGCCCCACACCCTCCAGCCACTCGCCGGTACGGGTCGCCTGGTCGCCCTGCAGGTCGTACAGGCCGAGGCCGGCATGGGTATCGATATAGGCGAACGGCTGTTCCTTGCGCGACATCAGCGCAATGAGGCGGGTCAACACGAGGTGTTTGAAGACGTCGGCGTGGTTGCCGGCGTGGAAGGCGTGACGATAGTTCATGGCAACTCCTGCAAGACCGTGCAGTTTACCTTGTCGAGCCAGCTCCGTCCTCTGCTCTTGAAACGCGGACCACCTGTAGCAGCGGGCTTGCCCCGCGATGCGATATGGCAGCGGGATCGCGGGGCAAGCCCGCTCCTACAGGCCACCCCTAAAACGACAACGGCCCGACCTCTTGTGGAGGTCGGGCCGTTGTCAGGCGTTACTCAGCAGTCGATCAATGACCGACCTTGAACGCCTGGTCTGCTGCTTCGAAGCGCGAAACCATGGCAGCCGAGGGGCTGCCAGCCTTGCTGACGAAGTAGATGGCCAGGGCGCCGAGGATGAAGCCCGGGATGATCTCGTAGAGGCCCCAGATGGCGAAGTGTTTCCACACCACCACGGTGATTGCACCGACCAGGATACCGGCCAGCGCACCATTACGGGTCATGCCTTTCCACAGTACCGAGATCAGTACAACCGGACCGAAGGCAGCGCCGAAGCCGGCCCAGGCATAGCTGACCAGACCCAGTACGCGGTTTTCCGGATTGGACGCGATCAGGATCGCCACCACGGCAACCAGCAGCACCATGGCGCGACCGACCCAGACCAGCTCCAGCTGCGAGGCACCCTTGCGCAGGAAGGTCTTGTAGAAGTCCTCGGTCAGGGCGCTGGAGCACACCAGCAGCTGGCAGCTCAGGGTACTCATGACCGCCGCCAGGATGGCGGACAGCAGGACACCGGCGATCCATGGGTTGAACAGGATCTTGGCCAGCTCGATGAACACACGCTCGTGGTTCTCGGTGACGGGACCGGCAACGTCAGGATGCGCCGAGAAGTAGGCGATACCGAAGAAGCCGACGGCGCAGGTGCCGACCAGGCACAGGATCATCCAGGTCATGGAGATGCGGCGAGCGTTGGCGATCGACTTGACCGAGTCGGCAGCCATGAAGCGCGCCAGGATGTGCGGCTGGCCGAAATAGCCCAGGCCCCAGCCCATCAGCGAGATGATGCCGATGAAGGTGGTGCCCTTGAGCATGTCGAAGTTGCCTGCATCCTTCAGCTCGATGGCGGCGAAGGTGGTATCGACGCCACCGGTGGCGATCAGCACGATCACCGGGGTCAGGATCAGGGCGAAGATCATCAGGGTCGCCTGGACGGTATCGGTCCAGCTGACGGCCAGGAAACCACCGACGAAGGTGTAGGCGATGGTCGCGGCCGCGCCAGCCCACAGCGCTGTCTCATAGGACATGCCGAAGGTGCTTTCGAACAGGCGGGCACCGGCGACGATGCCGGAGGCGCAATAGATGGTGAAGAACACCAGGATGACCACGGCGGAGATGATTCGCAGCAGGCCGCTCTTGTCTTCGAAGCGGCTGGAGAAGTAGTCCGGCAGGGTCAGGGCATCACCGTTGTGCTCGGTCTGCACGCGCAGACGGCCGGCAACGAACAGCCAGTTCAGGTAGGCACCGACGATCAGGCCGATGGCGATCCAGCTTTCCGACAGGCCCGACATATAGATGGCGCCCGGCAGGCCCATCAGCAGCCAGCCGCTCATGTCCGAGGCACCGGCCGACAGTGCGGTCACGACGCTGCCGAGGCTGCGGCCACCGAGGATGTAGTCGGAGAGGTTGTTGGTGGAGCGATAGGCCATGAAGCCGATCAGCACCATAGCCGCGATGTAGATCACGAACGTGATCAAGGTTGGATTGCTTACACTCATTGTTGCGCCCTGGCGTTTGTTTTTATGTAGCGACAGCCTCAGAGGAGGTTGCACCCAGGCCGCGAATGCTATGCAACAACGCAAAGAAGGTGCAACCAGTTTTTTCATTCAAGTTGCACCTCGTCGGATTTTTTGCGTAACAGCAGGTTTTTGCTCCTTTTGGGAGCAAGGACCCCCTGTTTTCAGAACAAAACGCACCGGAAACAGCCATTTTTGCTGTGGGGTTTTACCCGCCGGACGAGTAGCACTTTTTTCCTGCACTTTTTGGGTTGCACTAGGTTGCACCCGAATTCGCGCACGGCTAATCTTGGCGCCAGCTTAAGCCACAGCCTGTGGCAATAATGAGGATAAGAAATGGCGACGACCACCCTTGGGGTCAAACTTGACGACCCGACCCGTGAGCGACTCAAGGCAGCTGCGCAGTCCATCGACCGCACGCCGCACTGGTTGATCAAGCAGGCAATCTTCAATTACCTGGAAAAGCTCGAGGGTGGCGCCACCCTGACCGAACTCAACGGTCAGCCTTTCAGCAATGGCGACGAAGCCGGTGAAGTGCCGGGCGACCATGCCCACCAGTGCTTCCTCGAATTCGCCGAAAGCATCCTGCCGCAGTCGGTCCTGCGCTCGGCCATCACTGCCGCCTACCGTCGCCCTGAGCAGGAAGTGGTGCCAATGCTTCTGGAGCAGGCGCGCCTGCCAGCCGCCATGGCCGAAGCCACCAACAAGCTGGCCGCCGGCATCGCGGAAAAACTGCGCAACCAGAAGAGCGCTGGCGGCCGTGCCGGCATCGTTCAGGGCCTGCTGCAGGAATTCTCCCTGTCGTCCCAGGAAGGCGTGGCACTGATGTGCCTGGCCGAGGCGCTGCTGCGCATCCCCGACAAAGGCACCCGCGATGCCCTGATCCGCGACAAGATCAGCACCGGCAACTGGCAGCCGCACCTGGGCAACAGCCCGTCGCTGTTCGTCAACGCCGCCACCTGGGGCCTGCTGCTGACCGGCAAGCTGGTCTCGACCCACAACGAATCCGGCCTGACCTCCTCGCTTAGCCGCATCATCGGCAAGAGCGGCGAGCCGATGATCCGCAAGGGCGTCGACATGGCCATGCGCCTGATGGGCGAGCAGTTCGTCACCGGTGAAACCATTGCCGAAGCCCTGGCCAACGCGAGCAAGTTCGAAGCCAAGGGCTTCCGCTACTCCTACGACATGCTCGGCGAAGCCGCACTGACCGAGCACGACGCACAGAAATACCTGGCCTCCTACGAGCAGGCGATCCACTCGATCGGCAAGGCTTCCCACGGCCGTGGCATCTATGAAGGCCCGGGCATCTCGATCAAGCTGTCCGCGCTGCACCCGCGCTACAGCCGCGCCCAGTACGAGCGGGTGATGGCAGAACTGTACCCGCGCCTGCTGTCGCTGACCCTGCTGGCCAAGCAGTACGACATCGGCCTGAACATCGACGCCGAGGAAGCCGACCGCCTGGAGCTGTCGCTGGACCTGCTCGAGCGCCTGTGCTTCGAGCCACAGCTGACCGGCTGGAACGGCATCGGTTTCGTCATCCAGGCCTACCAGAAGCGCTGCCCGTACGTCATTGACTACGTCATCGACCTGGCTCGCCGCAGCCGCCATCGCCTGATGATCCGCCTGGTGAAAGGCGCCTACTGGGACAGCGAAATCAAGCGCGCCCAGGTCGAAGGCCTGGAAGGCTACCCGGTCTACACCCGCAAGGTGTACACCGACGTGTCCTACATCGCCTGCGCCCGCAAGCTGCTCTCGGTGCCGGAAGTCATCTACCCGCAGTTCGCCACCCACAACGCCCACACCCTGTCGGCCATCTACCATATCGCCGGTCAGAACTACTACCCGGGCCAGTACGAGTTCCAGTGCCTGCACGGCATGGGCGAGCCCCTGTACGAGCAAGTGGTGGGCAAGGTTGCCGATGGCAAGCTGAACCGTCCGTGCCGCGTCTACGCCCCGGTCGGTACCCATGAAACCCTGCTGGCCTACCTGGTTCGCCGCCTGCTGGAAAACGGCGCCAACACCTCGTTCGTCAACCGCATCGCCGACCAGTCGATCTCGATCCAGGAGCTGGTGGCCGACCCGGTCGCGACCATCGAGCGCATGGCCACCCAGGAAGGCAGCTGCGGCCTGCCGCACCCGCGCATTCCAATGCCACGCGACCTCTACGGTAGCGAGCGCGCCAACTCGGCGGGCATCGACATGGCCAACGAACATCGCCTGGCGTCGCTGTCCTGCGCCCTGCTGGCCACCGCGCACAACGACTGGAAAGCCGCGCCGATGCTCGGTTGCGCCGCCAGCAACGAAGCGGCCGCGCCGGTATTGAACCCGGCCGATCACCGTGACGTGGTCGGTCACGTCCAGGAAGCCACCGTTGCCGACGTCGACAGCGCCATCCAGTGCGCCCTCAAGGCCGCGCCGATCTGGCAGGCCACCCCGCCGGCCGAACGCGCTGCGATCCTGGAGCGTGCCGCCGACCTGATGGAAGCCGAGATCCAGCCGCTGATGGGCCTGCTGGCCCGCGAAGCCGGCAAGACCTACGCCAACGCCATCGCCGAAGTCCGCGAAGCCGTCGACTTCCTGCGCTACTACGCAGTGCAGGCACGCAACGACTTCAGCAACGACGCCCACCGCCCACTGGGCCCGGTGGTGTGCATCAGCCCGTGGAACTTCCCGCTGGCGATCTTCAGTGGCCAGGTGGCCGCTGCCCTGGCCGCCGGCAACCCGGTACTGGCCAAGCCTGCCGAACAGACCCCGCTGGTCGCGGCCCAGGCCGTACGCCTGCTGCTCGAAGCCGGCATCCCTGAAGGCGTGGTGCAACTGCTGCCAGGCCGCGGTGAAACCGTCGGCGCCCGCCTGGTCGGCGACGACCGGGTCAAAGGCGTGATGTTCACCGGCTCCACCGAAGTGGCGCGCCTGCTGCAGCGCAACATCGCCGGTCGCCTGGATGCCCAGGGCCGTCCGATCCCGCTGATCGCCGAAACCGGCGGCCAGAACGCGATGATCGTCGACTCCTCGGCACTCACCGAACAAGTGGTCATCGACGTGGTGTCCTCGGCCTTCGACAGCGCCGGCCAGCGTTGCTCGGCCCTGCGTGTACTGTGCCTGCAGGAAGACTCCGCCGACCGCGTGATCGAAATGCTCAAGGGCGCCATGGCCGAAAGCCGCCTGGGCAACCCGGAGCGCCTGGCCGTGGACATCGGCCCGGTGATCGACGCCGAAGCCAAGGCTGGCATCGACAAGCACATCCAGGGCATGCGCGACAAAGGCCGCACCGTGTACCAGGTGGCCATCGCCGACGGCGAGGAAGTCAAGCGCGGCACTTTCGTCATGCCGACCCTGATCGAACTGGAAAGCTTCGACGAGCTGCAACGCGAGATCTTCGGCCCGGTACTGCACGTGGTGCGCTACAACCGCAAGAACCTCGACCAGCTGATCGAGCAGATCAACGCCTCCGGCTATGGCCTGACCCTGGGTGTGCACACCCGGATCGACGAGACCATCGCCAAGGTCATCGACAACGTCAACGCCGGTAACGTCTACGTCAACCGCAACATCGTCGGTGCCGTGGTCGGCGTCCAGCCGTTCGGTGGTGAAGGCCTGTCCGGCACCGGCCCGAAAGCTGGCGGCCCGCTGTACCTGTATCGCCTGCTGTCGACCCGCCCGGCCGATGCCATCGAACAATCGTTCCAGCGTACCGACGGCGACAACGCACCGGACACCCGCCTGCGTGACAGCCTGACCAAGCCACTGCAGGCCCTCAAGTCCTGGGCGGCGAGCAACCAGCTGAACGAACTGGGCAGCCTCTGCGACCAGTTCGCCCGTCAGTCGCAGAGCGGTATCAGCCGCCAGCTGGCAGGCCCGACCGGCGAGCGCAACAGCTACACCATCCTGCCACGCGAGCACGTGCTGTGCCTGGCCGAGGTCGAAGCCGACCTGCTGACCCAACTGGCTGCGGCACTGGCCGTGGGCAGCCTGGCGGTATGGCCGGAAGGCGAACTGACCCGCACCCTGCGCAGCCGCCTGCCGAAGGACGTGCAAGCGCGCATCCAGCTGGTGAGCGACTGGACCAAGGACGAGGTAGTCTTCGATGCAGTCCTGCATCACGGCCACTCCGACCAGCTGCGCGCCGTGTGCGAGCAGGTGGCCAAGCGTGCCGGCGCCATCGTCGGCGTCCACGGCCTGTCCTCGGGCGAGACCTCCATTGCCCTGGAGCGCCTGGTGATCGAGCGCGCGTTGAGCGTCAACACTGCGGCGGCGGGTGGTAACGCGAGCTTGATGACGATCGGCTGATAGCCCACGTCGGACTTATCGCGGGGCAAGCCCGCGCCGACCGGTTGGGGCGGGCGTGCCCCGCGGTGCGGTTTGCCCCGGATGGCCGTGGTGGCACGGCGGCCGATGCCGCCGCGCACGGGC
>NZ_JALRNF010000197.1 GCF_030272895.1 Pseudomonas sp. BGr12 | reverse complement strand
AGTCAATCCGCGTACGGGTGATAATATCGTCGAAATTGGTCCAGGTTTAGCTGCTTTAACTTCTCCTTTAATTGGAGAATGTGATGCATTAACTGTAGTTGAATTAGACCGTGATTTAGCTGCCGGCTTACCTGAACGCGTGCCACATCCAGAACGTTTAACTATCGTAGAAGCTGATGCATTAAAATATGATTTTAGTCAGCTTGTAAAAGATGGGCGTCCATTACGCGTTGTCGGCAATTTG
>NZ_JALRNF010000196.1 GCF_030272895.1 Pseudomonas sp. BGr12 | reverse complement strand
AAAAATATCCCTATCCTACACTTTCACCAGAAGAACAAAGTTTTATCGATAATGAAGTTGAAGTGCTATGTAGCATGCTTGATGAATGGGAAATTCACCATCAATTAAAAGACCTTCCTCCTGAAGTTTGGCAGTTCATTAAAGATAAAGGCTTCTTGGGTCTTATTATTCCAAAATCCTTTGGCGGTAAAGAGTTCAGCTCATTTGCTCAAAGTCGCATTATGAGCAAAATTGCCTCACGTTC
>NZ_JALRNF010000195.1 GCF_030272895.1 Pseudomonas sp. BGr12 | reverse complement strand
GGGCTGGGTCATCGGCTCGGGGGTCTACATCGATGACATGCAGGCAGAGGTCATGCGCCAGTTGCGCGACGCCTCCTTGCTGGGCCTCGGCATCGCCCTGGTCATGGCCCTGTTGGTGATTCTGATCGCCCGCAGCATCGCCCGCCCCTTGCAGGAAGCTGTGGACGCCATGGCCAACATCGCCAGTGGAGAAAGCGACCTGACCCGGCGCCTGGAGACCCATGGCCGCGATGAAGTGACACAC
>NZ_JALRNF010000194.1 GCF_030272895.1 Pseudomonas sp. BGr12 | reverse complement strand
CTGACCGGGTAACCCACAGGCACCAGGACATTCACGGCGCGCTCGCAGTTCCAGGTCAGCGTCAGCACGCGTTTTATCAGGGGTTCGCACTGGAAGATGGCCCGGCCCAGTGCGTAGAGCGATGCGACATTCAGCGCCAGGACGCCGATATCGTCGTGCCGCGCGCCTGGCGCCAGGTTGCGGCCAATAAGGCTCTTGATCATCAACGGCTGCCCCCCTGCCGGTTAACGCTCCGGTAGCGGACA
>NZ_JALRNF010000193.1 GCF_030272895.1 Pseudomonas sp. BGr12 | reverse complement strand
GTCGTTGAACGGCAGGGTAAGGGTGTGCGTTGCGAAGGCCGCCCGCACCCCGGCCCAGCTTGGCACGCCCAGGGTCAGCAGGCCGGAGCCGGCCATGACCAGCAGGCTGTCGGAGTGGCCGTGGTAGCAGCCTTCGAACTTGATGATGCAGTCACGGACGGAGTAGACGCGGGACAGGCGAATGGCGCTCATGGTCGCTTCGGTGCCGGACCTGACCATGCGTACCAACTCCATCGACGGCACGA
>NZ_JALRNF010000192.1 GCF_030272895.1 Pseudomonas sp. BGr12 | reverse complement strand
CCCTCCGCCGCGACGTATTCAAGATCGCGCAGGCGACGGGTGTGGCGCATCCCGGCCTCATCACCGTCGACGACATCGAGATCGCCGACGGCAATCGACGCGCCGTCACCCTGCGGGAGCTGTACGGCTACCGGGACGGGTGGGGGCTGCCCTCGCAGGCCGACCGCGAGGAGATCATCCGACTCATGACGGTAGAAGCGGTGACCACACCCGGGGGGACCGAGCGGTCGACGGCTACGTCGTAG
>NZ_JALRNF010000191.1 GCF_030272895.1 Pseudomonas sp. BGr12 | reverse complement strand
AAGAATAAAAACCTAAAATCATATGCTGTGCAATTAATTAGTTTTCCTCTCTAGCGTACTGGCATAAAAAACCGCTCCAACACCTCATCCCTCTCACTCAAACTATTGGTACTTAAAAACCCAAACATCAAACCATCTATTAGATTTAAAACCATATCGGCATCAGGTTTTAAGGCACGAGTTTCCAAACTAAAAATTAGGTCAAAAAGTTCTCGAATTAGCCACTTTCTATACTCGATTGCCAT
>NZ_JALRNF010000190.1 GCF_030272895.1 Pseudomonas sp. BGr12 | reverse complement strand
TTCTGGGCCATCATCAGTGCACCGCGGGTACTTGCCGCGCTCAAGCTGAGTTTCTGTAATGCCCTCTTAGCCGCCATCATCAACGGCATCATCGGCACCCTGCTGGCCTGGGTGCTTGTGCGCTACACCTTCCCCGGACGCAAGATCATCGAGGCGATGATCGACCTGCCGTTCGCCCTGCCCACAGCGGTGGCCGGTATCGCCCTGACCGCGCTGTATGCGCCGGCCGGCCTGGTCGGCCAGTTC
>NZ_JALRNF010000189.1 GCF_030272895.1 Pseudomonas sp. BGr12 | reverse complement strand
CCTACTCGATTTCATGACTAAGAGATTTTCGCGTACAGGGCTATCACCCACTATGGCCGCACTTTCCAGAGCGTTACGCTAATCTCAAAGCCACTTAAGGGCTAGTCCCCGTTCGCTCGCCACTACTAAGGGAATCTCGGTTGATTTCTTTTACTCAGGGTACTTAGATGTTTCAGTTCCCATGGTTCGCCTCTTGCACCTATGTATTCAGTACAAGATACTCAGCTTATGCTGAGTGGGTTCCCC
>NZ_JALRNF010000188.1 GCF_030272895.1 Pseudomonas sp. BGr12 | reverse complement strand
CTACAGGGGCGTCGCCAAGCGGTAAGGCAGCAGGTTTTGCTCCTGCCATGCGTTGGTTCGAATCCAGCCGCCCCTGCCCTTTTCCTGTCTATATCCCATGTTGATTCAACTGCTTGCCGGTGATCGGTGGGAGCGGGGGTTGCCCCCCCATTATTGCCCCCCCCCCACGCGGGGGCACCCCCCACCCCCCCCCCACAGCCCAAATAATAAAACCGCCGAAAAAGGCCCCCCGCCCCCCAAACGAAAG
>NZ_JALRNF010000018.1 GCF_030272895.1 Pseudomonas sp. BGr12 | reverse complement strand
TAGGTGATTTCACCACCTTCGTTGACCGATGGGGTGGCGGTCAGCTTCAGACCGGTGGTGTCTTCGGTACCTGGACCGTCGGTGACGGTCACGGTGGTGGTACCCGAGGCAGTCAGCTCCTCGTAGTTGCCGCCCGAAACGTCCTTGATGGCGTTGGTCAGATCGAGGTTGGTGGTGTGCACGTTGTCCGGTGCGGTGAACTGCACGGTGCCAGTGCTCTGACCGACGCCAATAACAATCTGCTGGCCATTGGTCAGGTTGATCACCAGCGGCGTGCCAGTCACTGGTGCGCTGACGGTGGCGGTGTAAGTAATCACGCCACCTTCGCCGATGGTGCTGACATCGGCGGTCAACTTGACGGTCGACGGATCGATGGTGTCGTTGACCTCGGTGACGGCCGCCGACGGGTCGACGTTAAGGTTTTCGAAGTCGCCACCGGAAGTGCCGGTGATGGTCGCTTCGACCTGACCAGCATCGATGTACACGTCATCGTCCGGTGCCGCGACAGTCACGCTGCCGCTGGTTTCGCCCGCCGCGATGGTGATGGACTCACCATTGCTGAGGGTGATGGTCATGGCGGTGCCAGCCGGGTTGGTCAGGGTGGCGGTGTAGGTGATCTCGCCACCTTCGTTGACCGACGGGGTCGCGGTCAGCTTGAGGCCAGTTTCATCCTGGGTACCTGGGCCGTCGGTGACGGTCACGGTGGTGGTACCCGAGGCAGTCAGGTCCTCGTAGTTGCCACCCGAAACGTCCTTGATCGCGTTGGTCAGATCGAGGTTGGTGCTGTGCACGTTGTCCGGCGCAGTGAACTGCACGGTACCGCTGCTTTGGCCGACGCCGATAACGATCTGCTGGCCATTGGTAAGGTTGATCACCAGCGGCGTGCCAGTCACTGGGGCGCTGACGGTGGCGATGTAGGTGATCACGCCACCTTCGCCGATAGTGCTGACATCGGCAGTGAGTTTCACCGTCGACGGATCGATGGTGTCGTTGACCTCGGTGACGGCTGGGGTGTTATCCACAGCCAGGTTCTCGAAGTCACCGCCACTGGTGCCGGTGATGGTCGCTTCGACCTGACCGGCATCGATGTAGACGTCATCGTCCGGCGCCGCCACGGTCACGCTGCCGCTGGTTTCGCCCGCCGCAATGGTGATGGACTCACCATTGCTGAGGGTGATGGTCATGGCGGTGCCAGCCGGGTTGGTCAGCGTCGCGGTGTAGGTGATCTCGCCGCCTTCGTTGACCGATGGGGTCGCGGTCAGCTTCAGGCCAGTTTCATCCTGGGTGCCCGGGCCGTCAGTAACGGTGACGGTGGTTTCACCGGAAGCGGTCAGTTCCTCGTAGTTGCCGCCACTCACGTCCTTGATGCTGTTGGTCAGGTCGAGGTTGCTGTTATGCACGTTGTCTGGCGCAGTGAACTGCACGGTGCCAGTGCTCTGGCCGACGGCGATAACAATTTGCTGGCCGCTGGTGAGGTTGATCACCAATGGAGTGCCGGTCACCGGCGCGCTGACGGTAGCGGTGTAGGTGATCACGCCACCTTCGCCGATAGTGCTGACATCGGCAGTGAGTTTCACCGTCGACGGATCGATGGTGTCGTTGACCTCGGTGACGGCTGGGGTGTTATCCACAGCCAGGTTCTCGAAGTCACCGCCACTGGTGCCGGTGATGGTGGCTTCGACCTGACCGGCGTCGATGTACACGTCATCGTCCGGAGCAGCCACGGTGACGCTGCCCGAAGTCTCACCGGCCGCAATGGTGATGGACTCACCGTTGCTGAGGGTGATGGTCATGGCGGTGCCAGCCGGGTTGGTCAGCGTCGCGGTGTAGGTAATTTCACCGCCTTCGTTGACCGACGGGGTGGCGGTCAGCTTCAGACCGGTGGTGTCTTCAGTCCCCGGACCATCAGTGACGGTAGTCACCGGATTACCCGCCGTCTCCAGCTGCTCGTAATTGCCCCCGGTGGTGCCGGTGATGCTGTTGGTCAGGTCCGGATTGGTGCTGTGCACATTGTTCGGTGCGACAAAGTCCACGGAGCCGGAGCTGCTGCCCACAGGAATAGTGATCTGCTGACCATTGGCCAGGTTGATCACCAGCGGCGAACCGGTCACCGGAGCGCTCACCGACGCGGTGTAGGTCACCACGCCGCCTTCGGCGACGCTGCTGTTCGCGGTCAGGGTGACGGTCGAGGTGTCGAGGGTGTCGGTGACTTCGGTAACGGCTGGCTCATTGCTGACCACCAGGTTCTCGAAGTTGCCACCATCGACTTTGTCGATATGCACGCTGACGTTGCCGGCATCGACGTACACGTCATCGCTCGGCGCTGGCACGGTGATGCTGCCGGAGGTACCGCCGGCGGCGATGGTGATCACCGCGCCATTGCTCAGGGTCACGGTAACCGGCGTGCCGGCCGGGTTGGTCAGGGTCGCGGTGTAGACGATCTGCCCGCCCTCGGCGACGCTGCCCGTGGCGCTCAGGCTCAGGCCGGTGTTGTCGATCGAGTCGTTGATGCTGGTGACGGCCGGGTTCGGGTTCGGCACCAGGTTTTCGAAGTTGCCGCCTGTGGCGCCAGTGATGGTGGCGCTGACGGTGCTGCCGTTGTTGTAGACGTCGTTGGCCGGGGTCTGCACGTCAACGGTGCCGGTGGTCTGGCCGGCGGCGATGGTGATGGTGCTGCCGTTGGACAGGGTCACGGTCACCGGCGTCTGCGCCGGGTTGGTCAGGGTCGCGGTGTAGGTGATCACGCCGCCTTCGGTGACGCTCGGCGTCGCCGTCAGGTTGACCGTGGTGGTATCGATGGTGTCGGTGATCTGGGTGACCGCCGGGGTGGTGTCCGGGGTGACGATCAGGCCCCCGCCACCGGTGGTGCCGGTGATGGTCGTGGAGATCTGGCCGCCATCGACGTACACGGTGTCGTTCGGGGCGATGGTGACGCTGATGCTGCCGCTGGTCTGCCCGGCGCTGATGACGATGATCTGGCCGTTGGAGAGGGTGACGGTCAGGTCGGTCAGCGGCGGCTGGCCCAGGGTGGCGGTATAAACGATTACGCCACCGGCTTCGGTGATCGAAGGCGTGGCGCTCAGGGTCAGGCCGGTTTCGCGGGTGGGCGTGGTGGTTGCCGGGTTATTGGCATCCAGCGCGCCGATCTCTTCGATACGGGTTTCGGTGGCAAAGCCGATCGGGGCGGTCGGGAAGCCGATGGTCGGGTCGACCGAGCCGGCCGTGGCGTCGAGCATGACGAAGCTGTGGCCGCCACCGGCGGCGCCACTACCGGCGGCAGACGGGCCGGCTGCGGTGGCTTCGAGTTCGGTGGTCGGGTCGGCACCGGCGGCAATAGCTTGTTGCAATTCTTCCACGGAAGGCGCGGCCTGCGCCGTGGCTGCTGCCAGGTCGGTGCTGCTGTCCGGCGCGTCGGCACTCCATTGCGTGTCGCGGCCCAGGTCCAGGGTGCGGCCATCGGCCAGCTCCAGGGTAACCGCGCCAGCCAGGCCGGTCAGCACTTGTTCGCCGGCAAACAGGCGGTCTCCTTCGATGAGTACGCGACGAGCGCCCTCAGGGGATACGGCAATAACCTGACCAACAATGCTTTTGACGATGGCAACAACGCTGCTCATTGGACTCTCCGAATGACCCGTTCAATTTGGCTTCCATGCCCGGCCGGCGCTGAATTGCCGCATCCGATGGAATGTATCTGTTCATATGTTGACGCTTGCTTGCGTCAATTTTACGTCAATAACTAATGGCTATTAAGTTTATGCCAAACTATTGACCTTCTGGCTGCCATCCTAAACAATCAGCACCGTAATGTCACATTGATATTTGGCCGGTTGCACCCTTCCTTCGTACGTTCCAGTACCCCTTCGGAAACTCTCCGACATTAAGGTCAAACCGGTTGCCATTTTCGAATGCAGCAACGTTTTTTGCTGTGATTTAGGACAAGATGTCCCTGGGAAAAAAGTACATGCGCGCGTTACTGTTCACCGCTCTTCCTTTCGCTCTCTCTGCCACTTTCGCTCAAGCCCAAAGCCTGCCGGAGGCCATGCAGAAAGCCCTCGAGGTGCACCCGGAGATCCAGGCCGGGGTCAACAGCCGCATCGCCGCCGACTACCAATTGCGTGCCGCCAAGGGCGGCTATTTGCCGCGGGTCGATGTGCTGGGCGGTTATGGTCGCGAAGGGACCGACAGCCCGAGCACCGGCAACCGCTGGGAAACCCTCAACCGCGGTGAATCCAGCCTGCGTTTGCGCCAGATGGTGTTCGACGGTTTTGCCACCTCCAGTGAAGTCGGGCGTCAACAGGCCACCGTCAACTCCCGCGCCTACTCCCTGCTGGGTGCTTCCGAGCGCACCGCACTGACCGTTGCCCAGGTCTACCTGGACGTCCTGACCCGTCGCGACATGGTGCGCCTGGCCGAAGACAACCTGCGCAGCCACGAACGCATCTTCGACCAGATCAAGCTGCGCACCACCCGTGGCGTCGGTCGCCTGGCCGACATGGACCAGGCCGAAGCGCGTCTGGCCCAGGCCCGCAACAACCTGCTCACCGAGCAGACCAACCTGGCCGATGCCAGGACCAACTACCTGAGCGTGGTCGGGCAAATGCCCGACGAGTTAAGCACGCCTGCGCCGTTTGTCGACCTGCTGCCGGCCAGCCTCGACGAAGCCCGTCACCAGATGGTCGAAAGCAGCCCGATCCTGCGCTCGGCGGAATCCGATATCGCGGCTGCGGAAAAACAATACGAGGCGGCGAAGTCTACGTTCTATCCGCGCTTCGATGCGGAACTCGGACGGACGGCTGACAACGACATCGATGGCCTGAACGGGCACAACAACGAATGGCAGGCTATGCTGCGCATGAGCTTCAACCTGTATGCCGGTGGGAGCAACAAGGCCGACCTGGAATCCAAGTCGTACTTGACCAACCAGGCGCTGGACATTCGTAACAATGCCTTGCGCCAGCTCAATGAGGAGTTAGGTCTGGCATGGAATGCTATGGACAACGCCAACGCGCAATTGCCTATTGCCCAGCAATACGTCGATTACAGCCGCAACGTACGCAGCGCCTACCAGCAGCAGTTCAGCCTGGGCGAGCGGACGTTGCTCGACCTGCTCGATAGCGAGAACGAACTGTTCACTTCCCAGCGTCGCCTGGCCGAGGTGAAGTTCATTCAAATGTTTACTCAATATCGAATCAAGGCGACCATTGGTCAGCTGCTCAAGAGCCAGGGTGTCGTCGCGCCGATGGCAACCGTTGTGCAGAACGACATGAAACCGCAAGTGAGCCTGCCAGGGATGAACTGAGGTTCACTTTAATCACCCACCGTCATTATCAAGAGAAGCCGCGTGGAATCAGAAGTCAGTCGAGTCCAACTCAGCCATGATCCACGCAGCCAGCACGATGACCCGTTGCTGGACAGCCTGCTGTCACTCTGTGTGCTGCACCAGAAGCCCGCCAGCCGGGCCATGCTGACCACCGGCCTGCCGCTGCCGGCCCAGCGCCTGAGCCCCGAGCTGCTGCCGCGTGCGGCGGCCCGGGCCGGGCTGCAGGGGCGTCTGTTGCAGCGCAAGCTGGAGCAGATTCCGAGCATCGCCATGCCGGCCATGCTGCTGCTCAAGGAGGGTCGCAGCGCGGTATTGCTCGGCTGGGAAAACGACGACACGGCGCGGCTGTTGCTCAGCGAGAGCGATGGCGGTGAAGTGCATGTCAGCCGCGAAGCCTTGCAAAGCGACTACAGCGGCCGGGTGTTCTTCGCCCAGCCGCAGCACAAGTTCGACGTCAATCACGGCAACCTGATCCCGCGTGCGCGCTCCTGGTTCCGTGACACTCTCAAGCGCAGCCGCTGGCTGTACATCGACGCCATCGCCGCAAGCCTGGTGATCAACCTGATCGCCCTGGCCGCGCCGCTGTTCGTGATGAACGTCTACGACCGCGTGGTACCCAACCAGGCCACCTCGACCCTTTGGGTGCTGGCCATCGGTATCAGCGGCGCCTATATCTTCGACCTGATCCTCAAAGGGCTGCGCAGCCTGTGCCTGGACCTGGCCGGGAAGAAGACCGACCTGATCATTTCCGCCACCCTGTTCGAGCGCATCGTCGGCATGGCGATGAAGTACCGCCCGGCGCGGGTCGGCAGCTTTGCCCAGAACATCCATGAATTCCAGGGCCTGCGCGATTTCCTCGCCTCGCTGACCCTGACCAGCCTGATCGACCTGCCGTTCACCCTGCTGATCCTGCTGGTGATCGCCATCATCGGCGGCCACCTGGTGTGGATTCCGATCATCGCCTTCCCGCTGGCCCTGGGCATCGGCTATGCCCTGCAAAAGCCTCTGGTGGCGACCCTGGAGCGGACCATGGCGCTGGCCTCCGAGCGCCAGTCGAGCCTGATCGAGACCCTGGCCGGGCTCGACGCGGTCAAGGTCAACAACGCCGAGAGCGAACGCCAGTACATGTGGGAGCAGACCATCGGCACCCTCAGCCGCCTGGAACTGCGGGTCAAGGTGCTGTCGGGCCTGGCCATGAACATTACCCTGCTGATCCAGCAACTGGCCGGCGTGGCGCTGATCTGTGCCGGTGTCTACCAGATCATGGCCGGCAACCTCAGCATGGGCGGCCTGATCGCCTGCTACATGCTCAGCGGTCGTGCCCTCGGCCCGCTGGGCCAGCTGTCCGGGTTGCTGACCCGCTACCAGCAGGCCAAGGTCACCATGGTCTCCACCGACCAGATGATGGAGCTGCCCCAGGAGCGCAATTTCGAAGAGCGTCCGCTGAGCCGTCAGGTGCTGCAAGGCGCCATCGAGTTCCGCAACGTCGACTTCACCTACCCGAACCAGCAGAACCTGGCCCTCAAGAACGTCAGCCTGACCGTCCGTCCGGGCGAGAAGATCGGCATCATCGGCCGCAGCGGCTCGGGCAAGAGCTCGCTGGCCAAGCTGATCGTCGGCCTGTACGAAGCCGACGGCGGCTCGCTGCTGGTCGATGGCGTGGATATCCGACAGATCGACGTCAGCGAACTGCGCCACAACATCGGCTACGTGCCGCAGGATATCCAGCTGCTGGCCGGCACCCTGCGCGACAACCTGGTCAGCGGTGCGCGCTATGTCGAGGACGAAATGGTCCTGCAGGCGGCCGAGCTGTCCGGTGTTCACGAATTCGCCCGCCTGCATCCGCAAGGCTACGAGCTGCAGGTCGGCGAACGCGGCCAGAACCTGTCCGGCGGCCAGCGCCAGAACGTCGCCCTGGGCCGCGCCCTGTTGCTCAACCCGCAGATCCTGCTGCTCGACGAGCCCACCAGCGCCATGGACAACACCGGTGAGGAGCGTCTCAAGCAACGCCTGCAAGCCGTGATCGAAAGCAAGACCGTGGTCCTGGTCACCCACCGGGCATCGTTGTTGTCGCTGGTCGACCGGTTGATCGTCATCGACCGTGGGCAGATAGTCGCGGATGGCCCGAAAGCCGCCGTCATGGATGCGCTGAAGAAGGGGCAGATCAGTGTTGCTTAAGGTGGATATGGGCCAGTTCAAGGAAAGCCTGCGCAAATACTTCAAAGGCTCCGGATCCTTCGGCGACCAGCCGCTGCCCGAGGTCAACAAGGCGCTGATCGAGGATGCGCCGCGCATCGTGCGCATGACCATCTGGGGGGTGATCGCCTTCTTCCTGTTCCTGGGGCTGTGGGCCAACTTTGCGATCATCGATGAAGTGACCCGCGGCGAGGGCAAGGCGATTCCGTCGTCCAAGCTGCAGAAGATCCAGAACCTGGAAGGCGGCATCGTTGCGCAGATCTACGCCAAGGAAGGCGAGATCGTCGAGGAGGGCGACCCGTTGCTGCGCCTGGACGATACTCGCTTCGTCTCCAACGTCGGCGAGACCGAGGCCGACCGCCTGGCCATGGCCCTGCGAGTCGAACGCTTGAGCGCCGAGGTCGAAGACCGTCCGCTGAAGATCGACGAAGAAATCCGCAAGGCCGCGCCGAGCCAGGCGGCCAACGAAGAGTCGCTGTACCAGAGCCGTCGCCAGCAGTTGCAGGACGAGATCGGCGGCCTGCGCGAGCAACTGGTGCAGCGCCAGCAGGAGCTGCGCGAGTTCAGCTCCAAGCAGGCCCAGTACCGCAACAGCCTGCAGTTGCTGCGCCAGGAAATCAGCATGTCCGAGCCGCTGGTGGCCCAGGGGGCGATCTCCCAGGTTGAAGTGCTGCGCCTCAAGCGCGCCGAGGTGGAAAACCGTGGCCAGCTGGACGCCACCTCGCTGGCCATCCCGCGTGCCGAATCGGCGATCAAGGAAGTCGAGCGCAAGATCGATGAAACCCGCGGCAAGTTCCGCAGCGAAGCCCTGACCCAGCTCAACGAGGCGCGTACCGACCTGAGCAAGGCCCAGGCCACCGGCAAGGCCCTGGATGACCGGGTCAGCCGGACCCTGGTCACTTCACCGGTACGGGGTATCGTCAAGCAGCTGCTGGTCAACACCATCGGCGGCGTGATCCAGCCGGGCAGCGACCTGGTCGAGATCGTACCGCTGGACGATACCCTGCTGGTCGAGGCGCGTATCCGTCCGCAGGACATCGCCTTCCTGCACCCGGGCCAGGAGGCCATGGTCAAGTTCACCGCCTATGACTTCACCATCTATGGCGGCCTCAAGGCCAAGCTGGAGCAGATCGGCGCCGACACCATCACCGACGAAGACAACAACACCTTCTACGTCATCAAGCTGCGTACCGAGCGCAGCCACCTGGGCACCGACGAGAACCCGCTGCTGATCATCCCCGGCATGGTGGCTTCGGTGGACATCATCACCGGCAAGAAGAGCGTGCTGAGCTACCTGCTCAAACCGATCATCCGCGCCCGCGCCGAGGCCCTGCGCGAGCGTTGAGTTCCCCTGTGGGAGCGGGCTTGCCCCGCGATCGGCCAGGCGACACTTCGGTAGCGGGTGTACTGGCCTCATCGCGGGGCAAGCCCGCTCCTACAGAGGGTTGAGCCTATGTATATGCATTAATGGTATTTAAATTATTTTTCTTATGACTTTATAGTCACTTCCCTGCGTACCTGCCGACCAATCGGCGCGCCGCACGACCGAACCAACACGGAACCCCGTGAGTTTCTGATCGATGCGCGCACCTTTGGGCGCGCTCTGCGTGGGAGTGAATCATGTCAGCGGCCTCCATCGCCTTGTCGCCCAGCGACAACGCACAGCAGCAACGCTTCGAAATCCTGCCGTTCAGCGGCGCCGTCGGTGCCGAAATCATCGGCCTGGACCTGACCCGAGTGGTCAGCGCCGACGATTTTTCCCGCATTCATCGGGCGCACCTGGACCACCATGTGCTGGTCTTCCGTGACCAGCGCATCAGCCCCGAACAACAGATCGCCTTCAGCCGCCGCTTCGGTGTGCTGCAGATCCATGTGCTCAAGCAGTTCCTGCTGGCAGGGCACCCGGAAATCCTGATCGTCTCCAACATCGTCGAAAACGGGCAGAACATCGGCCTGGGCGATGCGGGCAAGTTCTGGCACTCGGACCTCTCCTACAAGGAACTGCCGAGCCTGGGCTCGATGCTGCATGCCCAGGAGTTGCCCAGCGAAGGCGGCGACACCTTGTTCGCCGACATGCACAAGGCCTGGGACGGCCTGCCCGAGGCGCTGCGCAAGGCCGTCGAGGGCCGCCAGGCGGCGCATTCCTACACCGCGCGCTACAGCGAGACCAAGTTTGCAGGCAACTGGCGGCCGACCCTGACCGCCGAGCAACTGGCCCAGGTGCAGGAAGTGATTCACCCCGTGGTGCGTACCCATCCGGAAAACGGCCGCAAGGCGTTGTTCGTCAGTGAGGGCTTCACCACCCGCATCATCGGCCTGCCCGAGGACGAAAGCCGGCAGATTCTCGCCGAGCTCCATGCCCACAGCGTGCTGGAGCAGAACATCTACCGCCATCAGTGGCAGCCGCGCGACCTGGTGTTCTGGGACAACCGCTCGCTGATCCACCTGGCCAGCGGCTGCCCGGCGCACCTGCGGCGCAAGCTGTACCGCACCACCATCCAGGGCGATGCCCCGTTCTGACACTGTCGAGGAAAACAGCATGCGCAAGTCAATCAGCCGCCTGGCGGCCAGTATCGCCCTGGGTGCCAGCCTGCTCACCGGCAGCCTGGTCGCCCCCGCCACGGCCCAGGCCGAAGGCGAAATCCGCATCGCCGAACAGTTCGGCATCGTCTACCTGCTGCTCAATGTGGTACGCGACCAGAACCTGATCGAGAAGCACGGCAAGGCGCAGGGCATCGACATCAAGGTCGACTGGACGCAACTGTCCGGCGGCGCGGCCATCAACGACGCCCTGCTGGCCGGCTCGATCGATATCGCCGGCGCCGGTGTCGGCCCGTTGCTGACCATCTGGGACCGCACCCAGGGCCGGCAGAACGTCAAGGCCGTGGCGTCGCTGGGCAACTTCCCCTACTACCTGGTCAGCAGCAACCCGAATGTGAAGACCATCGCCGACCTCAGCGAAAAGGACCGCATCGCCCTGCCGGCGGTGGGCGTTTCGGTGCAATCGCGCTTCCTCCAGTACGCCGCCGCCAAGCAGTGGGGCGACAAGGAATACGCGCGCCTGGACAAGTACACCCTGGCCGTCCCCCATCCCGACGCCACGGCGGCCTTGCTGGCCGGCGGCACCGAGCTGAACGGGCATTTCTCCAACCCGCCGTTCCAGGACCAGGTGCTGGCCAACAAGAACGTCCATGTGGTGCTCAACACCTATGACCTGCTCGGCCCCAACTCGCCGACCGTGCTGTTCGCCACCGAGAAGTTCCGCAAGGACAACCCCAAGACCTACAAGGCCTTCGTCGATGCCCTGGCCGAGGCCGCGGATTTCGCCCAGAACGACAAGGCGGCCGCCGCCGATACCTACATCCGTGTGACCAAGGCCAAGATCGATCGCGAAGCGCTGCTCAAGATCATCGACAACCCGCAGTACGAGTTCAGCGTCACGCCGAAAAATACCTACCCGCTGGCCGAGTTCCTCTACCGCGTGGGCGCGATCAAACACAAACCCGAATCCTGGAAGGACTACTTCTTCCAGGACGAGAAGCCGCTGCAAGGGAGCTGAAGCGCATGAACAGCCCATTGCAAGGCCACACGGCCAGCAAGTTGAGCAGCGTCGCGACACCTGCGCTGCTGCAGGTGGACAACGTCAGCCTCGAATACCGCACCGCACAGCGCGTGGTGCGGGCCACTCACCAGGTCAGCTTCGAGGTGGACAAGGCCGACCGCTTTGTCCTGCTGGGCCCCTCCGGTTGCGGCAAGTCGACGCTGCTCAAGGCGATTGGCGGCTTTATCGCGCCGGTCGAAGGAGCGATCCGCCTGCAGGGCCAGACGGTCAACGGCCCGGGCCCGGATCGCATCGTGGTGTTCCAGGAGTTCGATCAGTTACCGCCGTGGAAAACGGTCAAGGAGAACGTGATGTTCCCGTTGCTGGCCTCCGGGACGCTCAAGCGCAAGGAGGCGCAGGCACGGGCCGAGCACTACCTGGAAAAGGTCGGCCTGGCGAACTTTGCCGACGCCTACCCGCACACCCTGTCTGGCGGCATGAAGGCCAGGGTGGCGATTGCCCGGGCGCTGGCCATGCAGCCGAAAGTGTTGCTGATGGACGAGCCCTTCGCCGCGCTCGATGCCCTGACCCGGCGCAAGATGCAGGAGGAGTTGCTGCTGCTCTGGGAGGAGGTGCGTTTTACCTTGCTGTTCGTCACCCACTCGATCGAAGAGGCGCTGGTGGTGGGCAACCGCATTCTGCTGCTGTCGCCGCATCCGGGCCGGGTGCGGGCAGAAATCCACAGCCATCAGTACGACCTGCAAAGCCTTGGCGGTAATGACTTCCAGGCGTCGGCACGGCGTATCCACCGGCTGCTGTTCGAAGATGACGGCCAGGCCGAGCAGGCGTCGGCCCTGGATTTTGCCGACATTCGTATCGCCTACTGACCGGGAGTTCTGCCATGACCACATCCGCTACACCGCGTCAGGAATACGAGGTGCTGCTCGAACCGTTGCTCGATGTCTCGCTGGAGCGCGACCTGTCGCTGGGGCAACGCCTCTGGCAACAGGGCTGGCTGCGCAAGGGCGTGATCCTGGTGCTGCTGGCGCTGGCCTGGGAGGCCGTCGCCCGCTACCAGGGCAACGACCTGCTGCTGCCCAGCTTCCTGCAGACCGCCGCCGCCTTATACCAGGGCCTGATCAGCGGCGAGCTGCTGGCCAAGGTCGGTGTCTCGCTGGTGGTGCTGCTCAAGGGCTACCTGCTGGGCATCGTCCTGGCCTTCGGCCTCACCAGCCTGGCGGTGTCGACCCAGTTCGGTCGCGACCTGCTCGGCACCCTGACCTCGATGTTCAACCCGCTGCCGGCCATTGCCCTGTTGCCCCTGGCCCTGCTCTGGTTCGGCCTGGGCGACAACAGCCTGATTTTCGTGCTGGTTCACTCGGTGCTCTGGGCCCTGGCCCTGAATACCTATGCCGGTTTTCTCGGGGTCAGCGAAACCTTGCGCATGGCCGGGCGCAACTACGGCCTGCGCGGCTTGCGCCTGGTGGTGCATATCCTGGTCCCGGCGGCGCTGCCGTCGATCCTCTCGGGCCTGAAGATCGGCTGGGCCTTTGCCTGGCGCACGCTGATCGCCGCCGAGCTGGTGTTCGGCGCCACCAGCGGCAAGGGCGGGCTGGGCTGGTACATCTTTCAGAATCGCAACGAGCTGTACACCGACAAGGTCTTCGCTGGCCTCGCGGTGGTGATCCTGATCGGCCTGCTGGTGGAAAGCCTGGTGTTCAACACCCTGGAGCGTCTTACCGTGCGGCGCTGGGGCATGCAGCGCTGAAGGCGTCAGTCGTCCTGGTACTGCGCCGCCGCCTTGCTCAGGGTTTCGGCCATTTGCTGGCGCAAGGGCAGGGGCTGTTCGATGATCAGCCCGTCGCCCTGGCTCAGTAACCACCAGCGCAACTGCCAGCTGTTGCTCACGGTCGCCCGCAAGCGGTGACCCTGTTGCAGCTGGGTGAGCTGCATATCCGCAGACAACGGCGTCTCGCGCATCAGCCGCGCCAGGTTGTCGTTGATCCAGGCTTGCAGCTCGATCCTCTCGGGTACTTCGCAGGGCGGGGCATCGCTGCGCAGGTAGGCTTGCAGGTCGAAATCGAGCATCCCCTCATGGGCAGTGTCGCTGGCATGCAGCTTGCGCGAGCGATGCACCGCCAACTGCTGTACATCGCTGTAGGCAGTGGCCGCCCAGTACCAGCCATAGGGAATGCTCTTGTCATTACGCTCGAGCGGAAAGATCAACGACAGCTCGTTGAGGTCGCGCTCGATGCTGCGTTTGCTGATGGTAAAGCCTGCGTCCTGCAGGCGTGCGACCAGCTCGGCACTGGTGATGCCCGGTGAGCGGCTGGGCAACTGGCGCAGCAACTCCCACTGGCGGCTGAGGGTGGCACGGGTGGTGGCGGAGGGCAAAAGGTGGCGTCCTTGTCTAGGCTTGCGGTTGTAGCATGGCTCCCGCGAACAGATATGGCAATTAGCCATTTACGCATACAAATCAAGGATGATGCAGTTGATTTGCCTGAACCGAATCGTTCGCGACAGGTTTTGTCGTGACCCTGCGCAGAATCACGCCTCATCACGCCCGCTGTCGGATCCGTGGGTTGTTCAATGAGGATGAACATGTCAGCTGCCAGCAACATCTACCCGCTGCTCGAGCGCCTGCTGCCCGAGCGAATCACCCCTGCGTCCGTTCGGCCCGGCCAGGCGCCGCGGTTGTATGCCGGGGTGGGTATGCCCAGCCAGCGCGCGGTTCTGGGTGAAAGCTTCAGCCTGATCAACCGCCTGGAAGAAGCCTCGGACCTGCAGCTGCTGTACGGCGAACTGCGCAGCCAGGCCCTGGAGGGCAATGTGGCAGCGCTCAACGACCTGGGCTGGATCTGGCTCAACGGCAAGTACTGGTGCGCCGACCCGCTGCTGGCCGGGCACCTGCTGCGCATGGCGGCGCTGCAGGGCAGTGCGCCGGCCTGGTTCAACCTGGGCCAGCAGTATTATTTCGGCAAGGGCGTCGAGGTGGCCTACGCCACCGCCGCCGAGTACTACCAGCAAGCCTTCGAACGCGGCCTTGAGCAGGCCGCCGCGGCCCTGGGCGATCTCTACGAGGAGGAGATCTGCGACAGTGACAGCCAGGAGTGGAAGGTCGACCTGCACCAGGCCTACCGCTGGTTCCTGCGCGGCGCGCAGCGGGGTGAGGCGCGCTGTCGGTTCGAGGTGGGCTACCGGCAGTTGCACGGGCAGAGCGTGACCACCGATCACCGCTCTGCGGTGTACTGGCTTGAGCTGGCTGCCGTGGCCGGGGTGATGCAGGCTGCCGAAGAACTGGCGGTGCATTTCAGCGTTTCCGGCAATGCCTTGCGCTACCTGTTCTGGCGCGACCAGGCCATTGCCCTGGGCAGCTCGCTGGCGCTGACCATGAAGCTGGACGATCAATTGCAGCCTTGAGGGCAACGCTGGTCGGTCACGCTTGACGCGGGGGAGGTGGATCGAAGAACATTGATAGTTAGCAAACTATGAATATCGCAATGACCCCGGGTGTACTTTCTTGAAGGGCTTTTTCAGCTCCCTGCCGCCTGCGCGTGACTGGTTCTATGGCGTGCGCACGTTCGCGGCGTCGATGATCGCCCTGTACATCGCCTTGCTCATGCAACTGCCACGCCCTTACTGGGCCATGGCCACGGTCTATATCGTTTCCAGCCCCTTCGTCGGGCCGACCAGCTCCAAGGCGCTGTACCGTGCCCTGGGCACCTTGCTGGGCGCCGCCGGCGCGGTGTTCCTGGTACCGCTGCTGGTGCAGGCACCGGTGCTGCTGACCGTGGCTGTCGCCTTGTGGACCGGCACCTTGCTGTTTCTTTCCCTGCACCTGCGCACCGCCAACAGCTATGCGCTGATGCTCGCCGGCTATACCTTGCCGATGATCGCCTTGCCGGTGGTCGACAACCCCTTGATGGTGTTCGACATCGCCTCGTCCCGGGCCCAGGAAATCTGCCTGGGCATCGTCTGTGCGGCGGTGGTCGGGGCGATCTTCTGGCCCCGGCGGCTGACCCCGGTGCTGGTCGGTGCCACCGGTAGCTGGTTCAGCGCGGCGACTCGCTACAGCGATACCTTCCTCGCCCGTGAAACCGCCGCCGAGACCGTCGGCAGCCTGCGCGCCACGATGGTCGCCACCTTCAACTCGCTGGAGGTGATGATCGGCCAGTTGTCCCACGAAGGCGCACGGCCGCAGACGGTGAAAAATGCCCGTGAGCTGCGTGGCCGCATGATCCACCTGCTGCCGGTGGTCGATGCGTTGGACGACGCCTTGCTGGCGCTCGAAGCCCGGGCGCCGGCCGAGGCCGAACAGTTGCAGCCGCTGCTGGTGCAGGCCCGTGACTGGCTGCAAGGTACCGCCAGTGATGCCGAGGCAGGTCGCTGGTCGGCCCTGCGCGCCCGGATTGAACAGCTGCAGCCCAGTGCCGCCGCCCTCGACCAGCGCCCCTCGCTGCTGCTGTCCAACGCACTCTACCGCCTGGCCGAATGGGTCGACCTGTGGCAGGACTGCTGCAGCCTGCAACACGCCATCCGCAACGAAGACCTGTCGCCCTGGCGCGCGGTCTACCGTCACTGGCGCCTGGGCCGGCTGACGCCGTTCTTCGACCGCGGCTTGATGCTCTATTCGGTGTTCTCCACCGTCACCGCGATCATCGCCGCCACCACCCTCTGGATTCTGCTGGGCTGGAACGACGGCGGCAGCGCGGTGATTCTCGCCGCGGTGGCCTGCAGCTTCTTCGCCGCCATGGATGACCCGGCGCCACAGATCTACCGGTTCTTCTTCTGGACCGCGGCGTCGGTGGTGTTCGCCAGCCTTTACCTGTTCCTGGTGCTGCCCAACCTGCATGACTTCCCGATGCTGGTGCTGGCCTTTGCCGTGCCGTTCATCTGCGTCGGCACCCTGACGGTGCAGCCGCAGTTCTACCTCGGCACCTTGCTGACCATCGTCAACACGGCCTCGTTCATCAGCATCCAGGGTGCCTACGACGCCAACTTCCTGACCTTCATCAACGCCAACCTGGCCGGGCCGGTGGGGCTGCTGTTCGCCTTTCTCTGGACCCTGGTGATGCGCCCGTTCGGCGTCGAGCTGGCGGCCAAGCGCCTGACCCGCTTCAGCTGGAGCGACATCGTCGGCATGACCCGTCCGGCGACCCTGGCCGAACACCGCCGCCTCGGCGTGCAGATGCTCGACCGCCTGATGCAGCACTTGCCGCGCCTGACCCAGACCGGCCAGGACACCGGCAGCGCCCTGCGCGACCTACGCGTGGGCCTGAACCTGCTCGATCTGCTGGCCTATATGCCACGGGTCGGCGCCCAGCCACGGCACCTGCTGGAACAGGTGGTGCAGGAGGTGGGTGCGCATTTCCAGGCCTGCCTGGATGCCCGCCGTCGCCTGCACGCGCCCGAGGTGCTGCTGCACAGCATGGAGTTGGCCCGTCGCGCCCTGAACCTCAACGACCTGGACGCCAGCGGTGATGCCCGGCTGCACTTGCTGCACGCCTTGAGCGGCCTGCGCCTGGCCCTGCTGCCCGGGGTCGAGGTGGTGCTGGAGCCCTCCGATGAGCAGCCACAACTGCCCTATGGCATCGACGGAGCCCCCCTGTGATCGGTGATCTGGATATCAGCGGGGTGTTCCTGCCCACGCTGCTGGTGATGATGGTCCTTACCTACCTGTTGTTCCTCGGGGTGCACGCGCTGCTCACCCGGGTGCATTTCTACCGCCTGGTCTGGCACCGGGCGCTGTTCAACGTTGCGCTCTACGCCGTGCTGCTCGGCACGGTCGATCACTTTTGCCGAAACCTGATGCTGCCATGAAGAAACCCCTGTTGACCCTGGGCCGCGTGGTCCTGACCCTGTTGGTAGTGACACTGGCGACCGTGCTGGTCTGGCAGATGGTCCTGTACTACATGTTCGCCCCCTGGACCCGGGACGGGCATATCCGCGCCGACGTGATCCAGATCGCCCCGGACGTGTCCGGGTTGATCCAGCAGGTCGACGTACGCGACAACCAGGTGGTCAAGCGCGGCGATGTGCTGTTCACCATCGACCAGGACCGCTTCCGCCTGGCCCTGCGCCAGGCCCAGGCGACCCTGGCCGAGCGCAAGGAAACCCTGGCCCAGGCCCAGCGTGAAGCGCGGCGTAACCGTAACCTGGGCAACC
Source organism: Pseudomonas sp. BGr12 (assembly GCF_030272895.1). Lineage (GTDB taxonomy): Bacteria > Pseudomonadota > Gammaproteobacteria > Pseudomonadales > Pseudomonadaceae > Pseudomonas. Next base: position 90,937 of record NZ_JALRNF010000018.1, on the reverse strand, counting down.
TGGTGGCCCAGGAACAGCTGGAAGAAAGCCAGTCCCGCGAGGCACGGGCGCAGTCGGCGCTGGCCGAAGCCCAGGTGGCGGTGGATGCGGCCCAGCTCAACCTGGACCGCTCGGTGGTGCGCAGCCCGGTCGATGGCTACCTGAACGACCGCGCCCCGCGCGCCCATGAGTTCGTCAGCGCGGGCAAGCCGGTGCTGTCGGTGGTCGACAGCGACTCCTACCATGTCGACGGCTACTTCGAAGAAACCAAGCTGGCCGGCATCCAGATCGGCCAGGCCGTGGACATCCGCGTGATGGGCGACAACGCCCGCCTGCGCGGCCATGTGCAGAGTTTTGCCGCCGGCATCGAGGACCGTGACCGCAGCAGCGGCGCCAACCTGCTGCCCAACGTCAATCCCGCCTTCAGCTGGGTGCGCCTGGCCCAGCGGATTCCGGTGCGGATCGCCTTCGACGAAGTGCCCCAGGACTTTCGCATGATCGCCGGCCGCACCGCGACCGTGTCGATCATCGACGGTAGCCGGCCATGAAACGCCTGTCGCTGCTGGGTCTGAGTCTGCTGCTGTCGGCCTGCCAGATGGTCGGGCCGGACTACTCACTGCCCAAGGAGGCGGCGATCCAGCGTGCCGACCTGCAAGGTCCGCTGCGCCAGGATGCCGACAGCGTGGTTTCCGCACCGGTGCCCCGGGACTGGTGGCACCTGTACCAGGACCCACGGCTCGATGCCCTGGTCAGCCAGGCCCTGGCCGCCAACAGCGAACTGCGCGTCGCCGCCGCCAACCTTGCCCGCGCCCGCGCCCAGGTCGAGGAGGCCGAAGCCCGGGGCGGCTTGAATGGCGGCGTGAAGCTCGGCGCCCAGCGCTTGCAAGAGTCGGGCGAAGCCTTCCTGCTGCCGGAGAAGGTCCCGGTGGCGAACATCGGCGAAGCCATTATCAGCGCGTCCTACCAGTTCGACCTGTGGGGCACCCTCAAGCGCGGCGTCGAAGCGGCCCAGGCCAACGCCGATGCCACCCAGGCCGCTGCCGATACCGCCCGTATCACCCTGGTAGCCGAGGTGGTGCGCGCCTACACCCAGGTCTGCGCGGCCAACGAGGAATACCATATCGCCCATGAGTCCCTGGACCTGCAGCAGCAACAAGTGGCCCTGACCCAGCGCCTGCGCGATGCCGGCCGCGGCGACGAAACCCAGGTGACCCGCTCGCAGACCCAGTACAAATCCCTGCGCGCCGAGTTGCCGCGTTACCAGGCCGCCCGTGAGGCAGGCCTGTATACCCTGTCGATGCTGCTGGAAAAGCCGCTGGCGCAACTGCCGGCTGGCACCGCCGAGTGTGCAGAGCTGCCACATATTGCCCAGATCGTTCCGGTGGGCGACGGCGCCGCCTTGCTCAAGCGGCGTCCGGACATCCGCCAGGCCGAGCGGCACCTGGCGGCGGCCACGGCGACCATTGGCGTAGCCACCGGCCAGCTCTATCCGGACATCAGCATCGGCGCCCAGGTCGGCACCATCGGTATCCTGGAAAACCTCGGCGAGCCGGCCACCAACCGCTGGGGCTTCGGTCCGTTGTTGACCTGGACCGTACCGACCAACGGCTCACGGGCGCGGATTCGCGAGGCCGAGGCCTCGACCCAGGCGGCGCTGGCGCATTTCGACGGGGTGGTGCTCAATGCCATTCGCGAGACCCAGACCAGCCTGGCCCAGTACAGCGCCTTGCTCGACCGGCGCGATGCCCTGGCCGATGCCGAGCGCTCGGCGCAGCAGGCGGCCGACCAGACCCACCGTTACTACCAGGCCGGGCGGGAGTCGTTCCTGGCCGACTTGCAGGCCACCCGCACCTATACCGACATGCGCGCGCAACTGGCGGCGGCCAATACCCAGGTGGCGATGGGGCAGATCGGGTTGTTCCTGGCGCTGGGCGGCGGCTGGTGAGGTAGCAAGGCTGCGCCTTGCATCGCAGGCTTCGCCAGCTCCCACAGGTAGCAAGGCTGCATCTTGCATCATTGGCTGTGCCGGCTCCCACAGGTATCAATGCTGCACCTGTGGGAGCTGGCGGAGCCTGCGATGGGCTGCAAAGCAGCCCCAGCCTCACTTATCCGCAAACCCCTTGAGCAGATCGATCGGCAGCGGGAAGACAATGGTCGATGACTTGTCCCCGGCAATGCTGCCCAACGTCTGCATGTAACGCAGCTGCATGGCCCCCGATTGGCGACCGAGCATTTCCGCCGCCTGCATCAGCTTTTCCGAGGCCTGCAATTCACCCTCGGCATGGATCACCTTGGCCCGCCGCTCACGTTCGGCTTCGGCCTGGCGGGCGATGGCGCGGATCATCGACTCATTGAGGTCGACATGCTTGATCTCGACATTGGCCACCTTGATCCCCCAGGCATCGGTCTGCGCGTCGAGCACCTGGCGGATGTCCAGGTTCAGGCGTTCCCGCTCGGCCAGCAGCTCGTCCAGTTCATGCTTGCCGAGTACCGCGCGCAGGGTGGTCTGGGCCAGCTGGCTGGTGGCCATGAGAAAGTCCTCGACCTGGATGATCGCCTTCTGCGGGTCGAGCACGCGAAAGTAGAGCACCGCATTGACCTTCACCGAGACGTTGTCGCGGGTGATCACGTCCTGCGGCGGCACATCCAGCACCACGGTGCGCAGGTCGACCCGGACCATCTGCTGCACGCCCGGAATCAGCAGCACCAGCCCCGGCCCCTTGACCCGCCAGAAGCGCCCCAGCTGGAACACCACGCCCCGTTCGTATTCGCGCAGGATGCGAAACGCCGACAGCAACAGCACCGCGGTCAGCGCCAGCACTGCACCAAAGCCCAGTTCGAAGAACATGCTCAGTCTCCTTGCGCCACGGCATCCGCCGCCGCGCTGACGTCCAGTAGTACGCCTTTGCGTGAGATCACCCGGACACGTTGTCCGACGGTAAGTGGCGTCTGGCACTGGGCCTGCCACTGTTCACCCTGTGCCTGCACCGAGCCGATGTACGGATCGCTGTCATTGACCGCCATCACCGTGGCCAGGCTGCCGACCAGGCCGGCATCGCCACTGACCAGCGCCCGCCTGCGCGCTTTTATGGCCATGCCCAGCACACCGCCCAGCAACAAGGCCGAGAGCAGGGCCAGGGTCAGGATCAACGGCAAAGGAATGCCGAAGCCCGGTACATCGGTGTCCATGAGGATCACCGCGCCGACCACGAAGGCGACAATGCCGCCAAAGCCGACCACGCCGAAGCTGGGCAGGAACGCCTCGGCAATCATGAAGGCCAGGCCCAGCAGGATCAGGGCAGCGCCGGCATAGCTGACCGGCAATAGCTGCAAGGCATACAAGGCCAGCAACAGGCAGATGCCGCCGATCACCCCACCCACCCCGGAGCCGGGGCTCATGAACTCGAACATCAGGCCATAGACCCCGATCATGATCAGGATCAGCGCCACGCTGGGATTGGTGATGATCGCCAGCAGCCGTGTGCGCCAGTCCGGCTGGCGCTCGACCAGCGGCGCATCGCGGGTATGCAGTTGCTGTGACTGGCCGGCGACCTCCAGGGTCTTGCCGTCGAGCTGGCGCAGCAGGTCTGGGAGGTCATTGGCCACCAGGTCGACCACCTTCAGGCGTACGGCCTCATTGGCCGGCAGGCTCACGGCCTCGCGTACGGCCTGTTCGGCCCAGTCGGCGTTGCGCCCGCGCAACTGGGCCAGGCTGCGGATGTAGGCAGCCGCATCGTTGACCTGCTTGCGGGTCAGGGTGTCTTGTTCACTGCGCGGAGCCTGCTTGTCACCGGTGGGCGTTGCCGGCGGTGCTGCGGGATCCTTGGGGGTGCCGGGCAGGCCGCCGATTTGCACCGGCGTGGCGGCGCCGAGGTTGGTGCCCGGGGCCATGGCCGCGACGTGACTGGCGTACAACAGGTAGGTGCCGGCGCTGGCGGCGCGGGCACCACTGGGGGCGACGAAGCTGGCGACGGGCACGGGGCTGGCCAGGATCGCCTTGATGATCTCGCGCATCGAACTGTCGAGCCCGCCGGGGGTGTCGAGGCGGATCACCACCAGTTGCGCCTGCTCGGTCTTTGCATGCTCCAGGCCGCGTATCAGGTAATCGGCACTGGCCGGACCAATGGCGTCATTGATGCTCAGCACCATCACCGCGGGCCCCGGCGCAGCCTGGCCGCCCGGTAGCGCGCCGAGCAGGAGCAGAAGCAGCAGGTGCCGACACCAGCGAGCGATCACCTGAATTCACCCGGGCTGTACGTGTTCTCTAAGTTTAGTCGGCTGCCTCAGGCTATACGGCCTAAACTTCAGAAGTGGGGGAGCAGTATCCGGAGGTGCATCATGCGTATGGCAAAAACCCTGCAGCAATGCCTGGACAAGGCCGGCTGCGACTATGACATCGTTCCTCACGCGCATTCGTCCACCAGTCTCGAATCGGCACGCCTGGCTGGAGTACCGGCCGAACGGGTGGCCAAGTCGGTCATGCTCGACGACCGCCACGGCAACTACCTGATGGCCGTGTTGCCGGCCAACCGGCACCTGGACATGAGCAAGGTGCCTGTCACCGGGCAGTGGCACATGACCAGCGAAAGTAATCTGCCCCACCTGTTCGGCGACTGCGAACGGGGCGCCATTCCTGCGCTGGGCGATGCTTACTCGCTGAAGATGCTGGTCGACCCGACCTTGACCCGTCAGGACGACATCTACGTCGAAGCCGGCGATCACGATCACCTGATCCACATGAAAGTGAAGGAGTACCTGAAACTGGTGCCTCACGCCGAAGTGCGCGAGGTTTGCTGATGACCAACCCACCGCCAGGCAGGCGTCGTGGATGCCCCGCCTGGCCTTAAGGAGTGACGAATGGAAAAGCCAATACACCCGTTTTCAGACCTTTTCAAACAACTGGGCCTGCCTGACGATCCCGTCGGCATCGACCAGTTCATCACCACCCATTCTCCGCTCAAGGGGGAGATAAAACTGGTCGATGCACCGTTCTGGAACGCCGGCCAGAAAGCATTCCTGCAAGACAGCATCCTTCAGGATGCCGACTGGGCGGAGCTGTTCGACCAGCTCAACGAGGCCCTCAGGCGTCCCAGAAAATAAACGCTGAGCGGCACCTGATAGCGGTGTTCGGCGTTGCTATGCTCAGGAAAAAACAACAGGGGGATAGCGCCAATGAAAGATCCCTACGCCGTCGGTTTCTGGTGTGTCGTGACAGTCCTGGGCCTGCTGACCGCCGGCTATTTCTATGGCGTCAGACAGGCCTATCAGCTGGACCAGGCCCTGACGTTCCTCTACGCCGCCGCCGGGCTGATCGGGGCGCTGGCGTTGACTGCGCTGGCATGGATCGCCTGGCAGCAGTTGCGGGTCAACAAGCGCCAACTGGCCCAGGGCCGCACGCTGGTCGCGATCTGGAACACCAAGGTTGCCCTGCGCCGCGTCGAGACGGTATTCGACCGCTACTTCTGGGGCAGTTACTGGCAACCGGGGCGGACCTTCCAGGAAGTCATGGGTGAGCTTGAAGGCACGCCGCTGGAGCAGAGCCTGGAAGCCCTGAAGCGACAATGCCGGGAGCTCGACCGGGAAACCCACGACCGCCGCCGTCACTGGTTCGACAACGCCCGCGAGCTTTCCACCGTGGCCACCGCCATGGCCCGCGAACGTTATCAGCTGGACCTGTGCGACTCGCAGCAAAGCAGCGGCCGCGGCGGGGCGGCGGTGCTCAATCGGGATCTGGAAGTGCTGGTGTATACCTGGTCGGCGCGCCTGCGCAGCTTCGACCACCAGCTCGACGAGCTGGAGGGCGAATACCGCTGATACGGTTCGCGGCGACTCAGTCGCCGCGGATGTATTGTTCCAGTTGCTGGATCATGTTGGCCTGTTCGGCGATGGCTTCCTTGACCAGGTCACCGATCGACAGCAGGCCCAGCAGCTCGCCGTTCTCCACCACCGGCAGGTGCCGCAGGTGGCTGTTGGTCATCATGTTCATGCAGTAGTCGATGTTCTGGTGCGGGGCGACCGTGATCACCGGCGCGCTCATGATCGCGCTGACCGGGGTGCCCACCGACGAACGCCCCTTGAGCACCATCTTGCGTGCATAGTCGCGCTCACTGACGATCCCCACCACCTGGCCACCTTCGACGACCGGCAGGGCACCGACGTTCTTCTCGGCCATCAACCTCAGTGCGTCGAGCACCATCTGGTCCGGGGCGATGGTATGAACCTGGTGATGCTGCTGCGCTTTGGTTTTAAGAAGCTGTGCCACGGTTTTCATAGTGCGCCTCTGCAATGCATGGAGTGGTTGACGGCAGATACCTACAGAATCGTGTACAGAAGGCTGCAGGGCAAGGGAGAAAGCGGCATCGAGTCGATTGAAAAACGTCATCGTTCGGGCTTGGCGAGTGAGGTTGAAGAGAAGGCGCTCAATCTACAGATCGCAGCCTGGCGGCAACGGCTACAGTGTGGCCCGATCTTCCAGGCCATCGAGCAACGCATCCACCAGCCCCTTGGCCATTTCCACCGAATGCAGGGTGGACCAGAGAAAGCCCTTGCTGGCGGGGTCAATGTCATCCATGGCCTTGTAGCCGGTGTCGTAGGCGCAGCCCAGGTAAAGTGAAACATGCACCAGCGCGTCGTGGGCGGCGATGCCGGAACAGACGGCGAACAGGGGAGAGTGACCGGCCTGGCAGCTGCCGAAGATGGTGTGGGCGGTAGTGGCGGAATGGTCCAGCGGTGGATCGGGAACGATTTTCTTCATGTCGAATTCTCAGCTGTGGGGCTGACACCGTTATCCGTTACCACACGAATGGGTGGCAGCTGTGCGCAGGGTGGTAAACCGGACGAGAATTCAAAACCCGGCAGGCTCGAAAGCCTCCCACGCACAGCCGCCATAGGCTGTATTGAATTCAACACCTCGGGTTACCACACCCGATCACCGAGTTTCGGTGACGGACAGCAGCCTAGAGGTACGAATTCCCAGGGACAATCAGACGGGCATCGACAGACTGGGTAGGTTATTTCCTAGGACGCAAAATCAGCCAGCGATTTCGAAAGTTCGAAACAAAATCTGACACTGTGGCAAGAACCACATTCGCGACTAGGATAGGTGTTCGGCAGAAACGCCAGCCCTTTGGGACCAAAGGGAGAGGAAGATGGCGCACTCGGCGGGATTCGAACCCACGACCCCTGCCTTCGGAGGGCAGTACTCTATCCAGCTGAGCTACGAGTGCAACGCGGGCGCCATGATACCCATCTAGACTGGCGGCGTCCATCGTCAGAATGTGTGTGGGCGATTTCGCACACTTTGTGGTCTATAAATGTCGTTGATCCGAAAAAAGCGGCCGCACAGCGCTTTTTGTTCTTTTTTTCGAACACCCTATTGTCCTTTCTCTTCGTTGCTCCTAGGATTCGTTTGAGATTTCAAACGCTCTCCTTTTTCTACAATCAATAATTCGCTCCGTGCCTGCACGGTGCCGTTAAGGAAGCCGACATGCAGCTTAAAGACGCCCAGTTGTTCCGCCAGCAAGCCTTTATCGATGGCGTGTGGTTGGACGCGGACAACGGTCAGACCATCAAGGTCAACAACCCGGCCACCGGCGAAATCATCGGCACCGTGCCGAAGATGGGCGCCGCTGAAACCCGTCGTGCCATCGAGGCCGCCGACAAGGCGCTGCCGGCCTGGCGCGCACTGACCGCCAAGGAACGTGCTGGCAAGCTGCGTCGTTGGTTCGAATTGATGATCGAGCACCAGGACGACCTGGCCCGCCTGATGACCACCGAGCAGGGCAAGCCACTGGCCGAAGCCAAGGGCGAAATCGTCTATGCCGCCTCGTTCATCGAGTGGTTCGCCGAAGAAGCCAAGCGTATCTATGGCGACACCATTCCTGGCCACCAGCCAGACAAGCGCCTGATCGTCATCAAGCAACCAATCGGCGTAACCGCAGCGATCACCCCGTGGAACTTCCCGGCCGCGATGATCACCCGTAAAGCCGGCCCGGCCCTGGCCGCTGGCTGCACCATGGTGCTCAAGCCTGCCTCGCAGACCCCGTACTCCGCCCTGGCCCTGGTCGAACTGGCCGAGCGTGCCGGCATTCCGAAAGGCGTGCTGAGCGTGGTCACCGGCAGCGCTGGCGAAGTTGGCGGCGAGCTGACCAGCAACCCGATCGTGCGCAAGCTGTCCTTCACCGGCTCGACCGAAATCGGTCGCCAGCTGATGGCCGAATGCGCCAAGGACATCAAGAAAGTTTCCCTGGAGCTGGGTGGCAACGCCCCGTTCATCGTGTTCGACGACGCTGACCTGGACAAGGCCGTCGAGGGCGCGATCATCTCCAAGTACCGCAACAACGGCCAGACCTGCGTCTGCGCCAACCGTATCTATGTGCAGGACGGTGTCTACGACGCCTTCGCCGAGAAGCTCAAGGCCGCTGTGGCCAAGCTGAAGATCGGCAACGGCCTGGATGCAGGCACTACTACTGGCCCGCTGATCGACGAGAAAGCTGTCGCCAAGGTCCAGGAGCACATCGCCGACGCCGTGGGCAAAGGCGCCCAGGTGCTGACCGGCGGCAAGATCATCGAAGGCAACTTCTTCGAGCCGACCGTTCTGGTCAACGTGCCGAAGAATGCTGCCGTGGCCAAGGAAGAAACCTTCGGCCCGCTGGCGCCGCTGTTCCGCTTCAAGGACGAGGCCGAAGTCATCGCCATGTCCAACGATACCGAGTTCGGTCTGGCCTCGTACTTCTATGCCCGTGACATGAGCCGTGTGTTCCGTGTCGCCGAAGCCCTGGAATACGGCATGGTCGGAATCAACACCGGTCTGATCTCCAACGAAGTCGCGCCGTTCGGCGGCATCAAGGCCTCGGGCCTGGGCCGCGAAGGTTCCAAGTACGGCATCGAGGACTACCTGGAAATCAAATACCTGTGCATCAGCGTCTGATCGCAGCGTAAGGCTTTACCTCTGCCAGCGGGGCGCGAGAGCGACGTCTCGCTGGCCTTTTTACACCGTACACCTGGTGGCCTGGGCCCCTGCGGCAGTCGATCAACGCATGCTGCCCGCAGTTGAATACCGGCCACCCCGACTTGAATCGCGCCACCTTGGGTGTGGCGCATTGAGGACACTATGAGCAAGACCAACGAATCTTTGATGCAACGTCGTGTCGCCGCTGTTCCACGCGGTGTTGGCCAGATCCACCCGATTTTCGCCGACACGGCGAAGAACGCCACCGTGACTGACGTCGAAGGCCGCGAGTTCATCGACTTCGCTGGCGGTATCGCGGTACTGAACACCGGTCACGTGCATCCGAAGATCATCGCTGCCGTTGAAGCCCAACTGCACAAGCTGACCCACACCTGCTTCCAGGTTCTGGCCTACGAGCCTTACGTCGAGCTGTGCGAAAAGATCAACGCTCGCGTTCCAGGCGATTTCGCCAAGAAAACCCTGCTGGTCACCACCGGTTCCGAAGCCGTTGAGAACGCCATCAAGATCGCCCGTGCCGCCACTGGCCGCGCTGGCGTGATCGCCTTCACCGGCGCTTACCACGGCCGTACCATGATGACCCTGGGCCTGACCGGTAAAGTCGTGCCGTACTCGGCCGGCATGGGCCTGATGCCAGGCGGCATCTTCCGCGCCATCTACCCGAACGAGCTGCACGGTGTGAGCATCGACGACTCGATCGCTTCGATCGAGCGCATCTTCAAGAACGACGCCGAAGCCCGTGACATCGCGGCCATCATCCTTGAGCCAGTTCAGGGCGAAGGTGGTTTCTACGTCGCACCGAAAGAATTCATGAAGCGTCTGCGCGCCCTGTGCGACCAGCACGGCATCCTCCTGATCGCTGACGAAGTGCAGACCGGCGCTGGCCGTACCGGCACCTTCTTCGCCATGGAGCAGATGGGCGTTGCGCCTGACCTGACCACCTTCGCCAAGTCGATCGCCGGTGGCTTCCCACTGGCCGGCGTGTGCGGCAAGGCCGAGTACATGGACGCCATCGCTCCAGGCGGCCTGGGCGGCACCTACGCCGGTAGCCCGATCGCTTGCGCCGCGGCCCTGGCCGTGATGGAAGTGTTCGAAGAAGAAAAACTGCTGGACCGCAGCAAGGCTGTCGGCGAGCGTCTGGTCACTGGCCTGCGCAAGATCCAGGACAAGCACCCGATCATCGGTGACGTGCGTGCCCTGGGCTCGATGATCGCTGTTGAAGTCTTCGACAAGGCCGGTTCCCACACCCCGAACCCGACCGCCGTCGCTTCGGTTGTGGCCAAGGCGCGTGACAAGGGCCTGATCCTGCTGTCGTGCGGCACCTACGGCAACGTCCTGCGTATCCTGGTTCCGCTGACCTCGCCTGATGAGCAACTGGACAAAGGTCTGGCAATCATCGAAGAGTGCTTCGCAGAACTCGCGTAAACTGTGACGCAGTAGAAGAAAAACCCGCTTCGGCGGGTTTTTTTTCGCCCAAAGGAATGCCAGGGGGCTAAGGTTCCCAGACTGGAGACGCCTAGGAAGGCGCACTGGACTGCGTGCAGAGAATTGGAGAGTCGAGTATGAGCGTTGCCAACCCACCCGTGGCGCCCTGTGTGTTGATTGCCGAAGGCGATCCCTGGGTACGGGAGATGCTCAGCCAGATGCTGCTTAGCGTGCGATGCGATGCCCGTGTGCAGGTGTGTGCCGATGGCTCCCAGGCGCTGGCCGCCCTGGCCAGCAAGCCGGACCTGATCATCGCTGCCCGCGAGTTGCCCGGCGGCGATGGCCTGGAGCTGTTGCGCAACGTGCGGGCCAAGGGCCGGCAGCCGCATTTGCCGTTCATTCTGATGAGCAACCGCAGCGACAGCGCCAGCGTGCGCGAGGCATTGCCGTTCGCCCCCACCGCCTACCTGAGCAAGCCACTCAATATGGATTCCTTGCGGCATCGCCTGGAAGACTTGTTGCTCAAGGTCGGCGAGGAGATCGCCTGCCCGATGCCGGCACTGCAACCGGGCATGACCTTGCCGCGCTTCCTCGAAGGGCGCCGCGCCACCGCCGATGGGGGGCCGCTGCTGGCCGACGTACAGCAGGCGATCAAGCGCAGCCTCAATCCGCAGGGGCTCAACCTCAAGACCCTGGAAGAAGAGATCCGCAACGACCCGCAGATCACCGCCGTGCTGATCGCCGCAGCCAACAGCGCCGCGTTGCACCGGGATGCCGGCGTGCAGACGCTGCTGCAGGCACTGAACAAGCTGGGCACCACCCAGAGCATGAACCTGATCCTGGGCCTGGCGCTCAAGCGCAGTGCTCGCCTCAGCGACCCGCTGCTGTCCCGCCATGCCGAGCACTTCTGGGCGCTGTCGCTGCACACCGGCGAATACGCCCGGACCCTGGCCCGCCTGCTCGAACTGGACCAGGAGCGCTGCTATTGCGCGGGCCTGCTGCATTGCCTGGGCGATCTGGCGCTGCTGCGTTGCCTGCAGGAATGGCGCCTTGCCGGGGGAGAGCTGGATGAGGATGCCGTCGAACTGTCGCTCAACGAATTTGCTGCCGCCTTCGGTTCAGCCTTGCGCACGCGCTGGCGCTTGCCGCTGGAGTTGCGTGAGCTGATTGCCGCGGTCTACCAATTGGGCGGCGGGGTGTATTCGCGTGAAGCGCTGGCGATGAACCTGGCCGGACAGATAGCCCGGCTGCCGGCTGAGCAGGGGCTGGAAGCGCTGGCCGAGAGCCGCACGGCGCGGTTGCTGAAGGTGGGGATGGCGGAGCTGGGGCGCTTGCGCAAGGCGTGACGGGGCATCGCGGGGCAAGCCCGCTCCTACAGGGGGGTAGGAGCGGGCTTGCCCCGCAAAGAGGCCCTTTCAGCCGATCACAATCTGATTCTTGCCCTGGCGCTTGGCTTGGTACATCGCCGCATCCGCCCGGGCGAACAGGCTGTCGAGTGTTTCATCGTCTTCACGAATCCCGGTCAGCCCCTGGCTGATCGTCACCCCGAATACCTGCGCTTCATGGATGAAGCTCAGGCGCTGGATCTCGCGCTGCAGGCGTTCGGCGATCTGCTGAGCCATCTGCGGGGTGCAACCGGGAAACACCGCCGCGAACTCTTCGCCGCCGATGCGCCCGAACTGGTCACCGCGGCGTAGCACTGCCTTGCCGGTGTCGGCGATACGCTGCAGCACCTGGTCGCCCTGCAGGTGGCCATAGGTATCGTTGATCTGCTTGAAGTCATCGATGTCCAGCAACAGGAACGCCAGCGGGGTCTGCGCCTGGCGTGCGCTGTCGAAGGCGTCCTGGGCGCAGTCGAAGAAGTGCCGGCGGTTGCTGCTCTGGGTCAGCACATCGGTGGTGGCCAGGCGCTGCAATTCGCCTTCCAGGCGCTTTTTCTCGGTGATGTCTTCGGCCATGCCGACCACGATGAGCCGCTGCCCGCTGTCGGCCTGCTGGTTGATGAAACACTTGTCGCTGATCCAGCGGACTTGCCCGTTGGCGGCGATGATCCGGTACTCGCGGTCTTCCACGGCGCCTTTGACCAGCACTTCGGCCAGGCTGCGTTCGGCGTACTCCAGGTCGTCGGGGTAGATGCTGTCGCGCCATTCGTTGAAGTCGGCCAGCAGCAGGCTGGTCGAGCGGCCGAAGATGCGTTCGTAGGCCGGGCTGACGTAAAGCACCTGGCGCGATTCCCAGTCGAAGGCCCAGAGCACGGCATTGACGCTGTCGAGCAGGGAGCTGAACAGTTGTTCGCGCTCGCTCAGGCGTGCCACTTCGCCCTGTGCGTGCATCAGGGCCAATAGGGTCTGGGCGGCTTCAGGAGCCGGGCTACCGGGCGGGGACGTTGGTTTCTTGTTGACCATTTGCGCGGAACTTCTCACACAGAGGCGGGCGGCCACGACCCGGCCCGCCACGCGGGCGTTGTGCCTGTCAGAGTAAGAATAGGCGGTGAAGTTCCGGGCGGCGCACCCCGCAGGGGGCGCGCCGATCAGTGGCGTCAGCCCAGGGCAGGGCGCAGGGAGTAGGTTTTCAGCTGGGCGGCGAAGTCGCGCAGCGACTGGATACCGCTGGCTTCGGCCTCGTGTACCCAGTCTTTCATGGCCGCCAGCATGTCGTGGCCGTTGGCGCTGGTGCGCAGCCAGATCTGTTGCAGGGCCAGGCGTTTCTCGTAGATGGTCTTGAGCGCCTGGCTGTGTTCGAGCATGGTCTGGATGCGCAGGTGATGGCGATCCTCCAGCAGGCTGGTCTCCCGCGACAGCAGGCGCTTGGCCCGGCGGAACTGATGGCGCACCGAGTCGTCGACCCGCGCCAGCTCCTGCTTGACCAGCGGGCCGATCACCAGCTTGCGGTACTGGGCCATGATCTGGAAGCGGTTGTTGAGGATCGCCATGGCGGTGTCCATGTCCAGCTGGCCCTTGCCCTCGACCCGGTGGGCGATGGGCGCGACCCGCTGGACCTTGGCCAGGCGCAGCCAGCAGAACAGCTTGATCCAGGCCCAGCCCATGTCGAACTCCCAGCGCTTGACCGACAGCTTGGCCGAGTTGGGGTAGGTGTGGTGGTTGTTGTGCAGCTCTTCGCCGCCAACGATGATGCCCCAGGGCACCAGGTTGGTGGCCGCGTCACGGCATTCGAAGTTGCGATAGCCCACGGCGTGGCCCAGGCCGTTGATCACCCCGGCGGCCCAGAACGGAATCCACATCATCTGCACGGCCCAGATGGTGATGCCGATGGTGCCGAACAGCAGCAGGTCGATGACGGCCATCAGGGCGATGCCGCCCAGTTTGTAGCGCGAGTAGAGGTTGCGCTCGATCCAGTCTTCGGGGCAGTTCTTGCCGTAGATGCGCAGGGTTTCCGGGTTGCGCGCTTCTTCGCGGTACAACTCGGCGCCCTTGCGCAGGACCGTGGACAGGCCCTTGATCACCGGGCTGTGCGGGTCATCGACGGTTTCGCATTTGGCGTGGTGCTTGCGGTGGATGGCGGTCCACTCGCGGGTGTTCTGCGCCGTGGTCAGCCACAGCCAGAAACGGAAGAAGTGCTTGAGCCCGGCGTTCAGTTCCAGCGAGCGGTGGGCGGAATAGCGGTGCAGGTAGACGGTGACACTGACGATGGTCACGTGGGTCATGACCAGGGTGACTGCCAGCAGCTGCCAGGCCGACAAGTTGAGCAAACCTTGGTACCACATAGGTGAAGAGGCCCTCTGAGCATAAGGAACAGCGGCAAGCATTATCCCAGCGCGGATAAATAAAACCAGTCGGCCTTTTAGATAAGAGGTCAGGGGATGTTTCTACCCTATAATCCCCCAAATTTTTATGTGGGCTTGTCGGGACCTTATGTCTGCTTCCGTTCGAGACGCCATGCGCATGGCGGCACTCTACCTGGTGCTGTCCGTGCTCTGGCTGGCATTGTCTGATCAATTATTGAGCAGTCTTTTCGATGATCACCAGCAACTGGCCCGCTGGCAGCTGCTCAGTGCCTCTGTCTGGGTAATGGTCAGCGCACTGCTGATCTTCTCGTCCCGCGCCCGCCTGCTCAACTTCATCGGTGTCGGTGCGCGCCTGCGCCGCGAGGACCGCGAGCGTCTGCGCATGGCCGCGGCGGTGTTCGACAGCACCCTGGAAGGCGTACTGGTGACCGATAGCGCCGGGGTGATCGTGCATGTGAACCGCGCGTTCATGCAGATCACCGGGTACGACAAGGACGAGGTCATCGGCCTGCGCCCGAACAAGTTCAAATCCGGTCGCCACGATACGGCGTTCTACCAGCAGATCTTCGCCACCCTGGCGCAGAAGGGCGAATGGAGCGGCGAGATCTGGAACCGGCGCAAGACCGGCGAGGTATACCCGCAATGGCAGACCATCTGTTCGATCCGCGATGACAGCGGCGCGCTCAGTCACTATGTGGCGGTGTTCAGCGACATCAGCGCGATCAAGCACACCGAGCGCGAGCTGGCCTACCTGGCCCACCATGACCCGCTCACCGACCTGCCCAACCGCCTGCTGTTCAACGACCGAATCGAGCAGGCGCTGGCTGCGGCCCAGGCCAACAAGCGCGGCTGCGCCTTGTTGCTGCTGGACCTGGACCATTTCCAGAGCATCAACGACGGTCTTGGCCACAATGTTGGCGACCAGTTGCTGAAAATGGTCGGCGAGCGTCTCAAGGACCTGCTGGGCAGTGGCGTGACCCTGGCCCGGCTGGGTGGTGACGAGTTCGCGGTGCTGGTCGAGCATTGTCCACAGGTCGGCCAGGCCGCGGCACTGGCGCAAAGCATCCTCGATGTGATGAGGCCGCCCTTTGAAATCGAGTCCCAACGCCTGTTCATCAGCGCCAGCGTCGGTATCAGCCTGTTCCCCAGCGACGCCCTGAGCGCCGAGCAACTGTTGCGCAATGCCGACTCGGCCTTGTTCAAGGCCAAGGCCTGCGGTCGCGCGGGCTATGCCCTGTACACGGAAGAGCTGACCGCCCATGCCCAGCAGCGGGTCGAGACCGCGGCCGAATTGCGTCGGGCACTGGATCAGGAAGAGTTGCGGGTGTACTTCCAGCCGGTGCATGACCTGCTGTGCGGCAAGATGATCGGCGTCGAGGCCCTGGTGCGCTGGCAGCATCCTGAGCGCGGGCTGGTGCCACCCGGGGAGTTCATCCCGATTGCCGAGCGCACCGGCCTGATCGCCGACATCGACACCTGGGTGCTCAACCAGGCCTGTGCGCAGATGGTCCAGTGGCAAGCCGGCGGGCGGCATCTGGAGTTCGTGGCGGTGAACATCTCCAGCCGCCTGTTTACCCATCGCGATCTTTACCAGCAGGTGGCCAAGGTGCTGCGCGACACCGGGCTCGACCCCGGTGTGCTTGAGCTTGAAGTAACCGAAAGCGCTGTGATGGAAGACCCCGAAGTCGCCCTGGAACAGCTGCATCGCCTGCGCGAGCTGGGGCTGCGCCTGGCCATCGACGACTTCGGCACCGGCTACTCCTCGCTGCTGCGCCTCAAGCGCCTGCCGGTGCAGAAGCTCAAGATCGACCAGGGCTTCGTCGCCGGGTTGCCCGCGGATGAAGACGATGCGGCGATCGTCCGGGTGATCGTCGCCCTGGGCAGGAGCATGGGTATGCAGGTGCATGCCGAAGGGATCGAGCAGGCTGAGCAGGCGCAGTTTCTTCTTCAGCAGCAATGCCTGCTGGGGCAGGGGTACTGGTTCGGGCGGCCGGTGCCGGCCGGGGAGTTGCGTTGGGGCTGAAGGCCCATCGCGGGGCAAGCCCGCTCCTACAGCTCCCCGTAGGAGCGGGCTTGCCCCGCGATAATCAGGATTTTCGGTTATATAAAAATTCTTAAATAGTATTTTTAAGAATATTCAAGCCCCCCTAAGATTGCCCTCAAGCCAGGTGCAATCACCCTCACTTACGCGATTGCCCGGCACCCCTCATCCACAGGAGCACGAGCATGAGCGCATCTCTGCGTAGCGTTGACGGTCAGGACGAAACCACCATTCTGCGCGAGATCCAGAGCGCCTTGCGCGACCTGCGCTTCGGCGCGGTGGAAATCACCGTGCACAACGCCCAGGTCGTGCAGATCGAACGCAAGGAAAAATTCCGCCTGCAGAACCCCGGCCACAAGCCCGGCTGAACGTAGGAGCGGGCTCGTCCCGCGATGAACGCGCCACCCAATTAGAAAAATACGCCAATCGGGAGCTTCACCATGTCCATCCGCCGTTATGCCCTGGCCGCACTCGCCAGCGCCGTTTTTGCCGGTTCCGCCATCGCCAAGGACTACGAGTTGTTGAACGTGTCCTACGACCCGACCCGTGAGCTCTACCAGCAGTACAACGCCGAGTTCATCAAGCACTGGCAGCAGGCGCACCCGGACGACAAGGTGAAGATCCAGCAGTCCCACGGTGGTTCGGGCAAGCAGGCCCGGGCAGTGATCGACGGCCTGCGCGCCGACGTGGTGACCCTGGCCCTGGCGGGCGATATCGATGAAGTGGCCAAGCTCGGCAAGACCCTGCCGGATAACTGGCAGACCCGCCTGCCGGACGCCAGCACCCCCTACACCTCGACCATCGTGTTCCTGGTGCGCAAGGGCAATCCCAAGGGCATCAAGGACTGGGGCGACCTGATCAAGAAGGATGTCTCGGTCATCACCCCGAACCCGAAAACCTCCGGCGGCGCCCGCTGGAACTTCCTCGCCGCCTGGGCCTACGGCCTGAAAGCCGGTGGCAGCGAAGCCAAGGCCCAGGAATACGTGCAGGAGCTGTTCAAGCATGTGCCGGTGCTCGATACCGGTGCCCGCGGCTCGACCATCACCTTCGTTAACAACGGTCAGGGTGACGTGTTGCTGGCCTGGGAAAACGAAGCCTTCCTGGCGCTCAAGGAAGACGGTGGCAGCGACAAGTTCGAGATCGTCGTGCCATCGCTGTCGATCCTCGCCGAGCCGCCGGTGGCCGTGGTCGACAAGAACGCCGAGAAGAAGGGCAACGAGCAGATCGCCGAGGCCTACCTCAAGTACCTGTACAGCCCGGCCGGGCAGAAGATCGCCGCCGACAACTTCTACCGTCCGCGTGATGCCAAGGTGGCCGCCGATTACGCCAAGCAGTTCCCGAAACTGGACCTGGTGACTATCGACAAAGACTTCGGTGGCTGGAAGACTGCCCAACCCAAGTTTTTCAACGATGGTGGCGTGTTCGATCAGATCTATACGGCGCAGTGATACTTGGCCGACAGGATAATCGCCGTTCAGTAGCCAGCATGGGCCCGGGATTCGTCCCGGGCTTCGTGCGTTCAACCAGGGACCTTTATGTCACGTCGTATTTCCCCCGTCATACCCGGCTTCGGGCTGACGCTGGGCTACACCTTGGTGTACCTCAGCCTGATTGTGCTCATACCGCTGGGCGCCATGTTCGTGCATGCCGCCCAGCTCACCTGGGAGCAGTTCTGGGCCATCATCAGTGCACCGCGGGTACTTGCCGCGCTCAAGCTGAGTTTCGGTACTGCCCTCTTCGCCGCCATCATCAACGGCATCATCGGCACCCTGCTGGCCTGGGTGCTGGTGCGCTACACCTTCCCCGGACGCAAGATCATCGAGGCGATGATCGACCTGCCGTTCGCCCTGCCCACCGCGGTGGCCGGTATCGCCCTGACCGCGCTGTATGCGCCGGCCGGCCTGGTCGGCCAGTTCGCCACTGACCTGGGCTTCAAGATCGCCTACACCCCCCTGGGCATCACCCTGGCGCTGACCTTCGTGACCTTGCCCTTCGTGGTGCGCACGGTGCAGCCGGTACTGGCCGATATCCCGCGCGAGGTCGAAGAGGCCGCTGCCTGCCTGGGCGCCAAGCCACTGCAGGTGTTCCGCTATGTGCTGCTGCCAGCCTTGTTGCCAGCCTGGCTGACCGGCTTCGCCCTGGCCTTTGCCCGGGGCGTGGGTGAGTACGGTTCGGTGATCTTCATCGCCGGTAACATGCCGATGAAGACCGAGATCCTGCCGCTGCTGATCATGGTCAAGCTCGACCAGTACGACTACACCGGCGCCACCGCCATCGGCGTGTTGATGCTGGTGGTTTCCTTCATCCTGTTGCTGCTGATCAACTTGCTGCAGCGGCGCATCGAAACCCCTTGAAGGAGGCCATGTCCATGTCTGCATCGTCTATTGGCGCGGCCGCCTCGGCCAACGCCGCCCGCCGTGGCAGCGCCACTTCGCGGCGTATCCTGATCAGCCTCGCCTGGCTGATCTTCGCCCTGTTCCTGCTGCTGCCGCTGGTGATCGTGGTGTCCCAGGGCCTGAAAATGGGCCTGGGGACCTTCTTCGAGGCGATCTTCGAGCCCGACGCGCTGTCGGCCCTGAAGCTGACCCTGATCGCCGTGGCCATCTCGGTGCCGCTGAACCTGGTGTTCGGCGTCAGCGCGGCCTGGTGCGTGAGCAAGTACACCTTCCGCGGCAAGAGCATCCTGGTGACCCTGATCGACCTGCCGTTCTCGGTCTCGCCGGTGATCGCCGGCCTGGTCTACGTGCTGATGTTCGGCGCCCAGGGCCTGTTCGGCCCCTGGTTGCAGGATCACGACATCCAGATCGTCTTCGCCTTGCCGGGCATTGTCCTGGCGACCATCTTCGTCACCGTGCCCTTCGTCGCCCGCGAACTGATCCCGCTGATGCAGGAGCAGGGCACCCAGGAAGAGGAGGCTGCGCGCCTGCTCGGCGCCAACGGCTGGCAGATGTTCTGGCACGTGACCCTGCCCAACATCAAATGGGGCCTGATCTACGGCGTGGTGCTCTGTACCGCGCGGGCCATGGGCGAGTTCGGCGCGGTGTCGGTGGTCTCCGGGCACATTCGCGGGGTGACCAACACCTTGCCGCTGCACGTGGAGATCCTCTACAACGAATACAACCATGTCGCGGCCTTCAGCGTGGCCAGCCTGTTGCTGATCCTGGCGCTCTTCATCCTGCTGCTCAAGCAGTGGAGCGAGTCCCGCATTAACCGTCTGCGCCACAGCGCAGCGGAGGAATAATTCATGTCGATCGAAGTTCGTAACGTCAGCAAGCGCTTCAACGCTTTCCAGGCCCTGGACAGCATCAACCTGGATATCCACAGCGGTGAGCTGGTGGCCCTGCTGGGCCCGTCCGGCTGCGGCAAGACCACGCTGCTGCGGATCATCGCCGGGCTGGAAACCCCCGACCAGGGCAACATCGTCTTCCATGGCGAGGATGTGTCCGGCCACGACGTGCGTGATCGCAACGTCGGCTTCGTGTTCCAGCACTACGCCCTGTTCCGCCACATGAGCGTGTTCGACAACGTCGCCTTCGGCCTGCGCATGAAGCCCAAGGGCGAGCGGCCAAGCGAGAGCAAGATCGCCGAGAAGGTCCATGAACTGCTGAACATGGTCCAGCTTGACTGGCTCAGCGACCGTTACCCCGAGCAACTGTCCGGCGGCCAGCGCCAGCGGATCGCCCTGGCCCGCGCCCTGGCGGTGGAGCCCAAGGTGCTGCTGCTCGACGAGCCGTTCGGCGCCCTCGATGCCAAGGTGCGCAAGGAGCTGCGCCGCTGGCTGGCGCGCCTGCATGAGGACATCAACCTGACCTCGGTGTTCGTCACCCACGACCAGGAAGAGGCCATGGAAGTCGCCGACCGTATCGTGGTGATGAACAAGGGCGTGATCGAGCAGATCGGCTCGCCGGGCGAGGTGTACGAGAACCCGGCCAGTGACTTCGTCTATCACTTCCTCGGCGACTCCAACCGCTTGCACCTGAGCGAGGGCCACCACGTGTTGTTCCGACCGCACGAGGTGTCGCTGTCGCGGCACGAGATCGAAGGCCATCATGCCGCGGAAGTGCGTGATATTCGTCCGTTGGGCGCGACTACCCGAGTGACCCTGAAGGTCGAGGGCCAGAGCGAGCTGATCGAGGCCGAAGTGGTCAAGGACCACGACAGCCTGAGCGGGTTGGCGCGTGGCGAAACCCTGTTCTTCAAGCCCAAGGTCTGGCAGAAAGTCGCCAACATCTGACCCACTCTGATCGCGGGGCAAGCCCGCTCCTACAGAGGTTTTCACCAAACCTGTAGGAGCGGGCTTGCCCCGCGATTGCATTGCGCTTCACCTCCCTCCTATATGCCTATTCGGCATTAAAAGTATCGGCCAAATGCATTTGCCGCAGCTCGGTCGCACTCCTTATAAAGTCACTCTCTTATTCGGTAAAAATATGTAAATCAATATACAAATAACTATCAGGAATATACGTTCCTGCCAGGAGCTGTCCATGAGTCCGACCCTTCGCGCTGCACCTCTCTCATCCCGTCGGCTCAAGCGCCTGCCTATGGCCCTGCTGCTGGCCGGCAGCGCGCACTGGCTGCCGGCCCAAGCCGACGAGCCGGCGCAGACGGCAGTCAAGGCCAGTGACAGCCAGCTCAAGACCGTGACCGTGACCGCCCGGCGCCGCGAGGAAAGCGCCCAGAGCGTGCCGACGCCAATCAGCGTGCTCGACGGCCAGACCCTGGAAAACCAGCGCGTCTACCGCATCCAGGACCTGCAGCAACTGGTGCCGAGCGTCAACGTTGCCTACATGCATGCGCGCCAGTCCAGCGTGTCGATCCGTGGCCTGGGTAACAACCCGGCCAGCGATGGCCTGGAGGGCAGCGTCGGGCTCTACCTGGACAACGTCTACCTCGGCCGGCCGGGCATGGCGGTGTTCGACCTGGTGGACATCGAGCAGCTGGAAGTGCTGCGTGGTCCGCAAGGCACCCTGTTCGGCAAGAACACCACTGCCGGGGTGATCAACATCAGCACCCGCGCGCCCAGCTTCACCCCCGAGCGCAGCATCGAAACCTCGGTGGGCGAGGATGGCTACTTCCAGACCAAGGGCACGCTGTCCGGCCCGTTGAGCGAGACCCTGGCCGGGCGCATTTCGGCCTACCGCACCCGCAGCGACGGCGATATCAAGAACGAGTTCGACGGCCATACCCTCAATGGCGGCTCGCGCCAGGGCTTTCGCGGGCAGTTGCTGTACAAGCCGAACGAGCAGTTCAATCTGCGCTGGATCGGCGACTACAACGAAGAAGACTCCAGCGCCGGCACCCGCCTGCTGTTCAGCACCGGGCCGACCATCAATGGCGTCAACCGCTACGAAACCCGTGCCAGGGCGGCCGGTGCCACGCTGATCGACGGCAGCACGCGCAAGGTCAACCTCGATAGCGATCAGCAGGTCACGGTGTTCCAGGGCGGCACCTCGCTGGAAGCCAACTGGACCCTGGACAACGACTTCACCCTGACCTCGGTCAGTGCCTACCGCTGGTGGGATTTCACCCCGCGCAACGACGAGGGCCTGAACGTGCCGGCGGCCTACAACTCCGGCGTGTCGGTGCGCGACAAGCAGTACTCCCAGGAATTTCGCCTGGCCTCGCCCACCGGTGGATTCTTCGACTACGTGGTGGGTGCCTACTACTTCGGCTCGGACCTGGATAACCAATCCTTCGTCTTCTACGGGCCCCAGGCCGATATCTGGAACGGCACGCCCGCTGGCGCCCTGGCCAATGTCACCACCCTGGGCAAGGGCCATATCGACACCGACAGCTTCGCCCTGTTCGGCCAGGGCACCTGGCACCTGACCGAGCGCCTGGATTTCACCGCCGGCATCCGTGGCACCTACGAAGAAAAAAGCGCCTGGGTCGACCGCAATGCGCCGGTCAACGGTGCCGCGGTCACGGGCGCGGCCGCCGCGGCCCGCCAGGCACGGGTCGGCGCCTATGATTCGGGGGATCTCAACCAGTACACCTTCAGCCCTTCGGGGCTGCTCAACCTGAGCTACCGCTTCACCGATGACCTGCTCGGCTACGCCACCTTGTCCCACGGCGAGAAGTCCGGCGGGGTCAACCTGACGGTGGCGACCGCACCGGTGGCCGGGGCCGATTCGCTGCTGGTGGGCACCGAGCGCGCCAATAACGCCGAACTGGGTCTGAAGAGCACCCTCTGGGACCGCCGTCTGCAACTCAACGCCAACCTGTTCTGGACCGAGGTCCACGGCTACCAGACCAACGCCTACGACGAAGCCAACCGGGTGCAGTACCTGACCAACGCCGGTTCCGTGCGTTCGCGCGGGGTCGAGGTGGAAAGCACCCTGGTGCCAATCCGTGGCCTGACCTTGAACCTCAACGGCTCCTACAACGACGTCCGCTATCTCTCCTACAAGGACGCCCCGTGCCCGCCGGAGGTCGCCCTGCAGCCAGGCGCACCGGCCTCCTGCGACCTGACCGGGCACCAGGTGGTCGGCGCCTCGAAGTGGATCGGCAACGCCAACGGCACCTACCAGTGGGACCTGGACAACGGCCTGCAGCCCTATGTCACCGCCAGCTACGCGTTCCGTTCCAAGGCCGTGGGCACGGTCGAGGACTCGGACTTCGCGCAGATCCCCAGCTATGCCGTGGTCAACCTGTCCACCGGCCTGCGGGGCGATCTGGGGCAGGGGCAGTGGGATGTCTCGCTGTGGCTGAAGAACGCCTTCGACAAGACCTACTACACCACCCTCTGGAGTGCGGCCAATGGCGGTTATGAAGGACTGCCGGGCACGCCGAAAACCCTGGGCCTGACCGCTCGCTACGACTTCTGAGGCCGGTTTTGCCATGCCTGCGCCACATACTTTTCATGCGTGGCAGGCATAGCAAATACGCCGATGGGCGCAAGGCCGCGAACGGCGCGGCTTTGAGCGGAGGCATCGTTTTTCATATTCGTAAATCATCTATCTATAACTTTAAAGATTACTTTAAGAAATAAGCAGTGCCGATTGATGATCCATCCAGCGAAGGCCAATGAGCGGCCTTCGATGTAACGAACGCAGACCCGGGAGCTGATCAATGGGTAATGTCCAGACCGCCGCCGCCACACTCGATGTGCGCTGGCGCCAGACGCCGGGCGGCGCGCTGGTCGACTTCGGCCGAGCGCACCGTGTGCCCCTGGCGCAGCAACGCTTGCAGCGCACGCCGAACAGCGCCCTGGGTCGCCGCGACAAGTTCCTGCTGGGCGTTTTCGCCCTGGCCCTGCATGGCGCCGTGGCCTATTGGCTCAGCCAGGCGCCTACACCGGTTCTACCGGTGGTAGCGCCAGAAATTCCACCGATGACCATCGAGTTTTCCCAGCCGGCACCGCCAGTGGTCCAGCCACCGCCACCCGCACCGCCACCTGCGGTCGTGGAGCCACCGCCGCCGGTGGTGGATGAGCTGGCGGCCAAACCTGCGCCCAAGCCGCTGCCCAAGCCGAAACCCAAGCCTGTCGCCAAGCCAGTGGCCAAACCGGTGACCAAGGCCGTCGAGCAGCCACCGGCACCCGCGCAGCCCGTCGCGCCAGCGGCGCCACCCGCACCGCCTGCGCCAGCGCCGGTGACACCGGCCTCGGCCAGTGCCGGCTACCTGAAGAACCCGGCGCCGGAATACCCGGCACTGGCCCACCGCCGCGGCTGGGAAGGCACGGTGCTGTTGCGGGTGCATGTGCTGGCCAGCGGCAAGCCGGGCGAGATCCAGCTGCAAAAGAGCAGCGGCCGCCAGCCACTCGACGAGGCCGCCCTGGCGGCGGTCAAGCGCTGGAGCTTCGTGCCGGCCAAGCAAGGGGACGTGGCCCTGGATGGCTGGGTCAGCGTACCGATCGAATTCAAGATCCACTAATTCGCGCTAACAGAGAGAGTACTGATCATGACGTTATTGGCATCCCCCCTCGAATCCATCGAAAGCGCGGTGATCTGGCTGCTGGTGGGCTTCTCTGTGGTCACCTGGGGACTGGCCCTGGTCAAGGGCGTGCAGTTCCTGCGCCTGAAAAACCAGGACAAGCGCTTTCACAAGCAGTTCTGGGCCGCCTCCAGCCTGGATGCCGCTGCCGAGCTGAGCGACAGCCAGCCTGGCGCGGCGGCCCGGGTAGCCCAGGCCGGCTACGCGGCAATCGCTGTGGGTGAGCCGGGCGATGCCCGCGACCTGAGCCAGGCGATCAACCACCAGGACCGCCTGGAGCGTGCCCTGCGCCAGCAGATCGTGCGTGAGCGCCGCTCCCTGGAAACCGGCCTGGCGGTGGTCGCCAGTATCGGCAGCACCTCGCCCTTCATCGGCCTGTTCGGCACGGTCTGGGGCATCATGGAAGCACTCAAGGGCATCAGCGCCGCCGGTTCCGCCAGTCTGGAAACCGTGGCCGGGCCCATTGGTGCGGCGTTGGTGGCCACCGGCGTGGGGATCGCCGTCGCGGTGCCGGCGGTGCTGGTTTACAACTACTTCCTGCGCAGCCTGAAGCTGACCGCCGCCGACCTCGACGACTTTGCCCACGACTTCTACAGCCTGGCGCAGAAGAGCGCCTTCCGTGTGCTGATCCATCCGACTGCCTACAAAGCGGCCGGCAGCCATCCGCAGACTGTGAAGGAGGCCTCCTGACATGGCCTTCTCGACCCAGGACAGTGACGAAGTACTCAGCGAGATCAACGTGACGCCGCTGGTGGACGTGATGCTGGTGCTGCTGGTGGTGTTCATCGTCACCGCGCCCCTGCTGACCAATGCCATTCCCATCAATTTGCCCAAGACCGAGGCCGTGGCCCCGGTGGAGCAGAAGGACCCGCTGGTGGTGAGCATCGATGGCGGCGGCCAGCTGTTCATCAACAAGGATCAGATCCAGCCCGACCTGCTGGAAACCAACCTGCAGGCGGCCAAGGCCAAGGACCCGGAACTGCGCGTGCAGCTGCAGGCCGACGATGGCGTGAACTATGGGGAAGTGGCGCGTGCCATGGCCTCGATCGAACGAGCCGGTATCACCAAGTTGTCGGTGATCACCGCCCGCTGAGCAACACACCTCAGGCAAGTCTTCAGGGCCATTTCTCTGGCAGGGGGGTGGCCCTTTTTTTATCTGCGTCTCGGGAACCGCTCCTACAGAGAATAGTTTTGGTTATTAATAAATAGCTTCTTATTCCTTTACGAATATAACCACGCCCCTATACTTTGCCTCAAGCACGCAAACCCCACAGGAGGCGTCCCCATGCGCAACACGTCGATCCGTTACCTGATTGTGCCGGGCTGGCAAGGATCGCCAGAAGATCATTGGCAGAGCCACTGGCAGCAGGTGCTGCCCAACAGTGCCCGGGTGGAGCAGGCCGACTGGCTGACGCCGCGGCGCGAAGATTGGGTGGCGGCACTGGAGCAGGCCGTGGCCGCTGACGCTTCGCCGGTCATCCTGATTGCCCACAGCCTGGGTTGCATCACCGTCGCCCACTGGGCAGCGCAAGCCAGCGTGAGTTTGCTACGCCGGGTGCATGGCGCGTTGCTGGTGGCGCCGGCCGATGTCGAGCGCCCGACCTGCGCCGATGCCCTGCGCAACTTCGCGCCGATTCCACAGCAGACATTGCCGTTCCCGAGCCAAGTGGTCAGCTCCGACAACGACCCGGCGGTCAGTGCCCCGCGGGCCATGCAACTGGCCCGTGGTTGGGGTGCCGAGGTGGGCTTTCTCGCCGGGGCCGGACATATCAACGTCAAGTCCGGCCACCGTCGCTGGGAGCAGGGCTTTGCCTACCTGTACCGCCTGCAGAACCGTCTCGAACAGCACGCCCTTCGCCGCGCCTGACCCCGGGCGCTGACCTTTCGCCAGAACCAACGCCCGGCCCCAGGTGCTGCGGGCGGGAGTTTGCCATGAGTCATCACGATACCTTCGGCCAGCCCTTGCTGACCTTTCCCGAACTGGACAAGAGCCCGCTGAGCATCCGCGCCAAGGCGCTGGTGTTCGTCGACCCGCGTTCGCGGCAATTGCGCCAGGAGCTCGAACTGCTGGCGCCGCTGGCGCTGCCGGTGCTGATTCGCGGCGAGACCGGCACCGGCAAGGAGCTGCTGGCCCGGCAGATCCACCGCGCCAGCGATCGCGGCGGCCTGTTCGTTTCGGTCAACTGCGCGGCCATCAGTCCGACCTATGCCGATGCCGAGCTGTTCGGCTACAGCGCCGGCGCCCACAGTGGCACCGCCAGCAGCCGTGCCGGCTGGTTTGGCTCGGCCAATGGCGGCACCTTGTACCTGGACGAAATCGCCGACCTGCCGCTGGCGATCCAGGTGAAACTGCTCGCGGCCCTGGAAAACCGCGAAGTCACCCGGGTCGGCGCACAACAGCCCAGCCCCGTGGATGTGCGCCTGGTGGCGGCGTCGAGCATCGACCTGGGCGAGGCGGTCAGCGCCGGCAAGTTCCATGACCGGCTCTACCATTACCTGCATGAGGGCCAGTTGCTGCTGCCGGCGTTGCGCGAGCGGGTCGGCGACATCCTGCCGCTGGCCGAGTATTTCGTCGGCATCTACAGCCCGCGCCTGAACCTGTCGGTGCCGTTGATCAGCGAGGCGGCGCAACGGGTGCTGGAACTGCACAGCTGGCCAGGCAATACCCGGGAGCTGGAGAACGTCATTCACTTTGCCTTGCTGGTCAGCAGCGGTGAAGAAATCCTGCCCCGGCACCTGAATCTGCCGACGCCGCTGCAAGCCCTGGCCAGCCAGCTCGAACAGTTTTGCCAGCTGGCCGACGCGCAGGAACGCACTGCCCTGCAGGCGCTACTGGGGAAGACTTTGCAGCGTCTGGGCTGATGGTTGAAAATGGAATAAGCAGCAAAATAAAAGATATTGTTGCGGAATAAAAAATCTAGGTATTGTCCGCTCCAAGCCAGCTAGCAATGTGCTGGCAACCCATTTTGCCGTCGACCGATGGTCATGTATTCGAATAAGGATTACGCATGAAAAAGGCTCTGTTGTTCACTGCTCTGGCGGCCGCTCTGTCGGTTGCAGGTTTTGCCCAGGCGGGCGAGAAACTGGTGGTCGCCGCCACCCCCGTGCCTCATGCCGAAATCCTCGAGCTGATCAAGCCGACCCTGGCCAAGGAAGGTGTGGACCTGGAGATCAAGGTGTTCACCGACTACGTGCAGCCTAACGTGCAGGTCGACCAGAAGCGCCTGGACGCCAACTACTTCCAGACCCTGCCGTACCTGAAGAACTTCAACGAAGGCAAAGGCACTCACCTGGAAACCGTTATCGGTGTTCACGTCGAGCCTTTCGGCGGCTACTCGAAAAAGGTCAAGAACCTGAGCGAACTCAAGGAAGGCGCTACCGTTGCCATTCCTAACGAGGGCAGCAACAGCGGTCGCGCCCTGCTGCTGTTGCAGAAGGCCGGCCTGATCACCCTGAAGGATCCGAAGAACGCCCTGGCAACCCCGAAAGACATCGCCGAGAACCCGAAGAAACTGAAGTTCCGCGAGCTTGAGTCGGCCATGCTGCCGCGCGTGCTGGACCAGGTCGACCTGGACATGATCAACACCAACTACGCCCTGGAAGCCGGCCTGAACCCGGCCAAGGACGCCCTGGTGATCGAAGGCGCCGACTCGCCATACGTCAACTTCCTGGTAGCCCGTCCGGACAACAAGGACAGCGCCGCCATCCAGAAGCTGGCCAAGGCCCTGACCAGCCCGGAAGTGAAGACCTTCATCGAGAAGAAATACAGCGGTGCGGTACTGCCGGCGTTCTGATTCGCCGTAGCAGCCCAAACACCTCGATAACGTCGACGCAGGCAATGCCGCGTCGGCGTTTTTTTATGCCTCAGTTTCGCGACCGGACCGCGCGCAGCAGGGCGCTCAGCAGTTTCAGCAGGTCCTGGGGATCGTGGTTCGCCTGGTTGTTCATTGTTGTTTTCTTCCTTGAGATAGGAGGGAAGTGACAGGGGTTGGATTGCCTTTTGGGCGGAAAGATCCCGGCACACCGAAGGATTTCGCAGGTTAGCTGTTTGGGTGATATCAATATGCAATAAAGGTATTTAAATAATTTTTCTTATGCCTTTAGAGTCTTAGTGATGGTGCTTACCCGCACTGACAACCCTGTTTAGAGCGGTCCGATTACCCTTGGACCGATCCGAGATCCGTCCATGTCGCACTGCCACCATTCTGTGTCGAGGCCCTGTCCATGAGTTTCGACGTCGCCTTTATCCTTAGCACATTCCCGGCGTTTCTCAAGGCCGTGGGGGTTACCCTGCAGGTCGGCCTGATCGCCATTGCCACCTCGTTGCTGGTGGCGCTGGTCAATGCGGCAATCCTGGTCTATCGCACGCCGTACCTGCAGCGCCTGGTAACGCTCTACGTCGAGCTGGCGCGCAATACGCCGCTGCTGATCCAGCTGTTCTTCGTCTACTTCGCCCTGCCGACCCTGGGCCTGAAGATTTCCGGCTTTGCCGCGGCGATCATCACCATGACCTTCCTCGGTGGTGCCTACCTGACCGAAGTGCTGCGCGCCGGTGTCGAGGCGGTGCCGGCGGCGCAGCTGGAGTCCGGGCGTTCGATCGGCCTGTCCGAAGGCCAGCTGCTGCGCCACGTGATCCTGCCCCAGGCCGGGATCCTCAGCCTGCCGTCGCTGTTCGCCAATTTCATCTTCCTGCTCAAGGAAACCACCGTGGTGTCGGCGGTGGCGGTGCCGGAGATTCTCTACACCACCAAGAGCTACATCGCCCTGTATTACAAGACCTACGAGATGCTCGCGGTGCTGACGCTGATCTGCGTGCTGCTGTTCCTGCCGTTGTCGCTGTTGCTCAGCCGTCTGGAAAGGAGGCTGCAACATGGCCAGTTCGGGTCTTGAGTTGCTGCTGGTGTCCTTGCCGCAACTGGGCAAGGGCGCTGCGCAGACCCTGGCCATCTCGGGCCTGGGGATTGTCTTCAGCACCCTCGGTGGCGTGCTCTACGGCGTGCTGGCCAGCCTCAACCTGCGCAGCCTGAACCTGGTGCTGCGGGTCTACCTGGAGCTGTTCCGGGCGATCCCGGTGCTGGTTTGGTTGTACCTGCTGTTCTTCGGCTTGCCGATCTTCTTTGCCTTGAGTATCCCCAGCTTCTGGTGCGCGGTGCTGGTGCTGTCGTTGTGGGGCGCCAGTGAGGTGGGCGAAGTGGTGCGCGGTGCCTTGCGCTCCTTGCCCCGCGGGCAACGCGAGGCCGGGCTGTCGATCGGCCTCGGTGCCTGGCAGCTGTATGGCTACGTGTTGCTGCCCCAGGCGCTCAAGCGCATGACCCCACCGACCATCAACATCTACACGCGGATCATCAAGACCAGTTCGCTGGCGGTGCTGATCGGGGTGGTCGATGTGATCAAGGTCGGCCAGCAGATCATCGAGCGCACCTACGAATCGGTGCTGATCTACGGCGCGCTGTTCCTGTTCTTTTTCTTTATCTGCTACCCGCTCTCGGCCGCCTCGCGCGCCCTTGAGCGCCGCTGGACACACGCATGAGCGCACTGATCGGGTTCAAAGGCTTCAACAAATCCTTCGGCAAGCACCGGGTGCTGAACAACATCGACCTTTCGGTGCGCAGCGGCGAAGTGGTGGTGATCCTCGGCCCCAGCGGCTGCGGCAAGAGCACCTTGCTGCGCTGCCTCAATGGCCTGGAAAGCGCCGACAGCGGTCACCTGCGCCTGGCCGGCGAGGAACTGCTGGATCCGCGCACCGACTGGCGCCAGGTACGCCAGCGGGTGGGCATGGTGTTCCAGAGTTATCACCTGTTCGGCCACATGAACGTGCTCGACAACCTGTTGCTCGGCCCGCTCAAGGTGCAGAAGCGCGAGCGCCGCGAGGCCCAGGCCCAGGCCGAAGCACTGCTGGCCCGGGTCGGCCTGCTGGACAAGCGCGATGCCTATCCGCGCGAGCTCTCCGGTGGCCAGCAGCAGCGCATCGCCATTGTCCGTTCGCTGTGCATGAACCCCGAGGTGATGCTGTTCGACGAGGTCACCGCCGCCCTGGACCCGGAGATGGTCAAGGAGGTGCTGCAAGTGATCCAGGGCCTGGCCCGCGACGGCATGACCCTGCTCATCGTCACCCATGAAATGGCCTTCGCCCGTGCGGTGGCCGATCGCATCGTGTTCATGGAGGCCGGCAGGATCCTTGAACAGCGCGACCCCGAGAGCTTCTTTACGAACCCGCAGACCGCACGCGCGCAGCAGTTCCTGGAGAAATTCTCCTTTGTAGAAAGCCTGCCCACACTGCCCGCAAAGGAACTGTCATGAAAACTGCGAAAACCTCGAAACTGCTGGTGTCCCTGTTCGGCCTGGCTCTGCTGGCCGGTTGCAACAAGGCTGAAGAACCGGCCAAGCCGGCGTCGTCGGGCGCTGCACCGGCCACCAGTTACCTGGAAACCATCAAGGCGCGCGACAAGCTGATCGTCGGCGTATTCACCGACAAGCCGCCGTTCGGCTTCGTTGACGAGAGCGGGCGCTACGTCGGCTTCGATACCGACATCGGTCGCCAGTTCGCCAAGTCGCTGCTCGGTGACGAGAACAAGGTCGAATTCGTGGCGGTGGAACCGGCCAGCCGTATTCCCTTCCTGCAAAGCGACAAGGTCGACCTGATCCTGGCCAACATGACTGTCACCCCGGAGCGCAAGGAGGCGGTGGAATTCACCAACCCCAACCTGCGCGTGGCGGTGCAGGCCCTGGTGCCGGAAGGCAGCAGCGTGAAAAAACTCGATGACCTGGCCGACAAGACCACCATCGTCACCACCGGCACCACGGCGGATATCTGGCTGACCAAGAACCACCCGGACTGGAAGTTGCTCAAGTTCGAGAAAAACTCCGAGTCGCTGCAGGCCCTGGCCAATGGCCGTGGTGACGCCTACGCCCAGGACAACCTGATCCTGTTCAGCTGGTCGAAGCAGAACCCGGGCTATCGCGTGTTGGCCGAGAAGCTAGGGGAAGAAGCACCGATCGCCCCGGCGGTGAAGAAGGGCAATATCGAGCTGCGTGACTGGGTCAATGCCGAACTGGCGCGCCTGGGTGAGCAGAAGTTCCTGCTCAAGCTGTATGACCAGTACGTGCGCAAGGAACTGAGCGACGACACCAAGCCTGAGAGCGTGATTGTCGAAGGGGGCAAGTGGCAGGGTTGATTCCGTAGCGCGGCCATCGCAGGCTACGCCAGCTCCCACAGGGGCTTGAGGTTGTCACTGTAACTGTGGGAGCTGGCGAAGCCTGCGACCGACTGCGCAGCAGTCGCCGTCTAATGCCCCGGTACCAGCCGCAAGGTGCTCTTTGCGGCAACAGGCCCCAGCTGTGCCTTGTGGTAGCGCCCCTCGATGTAATCCCTGGCCTGGTCGGCATAGTGCCTGTCGAACAGCACACCACTTTGCCCGACCGGGTTGCTGGTCAGGGCCTGGCCCGGATCGGCAAAGTCGATCAGCCGTCGGGTAGAAGGCCCGTAGGTTACCGGCCAGGGCGCCGGCCCGATCTTCGCCGACAGGTTGTTCGGCACTTCATGACTGCCGGGCGCGGCAAAGGCGCCGACATTGAACAGCAGGTTCAAGGGTTTCTGCAGCCCCAGCGGGTGGTTGTGGGTCAGGGTATGCGCCTTGCCCCACTGCCAGTCGGCCGGGTCCTTGCCCAGGGTTTCGCGCAGGTGCGCCAGGCTCGCCTGCCAGGCGCGCTTGACCGCTTCGCGACGCCCGCCCTGCTCGCTGCTGCCGCGCAGCCGCCACCAGGGCGATTCGGCATCGGCGGCCAGGCGCGGCAGGGCGGCATCGATGACCCGGGTGCTGATCAGCGGCTTGAACCAGGCATCGCCCAGCTCGTCGTGCAACGCCGCATAGGCCAGGTCGTAGAGGAACTGGTTGAACAGGGTGGCGCTGACCGAGTCCAGCGGGTAGTCGCCGTTCCAGCCGGCCAGTTGTTCCACCAGCTCTTTCTCCTGATCGCCCTCGGCCACCTCGCGCAGCACGCCGAGCAACGGTGCCAGGGTGCGCGGCCCGTAGGCGGTCACGGTGTCGAGTTGCAGCGCCTGGCTGTTCTGGGTATCCCATTTGGTCAGCGGGTCGGCCAGCTGGCGGTTCAGTTGTTGCCCGCGGTCGGCCAGGTTGTAGTAGCCGGGGATTGGCATGGACGCCGGTGGCTGGAAGTTGGCCGAGACGATATAGCCGCTCGGCGGGTTTTCCTGTTGCGGGTTGGCGCTGAACGGGTAGAAGCCGAGCTTGTCGGCCTGGGACGTGCTGCCGTCGAGGATGAACGACGGGTTGACCCCTTGCGCACGGACCGGCAATTGCGCGGCCGCCCACCAGCCGATATCACCGCGGGCATTGGCCCACACCAGGTTCAGGCCGGGCGCCTGGATCTTTGCGGCGGCGGCGCGCATCTTGTCCAGGGTGTCGGCGCGGTTGACCTGGTAGAAGCCTTCGAGCAGCGGGTTGTCGGTTTCCAGGAAGGCCCACCACATGGCGATCGGCGTCGGCCCGGCGTTGTCGCCGATCACCGGGTTGACGATCGGACCGTGGGGCGAGCGGCGCAAGGTGATGGTCAGCGGTTGCTCGCCCTTCACCGCGATGCTGTCCTGGGTCACGGTCAACGGCTGCCACTGGCCATTGATGCGCACCTGGTCGGGGTTGTCCGGGTTGACCTGTTCGGCGATCAGGTCGACATCGTCGTTCTGGAACATGGTCAGGCTCCAGCCGAAGTCGCGGTTGTGCCCCAGCGAGGCAAAGGGGTTGAGCGCCTGGTGGTAGCCGTAGAGGTTGAAGCCCGGCGCCGACAGCTCGGCCTCGTACCACACCGACGGCACGGCAAAACTGATGTGCGGATCGCCGGCGAGCAAGGGTTTGCCACTGCGGGTACGGCTGCCGGACACGGCCCAGGCGTTGCTGCCTTCGTACTGGGGAATGCCGGCAGCGCTCAGGGCGTCCTGGCTCACCCGTGCCAGGTGCTCCAGGCTTTTCCAGTCGGCGGCGGCCAGGGGCGGGCCGTTGTGTACGGCACCCTGGGGGTCCCACGCCAGGTCGAAGATCTTCAGGTAGTCGTCACCGAGATGATCGCGTACGAAGGTCAGCACCGGCTCGGTGCGAAAGGCTGCGGCGAAGCTGTAGGCCATGTAACCGGCAATGCTCAGGGTGTCCTGGGCGGTGAACGGCCGCGGGGTGATGCCCAGCACGTCGAATTCCATGGGCTTGGGGTGGCTGGCCTGCCAGGCGTTGACGCCGTCGAGGTAGGCTTGCAGGGCAATCCAGGCCGGCGCTTGTTTGTCCTGGCGTGCGACCAGGCGTTCGGCCTGTTCGCGGATGCGCAGGCTGCGGAACAGGGTATCGGTGGGTACCAGCTTGCTGCCGAGGATCTCGGCCAGCTCGCCCCGGGCCAGGCGGCGGATGATCTCCATCTGGAACAGGCGGTCCTGGGCATGCACGTAGCCCAGGGCGCGGTACAGGTCGGTCTCGTTGTCGGCCTGGATATGCGGCACGCCACGCTCGTCGTAGCGCACGTTGACCGGCGCCTGCAGGCTGGCCAGTGCGACCTCGCCCTCACGCTGGGGCAGCTTGCCCTGCACATACCAGTAACCACCGCCAGCGGCTGCGGCAATGGCCATGGCGAGGACGGTCAGGCTGCGCTTCATCGGAACTCCTTGTACGTTTTGCCGGATACTGTGGTCCGATCATCACGGTATTTGCGTTCGGAGCATAGTCTCCAGGGAGGAAACATGGATCTCAGTGAAAAGCAGAAAATGCTCAGCGGCCAGCTCTATCACGCCGGTTGCCCGGAGCTGCAGGCCGAGCAGATCGCCAACAAGCACTGGATGCAGCGCTACAACAACAGTACCGAGTTGCTCAACGAACAGCGCCACGGCTTGCTGGTCGAGCACTTCGGCGCGGTCGGCGAGGGCGCGGTGATTCGTCCGCCGTTCTATTGCGACTATGGCTACAACATCAGCGTCGGCAAGAACGTTTTCATGAACTTCAACTGCGTCATCCTCGATGTCACCCCGGTGAGCATCGGCGACGACTGCCAGA
Source organism: Pseudomonas sp. BGr12 (assembly GCF_030272895.1). Taxonomy (GTDB): domain Bacteria; phylum Pseudomonadota; class Gammaproteobacteria; order Pseudomonadales; family Pseudomonadaceae; genus Pseudomonas. The sequence goes on along the minus strand of NZ_JALRNF010000018.1, from coordinate 56,795 downwards.
TCGGCCCCGCGGTGCAGATCTATACCGCCGACCATCCGCTGGACCCCGAACTGCGTCGCAGCGGGCTGGAAAGCGGGCGACCGGTGAAGATCGGCAACAATGTCTGGATCGGCGGTGGCGCAATCATCCTGCCCGGTGTGACCGTGGGTGATAACGCCGTGATCGGCGCCGGTAGCGTGGTGACCCGTGATGTGCCGGCTGGCGCCACCGTGGTGGGCAACCCGGCGCGGGTGCGTCAGTCAGCCCAGGGGCAATAGCAGCCTACGGCCAGGGTATGGGTGGCGCTGACCGTCCGGCCCTGGCTCAGGGCCAGGAGAATCGGCTCGATGAAGCTGTTGCTCGAATTGCAGGTCGCCCCTTCGCTGTAGGGACCGAAGTAGGCCAGGTTGCCCTGGCGGTCCCAGATCGCCACGCCCGGGGTGGCGGGCAGGTGCTCGGCCCCGGGCAGTACCGCCAGGGGCTTGAGGCCGCTCAAAGTGGCGGGGAGCTGGCCGTGGCTGCCGGGTTTTTGCACCACGTAGAATTCCACGCCCTGTGGGGCGAAATGCTCGATCAGCTCGGCCAGGTGCTGCTGGTTGCCGACGTTGCAGGGGCAGGCTGGGTCCCAGAAATGCACCAGGCGGATCGGGCCAGGGCCGGCGATGGCGGCGGGCAGTTGCAGGCGGTCGCCGGCGAACAGCGCGGTCTGGTTGTCGAACGGGCGCAGGTAGCGGCTCTGGAAGTTGTCGTAGGCCCACCACAAACCGGCGGCGCATAGTGCGGCGATGAGCAGGCCGAGCAGGGTTCGGGTGGCGAGGGCAGGCATGGGTGCGGTATCCAGGTAAAGTTGCCTAGCTTGCCATGCCGCTGGCGACAGCTGAATATCACCGCTCAACAACCCGCTCATTCGTTGCCTGGAAATCTACTATGTCTGCGTCCTTTCAGCCCGAGGTGCTACGCGCCAGCCTGTCCACACTGGCTGCGTGTCAGCCACTGTCGGCACAAGCGCAGGCCTACCAGCGCTACTACGGGCTGGATCTGCCGGCGCGCAAGGTCCAGCCGCTGCGTTGGCTGGGCCGCTTCGAGGTGGCGGGCTTCGAACTGGTCGGGCAGGTCTGGCTGCCGCCCAAGCCGGTCGCGACCCTGGTGCTGGTGCATGGTTTCTACGATCACATGGGCCTCTACCGGCATGTCATCGACTGGGCGCTGGACCAGCACTATGCGGTCATCGCCTGCGACTTGCCCGGGCACGGCCTGTCCAGTGGCGAGCGGGCTAGCATCGATGACTTCGCTACTTACCAGCAAGTGCTGCAGGCCCTGTTCGAACAGGCGCGCACGCTGGAGCTGCCGCAGCCCTGGCACCTGTGCGGGCAGAGCACGGGCGGGGCGATTGTCATTGACCATTTGCTCAATGCCGGCCTGCACAGTCCGGCCCAGGGGCACGTGATCCTGCTGGCGCCGCTGGTGCGGCCGCGCTCCTGGCGCTGGTCGAAATTCAGCTATCGCCTGCTGCGGCCATTCGTCAAAGGGATAGAGCGGCGCTTCAGCGAGAACACCAACGACCCGACCTTCCTGCCGTTCCTGCAGGCCGACCCGCTGCAACCCCGGCGCTTGCCGACCGCCTGGGTCGGGGCGCTGGTGGCCTGGGTCAAGCGCATCGAGGCGGCGCCGGCCAGTGGGCGGCGGCCGCTGATCATCCAGGGACAGTCCGACATGACCGTGGACTGGACGCACAACTTGCAGGTGCTGCAAGAGAAGTTCGCCGACCCCGAGATCCTGCTGATTCCCGAGGCCCGCCATCACCTGGCCAATGAGTTGCCGGCCATCCGCCAGCGCTTTTTCGATTTCATCGACCAGCGCCTGGACTGATCACTTCAGGTCCGACGTGTTCTGGCCGACGGCCAGGCCCGCGCGAATGGCGGCCAGTGCCGCCTTGTAGTAGGCCTGGCCCTCGGCGGACTCGGCAAAGCTGGCGAACTCTTCCAGCTCGGCATCGGACAGGTCGCGATAGACGTACAGCAAGGTGTTGTTCAGCTCGCTGCCGATCTGCTCCATCAAGCGCTGGCGCTGCCCGTCCAGCAGGCTCTGGGCCTGGGCGCCACCGAGCAGGCCGGGAATCATCTGGCTGAGGCTGTCGGCGGCAACGCCGGCAATCGCCAGGCTGACTTCGGCGCCAGCTTCGCGGGCAGGCAGGGCCTGGGCCAGGTGGCCGATGATCAACTGGCGGGTGTCGCTGGCCTCGACCTTGGGCAGGCCCTTGGCATTCTTGGCCAACTGGTCGCGGCGGGTGGCCAGCAACTCGGCGGCGACGACCTTGCGTCCCAGCGGCGACTGGAAGAACGCCAGGGCGGGCTGGGGGTTGCTCAGGTTGGCGCGCAGCTGTGCCTGCGCACGCTTGTCCACGGCCTGGGCCTGGAAACGCTGGTTGCTGTTATTGACCAGTGCCTGGAAAACCGCGGGCGGCAAGCTATTGCGATAGCGCTGCTGGGCGGCATCGAGGGCATCGGAAAAGTGGGCGCGCTGTTCGGGCCAGCCGGCGACCTTGTAGAGTTGGTCGAGACTGTCTGCCCAGACAGGCGAGGTGCAGAACATCATCAACAGTAAAAACAAACGACGCATTCAGGACTCCTGTCGGCAGGGCGCTATTGTCTTGGCCTGGCCGGGCTTTGTCGAGACGCCAATGCACACTCTCGGCCAAGTGGCGCTGTCGAATTTCGTGGCAGATGGATACTATGCGCGGCATGCACCTATCTCCTGATGACCCGTTGCTGTTACGCATTGTCGACGACCTGGCCAGCCATGGCTGGTCGCAGCAAACCCTGTTCCTCCCGGAGCCTCTGACCCTGGCGCTGGCGGCCGAGTGCCGCAAGCGTGCCGCCGAAGGCGAGCTGGCGCCGGCTGCTGTGGGGCGGGGGGCATCCCAGGAAGTGCGCGAAGGGATTCGCGGCGATCATATCCAGTGGCTCGAACCCGGGCAGGCCGAGAGCTGCGACCAGTACCTGGAGCTGATGGACAGCCTGCGCATCGCGCTCAACCGCGGCTTGTACCTGGGCCTTGAAGACTTCGAGTGCCACTTCGCCCTGTATCCGGCGGGGGCGTTCTATCGCAGGCACCTCGACCGTTTTCGCGACGATGACCGGCGCACGGTCTCGGCGGTGCTCTACCTCAACCAGGACTGGCAGGCCGGCGACGGCGGGCAACTGCGCATGAGCCTGAAGGGCGACTTCGAGCATGACGTCGAGCCTGCCGGCGGTTGCCTGGTGGTGTTCCTGTCCGGCGACATTCCCCACGAAGTACTGCCGGCCCGGCGTGAGCGTCTGTCCCTCACCGGTTGGTTCCGCCGTCGTGGCAACGACCCGTTCTAAGCCGCACAAGGTGCTGGTCAGCGCTTGCCTGCTGGGTCAGCCGGTGCGCTATGACGGACGCGCCAGCGGTCATCCCGATCTTCTGCAGCAGTGGCAGGCCGAAGGTCGGATCGTGCCCCTGTGTCCGGAAGTGGCAGGCGGGCTGCCGACGCCACGGCCACCGGCGGAGATTCCCGGCGGCCAGGGTGGCGCCGTGCTCGATGGCGATGCGCAGGTGGTGACGGTCGGTGGCGAGGATGTCAGTGCGCAGTTCCTGGCCGGTGCGCGGCGGGCGCTGGCGCTGGTCCGTGCCCATGGCATCCGCATCGCCGTGCTCAAGTCCGGCAGCCCTTCATGCGGCAACCGCTTGACCTATGACGGCACGTTCAGCGGCACCAAGGTGCAGGGCGAGGGTGTGACCACGGCCTTGCTGCGCCGCGAAGGCGTGCAGGTGTTCAGTGAGCTGGAGCTTGAGGCGGCTGAGCGGGCGTTGAAGCAGCTTTGACTTGCTGGGACTGTTCTGGCCCTGTCGCAGGCTTCGCCAGCTCCCACAGGTTTGGCGTGCACCGGTGTTTGTGGGAGCCTGCGATGAGGACAAATACTTTCGTTATTGCTTCGGCGGCTTGCTGGCATCCATTCCGAACCACTTCTGCGACAGCGCGCTCAGCCGGCCATCGGCCTTGATCCGTTGCAGGGCCTTGTCCACGGCGCTCTGGAACGCCGGGTTACCTTTCTGGAAGGGAATCGCCAGGCTCAGGACCGGGCCGACGGTGGCGCCCTTGGTCACTGCTTGCTGGCTGTCACGAATGGCATAGGGCACCAGCAGGCGGTCGCTGATGGCGGCATCGATCTGGTCGTTGGCCACATCCTTGATCGGCTGTGTGGCATCCGGGTAGCTGCGCAGGTCCACCCCTTCGACCACACGCGCCTGTTCGGCGAACTGGCTGCCCTGGGCCACGCCCAGGCTGTGGCCCTTGAGTGCATCGAGGGTGCTCAGGGGGCGCTTTTCTTCCTTGCGCACGATCAGCTGGGCACTGGAATAGCCGTAGGGTTCGCTGAAATCCAGGCGTTCCTTGAGCTGCGGCGTCACCGCGACGTGGTTCAGGGCAATGTCGTACTTGCCGCTTTCGACACCCGTCAGCAGATCGCCGTCCTGTACGACGACGAAGTCGGCACGCACATCCAGCTCATTGGCCAGCATGTGGCCCAGCTCGATTTCGAAACCGGCCAGCTTGTCATTTTCCTTGAAGTTGAACGGCGCCATGTTGGCTTCGACGGCAATGCGCAGTTCACCACGGTCGTTCATGTCATCGATCAGTTCGGCCTGTGCCCATGGGCTGAGCAGGGCGGCTAGCAGTACCCCAATGGTGAAACGCATCTACGCCCCTTGAATGTATTGGCAGTGAAGAAGATCGCCGTGGCTTTTTGATGATGCCACGGTCGAGCGCAACTTAGGACCGCAACGGGCCCAGGAGGTTTGCTGCATGGAGAAATTATTTCCGTTGGCAATCCTGAACACGTTTTGACTCAATTGTTCTATGGTTACAAACCATTGCCTTTCGTTTCAATGGCAAGGTTATTGAAGTTTTGAAGAAGTAAATCACAGGAGAAGTGAATGAGAAGCCTAGTTTCGCGTGCTGCCGTTGCCGGCCTGCTGATGGGAGTTTCGGTATTTGCCGTCGCCGCAGAAGGCATCAAGAGCCAGGAGCCGCCGAAAGACGCCAAGGTCTTCATCGTTTCCCCGGCCGATGGCGCGACGGTCGACAAGACCTTCACCGTCAAGTTCGGCATCGAGGGCATGGAGCTCAAGCCAGCGGGTGACCTGACCCCGCACACCGGTCACCACCACTTGCTGGTGGATGTCGACGAGGAACCGGCTGCCGACCAGGCGTTGTCGACCAGCGCACTGCCGGCAGACAAGGCGCCGCTGCCGGCCGGTCCGCAAATCCTGCACTTCGGCAAGGCCCAGACCGAAGTCGAACTGACCCTGACCCCGGGCAAGCACACCCTGCAACTGCTGCTGGGTGACAAGTCCCACGTGCCGTTCAAGCCGAGCGTTGAATCGCAGAAGATCACCGTTACCGTCAAGTAACGGCTGAAAGCATCGCGGGGCAAGTCCGCTCCTACAGGAGCGGGCTTGCCCCGCGATTATTTGTCGCCTGGAAAACTTAGAACAGGACGCGGGAGCGAATGGTGCCCTTGACCTGTTGCAGTTTTTCTTGCGCCAGATCCGAGTACTCGGCGTCAACGTCGATGACTACGTAACCGACTTTCTCGTTGGTCTGCAGGAACTGACCGGAGATGTTGATCGCGTTTTCGGCGAAGACTTTGTTGATCTCGCTGAGTACGCCCGGAATGTTTTCGTGGATGTGCAGCAGACGGTGCTTGCCCGGGTGCGCCGGCAGGGCCACTTCAGGGAAGTTGACCGAAGACACCGAAGTACCGTTGTCGCTGTACTTGACCAGCTTCTCGGCCACTTCCAGACCGATGTTGGCCTGGGCTTCGGCGGTAGAGCCGCCGATGTGCGGGGTCAGGATCACGTTGTCCAGGCCACGCAGCGGGCTTTCGAACTGCTCGTCGTTGGAGCGCGGCTCGACCGGGAACACGTCGATGGCGGCGCCGATCAGGTGCTTGTCCTTGATCGCAGCAGCCAGGTGATCCAGCTCGACCACAGTGCCACGGGCGGCGTTGATCAGGATCGAGCCCTTCTTCATCGCGCGGATTTCCTTCTCGCCGATCATCCACTGGGTGGACGGCAGCTCAGGCACATGCAGCGAGACGATGTCGGCCAGGCCCAGCAGTTCGTGCAGGCTGGTGACCTGGGTGGCGTTGCCCAGCGGCAGCTTGGTCAGCGGGTCGAAGAAGAACACCTGCATGCCCAGGCTTTCGGCCAGGACCGACAGTTGGGTACCGATCGAGCCGTAGCCGACGATGCCCAGCTTCTTGCCGCGGATTTCGAAGGAGTTGGCCGCGCTCTTGATCCAGCCACCACGGTGGCAGGAGGCGTTTTTCTCTGGGATGCCACGCAGCAGCAGGATGGCTTCGGCCAGCACCAGCTCGGCGACGGAGCGGGTGTTGGAGTAAGGCGCATTGAACACGGCGATGCCGCGTTCGCGGGCAGCGTCCAGATCGACCTGGTTGGTACCGATGCAGAAACAGCCGACAGCGACCAGTTTCTTGGCGCAGTCGAAAACCTCTTCGGTCAGTTGGGTGCGCGAGCGGATGCCGATGAAGTGGGCATCAGCGATCTTTTCCTTCAGCTCGGCGTCCGGCAGGGAACCGGTGAGGTACTCGATGTTGGTGTACCCGGCGGCCTTGAGGACGTCCACGGCGGATTGGTGGACGCCTTCGAGAAGAAGGAACTTGATCTTGCTCTTATCGAGAGAAGTCTTGCTCATCTGCGTAAACCTGTGTCCCGGAGAAAAATGGCAGGGAAGTGAAGCTCTCGCAGCATCGGCCTTAAGCACGATCAGCGGGGGGCGTATGCTAGCATAGGCGCCCTCGGAAACGCCCGTCCCTGGCACGTGAAGAGTGCTCAGGGTGACTATGAATAGTTCGAGAGTTCTGTCGATGACCAATTCTGCGTTGCTTGATGAGCTGATGACCCTGGTTGAGCCCGGCAAGATGCTGACCGACGCAGCGTCCCTTGAGGCATACGGCAAGGACTGGACCAAGCATTTCGCCCCGGCGCCGCAGGCCATTGTGTTTCCCAAGAGCATCGAACAGGTCCAGGCCATCGTGCGCTGGGCCAACCGGCACAAGGTCGCCCTGGTGCCATCGGGCGGACGAACGGGGCTCTCGGCGGCCGCCGTGGCGGCCAACGGCGAAGTGGTCGTGGCCTTCGACTACATGAACCAGATCCTGGCGTTCAATGAATTCGACCGCAGCGTGGTGTGCCAGCCAGGTGTGGTGACCGAGCAACTGCAGAACTTTGCCGCCGACAAGGGCCTGTACTACCCGGTGGATTTCGCCTCCGCGGGTTCCAGCCAGATTGGCGGCAATATCGGCACCAATGCCGGCGGTATCAAGGTCATTCGCTACGGCATGACCCGCAATTGGGTGGCTGGCCTGAAGGTCGTCACCGGCAAGGGCGACCTGCTGGAGCTGAACAAGGACCTGATCAAGAACGCCACCGGTTACGACCTGCGCCAGCTGTTCATCGGTGCCGAGGGCACCTTGGGCTTCGTGGTCGAGGCGACCATGCGCCTGGACCGGGCGCCGAACAACCTGACCGCGATGGTGCTGGGCACGCCGGATTTCGACTCGATCATGCCGGTGTTGCACGCTTTTCGCGACAAACTCGACCTGACTGCCTTCGAATTCCTGTCCGACAAGGCCCTGGCCAAGGTGCTGGGCCGTGGCGATGTGCCCGCGCCGTTCGCAACCGACTGCCCGTTCTATGCCTTGCTGGAGTTCGAAGCCAGCAGCGAAGAGGTCAGCAACGAAGCGCTGGCCACCTTCGAGCACTGCGTGGAGCAGGGTTGGGTGCTGGACGGGGTGATGAGCCAGAGCGAACAGCAACTGCAGAACCTGTGGAAGCTGCGCGAGTACATCTCCGAGACCATCTCGCACTGGACACCGTATAAAAACGATATCTCGGTGACTGTGTCGAAAGTTCCGGATTTCTTGCGGGATATCGATGCGATCGTCGAAGAAAACTACCCGGATTTCGAAGTGGTCTGGTATGGCCACATCGGCGATGGCAACCTGCACCTGAACATTCTCAAGCCCGATGCCTTGAGCAAGGACGAGTTCTTCGCCAAGTGCGCTACGGTGAACAAATGGGTGTTCGAGACGGTGCAGAAGTACAACGGCTCGATTTCCGCCGAGCATGGCGTGGGCATGACCAAGCGTGACTACCTCACCTACAGCCGGTCGCCTGCGGAAATCGAGTACATGAAAGCGGTGAAGGCGGTGTTCGATCCGAACGGGATCATGAACCCGGGCAAGATCTTCGCCGTCGACTGAGTTTTGAGCACAAGAGCTTCCAATAGCGCCAGGAGTCGGTAATGAGCTATCAGCACCAGTATGTAGACGGCACGCGTATTCACTTTCCCCTGGGCAAGGTGGTGTGCATCGGGCGCAACTATGCCGAACACGCCAAGGAACTGGACAACCCGATCCCGACCGAGCCGCTGCTGTTCATCAAGCCGGGCAGCTGCGTGGTGCCGTTGGACGGCGGCTTCAAGATCCCGACCGAGCGTGGCGCTGTGCACTACGAGGCGGAAATCGCCGTGTTGCTGGGCAAGTCGCTGTCTCCGGCGCCGAGCGAGGAAGAGGTGCTCGATGCCATTTCCGGCTTCGCCCCGGCCCTGGACCTGACCCTGCGTGACCTGCAGGCCCAGCTCAAGGACAAGGGTCTGCCCTGGGAGCGCGCCAAGTGCTTCGATGGCGCTTGCGTGCTGGCGCCGTTCGTCGCCGGCAGCACCTATGAAGACCTGACCGATATCGGCATTCGCCTGACCATCAACGGCGAGGTGCGCCAGGACGGCAACAGTGCCCTGATGCTCAACCCGATCGTGCCGATGATCCAGCACATGGCTTCGCAGTTCACCCTGCAGGCGGGCGATGTGATCCTGACCGGCACGCCGGTCGGCGTCGGCCCGCTCAATCCGGGCGATGAGCTGGTACTGGAGCTGCCGGGTGTCAGCCGTTTCGAGAGCACAGTCTTGTAGCGCTCTACTGGCAGCCAGCGCTGCTGGCTGCCATTTCCCGGGTGGCTTTTGTCATTTTTTTCACAAACAATCTGGATAATGCCCGCGGACCTGGCTCTGCGAACGCGCCGGTAATGTGTTATTAACTGGCAAAAAAAGAGCATAAATCCATGGCCACTCCCGTTCCGTCCAACTCTTCCGTGCCGCCTGTGCGCAAGCGTGGTCTCGCCTTGCGCTGGTCCACCTGGCTCGCGACTGCGGCCGTCATCGGCTACGGCGTAGCGGTTGCGATGCACTGGGACGACCGCGGTGTGCTGTGGGTGAAGGAGCGTTTCGAGAGCAAGATCGAGCAGCAGGCCAGCATCTGGCTGCCCGACTACCAGGTCGATATCGATGCCAAGGTGCTGCCTGGAATGGAAGACGATGAAGCTTCCGATCTGTCCTACAACCCCGTGAGCAAGACCCTGTTCGCGGTCATGGGCAAGAATCCTTTCCTGGTCGAGCTCAACCTCGACGGCGATGTGCTGCGCAAGCTGCCGCTGGTCGGCTGGAGCAACCCTGAGGGCGTGGCCGTGCTGGAAGGCGGGCGCCTGGCGATCGTCGACGAGCGTGATCACACGCTGACCATCGTGACCCTCACTGCTGATACCCAGTCGCTGAACATCACCGACTTCCCCCGGTACGACCTGGGCCCGTCGGAGAACCAGAACAAGGCGTTCGAAGCCGTGGCCTGGGATCCGAAGCAAAAGCGCATCCTGGTTGGCGAAGAGCGTCCACCGGCCTTGTTCAGCCTGAGCAGCGATGGCCAGAGCCCGTTGACCGGCGACAAGCAGCGGCTGCCCAATGACGAACTGGACCTGCGCAACCTGTCGGCCCTGGGGGTAGACCCGCGTACCGGGCACCTGCTGGTGCTGTCGGCCGACTCCAACCTGCTGCTGGAGCTGGACGAGAATGGCGAGCAGGTCAGCTTCATGACCTTGCTGGGCAGCTTCAACGGCCTGAACAAGCGCATCCCGCGTGCCGAGGGTGTGGCCATGGACGAGCAGGGCACCCTGTACATCGTCAGTGAGCCGAACCTGTTCTATCGTTTCAAGAAACCCTGATCAAGAATTCAGAGTGTTCCCACGTCAGGATTAAGCTTGGCTTCAGTTGAATGTGGTTTGATTCAGGCCGTCATCTACCGAGTCCCTCCTGAATGCGCCGCTATGTTCGCCTGCCCCTGATTGCCCTGGCTGTCAGCCTGATTGCCCTGCTCGTGCTTGCCGTGGCCGGGCAACACTACCGCTTGTACGAGCGCGGCTGGTTCAACCTCAAGACCTGGTGGCAGCCATCCGAACAGAGCATGGGCCTTGACCAGTACCGTGTGGTGCTGGAGGCAAAGCCTATCGAAGGCCTTGATGACGACCTTTCCGCGCTGACCTTCGATCCCGACCGCAACAGTCTGTTTACCGTGACCAACGCGCGCTCGGAGCTGATCGAGCTGTCCCTGGACGGTCGTATCCTGCGGCGGGTGCCCCTTACCGGCTTCGGCGATCCCGAGGCGATGGAGTACGTCAGCCCTGGCAGCTATGTGATCACCGACGAGCGCGAGCAGCGGTTGATTCGTGTGCGCCTCACCGACAACACACGCTTTCTCGACGCCAAGGACGCCGAGCAGCTGACCCTGGGCATCGGCCTGAACGGCAACAAGGGTTTCGAAGGGCTGGCCTTCGACTCGGCGGGCAAGCGCCTGTTCGTCGCCAAGGAGCGCGACCCGATGTTGATCTACGAGGTGCATGGCTTTCCCCATGACAACCCGGAGCAACCTTACGCGGTGCATGTAGTGCAGGACCGCAAGCGCGATTCACGCTTGTTCGTGCGTGACCTGTCGAGTTTGCAGTTCGATGAGCGCAGCGGCCATTTGCTGGCGCTGTCGGATGAGTCGAAGCTGGTGGTGGAGCTCGACACCAAGGGCAGGCCCTTGAGCACGCTGTCGCTGCGCAAGGGCTTCCAGGGGCTGGAGAAGAGCGTGCCCCAGGCCGAGGGCATCGCCATGGACGATGCCGGGACCATCTACCTGGTCAGCGAGCCGAACCTGTTCTACGTGTTCAGGAAGCCGACCGAATAGGTCCCTTATCGCCGGCTACGCCAGCTCCCACAAGGTTGCCGTTGTGGGAGCCGGCATAGCCGGCGATAGGGCAAGCATCATGCCTTGAGGGTTTTCACGCCTTCCGCGGTGCCCAGCAGCAGCAAGTCGGCCGGACGCGCCGCGAACAGGCCGTTGGTGACCACGCCGACGATGGCATTGATCTGGCTTTCCAGTTCCACCGGGTTGGTGATCTGCAGGTTGTGCACGTCGAGGATGATGTTGCCGTTGTCGGTAATCACGCCCTCGCGATAGACCGGGTCGCCGCCCAGCTTGACCAGCTGGCGCGCCACATGGCTGCGGGCCATGGGGATCACTTCGACTGGCAGCGGGAAGGCGCCCAGCACCGGCACCAGCTTGCTGGCATCGGCGATGCAGATGAAGGTCTTGGCCACGGCGGCGACGATCTTCTCGCGGGTCAGGGCGGCGCCACCGCCCTTGATCAGGTTCAGGTGCGCGTCGCTTTCGTCGGCACCGTCGACATAGAACTCCAGCTCGCTGACGGTGTTCAGCTCATAGACCGGAATGCCGTGGCCCTTCAGGCGTGCAGCGGTGGCTTCGGAGCTGGCGACCGCGCCGTCGAAGGCGGTCTTGTGCTTGGCCAGGGCGTCGATGAAGCAGTTGGCGGTCGAACCGGTGCCGACGCCGACGATGCTCTTGTCGTCGAGCTTGGGCAGAATGAAATCGACAGCGGCCTGGGCGACAGCCTGTTTGAGTTGGTCCTGGGTCATGCGGGCTCCGAAGCGGGAGGAGTATCGTGAAGGCGCGTAGTATAGCGGCTAAAAGCCGGGTCTTGCTGTGGTCGCCCGACAGGGCGCTGGGGTAGACTGCCAGGCCCGCCCAACCGCCCAGTGATGCTTTCCCGATGCTCGAACAGTACGTCAAGAAGATCCTCACCTCGCGCGTTTACGACGTTGCGGTCGAAACCCCGCTGCAGACCGCCGGCCAGTTGAGCAAGCGCCTGGGCAACAACATCCTGCTCAAGCGCGAGGACCTGCAGCCGGTCTTCTCGTTCAAGATCCGTGGCGCCTACAACAAGCTGGCGCAGCTGACGGCCGAAGAGCTGGCCCGTGGCGTGGTCACCGCCTCGGCCGGCAACCATGCCCAGGGCGTGGCCCTGGCGGCACGGGAACTGGGGATCAAGGCGACCATCGTGATGCCCAAGACCACCCCGGAGATCAAGGTCGAAGGTGTGCGTTCGCGCGGCGGCAAGGTGGTGCTGCACGGCGACTCCTTCCCCGAGGCGCTGGCCTATTCGCTGAAACTGGTCGAGGAAAAGGGCTTCGTCTATATCCATCCCTACGACGATCCGCACACCATTGCCGGGCAGGGCACCGTGGCCATGGAGATCCTGCGCCAGCACCCGGGCCAGCTGGATGCGATCTTCGTTCCGGTCGGTGGCGGCGGGCTGATCGCCGGGATTGCCGCCTACGTCAAATACCTGCGCCCGGAAATCAAGGTAATTGGCGTCGAGCCGGATGACTCCAATTGTCTGCAGGCGGCCATGGCCGCGGGCGAACGGGTGGTGCTGCCGCAGGTCGGGCTGTTTGCCGACGGCGTGGCGGTGGCGCAGATCGGCCAGCATACCTTCGACATCTGCAAGACCTATGTCGATGAGGTGGTGACCGTCAGTACCGATGAAATCTGTGCCGCCATCAAGGATATCTACGACGATACCCGCTCGATCACCGAACCTGCCGGCGCCCTGGGCGTGGCGGGCATCAAGAAGTACGTCGAGCTCAGGGGTGTCGGCGGCCAGACCCTGGTGGCCATCGACTCCGGCGCCAACGTCAACTTCGACCGCCTGCGCCATGTCGCCGAGCGGGCCGAACTGGGCGAAGGTCGCGAAGCGATCATTGCCGTGACCATTCCCGAGCAGCCGGGCAGCTTCAAGGCGTTCTGCGAAGCCATCGGCAAGCGTCAGATCACCGAGTTCAACTATCGCTACCACGCTGACGGCGAGGCACACATCTTCGTCGGCGTGCAGACCCACCCGGACACCGACCCGCGCAGCGCCCTGGTGCAGGGCCTGACCGAGAAGGGCTTCCCGGTGCTGGACCTGACCGACAACGAACTGGCCAAGCTGCACATCCGCCACATGGTCGGCGGCCACGCGGCGCGGGTCAGCGACGAGCTGGTGCTGCGCTTCGAGTTTCCCGAGCGTCCGGGCGCGCTGTTCAACTTCCTCAACAAGCTGGGCGGGCGCTGGAACATCTCGATGTTCCATTACCGCAACCACGGTGCGGCCGATGGTCGCGTGGTCGCCGGCCTGCAGGTTCCGGATGATGAGCGCCACCTGGTGCCGGCGGCCCTGGCCAAGATCGGCTATCCCTACTGGGACGAAACCGACAACCCGGCGTACCGCTTGTTCCTGGGCTGAGCGGCTAAGCTCAGTCCAGTCCCCAAGGAAGCAATGACATGGAATACCTGACCACGCTCAAAACCCTGCACATCCTGGCTACCGTGCTGTTGCTCGGCAGTGCCCTGGGCCTTGCAGTCTGGACCTGGCTGGCGCGGCGCAAGGGCGATGCCAGCGCGCACACCCGACTGATGAAGCGGCCGCTGGTGTTCGTCTGGTTGTTGATGGGGGTGAGCCTGGTGAGCATGCCGTTCACCGGCTGGTGGCTGGTGCACCTGATCGGCTGGCCGCTGGGCCAGACCTGGGTGCTGGCCTCCAGCGTGATCTACACCTTCGGCGCGTTCAGCTGGTTCTGGCTGGCGGCGCGGGTCAATCGCCTGCGCACGGCGCCGACGCAGGGTAACCCGAAGTTCACCCTGGCCCTGGCGGTGTTCAGCGGTGTGTGCTTTATCGCCATTGCCGGGCTGATGGGCGCCAAGCCGGTCTGACGGGCATCATTGAACTGCTCTTGTAGGAGCGGGCTTGCCCCGCGATAGCGGTCTGTCTGACACGCCGCGATCGCGGGGCAAGCCCGCTCCCACAGGGGCAATCAATCGCGCAGGCTGATCACCGGCCAGCCACGCTTCTCGGCTTCGGCACGCAGGTTCGGGTCCGGATCGACGGCGACAGGATTGGCCACCTGCTCCAGCAGCGGCAGGTCATTCATCGAATCGCTATAGAAGTAGCTGTCTTCCAGGTTGAAGTGGTTTTCTTCCAGCCAGTTGTTCAGGCGCGTCACCTTGCCTTCACGGAAGCAATGTATACCGGTACTGCGACCGGTATAGCGGCCGTCGACCATTTCGCATTCGGTGGCCAGGAGGGTTTCGACCCCCAGGCGCTTGGCGATGGGGCCGGTAATGAAACGGTTGGTCGCGGTGATGATCACCAGCTTGTCGCCGGCATCGCGGTGCTTTTGCAGCAGGGCCAGGGCCTTGGGCTGGACAATCGGCTCGACGCAGTCGCGCATGAAGTCGCGATGCCATTCGTCGAGCTGGGCCATTTCGGTGTTGGCCAGGATTTCCAGGGTGAATTCCAGGTAGGCGTTCAGGTCCAGCTTGCCGGCCAGGTAGTCCTGGTAGAACTCGTCGTTGCGGTTCTTGTAGGCCACCGGGTCGAGAATGCCGCGTTCGCACAGGTAGTCACCCCAGGCGTGGTCGCTGTCGCCGCCAAGGAGGGTATTGTCCAGATCGAATAAAGCCAGGCGCATTGCAGTCACTCGCATAACATCTGAAAAGTCCCACAGAATACGGACTTTTCACATCGGTGCACATAAGGTAAACAGGCGCGTTGCTGGCCTTGTGACCTTTATGGAACAATGCCGTGACATGCGTTTGCGAGGTTGCTGCCGTGATCGACCCCGATGGTTTTCGCCCCAATGTCGGGATCATTCTGACGAATGATCTTGGGCAGGTGCTATGGGCTCGACGGATCAACCAGGATGCCTGGCAGTTTCCACAAGGGGGTATCAACCCCGAAGAGACGCCGGAAGATGCCCTGTACCGCGAGCTGAACGAAGAAGTGGGGCTGGAGCGCGATGATGTTGAAATTCTTGCCTGCACCCGCGGCTGGTTGCGTTATCGTTTACCCCAACGCCTGGTCCGTACCCACAGCCAACCGCTGTGCATCGGCCAGAAGCAGAAATGGTTTCTCCTGCGCCTGGTCTCCAACGAGCAGCGGGTGCGGATGGACCTGACCGGCAAGCCGGAGTTCGATGGCTGGCGCTGGGTCAGTTATTGGTACCCGCTGGGCCAGGTGGTGACATTCAAGCGCGAGGTTTACCGCCGCGCTCTCAAAGAGCTTGCCCCGCGCCTGCTGGCGCGCGACTGACGACGGAGTTCGACCCCGAGCCATGCTCAATACGCTGCGCAAGATCGTCCAGGAAGTTAACTCCGCCAAGGATCTCAAGACGGCGTTGGGGATCATTGTGTTGCGCGTCAAAGAGGCCATGGGCAGCCAGGTCTGCTCGGTGTACCTGCTCGACCCCGAGACCAACCGTTTCGTCCTGATGGCCACCGAGGGCCTGAACAAACGCTCGATCGGCAAGGTCAGCATGGCCCCCAACGAGGGTCTGGTCGGCCTGGTCGGTACCCGCGAAGAACCGCTGAACCTGGAAAACGCCGCCGACCACCCGCGCTATCGCTACTTCGCCGAAACCGGTGAAGAGCGTTTCGCCTCGTTCCTCGGCGCGCCGATCATCCACCACCGGCGTGTGGTCGGGGTACTGGTCATCCAGCAGAAGGAGCGGCGCCAGTTCGACGAAGGCGAGGAAGCCTTCCTGGTGACCATGAGCGCCCAGCTGGCCGGCGTTATCGCCCATGCCGAGGCCACAGGTTCGATTCGTGGCCTGGGCCGTCAGGGCAAGGGTATCCAGGAGGCCAAGTTCGTCGGCGTACCCGGTTCGCCCGGCGCAGCGGTAGGCAAGGCGGTGGTCATGCTGCCACCGGCCGACCTCGACGTGGTGCCGGACAAGAGCGTCGATGACATCGACGCCGAGCTCAAACTGTTCAACACCGCCCTGGAAGGGGTGCGCGACGACATGCGCAACCTCTCCGCCAAGCTCGCCACCCAGTTGCGCCCGGAAGAGCGCGCGCTGTTCGACGTCTACCTGATGATGCTCGACGACGCCGCCCTGGGCGGTGAAGTGGTGCAGGTGATCAAGACTGGCCAGTGGGCCCAGGGCGCCTTGCGCCAGGTGGTGGGCGAGCACGTCAACCGCTTCGAGCTGATGGACGACGCCTACCTGCGCGAGCGGGCCTCGGATGTGAAGGACCTGGGCCGGCGCCTGCTGGCCTATCTGCAGGAGGCCCGGCAGCAGACCCTGGTGTATCCGGACAACACCATCCTGGTCAGCGAGGAGCTGACCCCGGCCATGCTCGGCGAAGTGCCGGAAGGCAAGCTGGCGGGCCTGGTGTCGGTACTCGGCTCAGGCAACTCCCACGTAGCGATCCTGGCCCGGGCCATGGGCATCCCCACGGTGATGGGCCTGGTCGACCTGCCGTACTCGAAGGTCGACGGCATCGAAATGATCGTCGATGGCTACAAGGGCGACGTCTACACCAACCCCAGCGATGTAATGCGCAAGCAGTACGCCGAGGTGGTCGAGGAGGAGCGCCAGCTGGCCCAGGGCCTGGATGCGCTGCGCGAACTGCCGTGCATCACCCTCGATGGCCACCGCATGCCGCTGTGGGTCAACACCGGCCTGCTGGCCGATGTCGCCCGCGCCCAGCAGCGTGGCGCCGAAGGTGTGGGGCTGTACCGCACCGAAGTACCGTTCATGATCAACCAGCGCTTCCCCAGCGAGAAGGAACAGCTGGCGATCTACCGCGAGCAGCTGGCGGCCTTCCACCCCCTGCCGGTGACCATGCGCAGCCTGGACATCGGCGGCGACAAGGCGCTGTCGTATTTCCCGATCAAGGAAGACAACCCCTTCCTTGGCTGGCGCGGTATCCGCGTGACCCTCGACCACCCGGAAATCTTCCTGGTGCAGACCCGTGCCATGCTCAAGGCCAGCGAAGGCCTGAACAACCTGCGCATCCTGCTGCCGATGATTTCCGGTATCCACGAGCTGGAAGAAGCCCTGCACCTGATCCACCGGGCCTGGGGCGAAGTGCGCGACGAAGGCACCGACGTGCCGATGCCGCCGGTAGGGGTGATGATCGAAATCCCGGCCGCGGTGTACCAGACCCGCGAGCTGGCCCGCCAGGTGGACTTCCTCTCGGTCGGCTCCAACGACCTGACCCAGTACCTGCTGGCGGTGGACCGCAACAACCCGCGGGTCGCCGACCTCTACGACTACCTGCACCCGGCGGTGCTGCAAGCCTTGCAGACCGTGGTGCGCGACGCCCATGCCGAAGGCAAGCCGGTGAGTATCTGCGGCGAGATGGCCGGTGACCCGGCGGCGGCGGTGCTGCTCATGGCCATGGGCTTCGACAGCTTGTCGATGAACGCCACCAACCTGCCGAAGGTGAAATGGATGCTGCGCCAGGTGAGCCTGGGCAAATCCAAGGAACTGCTGGACCAGGCCATGGGCATCGACAACCCGCAAGTTATCCACAGTTCGCTGCAACTGGCCCTGAAGAACCTGGGGCTGGCACGGATGATCAACCCGGGGTCCAAGAACCTGTAGGAGCGGGCTTGCCCCGCGATGACGTCAAACCTGCAGGTCCACTTCCCCCAGATGCCCCCCGAACGGCCCGAAACTGCGCTCGACCAGCCGCCGCCGACCGTCGGCCTCGACGATCAGCACCGTGCTGGCCCGCGTCCCGTAGTTCTGGCTGGCGATGAACACGCTCGACAGCAACCGCTCGGTACTCAGCCCCACGCCGGTTTCCGGCAGCTCGCCATCCGCCGCTTGCAGGTTATCGCCCAGTAGCGCCAGCAATCTGTCCGGTTGCGGATCGGCCAGGTGCTGCTTGAGCCCGGCACGGGCCTTCACCAGCTTTGGCCAGGGCGTATCCAGCCCGGCATTGGACAGCCCGTAGACACCTTCGCCCAGCAGCTGCGCACCCGCATTGCGGGCGTTCAGGTAGCCCAGCTGGCGGCTGTCGCCCACCAGCAGGTTGAACCCCGAATACTGCTGGCTGCGACTGGCCACCTGGTCGAGATAGGCCTCCACGCCCAGTTCACCGCGCAGGAACGCCGCCACCAGCTCGCCGCGCGAACGCGCGCCCACCGGCTGCTGCGGGTCGCGGATATTGGTCAGTGCGGCAAAGCGGCCTTGCGGGCCGACGCCCAGCCAGGTGCCGCCGGCTTCCAGGTCGCGCCCGGCGTAGACGCCCGGGGCATCGTCCCAGGCCGCGAGCATACGGCTGGGGCGGGCATAGAACTCATCGCGGTTGGCCGCGACGATCAGCGGCTGGGCATGCCCGGGCCGCCAGGCAAAGACGATCAGGCACATAGGTGGGCCTCTGTGTTTTCGCCCACTCTACCAAAGCGTGCCGGCCGATCCATCGACTTAATGTGTCTTCACTAGAGCCGCAGGCCTACCTTCCGTTACCATGCCGGACTGAATTTACGGGGGCGACAATGGAATTCGTGCTCTATCTGCTGCTGGGCGCCTGTGCAGGCGTGCTGGCCGGGCTGTTCGGGGTTGGCGGTGGCATCATCATCGTGCCGGTGCTGGTGTTCAGTTTCACCGTGCAGGGCTTCGATGCCTCGGTATTGACCCACCTGGCGGTGGGAACGTCCCTGGCGACCATTGTCTTCACCTCGGTCAATGCCATCCGCGAGCACCACCGCAAGGGTGCGGTGCAGTGGCCGATCTTCGTCTGGATGACGCTGGGCATCCTGGTCGGTGCCGGCATCGGCGCCAAGACCGCCTCGGCGATCCAGGGGCCGATGCTGCAGAAGATCATCGGCGTGTTCGCCCTGATCATCGCCGTGCAGATGGCCCTGGACCTCAAGCCCAAGGCCAGCCGCAGCATACCCGGCAAAACCGGGCTGACCGCTGCCGGTAGCGTGATCGGCTGGGCGTCGGCGATCTTCGGCATCGGTGGTGGTTCGCTGACCGTGCCGTTCCTGACCTGGCGCAGCCTGCCGATGCAGCAGGCGGTGGCCACGTCCTCGGCCTGCGGCTTCCCGATTGCGGTGGCCAGCGCCCTGAGTTTCATCTGGCTGGGCTGGCACGACCCGCACCTGCCGGCGCATAGCCTGGGCTTCGTGTACCTGCCCGCGCTGCTGGGGATTGCCCTGACCAGCATGTTTTTTGCCCGCTTCGGCGCGCGCCTGGCGCACACCTTGTCGCCACGCCTGCTCAAGCGCCTGTTCGCCGCGCTGTTGTTCTGCGTCGGCCTAAGCTTTCTGCTTTAACGAGAGGAGTCACCATGCTGCCTTACCCGCAGATCGATCCCGTGGCCATTGCCCTGGGACCGTTGAAAATCCATTGGTATGGCCTGATGTACCTGGTCGGTATCGGCGGTGCCTGGCTGCTGGCCTCGCGGCGCCTGGAGCGCTTCGATCCGACCTGGACCCGGGAGAAGCTGTCCGACCTGGTGTTCTGGTTGTCGATGGGGGTGATCGTCGGCGGACGCCTGGGTTATGTACTGTTCTATGACCTGCACGCCTACCTGGCCAACCCGGCGCTGATCTTCGAAGTGTGGAAGGGCGGCATGTCGTTCCACGGCGGCTTCATCGGCGTGATGCTGGCAGCGCTGTGGTTCGGCAAGCGCAACAACAAGTCGTTCTTCGAGCTGATGGACTTCGTCGCGCCGCTGGTGCCGATCGGCCTGGGCGCCGGGCGCATCGGCAACTTCATCAACGCCGAACTGTGGGGCAAGGCCACCGACGTGCCCTGGGCCATGGTCTTTCCGCCGTTCAGCGATCCGGCCCAGTTGCCGCGTCATCCGTCGCAGCTGTACCAGTTCGCCCTGGAAGGTGTGGCATTATTCCTGATTCTCTGGCTGTACTCGCGCAAGCCCCGTCCGACCATGGCCATCTCCGGGATGTTCGCCCTGTTCTACGGTATCTTCCGCTTCATCGTCGAATTCGTACGGGTGCCGGACGCCCAGCTGGGTTACATCGCCTTCGGCTGGCTGACCATGGGCCAGCTGCTGTGCGTGCCGATGATCCTCGGCGGCATCGGCCTGATCTGGTGGGCCTACCACCGCACACCGACGGCCAAGGCCGCCGCTTGATTTCCACGGCAGGGGCGATCCCCCTGCCGTCTTTGTTACAGGTAAGCCATGAAACAGTATCTCGATCTGGTCCGCGACGTTATCGAAAACGGCACCCTGCAGGGCAACCGTACCGGTATCCGCACCATCAGCCTGCCCGGCGCCATGCTGCGCTTCGACCTGCAGAAAGGCTTTCCGGCCATCACCACGCGCAAGCTGGCGTTCAAGTCGGCGATCGGCGAGATGGTCGGCTTTTTGCGCGGGGTGAAGAACGCCGGTGAATTCCGCGAGCTGGGCTGCAAGGTCTGGGACCAGAACGCCAACGAAAACGCCCAGTGGCTGGCCAACCCGTTCCGCCAGGGGCATGACGACCTCGGCGAGATCTACGGCGTGCAGTGGCGCCAGTGGCCGGGTTACAAGCGCATCCCGCTGAGCAACCCGGCGGCCATCGAAATGGCCGAAAAACAAGGCTTTCGCAAGATCGCCCAGGACGAGGAAGACGGCCAGGCCTTCGTCATCCTGTACAAGGCCATCGACCAGGTGCGCCAGTGCCTGGACACCATCGCCAACGACCCGGGCAGCCGGCGCATCCTGTTCCACGGCTGGAACTGCGCCCAGCTCGACGAAATGGCCCTACCGCCGTGCCACCTGCTGTACCAGTTCCACCCGAATGTCGAGACCAGGGAAATCTCCCTGACCCTCTACATCCGCTCCAACGATCTGGGCCTGGGCACACCGTTCAACCTCACCGAAGGCGCGGCGCTGCTGTCGCTGTTCGGCCGCCTGACCGGCTACACGCCGCGCTGGTTCACCTATTTCATCGGTGACGCGCATGTCTACGAGAACCACCTGGACATGCTTAACGAGCAGCTCAAGCGTGAGCCGCTGGAAGCGCCGAAGCTGGTGATCAGTGACCGGGTGCCGGACTTCGCCAAGACCGGCAAGTACGAGCCGGAGTGGCTGGAGAAGATCGAGCCGAGCGACTTCAGCCTCGAAGGCTACGAGCACCACGCGCCGATGACCGCGCCCATGGCGGTCTGAATTACGCGGTGGGAGCGGGCTTGCCCCGCGATAGCGGTTAGCCGGTCACACCGCATCGCGGGGCAAGCCCGCTCCTACAGCTCAGTGCCCGTGGCTCCTGCCCACATGCGAAGGCTCCGCCTCCGGCGCCGTCACCGCACCGTTCACTTCCAGATGCTGCAGGATCGAGCACTGCACCTCCTTGAGGTGGCAGTGCTGGCGCAGTTCCAGCAGTTGCGCCTGCAAGGCCTGTAAACCATCGATTCGCGCCTGTACGTGCTCGATATGCTCGTCGATCAGGGCGTTGACACTCTCGCACTGGTCCTCCGGGCTGTCGCGCAGGCGCAGCAGGCTGCGGATTTCATCCAGGGTCATGTCCAGGGTGCGGCAGTTGCGGATGAAGGTCAGGCGCTCGACGTGGGCCTGGGTGTACAGCCGGTAGTTGCCCTCGCTGCGCGCAGGTTCCGGCAGCAGGCCTTCGCGCTCGTAGTAGCGGATGGTTTCCACGGCGCAGTCGGTGGCCTTGGCCAGTTCTCCGATCTTCATCTGCAAATACCTCGACAGGTGGCTTGACCCTATAGTGGCTACAGGGTGTTCACTTGGCAACAGGACATTTAGGGATGAACCCATGAACCAGCCTGTCAGCCATACCCCGGGTAACGAACCCCACGATCATGACCACGGCCATGCCCACGCCCACAGTTGCTGCGCCCACGACACAGCACCGGCCCTGGTGCAGTTGACTGAAGCGCGCAGCGGCAATGCGCGCCTGAGCCGTTTTCGCATCGAGGCCATGGACTGCCCGACCGAGCAGACCCTGATCCAGAACAAGCTGGGCAAACTGGCGGGCGTCGAGCAGCTGGAATTCAACCTGATCAACCGCATCCTCGGCGTGCACCATACCCACGCCGACACCCGGGTCATCGAGCAGGCCGTGGCCTCGCTGGGCATGCAGGCCGAGCCCTTGAGCGAGGCCAGCGAAGAATCCCTCCCAACGCCCACTCCTGCGAAAAAACACTGGTGGCCGCTGGCCCTGGCGGGCGTTGCCGCCGTGGCTGCCGAGGTCATTCACTTCGCCGCGCTGGCGCCGGAGTGGGTGGTGGCGATGGTAGCCCTGGTGTCGATCCTCGGGTGCGGGCTGGGTACCTACAAGAAGGGCTGGATCGCCCTGAAGAACCGCAACCTCAATATCAATGCGCTGATGAGCATCGCCGTGACCGGTGCGGTGCTGATCGGCCAGTGGCCGGAAGCGGCCATGGTCATGTTCCTCTTCACCGTGGCTGAGCTGATCGAGGCGCGTTCGCTGGACCGTGCGCGCAACGCCATCGGTGGCCTGATGCAGTTGAGCCCGGACCTGGCCACGGTGCAGCAGGCCGACGGCCAGTGGCGCGAGATCGACGTCAGGCAGGTCGCCCTCGGCGCCCTGGTGCGGGTACGCCCGGGCGAACGTATCGGCCTGGACGGCGAGGTGGTCAGTGGCCAGTCGAGCATCGACCAGGCGCCGATCACCGGCGAGAGCCTGCCGGTGGAGAAGGGCCCGGGCGACAAGGTATTCGCCGGCACCATCAACCAGGCCGGCGCCCTGGAATACCGGGTGACGGCCGCGGCCGGGCAGTCGACCCTGGCGCGGATCATCAAGGCGGTGGAAGAGGCCCAGGGCGCGCGGGCGCCGACCCAGCGCTTCGTCGATCAGTTCTCGCGCATCTACACCCCGGCGGTGTTCGCCTTTGCCCTGGCGGTGGCAGTGATTCCACCGCTGTTCATGGGCGGTGCCTGGTTCGACTGGATCTATCGCGCCCTGGTGTTGCTGGTGGTGGCCTGCCCGTGCGCCCTGGTGATTTCCACCCCGGTGACCATTGTCAGCGGCCTGGCCGCGGCGGCGCGCAAAGGCATCCTGGTCAAGGGCGGGGTGTACCTCGAAGGCGGGCGCAAACTCGACTTCCTGGCCCTGGACAAGACCGGTACCCTCACCCACGGCAAGCCGGTGCAGACCGACCATGTGGTCCTCGAACCGCTGTTCGAAGGCCGCGCCCAGGCCCTGGCCGCGAGCCTGGCCGAGCGCTCCGATCACCCGGTGTCGCGCGCCATTGCCGTGTTCGCCGGTGAGCAGCAACTGGCCCTGAGCGAAGTCACGGCGTTCGAAGCCCTGGCCGGTCGCGGCGTACGCGGTGAAATCGACGGTCAGCTGTACCACCTGGGCAACCATCGCCTGGTCGAAGAACTGGGCCTGTGCTCGCCCGAGCTTGAGGCCCGGCTCGATGAACTGGAGCGTCAGGGCAAGACCGTGGTGCTGCTGCTCGACAGTTCCGGCCCGCTGGCGCTGTTCGCCGTGGCCGACACGGTCAAGGACAGCAGCCGCGAGGCGATTGCCGAGCTGCATGCGCTGGGTATCAAGACTGTCATGCTCACCGGCGACAATCCGCACACGGCCCAGGCCATCGCCGCCCAGGTGGGTATCGACCAGGCCCGGGGCAACCTGCTGCCGGCCGACAAACTCAACACCATCGAAGACCTGTACGCCCAGGGTCACCGGGTCGGCATGGTGGGCGACGGCATCAACGACGCGCCGGCATTGGCCCGTGCCGAGATCGGTTTCGCCATGGCCGCCGCCGGTACCGACACCGCCATCGAGACGGCCGACGTGGCGCTGATGGATGATGACTTGCGCAAAATCCCGGCCTTCGTCAGGCTCTCGCGCCAGAGTGCGGCGATCCTGACCCAGAACATCGTGCTGGCGCTGGGGATCAAGGCGATCTTCCTGGCGATCACCTTCGCCGGGATGGCAACCATGTGGATGGCGGTGTTCGCCGACATGGGCGTGAGCTTGCTGGTGGTCTTCAACGGCCTGCGCCTGCTGCGAAAATAGAGGATGTATGTTGAGTTCCGAGTTGAAAGCCTTCTACATGGTTGCCCGCCTGGGCAGCATCACCCTGGCGGCGAAGAAACTCGGGCTCAGCCAGCCGACGGTCACCACCCAGATCCGCAACCTGGAAAGCCAGTACGCGGTGGAGCTGTTCTACCGGGGTGGCCGGCGCCTGACCTTGAGCGACGACGGCGCGCGGCTGCTGCCGATGGTCAAGACCCTGCTGCAGCAGGAAGCCGACATCGAGTTCTTCCTGCGCAACAGCGGCCAGGCCCAGGGCAGTTTGCGCATCGCCGCCACGGCGCCGTATTACATCCTCGACCTGGTGAAGATCTTTCGCGAGCGCCTGCCGCAGGTGGAGGTGTCGGTGGAGATCGGCAACTCCCAGCAGGTGCTGGAGTTGCTGGAGGACTACCGGGTGGACCTGGCCGCGTCCTCGCAGCTGCTTGAAGACGCCCGCCTGGTGCGCCGGGTGCTGGGTACCGATCCGCTGGTGGTGGCAGTGCATCGCAATCATCCGTTGGCCAATCGTGAGTGCTTGCCGCTGTCGGCACTGGCCGGGCATTGCCTGCTCGTGCGCGAGCAGGGTTCGACCACACGCAAGCTGACCGAGCAGATGCTCGAGCAGGCCGGGGTCAAGGTCGGCTCTATCCTGGAGATCGGCAGCCGCGAGTCGATTCGCGAAGCGGTGTTGCGCAACATCGGCATCAGCATCATTGCCCGCCATGAAGTGCCGCATAACCCTGAGCTGCGGGTATTGAGCCTGGAGAATGCGCCGCTGATGCATGAGTACCTGTATTGCCTGAAGGAGCGGCGCCAGGCGCGCTTGCCAGCAGCCTTCCTGGGCCTGGCGCAGGAAGTGGCGGCGGTCGAAATCTAACCAGCCGTACCGCAGGCTTCGCCAGCTCCCACAAGGGTTCCACCTGCACCGTCCCCTGTGGGAGCAGGCGAAGCCTGCGATGCAAGGCGCAGCCTTGCCAACCCCGACCACACCCAAATCTGCCTATACCACTATCGGCAGCTTTTGCTTTCCAGCCACAGAACCTTCGCAATGCCTCCCTAGCATGACCTGCATCCGCTCGATGAGGTCTTGCCATGAACACTCCGGTCGCAAACCCAGGCGCACAGATGAAGGTGCGCGGTATCCACAAGCGTTTCGGCGCCTTCACCGCCCTGCAGGATGTCTCCCTCGACATCGCCGCCGGTGAACTGGTGTGCCTGCTCGGCCCGTCCGGTTGCGGCAAGACCACGCTGCTGCGCTGCATCGCCGGCCTCGAGCGCCAGGACCGTGGCACCCTCTACATTGGCGAGCGCGACATTTCCGAACTGCCGCCCCAGGCCCGCGACTACGGCATCCTGTTCCAGTCCTATGCGCTGTTTCCCAACCTGACCGTGGAGGCCAACATCGCCTACGGCCTGGCAGGCAGCGGTCGCGACGAAGTGCGCCAGCGCGTGGCGCAGATGCTCGAACTGGTTGGCCTCTCCGGCAGCGAGAAGAAATACCCCGGCCAGCTCTCCGGTGGTCAACAGCAGCGCGTGGCCCTGGCCCGCGCCCTGGCACCGGCACCCTCGCTGCTGCTGCTCGACGAGCCGATGTCGGCCCTCGATGCCCGGGTTCGCGAGCACCTGTGCACCGAGTTGCGCCAGTTGCAGCGCCAGCTGGGCATCACCACCCTGATGGTGACCCACAACCAGGACGAAGCCATGCTCATGGCCGACCGCATCGCGGTGATGAACAATGGCCAGGTTGAGCAGTACGCCACGCCCCAGGAGATCTACGACAAGCCGGCCACGCCCTTCGTCGCCGAGTTCGTCGGCCAGGGCAACTGGCTGCCATTCCAGCGTCACAGCGACAGCCATGCCCAGGTCGGAGCCTTGAACATGCGCCTGGCCGAAGGTGCCGGCGGGGCCCGCAGCGGTCGTCTGTTCTGCCGTCCCGAGTCAATCAGCGTCAACCCGCCGGTACATGAGGAGAACCTGTTCCCGGCACGGGTGCGGGAGATCACCTTCCTGGGCAACCGCTGCCGGATGAGCTTCGAGTTCAACGAACTGCCGGGCCATGCCCTGCTCGCCGAAGTGGCCCCCGAATCCATGCCGCGCCTGGGCTCCCAGGACATCTGGGTGGCCCTGCCGCCGCGCAGCCTGCAGGTGTTTGCCTGAGATGGCCGCGCCAATCGCCATGCCGATCGCGCACGCGAAGGCAGCACCTCGCGCCGGTGTGTCCCTGGGAGATCGACTGTTCGTGGTCGGCGGCAAGTGGCTGTTGCTGCTTCTGCTCACCGTCGCTGTGCTGATGCCGCTGCTGGCGATCTTCTGGCGCGGCTTCAGCAGTGACGCCGGGCAGGGCGGTGGCCTGGTCGCCGCCCGTGAGTTGTTCGCCAGCGCCAACTTCCACTGGCTGCTGGGCAACAGCCTCAAGGTGTCGCTCAGTGTCGCGGCCATTGTCGTGCCGCTGGCCTACCTGTTCGCCTACGCCCTGCAGCGTACGCTGATCCCGGCCAAGGGCCTGTGGCGGGGCATCTCGCTGCTGCCGTTGCTGGCGCCGTCGATGCTGCCGGCCATTGCCCTGGTGTACCTGTTCGGCAACCAGGGGCTGCTGCGCGGGCTGCTCAGCGACAATATCTATGGCTTCTGGGGCATCGTCCTCGGCGAGGCCATCTACACCTTTCCCCATGCCCTGATGATCCTGCTCTCGGCCCTGTCGCTGGCCGATGCACGCCTGTTCGATGCTGCCTCGAGCATGGGCGCCGGCCCCTGGCGCGCCTTCCACAGCATTACCTGGCCGGCCACCCGCCAAGCCGTGTTCGCGGCCTTCTGCCTGGTGTTCACCCTGACCATCACCGACTTCGGTGTGCCGGTGGTGGTCGGTGGCGACTATCAGGTGCTGGCGCTGGAAGCCTACAAGGCCGTGGTCGGCCAGCAGCAGTTCGGTCGTGGTGCGTTGATCGGCATGGTGCTGCTGGTGCCGGCGCTGCTCAGCTTTGCCGTCGATGCCTGGCTGCGTCGCCGCCAGGGCGACGCCATGAGCGGCCGCGCCCAGGTGTTCCAGCCGCAGCCTTCGCGCCGTCGCGATGCCTGCTTCATGGCCCTGGTGTTGCTGGTGTGCGCGGTGTTGCTGCTGGTGGTGGGCATGGCGGTGTACTCGTCGCTGGTCACGTTCTGGCCCTACAACCTGTCGCTGTCGCTCAAGCACTATCAGTTCGACGAAACCGCAGGAGGCGGCTGGCTGGCCTATCGCAACAGCCTGACCATGGCCCTGGGCACCGCCCTGATCGGCAGTGCGGTGATCTTCACCGGCGCCTACCTGATGGAGAAGACCAAGGGCCAGCGTGCGCTCAACCTGCTGCTGCGCCTGCTCAGCTTCGTGCCGATGGCGGTGCCGGGCCTGGTCCTGGGCCTGGGCTACGTGTTCTTCTTCAACCTGACCAGCAACCCCCTGCATGTGTTCTACGGCAGCATGGCGCTGCTGGTGGTGTGCACCATCGCCCACTACCTGACCACCGCGCAGATGACCGCGACCACCGCCCTGCGCCAGCTCGATGGCGAGTTCGAGGCCGCCGCGCTGTCGCTCAAGGCGCCGCTGTACCGGCACTTTCTGCGGGTCACCGTACCGATCTGCCTGCCGGCGCTGCTGGACATCATCCGCTACCTGTTCGTCTCGGCGATGACCACGGTGTCGGCGGCGATCTTCCTCTACAGCCCCGACACCATCCTCGCCGCCGTCGCCGTGTTGAACATGGACGACGCCGGCAACGTCGGTGGCGCCGCGGCGATGTCGACCCTGATCCTTTTGACCAGCGCGAGTGTCTCGCTGCTCCTGGCCTGGGCCTCGCGCGGCCTGCTGCAACGTTCCCAGGCCTGGCGCCAGCGCGCGCCGGGTCACTGATTGCCCTACCCACCCCCTGTACCGTTCAAAGGAGCCGCATCATGTTCAAGCCACTTGCTCTTGCCGCTGCCGTCCTCACTGCGTTCAGCCTGCAGGCCACTGCCGCCGACACCCAGCTGACGGTCTACACCGCACTTGAAGCCGAACAGCTCAAGAGCTACAAGCAGGCCTTCGAAAAAGCCAACCCGGATATCGAGATCAAATGGGTGCGCGACTCCACCGGCATCATCACCGCCAAGCTGCTGGCCGAGAAAGACCGCCCGCAGGCCGATGCGGTGTGGGGCCTGGCCGCCTCCAGCCTGGCGATCCTCGACCAGCAGGGCATGCTGCAACGCTATGCGCCCAAGGATCTGGACAAGATCGGCAACAACTACCGCGATGCCGCCAACCCACCGGCCTGGGTCGGCATGGACGTGTGGGCCGCGACCATCTGCTTCAACACCATCGAAGCCGAGAAGCAGGGCCTGACCAAGCCAGTGAGCTGGCAGGACCTGACCAAGCCTGAGTACAAGGGCAAGATCGTCATGCCCAACCCGGCGTCCTCCGGCACCGGCTTCCTGGATGTCAGCGCCTGGCTGCAGACCTTCGGCGACAAGCAGGGCTGGCAATACATGGACGACCTGCACCAGAACATCGGCCAGTACGTTCACTCCGGTTCCAAGCCGTGCAAGCTGGCGGCCGCGGGCGAGTTCCCGATCGGTATTTCCTTCGAATACCCGGCGGTGCAGCTCAAGCGCCAGGGTGCGCCGCTGGATATCGTCCTGCCCAAGGAAGGCCTGGGCTGGGAGATCGAAGCCACCGCCGTGCTCAAGGGCAGCAAGCATGAAGACGCCGCCAAGCGCCTGGCCGACTTCTCGGCAAGCCCGGCGGCCATGGAGCTGTACAAGGAAAACTTCGCCGTGCTGGCCCAGCCGGGCATCGCCAAGCCGCAGACCGAACTGCCGGCCGACTACGAACAGCGCCTGATCAAGAACGACTTCGCCTGGGCCTCGCAGAACCGCGACAAGATCCTGGCCGAATGGCGCCAGCGCTATGACGGCAAGTCGGAGAAGGTGGCGCAGCAGTAAGACCGCGCTGCATTCATCGCGGGGCAAGCCCGCGCCTACACCCGGGTGGAGCGGGCGTGCCCCGCGATAAAGGCACCCCCCAAACGGAAGGGAGCCACATGAACGATTTAATGATGGTCGGCGCCGGCATCCTCGGCCTCTCCCATGCCTATGCCGCCGCCCGGCGCGGGCTCAAGGTGCGTGTCATCGAGCGCAGCGCCACACCTTTGGGCGCCTCGGTGCGCAACTTCGGCCAGGCCCTGGTCACCGGCCAGCCGCCGGGCGAGATGCTCGACCTGGCCCGGGCCAGCCGCGGCATCTGGGCGCACTGGTCGCGCCAGGCCGGCTTCGAGCTCAAGAGCAACGGTTCGCTGCTGTTCGCCCGTACGGCCCTTGAGCAGGACCTGCTCGAAACCTTCTGCGCCGAACGCGCCGTGACCCATGGCTACAAGGTCGAGCTGCTGTCCGGCGCCGCACTCAATGACCTGTACGGCGGCCAGTTCCGCCATCACCGCGCCGCCTTGCGCGGGCTGGAAGACCAGCAACTGTATTCCCGCGAGGCCATCCCGACCCTGATCCGCTTCCTGCAACAGGAACTGGAGGTCGAGTTCCATTTTTCCACCCTGGCGCGAGGCATCGAGCCGGGCCGGTTGTCGACCACTGCCGGCGACTTCAGCGCAGGAGAAATCGTGGTCTGCTCCGGGCACGACTACCAGACCCTGCTCGCCGAACCCATCGCCGAGCTGCGACCCCGGGTCTGCCGTTTGCAGATGCTGCGAGCCCGACCACGCTTCGCCCTGAACTTGCAGCATGCCCTGCTCACGGGCCTGAGCTGCGTGCACTACGGCGCCTTCGCCGACCTGCCCCAGGCCCAGGCCCTCAAGGCGCAGTTGCAGGCCGACAGTCCACACTTGCTTGCGCACGGCATCCACCTGCTGATCAGCCCGACGCCCCATGGCGAACTGATCATCGGCGACTCCCATGCCTATGGCAGCAATGCCTCACCCTTCAATGCCGAGCAGGTCGACAACTGGATGATCGAACTGGCCGAGCACACCCTCGGCGGTCGGATCGAGGTGGTCGAGCGCTGGCAAGGCGTCTATGGTTCTGGCGGGCCTGCGCCGTTTTCGCTGCTGCAGGTAGCGCCGGGCATCAGTGCGGCACTGATGCACAGCGGCGTCGGCATGAGCGTCGGCCCGGCCCTGGCCGAGCGGCATATCGCCCGGCTGTTCAACGAACACACCTGAGGGGATAACAATGAGAACGGCCGAACAGGTTGTCAGCGAGATCTTTGCCCTGTACCAGCGCCATGGTGATGAAGACTACATCGGCGAGCCGGTGTCGCAACTGGAGCACATGTCCCAGGCGGCGCAACTGGCGCTGGACGAAGGCTACGACGATGAAGTGGTGCTGGCGGCGTTTTTCCATGACATCGGCCATATCTGCGGCGGCGCCGAAGGTGACATGGGCGGCTACGGCGTGGTCAGTCACGAACAGGTTGGCGCCAACTACCTGCGTCGTTGCGGGTTCAGCGAGCGCCTGGCGACCTTGGTGCAGTACCACGTCGAGGCCAAGCGCTACCTGACGTTGCGCAAGCCCGGCTACTACCAGCGCCTGAGCGAAGCCAGCCGTCGCACCCTGGAATACCAGGGCGGGGTGATGAGCGAGGCCGAGGCCGATGCCTTCGAGCGCGACCCGCTGTGCAGTGTGAGCCTGCGCATGCGTGAGTGGGATGAGCTGGCCAAGGAGATGAATGTGCCGGTGATCGACCTTGAGCTGCTCAAGGGTAAGGCGCTGGCGTTGTTGCATTGAGTGTGGCGGCCTTATCGCGGGGCAAGCCCGCTCCCACCTTGCCCCGCGATAAGGCCCTAAAGCTCCAGCACCAGACTATCGATCTGCTCCTGGCGCTCTACCTGGTTGACCTTCGCCCCGGGATTGAGCGACGACCACTGCGGATGCGCCCGTGCCTTGTTCAAGGCCTCCGGTAATTTGCCTTCCCGCCAGCTCTGCTCCTGCGGCGCACTCAACTTGATCCGCTCCATCGCCGCATGCCCGCGGCTGTCCAGCGCCTGGATCAACTGATGCTGACGCAGCGCCAGCAGGCGCAGCACACTGTCGTCCACCGTCAACTCGCGCTGCCCCTTGAGCTTGCCGAGCAGGCGCGAGCCGTAACTGCGCGCGGTCTGCAGCGCCCCACCGGCAATCGCGCCGGCCAGGGCCGCGGCCCCGAGGGTCAGGCCGCCGACCAGCAGGTCGACACCGGCACCCGCCGCCGCTCCGGCCGCAACGCCACTGCCCAGGCGCACACCCAGCTGCTTGAGGGTCTCCGGGTTGAACAGGTCATCGCCCCAGCGCCCGTCGAGCAGCGGCAATTCACTGGCGCTGGCGTCGTCCTTGCGAAAGGCATACAGCTTGAGCAGAGCCTCGACACAGCGTTGTTCACGCTGGCGAATGTCCCGGCGCAAGGCGTCGATGGCGGCGGCTTCGGCGGCAGGCTCGGCGACCACGCTGCGCCGGCAGGCCGCGCAGTCGAGCAGCAGTTCGGCGATCAGGCGCTTGCCGCTGAGCTGGCGGGCCAGGCGTTGGGCCTGCTGATCGTCGATAAGGCGCTGCAGCGCCGGGCGGGATTTTTCCAGCATCAGCGCCAGGCTTTCATACAGGCGGCGTTCGCCATCCTCCGGCGGCGCGACGCTGTCGAAGCGCACCAGCGCATGCAGGCCCAGCCGGGCCAGGGCCTCGCGCCAGGCGGGCTCGCGATGGTCGCTGCTGGCAACGAAGTTGAGTACCGGCAACAGCGGCTTGCCGCAGCCGGCGAGCACTTCCAGCTCATCCCGGTATTTGGCCAGCACCGGCTCGCGGGCGTCGATCACATACAGGCCGGCATCGCTGGCCAGCAGCTGGCGCAGCACCTTGGCTTCCTGTTCGAAACGCTGGCGGGCTTCGCTGCCCTGGAGAAAACGCTCCAGCCGGGCCGGGCCGTCGAGGCGTTCGCCCGGTCGCTCCAGGCGTTCGAGGTAGTCGAGCAGGGCGATGGCATCTTCCAGGCCGGGGGTGTCATACAGCTCCAGCAAGGGTTCGCCGTCCACCGACAGGCGCGCACCTTCCACGTGCCGGGTGGTGCTGGGCCGGTGGGAGACTTCGCCAAAGCCGACATCGCGGGTCAGGGTGCGCAGCAGCGAGGTCTTGCCGACATTGGTGTGGCCGACCACGGCCAGTTTCAGCGGCTTAGTCATGGCCATGCTCCAGCCAGTTCAGCGGGGCGCTGTCGGCGTACTCCAGGCCCAGTTGCTCCAGGGCCTGGTGCCAGTCGCCCAGGCGATCGGCATCCAGCGCCTGGCCAGGCAGTGCCTGCAGCAACCAGATGCGGGTGGCAGCGGCATTGCGCGCAAGCTCGGCGAGCAACGCCAGGCTGCCGCGATCTGGCGAGCGGCGTGGGTCGCAGGCGATGGCCAGGCGCGCCGGTGGAAAGCGGCTGAGCTGTTCCAGCAACTTGTTGCGTGATTCGCGGCTGTCGAGGACGCCGGCGTTGCCGACACTGTGGGGTAACGCAGGCGGCCAGGGACGCTCATCGTCCAGTTCCAGGCCCACCAGCAAGGCGCCTTCGCTGCTGGCTTCGCCTGCGCCACGAACAATCTGCGGCAAGGCTTCGGGCGCGGCATCGTTGACGCCCAGGCGCTCGCTGCTGGGCATCAAGGCTTCGCGCAGTTGGCTGTAGCCGGGCAGGTTGAGGTCCAGGCGAAGCTGGTTGCGGCCGCGGCGCCAGCGCCACAGGCACAAGGCGGCCAGCACCAGGCGCGGGAGGATGCCGAACACCAGCAGCACCCCGAGGAGCCAGCCGGCCCAGGCCTGGCGGGCCAGCTCCAGGGCCGGTTGGCTGTCGCCGCTGGCGCGGATCATGTCGATATCCGGCACGCTGAAACCGAGCAGGGCGGGCAGGGCGCCCAAGGCCTGGGTCAGGGCGATGAAGGTGTCGGCGCCGAGAATGGTGGTTTCCCAGACGAAGCCGTAGCGGCGGGTGGCGAGCAGGACCAGCAGCATCACCAGGGCCGTGCCCAGGGCGACCAGCCACAGGCCGTGGACCAGCAGCCCGAGCAGCCAGCGGCTGAGCTTCTGGCGTTGCAGCAACACCAGCAGGGCGGGTGCGAGGTGCGCGGCCTGGGCATCGCGGGCGAACTTTTCACTGAGCCACAGCCACAGCCGACCGAGGGTCGCCCCTTGTTCGCCAGCGAAGAAAAAGCCCAGGGCCCAGCCCAGCAGCAACAGCAGGTTCAAACCCAGCAGGCTGCCCAGGGCCCAGAACACATTCACCGGACGCTGGCTGTCGCCCAGGGCCGCCAGTGCCAGGCCGGCGCCGCTGGTCACGGCAAGCACCAGCAACAGCGCCAGGGCCAGGCGCGCACCCTGTTTCCAGTGCTGCAGGGCACTGCGCATGCCGTCGCGTTCGGCCAGCCACAGGGCGCGGTGCTCAATGCGCGCCGGCAGATCGCCGCCCAGTTGCCGGGCCCGGCGGTTGGCCTCCTGGTCTTCCAGGGGGCCTGCATGTTCTTCGCGCAGGCGCACCGCCTCGGTGAGCCAGCGTTTGTCCAGGTCGGTCAGTGCAGTCACGCGTTCTTCCATTGATCAAGCCAGCTCAAAGCATAACCCAGGCACCGAAGATCGGGCTTTGCTATCCTCGCCGGCATGAAAACATCACTCCCCTTAAGCCTGATCGCGGCGCTTGCCGACAACCGCGTGATCGGCATCGACAACCGCATGCCCTGGCACTTGCCGGGGGATTTCAAGTACTTCAAGGCCACCACCCTGGGCAAGCCGATCATCATGGGTCGCAAGACCTGGGATTCGCTCGGCCGGCCGTTGCCCGGCCGCCTGAACCTGGTGGTCAGCCGCCAGCCGGGGCTGCAACTGGAAGGCGCCGAAGTGTTCGCCTCGCTGGATGAAGCCATGGTTCGCGCCGAGCAGTGGGCATTGGCGCAAGGCGTCGATGAGCTGATGCTGATTGGCGGTGCGCAGCTGTATACCCAGGCGATCGAGCGTGGCCTGGCGGACCGGCTGTACCTGACCCGGGTGGAGCTGAGCCCGGAAGGGGATGCGTGGTTCCCCGAGTTCGATGCGGCGCAGTGGACACTGGCCTCGACCCAGGCCAACCCGGCCGAAGGTGACAAGCCGGCGTATCACTTCGAGGTCTGGGACAAGGCCTGAAATGCATCGCGGGGCAAGCCCGCTCCCACACACACCTGTAGGAGCGGGCTTGCCCCGCGATGAAGTCCTCGAAGGTCTCAGGAATGCGACAGCTGCGCATGCTCCTGGGCCTCTAGCAGCGACTTGTCGGTCTGCTTGAGCATCTGGCTGGTAATCGCCCCGGCCGTCATCGAACCATTCACGTTCAGCGCCGTACGGCCCATGTCGATCAGCGGCTCCACCGAAATCAGCAAGGCCACCAGCTCCACCGGCAGGCCCATGGCTGGCAGCACGATCAGCGCGGCAAAGGTCGCACCGCCGCCCACGCCGGCCACACCGGCCGAGCTCAGGGTAACGATGGCCACCAGGGTGGCGATCCACAGCGGGTCCAGCGGGTCGATCCCGACCGCCGGCGCCACCATCACCGCCAGCATGGCCGGGTACAGGCCGGCGCAACCGTTCTGGCCGATGGTCGCGCCGAACGAGGCGGCGAAGCTGGCGATCGATTGCGGAATGCCCAGGCGACGGGTTTGCGCCTCGATGCTCAGCGGAATGCTGGCGGCGCTGGAGCGGCTGGTGAAGGCGAAGGTCAGTACCGGCCAGACCTTGCGGAAGAAGCGCAGCGGGTTGACGCCACCGAGCGCCAGCAGCACGCCGTGGACCACGAACATCAGGCCCAGGCCGATATAGGACACCACCACGAAGCTACCGAGCTTGAGGATGTCGTCCAGGTTCGAGCTGGCGACCACCTTGGTCATCAGCGCCAGCACACCGTACGGGGTCAGCTTCATGACCAGGCGCACCAGGCGCATCACCCAGGCTTGCAGGGTGTCGATGGCGGCCAGGGCGCGGTTGCCCTTTTCCGCATCGTCCTTGAGCAGCTGCAGGGCGGCCATGCCGAGGAACACGGCAAAGATCACCACGCTGATGATCGAGGTCGGCTTGGCCCGGGCCAGGTCGCCCACCGGGTTGCTGGGGATGAACGACAACAGCAGTTGCGGGATATTCAGGTCGGCGACCTTGCCCACGTAATCGTTCTGGATGGCCTGCATCCGCGCGGTTTCGGCCGTGCCGGCCACCAGGCCCTCGGCCGTGAGGCCGAACAGGTTGGTCAGGACGATGCCGATCAGCGCGGCGATGGCCGTGGTGAACAGCAGGGTGCCGATGGTCAGGAAGCTGATCTTGCCCAGCGACGAGGCGTTGTGCAGGCGGGCCACGGCGCTGAGGATCGAGGCGAAGATCAGCGGCATGACGATCATCTGCAGCAATTGCACGTAGCCGTTGCCGACCAGGTCGAGCCAGCTGATGGTGGCCTTGAGCACCGGGTGGCCAGCGCCGTAGATGGCATGCAGGACCGCGCCGAACACGACCCCGAGGACCAGGCCGACCAAAACCTTCTTGGCCAGGCTCCAGTTGCCATGGCGGGTTTGTGCCAGGCCTAGCAACAACGCCAGGAACGCCAGCAGATTGAGTGACAACGGCAGATTCATTGAAGCTCCAGGGAAAAGGCGGGGGCATCGCCTCTGTGTGCGATTGCGAACAGAAATGCTAACAGCATGAAAACCAACGAATTTATATCAATAGGTTATTTGCATAGTCGTTTTTGGAATATAAGCAGGTCGCAATCAGCAATGTCGACGCCGCGCAGGCACCCGTGGGCGTCGCTGTCAGGCCGGGGGCAGCATCGCGCTTTGGCTAGCGTGGGCGGGCCACTTTTCAGGAGAAATGCACATGACGTCTGCTCCGAAAATCCTCGCCGCCGGCCTTGCCCTGTTGTTGGCCGGGCACAGCTGGGCTGCCGAGCTCAAGCATTGGCCCGCGCCGGCCGCCAAGCAACTGGACGCGATGATCGCCGCCAATGCCAACCAGGGTAACTACGCCGTTTTCGACATGGACAACACCAGCTACCGCTTCGACCTCGAAGAGTCGCTGTTGCCGTTCATGGAGAACAAGGGCCTGCTCACCCGGGAAAAACTCGACCCTTCGCTCAAGCTGATGCCGTTCAAGGACACTGCCGAACACAAGGAAAGCCTGTTCAGTTACTACTACCGGCTGTGCGAAATCGATGACATGGTCTGCTACCCCTGGGTCGCCCAGGTGTTTTCCGGCTTCACCCTGAAGGAGCTCAAAGGCTATGTCGACGAGCTGATGGCCTCCGGCAAGCGGGTCCCCAGCACCTACTACGAGGGGGATGTGGTCAAGTCCATCGAGGTGCAGCCGCCGAAGGTGTTCACCGGCCAGACCGAGCTGTTCAACAAGCTGATGGCCAACGGCATCGAGGTGTACGTCATGACCGCCGCCTCGGAAGAGCTGGTGCGCATGGTCGCCTCGGACCCCAGGTACGGCTACAACGTCAAACCGCAGAACGTCATCGGCGTCAGCCTGCTGCTCAAGGACCGCGACAGCGGCGCCCTGACCACCGCGCGCAAGCAGATCAGCGCCGGCCAGTATGACCCGCAGGCCAACCTGGGCCTGGAGCTGACCCCCTACCTGTGGACACCGGCTACCTGGATGGCGGGCAAGCAGGCGGCCATCCTCACCTATATCGATCAATGGAAGAAGCCGGTGCTGGTCGGTGGCGACACCCCCAGCAGCGATGGCTACATGCAGTTTCACAGCGTCGATGTGGACAAGGGCGGCATCCACCTGTGGATAAACCGCAAGGCCAAGTACATGGACCAGATCAACGGCATGATCGCCAAGAACGCTGCGGCCCAGGCCGAGCTGGGGCTGCCGGTGACGGCGGACAAGAACTGGGTGATCGTGACGCCGGAGCAGATTCAGTAGTGAGCGGTCGCGGGGCAAGCCCGCTCCCACAGAACAGGTTCAGCGTTTGTTCAGGCCCTTGGCCAACCGGTCGCCACCCAGCTGGATCAGGGCCACCAGCACCACCAGCATGACGATCACGGTCAGCATGATCTGGCTGTCGAAGCGCTGGTAGCCGTAGCGGTAGGCGATGTCGCCCAGGCCACCGGCACCGATGGCGCCGGCCATGGCCGAGGAGTTGATCATGGTCACCAGGGTGATGGTGAAGCCGCCGACGATGCCCGGCAGGGCCTCGGGCAGCAACACGTGCCAGACGATGTGCCAACGTTTGCAGCCCATGGCCTGGGCCGCTTCGATCAGGCCGTGGTCAACCTCGCGCAGGCTGACCTCGGCGATCCGCGCAAAGAACGGGGTGGCGGCGATGGTCAGGGGCACCACCGCGGCCCAGACGCCGTAGGTGGTGCCGACGATCAGGCGGGTGAAGGGAATCAGCGCCACCATCAGGATCAGGAAGGGGATCGAGCGGAACAGGTTGACGAAGGCGCCCAGCACCCGGTTCAGGGTCGGTGCCTCGAAGATCCCGCCCTTGCCGCTGGTGACCAGGATCACCGCCAGCGGTATGCCAGCCAGCAGGGCGATCAGCGAGGACACGCCGACCATCAGCAGGGTGTCGAGCACACCCTGGAGCAAGCGATCAGTCCACATAACCCAGTACCTCCACCTGTGTGGCCCACTGCCGTGCCCGTTCGATGACTTGCTCATGGCTGTGCGGCGAGTTCGCCACCGACACCAGCAATTGCCCCAGGGGCCTGCCCTGGATGGCTTCGATGCCGCCTTGCAGCAGGCTGATGCGCCCGCCCAGGCTGTTGAACAAGGTGGACAGCTCCGGCGCCTGGCGCTCAGTGCCGCTGACCTTGAGGTTGAGAATCAGCGCCGCTTCGGCACTGGCCGGCTGCGCCTTCAAGCGTGCCTGCAGGGTGGCCGGTACGGCAGCTTGCAGGGGCGCGAGCAAGGTCTTGCTGACCTCATGCTGCGGGTCGCCGAATACCTGCCAGACCGCGCCTTGCTCGACGATGCGACCGCGTTCGAGCACCACCACCCGCTGACAGATGTCGCGGATCACCGCCATCTCGTGGGTGATCAGGACGATGGTCAGGCCCAGGCGCTGGTTGATGTCGCGCAGCAGTTCGAGGATCGAGGCGGTGGTCTCCGGGTCGAGTGCCGAGGTGGCCTCGTCGCACAGGAGGATGTCCGGGTCGTGCACCAGGGCCCGGGCGATGCCCACGCGTTGCTTCTGCCCGCCGGACAGTTGCGCCGGGTAGACGTGGTGCTTGTGCGCAAGGCCCACCAGTTCCAGCAGCTCGGCGACCTTGCGCTGGCGCTGCGCCTTGGGCACGCCGGCCACCTTCAACGGCAGCTCGACGTTCTGCCACACGGTCTTGGCCGACATCAGGTTGAAGTGCTGGAAGATCATGCCGATGCGCCGGCGCAGGTTGACCAGCCGCTCCTCATCGAACCCGCCGATGTCCACCTGGTCGATCAGCACCCGTCCGCTGGAGGGTTGCTCGAGGCGGTTGATGGTGCGGATCAGCGAGGATTTGCCGGCGCCGCTGCGACCGATGATGCCGAAGATCTCGCCGCGCTGGATATTCAGGTCGATGCCTTCCAGCGCGGCGCTGGCCTGGCCCGGGTAGGTCTTGCCCAGGCCGATGAAGCGTACATGGGCGTTGTTCAGTTCAGGGTGCAGGGCCCGTTGCCGGTCCTTGTGCAGTGGCGCCAGGGGTTGCCCCGCAGGCGCCCGTCGGGCGGTGGCGGTGCTCATCTCAGCTCTCCCAGCCAGGTTGGTAGAGCTTGCCGTGGGCCTTGTCCAGGGCGGCGCGTACGGCGGGCGAGTGCTGGTAGATGTCGATGAACTTCACCAGGCGCGGATCATCCTTGGTCTGTGGCCGGATGACGAACTGGATCACGTACTCCTTGTGATCGAGGCCGTCGAACAGCAGGGCGGAGCCGGCGTCGAAGGTGTTGGCCAGGCGGATGTAGGCCGGGTAGCCCTGGACCAGGTCGGCATCGTCGTAGGCGCGCACCAGTTGCACGGCCTCGACCTGGAGGATCTTCAGCTGTTTCGGGTTGGCGACGATGTCGTCCTCGGTGGCCTTGTAGCCGACGCCGGGCTTGAGGCTGATCAGGCCGGCCTTGGCCAGCAGTTGCAGGCCGCGGCCGCTGTTGATCGGGTCATTGGCGATGGCCACGCTGGCACCCTGGGGCAGCTCGTCGAAGCTTTTGTACTTTTTCGAGTACAGGCCGACGTTGTTGATGATCCCCGGGGCAACGGGCACCAGGTCGAAACCGGCGGCGGCCTTGGCGTTTTCCAGGAAGGGGATGTGCTGGAAGTAGTTCACGTCGATGTCGCCGCTGGCCAGGCTCACATTCGGTGCGATCCAGTCGCTGAACTCGATCAGCTCGACCTTCAGGCCCTGCTTTTTCGCTTCGCCGACGGCGGCTTCCAGGGGGATGGCGAAGGCGGCGGTGGTGCCGATTTTCAAGGGTGCATCGGCTGCCTGGGCAGCACCGAACAGGCCCAGGGTCAGGGCGATGGCCGCTACGGGGCGGGCAAGAAAGGTCTTAAGCATGCTGTGGCGCTCCGGTCGGGGTGGTGTGGCGATAGCTGGCGCCGGGATGGTCGGCGGGCAGATGGGGCTGGTCGCTGTTGAAGAGTTTTTCGCGCAGGCTGCCGGGTTCGTAGGCGGTCTTGTAGGAACCACGGCGCTGCAATTCGGGGATCACCAGGTCGATGAAGTCGACATAGCTTTCCGGGGTGACGGTGCGGGTCAGGTTGAAGCCGTCCAGGCCGGTTTCCTCGATCCAGCTTTCCAGTTCGTCGGCGACCTGGGTGGGTGAGCCGACCAGAGTGATGTAGCGGCCGCCCAGGGCGTGCTGGTCGAGCAGCTTGCGCCGGGTCCAGTCGTTGTTCTGCAAGGTCTTGGTCGCCGACTGGATGGCGTTGCTTTTCACGTACTGGATCGGCTCGTCCAGCTCATAGGCGGAGAAGTCGATGCCGGTAGAGCTGGAGAAGTGCGCAACGCCGGCCTCGGCGCTGGCATGGCGCAGGTACTCGGCGTGCTTGGCCCGGGCCTGCTCTTCGCTGCGGGCGACGATCACGGTCAGGCCCATGAACACCTTGATCGCTTGTGGATCGCGCCCGGCGGCCACGGCGGCGGCACGCACCTTGTCGACCTGGGCGCGGGTCGCGGCCTTGTTCTGGCCACTGATGAACACGCATTCGGCATGGTTGCCGGCGAACGCCAGGCCGCGCTCGGAGCTGCCGGCCTGGAACAGTACCGGCGTGCGCTGCGGCGAAGGCTCGCACAGGTGGTAGCCCTCGACCCGGTAGAACTCGCCCTGGTGCTGCACCTTGTGAACCTTGTCGGGTTGGGCGTAGACCCGCTGGTGGCGGTCGTTGAGCACCGCGCCGTCTTCCCAGCTGCCTTCCAGCAGCTTGTACAGCACCTGCATGTATTCGTCGGCCTGGTCGTAGCGCCGGTCATGCTCGACCTGCTGCGTGAGGCCCATGGCCCGGGCGGCGCTGTCCAGGTAGCCGGTGACGATGTTCCAGCCGACCCGGCCACGGCTCAGGTGGTCGAGGGTCGAGAGCTTGCGGGCGAACAGGTACGGCGCCTCGTAGGTCAGGTTGGCGGTCAGGCCGAAACCCAGGTGGCGGGTTACCGCGGCCATGGCCGAGACCAGCAGCAGGGGGTCGTTGACCGGCAGCTGGATCGACTCCTTGAGCGGCACGTCCACCGAGTTCTGGTAGACGTCGTAGACCCCGACGATATCGGCGATGAACAAGCCGTCGAACAGTCCGCGTTCGAGCAACTGCGCCAGTTCGGTCCAGTACTCGATCGACGTGTACTGGCTGGAGGTGTCCCGTGGATGGGTCCACAGGCCGTGGTTGATGTGCCCGATGCAGTTCATGTTGAAGGCATTGAGCAGGATCTTCTTCTTGGCCATCAGATGGTCCCCCGCAGCGGTGGGTTCTCATCGTTGAGGTAGTAGTTGCCGATGGCGTGGTACTTCCAGCGCACCGGGTCGTGCAGGGTGTGCACCCGGGCGTTGCGCCAGTGGCGGTCCAGGCCATGTTCGGCGAGGGTGGCCTGGCTGCCGGCCAGTTCGAACAGGGTGGTGCCGGCGGCCAGGGAAATTTCGGTGCTGATCGCCCGCGCTTCGGCCACGGCGATGGAAGCGGCGGCCACGGTGCTGGCGTCGGGTGCTGCCTGGGCGCGGTCGAGGAATTCGCCGGCGCGTTCGAGCAGTGCTTCGGCGGCGTGTAGGCGGATCGCCAGGTGGCCGAAGGACTTCAGGCTCAGCGGGTCGTCGCTGGCCTTGTCGCTGCCCGAATCGATCCAGGGCCGGCTGCGGCTGCGCACGAACTGCAGGGCGTCTTCGAAGGCGGCGCGGGCGATGCCGGTGTCGATGGCGGCGTGAAGGATCTGCGCCAGCGGGCCGACCGTGGTCGGGCGCTCGAACGCGCTCTGGAACGGCAGCACATCGTCAGCGCCGACCTGCACGTTGTCGAACACGACCGAGCCGCTGCCGGTGGTGCGCTGGCCGAAGCCGCTCCAGTCGTCGATCACCTTGAGCCCGGCGCTGTCGGCCGGCACGAAGGCCAGATGCTGCACGCCGTGTTCGTCCACCACCGAGGTGGGAATGCGCTGGGCGTAGAGGGCGCCGGTGGCGTAGAACTTGCGCCCGTTGATGCGGTAGCCGTCGCCATCACGGCTCAGCGCTGTGGTGCGGTCATGGGCGGTCTTGGTACCCAGCTCGGCCAGGGCGTTGCCGAAACGCTTGCCGGCCAGCACCTCGGCGTACAGGCGTTGCTGCTGTGCAGCGCTGCCGTTCACCCGCAGCACTTCCAACGCATAGAAGTGGTTCTGTGGAATCTGGCCCAGGGAGGCATCGGCCTGGGCGATGCGGGCGATGACCTTGGCCAGGGTGACG
The DNA here is from genome assembly GCF_030272895.1 of Pseudomonas sp. BGr12. Classification (GTDB taxonomy): domain Bacteria; phylum Pseudomonadota; class Gammaproteobacteria; order Pseudomonadales; family Pseudomonadaceae; genus Pseudomonas. The sequence goes on along the minus strand of NZ_JALRNF010000018.1, from coordinate 14,930 downwards.
TTGGAAACACCCGCGCCGCCATATTCCTTGGGCACGCTGATGGCCCACAGGCCGGTGCGCGAGAACAGTGCCAGTTCCGGGTGCGGCAGGCGTCGTTCGCGGTCGCGCAGGGCGCTGTCACGGTGCAGTTCGCCGGCCAGTTCTTCGGCAACCTGCAAAGCCTGGGCGTCAGTGTGGATGACCGCGACGTGTTCGTGCGGTTGCGACAGAAAGCTCATAAAAAAGGCTCCAGTGGTCTGGTCAAATCCAGGAGTGCCGGGCAGGCAGGGTGCCGTTGAGGTGATAGGCGCCGACGGCGTGGTACTTCCAGCGCACCGGGTCGTGCAGGGTGTGCACCCGGGCGTTGCGCCAGTGCCGGTCGAGGTTGAACTCGGCGAGGGTGGCGCGGCTGCCGGAAAGCTCGAACAGCTTCTCGCTGGCCTGCAGGGCGATCTCGGTGGTCAGTACCTTGGCTTCGGCCACGGCAATCGAGGCGCGGGCCGCGGCGGCGGCATCCACGGGGGCCGCGTCGACCTCATCGAGGGTGCGCGCGGCCTTGCTCAGCAGCGCCTGGGCGGCATGCAGTTCGAGTTGCAGACGGCCGATATCGGCAATCACATAGGGATCGTCGCTGGCGCGCTCGACCTTGGCGTCGATCCAGGGCCGCGCCCGTTCACGCACGAAGGCGATGGTATCGGCGAGCGCCGCGTCGGCGATCCCGGCATCGATGGCGGCCTGGATCAGTTGCGAGACGGCGCCCTGGATGTTCGGCACCTCGCTCTGGCGCCAGGTCTCGATCACCAGGTCGGCGTCGACCTGGACCTTGTCCAGCAGCACCGTGCCGCTGGCCGTGGTGCGCTGGCCGAAGCCGGACCAGTCATCGACGATGCGCAGCCCCGGGGTGCCGCGACGCACGAAGGCCATGACCTGGCGGCCCTCGTCGTTCAGCGCCTTGACCGCCACCCAATGAGCGAACAGGGCGCCGGTGGAGTAGAACTTCTGCCCGCTGAGCACATAGTGATCGCCCTCGCGGGTGATGCGTGCCTTGAGCTCCAGGGTGTTCTTGCTGCCACGCTCCGGCCCGGCATTGCCGATCCGCCAGCCGTCGAGCACCGACTTGAACAGCAGGTCTTTCTGCCGCTCGCTGGCCGTGCCCTTGAGCAACTGGAGGATGCCGAACTGGTTCTGCGGGATCTGCCCCAGTGCCGGGTCGGCGGCGCTGATAAGGCGAAACACCTCGGCGATGGTGACGTAGGACACCTGGGCGCCGCCATGCTCGCGGGGGATGGAAATACTGCCCAGGCCGCTGCGGGTGAACTGCTCGATTTCTGCCCAGGGCAGCTTGCGTTGCTGGTCGCGCCGGGCGGCCTGGCTGCGGGCGACTTCGGCCAGTTCATGGGCGGCCTGCAGGGCTTGCGCGTCGTCGCGCAGTACCTTGGCCGGCAACAGCAGCGGGGCGCTGTCCAGGTCGCTGTGGACGTTCGTATCTGCCAGATTGGACATCAGTGCCGCTCCCTGGCTGCATGCAATGCCCTGGCGATACGCACTGGGGTGATTGTGTTCCTGACCATACCTTACCTCACGTATTGAAAACGTCGGCTGCGCCGACTGGAATGCGCTGGTCCGGTGGTCCGGTTCATATACCCTAATGGTGTATAAAAAATAAATAAACTAACGTTTAGGAATATAGATAGAAGTGCTGAAACGACCTCGCCCGCAGGGAAACCTGCGGGCGAGCAAGGGGGGTGAAGCGCTGGGAGGGACTCAGTAGCCGGTGTTCTGGGTGCCGAGGAACTTGCCGAGGAACTGGCGGGTGCGCTCTTCCCGGGGATGGGCGAACAGCGCCTTGGCCTCGCCCTGTTCGACGATCACGCCCTTGTCGAAGAAGATCACCCGGTTGGCCACATCGCGGGCGAAGCTCATCTCGTGGGTGACGATGACCATGGTGCGTTTCTCTTCGGCCAGGCCGCGAATGGTCGCCAGCACTTCCCCGACCAGTTCGGGGTCGAGCGCCGAGGTCGGCTCGTCGAAGAGGATCACTTCAGGCTCCATGGCCAGCGCCCGGGCGATCGCCACCCGTTGCTGCTGGCCGCCGGACAGCTTGCGCGGGTAGGAATCTTCCTTGCCGGCCAGGCCGACCTTGGCCAGCAGCTTGCGGCCCAGGGCAACGGCCTGTTCGCGCGGGGTCTTCTTGACCACCACCGGGCCTTCGATGACGTTCTCCAGCGCCGTGCGGTGGGGGAACAGGTTGAAGTTCTGGAACACGAAGCCGACCTGCTGGCGCAGCTTGCGGATCAAGCCTTGCTGCTGGTTGAGCGGGCGGCTGGCGTCGATCTGTACATCACCGACCTGGATACGGCCACTACTGGGGGTTTCCAGCAGGTTCAGGCAACGCAGGAAGGTGGTCTTGCCGGAACCGCTGGGGCCGATGATGGCGATTACCTCGCCGGCCTCGATCTTCAGGCTGATGTCGTTCAACACGGTCTGGCCGTTGAACTGCTTGCTCAGGCGTTCTACCGCGATCATGCCTCAGGACTCCTGGTCGTGTCGGTTGACCCGCGCTTCCAGGCGGTTCTGCAGGTGTGCAAGAACGCTGGCCAGCACCCAGTAGATCAGTGCGGCGGCAAGGTACATGGTGAAGACTTCGAAGGTGCGTGCGGTGATCAACTGCGCCTGGCGGAACAGCTCCGGCACCTGGATGGTCGCGGCCAGGGCGGTGTCCTTGACCAGCGAAATGAAACTGTTGCCCAACGGCGGCAGCGCGGTGCGCGCCGCCTGGGGCAGGATGGCCCGGCGCATGGCCTGGCCACGGGTCATGCCGATACTGGCAGCGGCCTCCCACTGGCCACGGTCGATGGAGCCGATCGCGGCGCGCAGGATTTCACAGGCGTAGGCGGCCATGTTCAGCGAGAAGCCGATCAGCGCCGCCGGCAGCGGGTCGAGTTCCAGGCCAATCTGGGGCAGCCCGTAATAGATCACGAACAACTGCACCAGCAGCGGCGTGCCGCGGAAGAACGACACGTAGACCCGCGCCGTCCAGCTCAGCAGCCTGAGCGACGACAGCCGCATCAGGGCCAGGGCAAAACCCAGCAGCAGTCCGAAGAACATCCCGCCGAGGCTGAGGATTACCGTGTAGTACGCGCCCTTGAGCAGAAAGGGCGCGCTGTCGAGCGCAAGCTGCAGGCTGTTTTCGATCATTTAGTCACGTCGGCGCCAAAGTACTTCTCGGAGAGCTTGGCCAGGGTGCCGTCGGCGCGCAGCTTGTCCAGCGCCTTGTTGATGGCCTCGAGCAGTTCAGGCTCGCCCTTGCGCAAGGCGATGCCGGACTCCTGGCGGGAGAACGCGTCGCCGGCAGCGGCGGTGTCCGGTGCCTTCTTGGCATATTCCAGGGCGGCCAGGCGGTCGATCAGGGTGGCGTCGATACGACCGTTCTTCAGGTCCTGGAACTTGGTCGGGTCATCGTCGTAGGTGCGCACTTCAGCCTTCGGTACGTTCTCCTTGACCCACTGTTCATAGTTGGTACCCAGGCCAACGCCGACTTTCTTGCCGGCCAGGTCGGCAGCGGACTTGATGTTCAGCGTTTCCAGGTTCTTCTTCAGCACCAGCGCCTGGATGCCGGAAACGGTGTAGGGCTCGGAGAAGTCGTACTTCTTCTTGCGCTCCTCGGAGATGGTCACCTGGTTCACCACGGCGTCCAGACGCTTGGACTCCAGGGCCGCCAGGATGCCGTCCCACTTGGTCGGCTGGATCTTCGCCTTGACGCCCAGCTCCTTGGCCAGGGCTTCCGACAGCTCAACCTCGAAGCCGGCCAGCTTGCCGTTCTCATCGACGAAGCTGAACGGCGGGTAGGTGCCCTCCAGGCCGATGTTGATCACGCCCTTGTCCTTGATGGTCTTCAATTGCTCGCCGGCGACTGCCTGACCAAGCAGGCTGGCGCCCAGCAGCAGGGCGATGCCTGCGTTGAAAAGCTGTTTACCGATTACTGTCATGAGGAAGCCCCAATGTTGTTTGTGTAGTGGGTGGCGACTATAGGGTGACGCTAATAGGCTTAAAAATAATATAAATTCATTTTCTTATATTATTTAGTGATAAATCTTTAACCTTGCCAGACTTCAGGGTAGGCGAACAATGCCGGTGCCCCGCCGGTGTGCAGGAAAATCAGCGGGCCATCGTCGAAACGCTGGCGCGCAACGCCATCGAGCAGGCCGGCCATGGCCTTGCCGGTGTAGACCGGGTCCAGCAACAGCCCTTCATGGCTGGCCAGCAAGCGGATGGCGGCCAGGGTACCGGCGTTCGGTTCGCCATAGCGAGGGGCGAAGTACTCGTCCCACAGTTCGATCTTGAAGCTGTCCGGCAGGTTTACGCCCAGCAACTCGGCGGTGCGTTCGGCAAGGCCCTGAACCTTGGGGCGCTGGGCTTCGTCGCTGCGCGAGACGGTGACGCCGATCACCGGCAGCTGCGGCAGGTTGTGCGCCAGGGCCAAGGCCAGGCCACTGTGGGTGCCGGCGCTGCCGGAGGCCAGGACCACGCCGGCGAACTGCTGGCCGCTGTGCTCGATCTGGCTGGCCAGCTCAAGGCCGGCACGTACATAACCCAGTGCGCCCAGGGCGTTGGAACCACCGATGGGTACCACATAGGGTTTGCGGCCACTGGCGTGCAGGCGCACGGCCAGGGCCTGGAGCTGGTCGTCGGCATTGTCGAGGTTGTCGACCAGCTCGACCTTGGCGTCGAACAGGTCCAGCAACAGGCGGTTGCCGTTGTGCTGGTAGGCCAGGGAGTCGGTGCCGGTGGGGTTTTCCAGCAGGGCCACGCAGCCAAGGCCAAGGCGCGCGGCGAGGGCGGCGGTCTGGCGCACGTGGTTGGACTGGATCGCGCCGGCGGTCACCAGGGTATCGGCACCCTTGGCCAGGGCATCGGCGCCCAGGTATTCGAGTTTGCGCAGTTTGTTGCCGCCCATGGCCAGCGGGGTGAAGTCGTCGCGTTTGACGTAGATGTCGCGACCGGCCCAGGCCGAGAGACGTTCCAGCTTTTCCAGCGCGGTGGGGGCGCCAAGCAGGTCCAGACGATTGAAGCGGGCTAGCTGTCGGTCGATCATGGGAACACATCTGCCTGGGAAAAATCCGACTATAGGCAGGCCAGCGTCCGGCGGCAACTGGTGGGAGCGAGCTTGTCTCGCGATGCGATTTTCTTGACACACTGCAATCGCGGGGCAAGCCCGCTCCTACTTATGCCGCGTTTATTGCTTTGTGGAATAAAGGGTTATTTTTTCCCTCGCACGCATTTGCCGTAAAGTGGACGCCTATCAGGCGGCCACTTCTCCCATCCGTGCCGCCGTGGCAGGAGGCATCACCGTGAGCGAAAACGCGCAAACAGGGCATTGGCAATTGCACGGCATCGTTGCCGGCTTGCGTAGCGCCCGTGAGAAATGGCGCAGCAGCAATGGTCGTAGCAGTGGCGAGCAGGGCGGGCGCGAGCTGCCGTCGCGCGAAGCCATGCGGCATATCCTCGAACAGCTGTGCGGGGCGCTGTTTCCCATGCGCCTTGGCCCGGTGGACCTGCGCGAGGAAAGCGAGGACTTCTACGTCGGCCACACGCTCGACTCGGCGCTCACTGCCTTGCTCGCCCAGGCGCGCCTGGAACTGCGCTATGTCGCCCGCCAGGGCAAGGGCAGCACCGCCGATGTCGACGCCACCGCGCTGCAGTTGATCCAGGGCTTCGCGGCCGCCTTGCCGGAACTGCGCAGCATCCTCGACACCGATGTGCTGGCAGCCTTCCACGGCGATCCGGCGGCGCGCAGCGTCGATGAAGTACTGCTGTGCTACCCGGGCATTCTTGCGGTGATTCACCACCGTCTGGCGCACCACCTGTATCGCGCCGGTCTGCCGTTGCTGGCGCGGATCAGTTCGGAGCTGGCGCACTCGGCCACCGGTATCGACATTCACCCCGGCGCGCAGATCGGCCCGAGCTTCTTCATCGACCATGGCACGGGCGTTGTGATCGGTGAAACGGCAATCATCGGCGAGCGGGTGCGTATCTACCAGGCCGTCACCCTGGGCGCCAAACGCTTCCCGGCCGACGAGGATGGGCAGCTGCAGAAGGGCCACCCGCGCCACCCGATCGTCGAGGACGACGTGGTGATTTATGCCGGTGCAACTATTCTGGGACGCATCACCATCGGCAAGGGTTCGACCATCGGCGGCAACGTCTGGTTGACCCGCAGCGTGGCCCCGGGCAGTAACCTGACCCAGGCCAACCTGCAGCATGATGACGGGACGCAGAAGTAGGGTTTTTCAGGGTTTTCAAGGGCCTCGTCGCGGGGCAAGCCCGCTCCCACAGCCCCGCGATGGGTCGCATCGCGACCCCATCCATGTTTAACTTGAACGCTTGTTCAAGTTAAAACGGTGGTCCGCTGCCGGTGTTCAACAGGAGGAAACCCTTTGCTGAACCCGTTCAATCCAAGCCCTTGCCCGCGTTTCGAGGTGCACGATCAATGAGTGCACCGAGTTCCTCAGCCAGCGGCAAGATCCGCATGAATCCGCCGGTTTTCTATTTCGCGGCGAGCTTTATCCTCATATTTGCCCTGGTGGTCATCAGCAATCCACAAACGTCCGGCCAGTGGTTGCTGGCGGCGCAGAACTGGGCGGCCAATACGGTCGGCTGGTACTACATGCTGGCGATGACGCTGTACCTGGTCTTCGTGGTGGTCACCGCCTTGTCCGGCTACGGCAAGATCAAGCTCGGTGCCGACCACGACGAACCCGAGTTCAGCTACCTGTCCTGGGCCGGCATGCTGTTCGCCGCCGGCATCAGCATCACCCTGTTCTTTTTCTGCGTCTCCGAACCCCTGACCCACATGCTCCAGCCACCCCAAGGGGAAGCCGGCACCGTCGAGGCCGGACGCCAGGCCATGGAGTTGCTGTTCCTGCATTGGGGCCTGCACGGCTGGGGGGTGTTCGCCTTCGTCGGCATGGCCCTGGCCTATTTCGCCTACCGCCATAACCTGCCGCTGGCCCTGCGCTCGGCGCTTTACCCGCTGATCGGCAAACGCATCAACGGACCGATCGGCTATGCGGTGGATGGCTTCGGCATCATCGCCACGGTGTTCGGCCTGGGCGCCGACATGGGCTTTGGAGTGCTGCACCTGAATTCGGGCCTGGACTACCTGTTCGGCGTGCCCCACACCCAGTGGGTGCAGGTGCTGCTGATCAGCCTGATGATGGGCGCGGCGGTGGCCGTGGCCGTGGCCGGGGTCGAGAAGGGGGTGCGGGTGATGTCCGACATCAACCTGTTCCTGGCCTGCGCCTTGCTGCTGTTCGTGCTGTTCGCCGGCCCGACCCAGCACCTGTTCAATACCCTGATCCAGAACCTGGGTGATTACCTGGGGGCGCTGCCAAGGAAGAGTTTCGACGTTTATGCCTACAACCAGGCCAGCGAATGGCTGGGCGGCTGGACGGTGTTCTACTGGGCCTGGTGGATTGCCTGGGCGCCCTTTGTCGGCCTGTTCATTGCGCGGATCTCGCGGGGCCGCACCATTCGCGAGTTCGTCTTCGGCGTGCTGTTGATCCCGCTGGGTTTTACCCTGGCGTGGATGTCGATCTTCGGCAACAGCGCGATGACCCAGGTGCTGGATCACGGCATGACCGCCCTGGGCCAGTCGGCGCTGGAAAACCCGTCGATGACCCTTTACCTGCTGCTGGAAACCTACCCGTGGAGCAAGACGGTGATCGCCGTCACGGTGTTCATCAGCTTCGTGTTCTTCGTCACCTCGGCCGACTCCGGCACCGTGGTGCTCTCGACCCTGTCCGCCCGTGGCGGCAACGCCGACGAAGACGGGCCGAACTGGTTGCGGGTGTTCTGGGGGGCGATGACCGCGCTGGTCACCATCGGCCTGTTGTTCGCCGGCAGCATCGACTCGTTGAAGTCGGCGGTGGTGCTGACCTCGCTGCCGTTCTCGGTGATTTTGCTGGCGATGATGTGGGGCCTGCACAAGGCCTTCTACCTGGAGTCGCAGCGGCAGATCGCGCAGATGCACTCGCTGGCACCCTTCGCCAACTCGCGCCGTGGCCGCGGTGGCTGGCGCCAGCGCCTGAGCCAGGCGGTGCACTTTCCGTCGCGTGACGAGGTGTACCGGTTCATGGCCGACGTGGTGCGTCCGGCGATTGCCGAGGTGACCGAGGTGTTCGTCGAGAAGGGCCTGAACGTCATCACCCAGGAAGACCCGAGCCATGACAACGTCAGCCTGAAGATCGGCCATGGTGAAGAACAGCCGTTCATTTACCAGGTGCAGATGCGCGGTTACTTCACACCGTCATTCGCTTTGGGCGGGCTGGGCACCCAGGAGTTGAAGAACCGCCGTTACTACCGTGCCGAGGTGCACCTGAGCGAAGGCAGCCAGAACTATGACCTGGTGGGCTACAGCAAGGAGCAGATCATCAACGACATCCTCGACCAGTACGAACGGCATATGCAGTTCCTGCACCTGGTTCGTTAAAAGCATCGCGGGGCAAGCCCGCTCCCACAGGGATCATGTTGCCTCTGTGGGAGCGGGCTTGCCCCGCGATAACAATCAGAACGGCGCATCGCCAAGGATCGTCGCCCGGTGCATCACCCGCCGCTGCGGTCGGTAGTCATCCACCGCGTAGTGCTGGGTCACGCGGTTATCCCAGAACGCCACGTCATTCTCCTGCCAGCGCCAGCGGATAGTGAACTCCGGCCGGGTGGCGTGGGCGAACAGCAGTTTGAGGATCGCCTCGCTTTCCGCCTCGCTCAGTTCATTGATACGGGTGGTAAAGCCTTCGTTGACGAACAGCGACTTGCGGCCGCTGACCGGGTGGGTGCGAATCACCGGGTGCGACAGCGGTGGATTGCTGCGCCGCGTCGCCTCCCAGCGCACCAGGTCTTCCGGCGTCGTACCGAAGCGCTCCAGCGGGAACGACTTGGTGAAGTCGTGGGTCGCCGTCAGGCCGTCGAGCAACTGTTGCAACGGCGCCGACAAGGCCTCGAAGGCGGCAATGCCGCTGGCCCACAAGGTGTCGCCGCCATAGGCCGGCAGTTGCTTGGCACTGAGCACCGCGCCCAGCGCCGGGGTCGGCAGGAAGGTCACGTCGGTGTGCCAGATGGCGTTGTCGCGCACATCGGTGACTGCCGTGTCGAGCACCAGAACCTGCGGGGTTTCCGGTACGTTGGGGTAGATCGGATGGATATGCAGATCGCCAAAGCGCGCGGCGAAGTCGGCCTGTTGCTGCGGGTCGATCGGCTGGTCACGGAAGAACAGCACCTGATGCTTGAGCAGGGCCTGCTCGATGCCATCGCGTTGTTCGTGGCTGATCTCGCGGGCCAGGTCGATGCCGCTGATCTGGGCGCCGAGCGCGCTGCTCAGTGGGGTAATAGTCAGGCTCATGCTCGTTCTCTATCTCGTCGTCAATGACTCTGGCCATGCCAGGGCACCAGTTTGCGCTGCAGGGCGCGCAAGCCCATTTCCAGGGCAAAGGCGATCAGGGCGATCACCAGGATGCCCAGCACCACCACGTCGGTGACCAGGAACTGCGCCGCCGACTGGACCATGAAGCCCAGGCCGCTGGTGGCAGCGATCAGCTCGGCGGCGACCAGGGTCGACCAGCCGACCCCCAGGCCGATGCGCACGCCGGTGAGGATGTCGGGCAGGGCGCTGGGCAGGATCACGTGGCGAATCAGTTGGGCCCGGGTTGCGCCCAGCGATTGCGCCGCGCGCAGTTTGGCCGGATCGACGGTGCGTACGCCGGTGGCGGTGGCAATGGCGATGGGGGCGAAGATCGCCAGGTAAATCAGCAGCACTTTCGACAGCTCGCCGATGCCGCACCAGATCACGATCAAAGGCAGGTAGGCCAGCGGTGGAATCGGCCGGTAGAACTCGATCAGCGGATCGAGGATGCCGCGGGCGATGCGGTTGTGGCCGATGGCGATGCCGATCGGAATGGCGCTGACGATCGCCGCGCCCAGGGCCAGACCGATACGCCCCAGGCTTGCGCCCAGGTGTTGCCACAGGGTCGACTCCATGTAGCCCTGGGTCAGCAACAGCCAGGCCTTGGCCAGCACCGCTGCGGGCGACGGCAGGAACAGCGGCTCGATCCACTCGGCTGCGGTCACCGCCCACCACAGCACCAGCAGGGCGACGAGGGTCAGGCCGCTGATCCAGCGGGTGCTCAGTTGACGCCGGACCGCTACCGGCGTGATCTGCGCCGCTGCGGCCTTGGCCGTGACAGGAACCTCCAGGCTGCTCATGCGAACTCCTGCCGCGTGGCGGCGCTGCGTTGGGAAAACACCCGGGCCAGCACGTGCTCGCGGGTTTCGATAAAGCGTGGGTCGGATTTGATCGCGCGGGCCGATTCGCCGGCCGCGTAGCGCTGGCCGAAGTCCAGCTGCAGGCGTTCGACCACCTGCCCGGGATTGGGCGCCAGCAGAATCAGGTCGGTGGCCAGGAACACCGCTTCTTCAATGTCATGGGTAATCAGGAACACCGGCTTGGCCGTACGCCGCCAGACCTGCAACAGCAGCTCCTGCATCTGTTCGCGGGTAAAGGCATCGAGGGCGCCGAATGGCTCGTCCATCAGCAGCACCCGTGGATCGGCGGCCAGGGCGCGGGCCAGGCCCACGCGCTGTTTCTGGCCACCGGAGAGCTGCCAGATGCGCCGGCTGCCGAAATCGGCCAGGTCGACCAGGGCGAGCATGTCCCGCGCCTTGCGCTCGCGTTCCTCGCGCGCCACGCCCGCCAGTTCGAGACCGAAGGCGACATTGGCCAGCACGTCCTGCCAGGGCAGCAGGGCGTCGTCCTGGAACACCACGCCGCGCTCGGCGCCGGGGCCTTGCACCGGCACACCATCGAGGGTGATGCGCCCGGCGCTGGGGGCGACGAAGCCGGCGATCAGGTTGAGCAAGGAGGTCTTGCCACTGCCCGAAGGGCCGAGGGCCACCAGCAGTTGCTGCGGGCCCAGGCTCAGGTTGATGTCGGCCAGCACCGGTTCGGCGGCGCCGGGGTACTGTGCGCTGATGCGCTCCAGCTCAAGCAATGCCATGACGAACTCCGATCAGTGTGTGGGAGCGGGCTTGCCCCGCGATGAAGGCGCTGCACTGTGCCGTCATTGCACGAATCGCGCGCTCACGTACGGCGCGTAGTCCGGCAGCACCGCGTCGACCTTGCCTTGTTCCTTGAGGAAGGTGGCGGTGTCGGTGATCGCCTGGGTGGTCGGTGCGCCCAGCGCGGCGACCTGGTCGGCGGCCAGCGGGAACACGTTGCCTTGCAGCAGGGCCGGAATATCGGCGGCCTTGGCGCCGGACAGCTTGACCAGCTTGTCGACGTTGCTCTGCTTGGCCAGCCAGGCTTGCGGGTCCTTGCGGTAGTCGGCGTAGGCGTCCAGGGTCACCTTGGCGAAGGCCTTGACGATGTCCGGATGCTTGGCGGCGAAGTCCTTGCGCACGATCCAGGCATCGAAGGTCGGTGCGCCTTGCTCGGCGAGCTCACCGGAGGTGATCAGCACCTTGCCGTTCTCCTTGGCCACGCCCAGGGCCGGGTCCCAGACGTAGGTGGCGTCGATGTCGCCGCGCTTCCAGGCGGCGATGATCGCCGGTGGCGCGAGGTTGAGGATCTGCACCTTGGCCGGGTCGATGTTCCATTGTTTGAGGGCGGCCAGCAGGCTGTAGTGCCCGGTGGACACGAACGGTACGGCGATCTTCTTGCCGATCAGGTCCTGGGGCGAGTTGATCCCGGCACCGTCACGGGCCACCAGGGCTTCGGCGGCACCGATCTGGGTGGCGATCAGGAAGGTTTCCACCGGCAGCTTGCGGGTCGCCGCAGCAGCCAGGGGGCTGGAGCCGAGGTAGCCGATTTGCACGTCGCCGGAGGCCACGGCGGTGATGACATCGGCGCCGCTGTCGAATTTGCGCCAGTCGATGTCGGCCTTGCTGGTCTTTTCATAGGTGCCGTCGACCTGGGCGACTTTCGCCGGGTCCACGGTGGTCTGGTAGGCCACGGTCAGGTCGGCCGCCTGGGTGAACCAGCTGGCGCCGGCCAGGGTCAGGGCGGCGAACAGGCGCAGCGGAGCATACAGGGTCATGGTGAACTCCTTCTCAGGCGGTGGGGCGGTAAGTGGAGTCAAGCCTAGATGATCTAAGAAATTTAAAATAAATAACTTTTTAGCATTAGCTTAGGAGCCAATCGACGTAAGGCCTGGCGTGGCAATCGTGACCGTGGTCAAGGCCAGAGCAGTGAGGAAAGGAAATGATGGGTGTCTGGCCAGGAAGGTTGCCTTGTCGAGGGGGCGGCGCGACAAAGCTAAGCGTTCTAAAAAATCGCTTGGAGATATTTCTTTGGAACTAGCTTCTGCGTCGGAAGCCGTGTGAGGCAAATCGTAGGCGTATATGTCAGAAAATTCTGAAAATTTGAAAAATAAGTCTTTTTGGAATTATAGGAATGTCATTATCCTTGAGCCCAAGGGTTGGCGCATTAGACCAAAGTCGTGAAATGATTAGTTACGATTGACTTGACGGTCACGCTTTGGTGCTAATCGCCAATCGACGTCGAGCAGGGCAACAGATCCTGCCGTAAGCGACACACAAGAATTAGAAACGAGAGGAGCAAAACATGTACAAGTCGACCTTGGCAATCGCCGTGGCCGTGGGGGTGCTTGCCCAGCAAGCGGGCGCTGCCGGTTTCCTTGAAGACAGCAAGCTGTCGGTCAGTTCGCGGACCATGTATTACGATGCCGATAACCGCGAAGGCGGCAACGACAACCGCGAGTCCGGTCAAGGCTTCAAACTGGACTACCTGTCCGGTTTCACCCAGGGCACCGTTGGTTTCGGCGTTGATATCCAGGCGCTGTGGGGTATCCACCTGGATGGCGGCCGTGGCCACCACCCGAACAATAGCACCTTCTTCCCAAGCGATACCGATGGCTCGGCTGTCGATCAGTGGGCACGCCTCGGCGGTAACGCCAAGGCACGTTTCTCGAAGACCGAAGCCCACTTCGGTAGCGCCCTGGCACCCAACCTGCCAATCCTCGTCTCGAACGATGGCCGTCTGCTGCCGCAAACGTTTGAAGGCGGCACGATCCAGTCGAAGGAAATCGACAACCTGACCCTGAACGCCGGTCAGCTGACACACGCCATGGGCCGTGCGTCGAGCAACCGTACCGGTCTGGCCGTTGCCGGTGGTACCCAGGACAGCAACAAGTTCCAGTTCGCCGGTGGCGACTGGAAGGTCACCAAAGACCTGACCCTGCAGTACTACTACGCGAACCTGGAAGACTACTACAAGCAGCACTTCCTGGGCCTGACCCACGTGTTCCCGATTGCTGAAGACCAATCCTTCAAAACCGACCTGCGCTACTTCGACAGCAGCAGCGACGGCGCGAACGGTGACGCAACGCACTTCTTCAACAACAACGGTGGTTTCGCCAAGAACCCTGGCGAAGTCGACAACAAGACCTGGAGCGCCATCTTCACCTACGCCCTGGGTGGTCACTCGTTCCTGCTCGGTCATCAACAGGTCGGCGATGACGGTGGTTTCGTCTACCTGGGCCAGGGTGATGTCCGCAGGGATGGCACCACGCGCAACGAAGGCAACGGCGGCTCGAGCTTCTACCTGTTCACCGACAGCATGGTCAACTCCTTTGTCCGTGCCGGTGAGAACACCACCTTCGGTCAGTACTCGTATGACTTCGCGCGCGTGGGTGTGCCAGGTCTGAAGACCTCGATCAGCTACCTGCGTGGTGATGACATTCGCTTCAAGTCCGGCGACGGTACCTACAGCGAATGGGAACGCGACGCTCGTATCGACTACGTCATTCAGGAAGGCACCCTCAAAGGCCTGGGCGCGAGCCTGCGCCACGGTACGTTCCGCGGCCAAGGCGAAAGCGTTGCTGACCAGGACCAGACCCGTCTGATCTTCAACTACACTTACAACTTCCTGTAAGTCCGGTTGAAAAGAGAAGCCTCGCCTAGTGCGAGGCTTTTTTTTGTCTGTCTGCTGATAGGATAAAAAGTTATAAATAAATCGATATTTATTCTTTTTGTTTTCTAGCCGATGCAGGCACAGTGAACCCATAACGAACTCAGCCAAGGAGCCGCACCATGAGCCTCAGACTCGGCGATATCGCCCCCGACTTCGAACAGGAATCCAGCGCCGGCAAGATCCGTTTCCATGAGTGGCTGGGCAACAGCTGGGGCGTGCTGTTCTCGCATCCGGCCGACTTCACCCCGGTGTGCACCACCGAACTGGGTTTTACCGCCAAGCTCAAGGAGCAGTTCGCCGAGCGCGGGGTCAAGGCCATCGCCCTGTCGGTGGACCCGGTGGACTCGCACCATCGCTGGATCGAGGACATCAACGAGACCCAGAACACCGTGGTCAACTTCCCGATCCTGGCCGATGCCGACCGCAAGGTGTCTGACCTCTACGACCTGATCCACCCCAATGCCAGCGACACCCTGACCGTACGCTCCTTGTTCGTCATCGACCCGAACAAGAAGATCCGCCTGACCATCACCTACCCGGCCAGCACCGGGCGCAACTTCCACGAGATCCTGCGGGTGATCGACTCCCTGCAGCTCACCGACAACCACAAGGTGGCCACCCCGGCCAACTGGCAGGACGGTGACGAGGTGGTGATCGTGCCATCGCTGCAGGACGCGGATGAAATCAAGCAGCGCTTTCCCAAGGGCTATCGGACGGTCAAGCCGTACCTGCGCCTGACCCCGCAGCCCAATCGTTGAGTTTTAGCCATAGCAGGGATCTTGGGCCGTTTCGACGGCCCTTTTTTTTTTGCGATGAGCGATGGGGCGAAGGGGCCTGTGGGAGCAACTGTCTTTGTGGGAGCCGGCGAAGCCTGCGATCGACTGCGCAGAAGTCGCAATCCAGTCACCTCATTGGGTCAGGTGTACTGAGGCGGTCTGGTTTTACGGCCGCTTCGCGCCCGATCGCA
>NZ_JALRNF010000187.1 GCF_030272895.1 Pseudomonas sp. BGr12 | reverse complement strand
CGGCTCTTTGCCGATGGCTTCGCTCAAGGGCCGGCCAAAGGTCAGGTTGCAGTGCAGGCCCACCCGGCCGCGCAGCGCCGGCAGCTGGGCCCGGGTGCAGGCCGCAGCGAAGGCCGGCATGTTGGCCATGGCGGTGGCCGCGCTGATCAGCCCGGCCTGCAAGCGGTGGGGGTTAACCCCGTGGGGGGGGGGCCTGTTACGAAAGACGAAGCGGTGTAAATTACCAGTGAAGGGCATACGGGTATAC
>NZ_JALRNF010000186.1 GCF_030272895.1 Pseudomonas sp. BGr12 | reverse complement strand
CAAGAAACGGTTTGCACCTTCAACACCTGCATCAGACCATTCTAAAGATTGATCTGGTGGTGCAGCAAACATCATAAATACACGAGCTGTATCTGCGCCGTATTGATCAATAATAGCTTGTGGGTCAATACCGTTATTTTTCGACTTGGACATTTTTTCTTGTCCGCCGATAATCACTTCTTGACCATCACCTGAATATTTTGCAGAAATGATGCGGCCTTTCTCATCACGTTCTAATTCGATGTCA
>NZ_JALRNF010000185.1 GCF_030272895.1 Pseudomonas sp. BGr12 | reverse complement strand
CTGAACCCCAGCCCGGCGTAGCGGGCAGCGAAGCGCGCGACGCGCAGTCCGCGCAAGGGATCTTCGGCAAACGCCGGGGAAACATGGCGCAAGATTGGGGATTCTAGGTCTTTCTGGCCGTGATAGGGGTCGTAGACCCTGCCCTGGTCGTCCTCGGCCATGGCGTTGATGGTCAGGTCGCGACGGATCAGGTCGTCTTCGAGGGGTACCTCGGGGCTGGCGTGGAACGTGAAACCACCGTAGCCGTG
>NZ_JALRNF010000184.1 GCF_030272895.1 Pseudomonas sp. BGr12 | reverse complement strand
GGCGGCGAGATCACCTACACCGCGACGCTGACCAACCCGGCTGGCACCGCCATGACCATCACCCTCAGCAATGGTGAAAGCATCACCATCGCGGCCGGTGAAACCAGCGGCAGCGTCACCGTCGCCGCGCCGGACGATGACGTCTACATCGACGCCGGTCAGGTCGAGGCGACCATCACCGGCACCAGTGGCGGCGACTTCGAAAATCTGGCTGTGGATAACACTCCAGCCGTTACCGAGGTCAACGA
>NZ_JALRNF010000183.1 GCF_030272895.1 Pseudomonas sp. BGr12 | reverse complement strand
CGCTAACAGAAAACCAAAAATGTTCACCACCAAAACGCACCCACCCGCACCAACAAAAATAACCAAACAAAAAAAAAAAATGAAAACACAAACAAAATAAATTATAAAAAATAAAAAAAAAAAGACAAAAAAAAAATACCGCCCCAAGCATAAAACCCCCCCCCAAACCCACCCCAAACACCCCTTTAAAAAAAAAAAAGAACCCAAATAAACACGCCCCGCAAAAAATAAAAATCGTAAAACACCCCA
>NZ_JALRNF010000182.1 GCF_030272895.1 Pseudomonas sp. BGr12 | reverse complement strand
TTGCTGCTCCACCAGGTATTGGGTAAGTGTTTTACGTTTCAAGAGGTTCTCCCTATGCTGCGAATTCTAAAGCCTTGGATCCGATTTCCTGCACGATGCGCGACAGCCCCTCGTGGCCGCGCACCCGCAGCAGGGCTTCCTGCATGGGGCCGCGCAGGGCGGGCACGTAGCGCGACCAGTTGTCCAGCGCGCGCGCCAGGCGCGCCGCGATTTCGGGGTTGAGCGCATCCAGCGCCAGCACCTGCTCGGCC
>NZ_JALRNF010000181.1 GCF_030272895.1 Pseudomonas sp. BGr12 | reverse complement strand
CTGAATAATCAACCGAATGTAGAAGATTTGGCCCGGCTGTTCGCCTCTCGCAAGTACACCCTCGACAGCCACTTTCTCTGGGTTTGCCAGGCAGGCGTAGTCCGCCTCTACAAACTGGGCACGCTGACCTACGAGGCGCAGTTCGAGTAACATACGTCGAACATGCGTGCGCGGTTGAAGATGTACGGCCGTGGCGAGGGCTACGTGGGCAAGAAGGCCGCGGCTGACACCCAGTACGTCGGCCGCGTACT
>NZ_JALRNF010000180.1 GCF_030272895.1 Pseudomonas sp. BGr12 | reverse complement strand
GTCTCGCCCCAGCGGCGCCAGCGCATGGCGCAGCAGGTTCATGCCGCTGTTGGAGTCGCGGTCGTTGAGCGCCAGGCGGGTATTGCGGAAGTCGCCGAGGCGCTGGCGCGCCTGTCCTTCGGCGGCGACGAACAGACTGCAATGCTCGCCGGGAGCGCAATCGGGCAAGTCGTAGCTGGGCACCGCGAGCACCGCCACCTGGCCGCGCAACTGGGTCATCAGCGGATAGCCGCAGGTCTGCGCGAACAGCA
>NZ_JALRNF010000179.1 GCF_030272895.1 Pseudomonas sp. BGr12 | reverse complement strand
CATGGATATCGCGACCCACGTGTTTTCGGCGCTCTATCAATTCGGCGACGCCTTTGCGTTTCTGGTGCTGTCGGCCTGCGGGCTCGCGGTGATCTTCGGCATGATGGGCGTGATCAATCTCGCCCATGGCGAGTTCATCATGTGCGGTGCGTATGTGACGGCTGCGACCGTGCATGCGGGCTTGCCGCTGCCGCTGGGCATCCTGGCAGGCACGGTCGTATCTGCGCTTGTCGGCGTCCTCGTCGAACTCG
>NZ_JALRNF010000017.1 GCF_030272895.1 Pseudomonas sp. BGr12 | reverse complement strand
ATCGCCGAGTTCCGCGAAGCGGCGGCGAGCGCCAACATCCCGGTCGTTCAAGCGTAAGCTGAACCCTGGGTAAAAAAGACCCCGCCAATCGGCGGGGTTTTTTATTGGGCTTGTGGGAGCGGGCTTGCCCCGCGATACGATGTACCAGGCAACCTGCAATCGCGGGGCAAGCCCGCTCCCACAGCCCCCATCAAATCACAAACAGATCCATGAACCTGTGCACCGCCGTCGCTTCGAGCGCCTGCTGGTTCTTGCACAGCGTGAAAATCTCACTCACCCGCTGCCCGGCAAAACGGGTCGCCAGGTTGGCCTTGAACTTCTCCTCCAGCATCGGAATTCCTTCCGCCCGACGGCGGCGATGACCGATCGGGTACTCCACCACCACCTGTGCGGTGCTCGAACCATCGCTGAAGAACACCTGTACCCCATTGGCAATGGAACGCTTGTCGGCCTCCAGGTATTCACGGGTAAAGCGCGGCTCCTCGACGATCTCCATCTTCTCGCGCAGCCGGTCGATGAGCGGGTGGGCGGCGTGGAACTCATCCTCGTAGTGCTCGGCCACCAGATTGCCAAAGATCAGCGGCACGGCCGTCATGTACTGGATGCAGTGGTCGCGGTCGGCAGCATTGGCCAGCTTGCCGACCTTGGAGATGATGCGGATCGCCGACTCATGGGTGGTGATGACGATCCTGTCGATCTGCTCCAGGCGATCACGCACCTGCGGGTGCAGGGCCACCGCCGCCTCGCAGGCGGTCTGGGCGTGGAATTCGGCGGGAAAGCTGATCTTGAACAGCACGTTCTCCATCACATAGCTGGCGAACGGCTGGGGCAGGCTGAAGACTCGCTGGCTTTGGGGCTTGAGCGCCAGGTCCTTGTTGGTATGGCTGAACAGCACGTCGTAGAAGCCCCACTGCGGCGCACTCAGTACCCCGGGCACGCCCATCTCGCCGCGCAGGGCGATGTCCGCCAGGCGCACGCCGCGACTGGAGGCATCCCCCGCCGCCCAGGACTTGCGCGAGCCGGCATTGGGCGCATGACGGTAGGTGCGCAGCGCCTGACCGTCGACAAAGGCATGGGACAACGCCGACAGCAACTGCTCGCGGTTGGCCCCCATCAGCCGTGCGCACACAGCCGTGGACGCCACCTTGACCAGCAGCACATGGTCCAGGCCAACGCGGTTGAAGGAATTCTCCAGGGCGAGCACGCCCTGGATCTCGTGGGCCATGACCATGGCGTCGAGCACTGCACGCATGTTCAACGGCGCTTCGCCATTGGCCACGCGCTTTTGCGAGAGGTGGTCGGCCACCGCCAGGATGCCGCCGAGGTTGTCCGAGGGATGCCCCCACTCGGCGGCCAGCCAGGTGTCGTTGAAGTCGAGCCAACGGACGATACAACCGATGTCCCAGGCCGCCTTGACCGGGTCCAGGCGGTAGCTGGTGCCGGGCACCCGGGCGCCGAACGGCACCACCGTGCCCTCCACCAACGGTCCCAGGTGCTTGGTGCATTCGGGAAAGCGCAACGCCAGCAGGCCGCAGCCCAGGGTGTCCATCAGGCAGTTGCGCGCCGTGTCCAGCGCTTCCACCGAGTCGACCTGGTAGCCCAGGACATAGTCGGCGATGTCCTGCAGCACCCGGTCGTAGTCGGGGCGGTCGTTCAGATCAACGTTGGCACTCATTTCACATCCCTCTGTCGACAAGGTAAACAGAGAGCCGAGCGCCGCTACCGCTTAGAAGGCATCACCCGGCACCCGCACCCAACCTTCCATCAGTATGCGCGCACTGCGACTCATGATGGCCTTGGTCACGCTCCATTCGCCGTCCACCTGGCGGGCTTCGGCGCCAACGCGCAAGGTGCCGGAAGGGTGGCCGAAACGTACGGCACTGCGCTCGCCGCCACCGGCGGCCAGGTTGACCAGGGTGCCCGGCACCGCGGCTGCAGTACCGATGGCCACCGCCGCGGTACCCATCATGGCGTGGTGCAGCTTGCCCATGGACAGCGCGCGTACCAACAGATCAACGTCGGCGGCGCCCACGGTTTTACCGCTGGACGACTGATAGGTGGTCGGCGGCGCGACAAAGGCGACTTTCGGCGTGTGCTGGCGCTTGGCGGCTTCATCGACGTGGGCGATCAGGCCCATGCGCACGGCGCCGTGGGCACGGATGGTCTCGAAGCGGGCCAGGGCCTCGACATCGCCATTGATCGCATCCTGCAGTTCGGTGCCGGTGTAACCGATATCGGCGGCATTGACGAAGATGGTCGGGATGCCGGCGTTGATCATCGTCGCCTTGAGGGTGCCGACACCTGGCACCACCAGGTCGTCGACCAGGTTGCCGGTGGGGAACATCGAACCGCCCTCGCCGTCTTCGTCGGCCGCCGGATCCATGAATTCGAGCTGCACTTCGGCGGCCGGGAAGGTCACGCCGTCCAGTTCGAAGTCGCCGGTTTCCTGGACTTCGCCGTTGCTGATCGGCACGTGGGCGATGATGGTCTTGCCGATGTTGGCCTGCCAGATGCGCACGGTGGCGATGCCGTTTTCCGGCACCCGGCTGGCGTCGACCAGGCCGGCAGCAATGGCGAAGGAGCCGACCGCCGCCGAGAGGTTGCCGCAGTTGCCGCTCCAGTCGACGAAGGCCTTGTCGATCGACACCTGGCCGAACAGGTAGTCGACGTCGTGGTCGGCCTTGCCGCTGCGCGACAGGATCACGGTCTTGCTGGTGCTGGAGGTGGCGCCGCCCATGCCGTCGATCTGCTTGCCATAGGGATCGGGGCTGCCGATCACCCGCAGCAGCAGTGCATCACGGGCTGGCCCCGGGACCTGGGCGCGCTCGGGCAGGTCGTCCTGGCGGAAGAACACGCCTTTGCTGGTGCCGCCACGGATGTAGGTGGCGGGGATTCTAACTTGAGGTACATGAGCCATGTTGAGCTTGTCCTGTAATCGTGTAGGAGCGGGCTTGCCCTGCGATGGGGTAGCCAATCGCGGGGCAAGCCCGCTCCCACAGGGGGAGGTGTTGCCTGTGCCTCAGTGGATCAAACCGCCGCCGACTCGAGGAAGTCCTGGGCGAAGCGCTGCAGCACGCCGCCCGCTTCGTAGATCGAGACTTCTTCGGCAGTGTCCAGGCGGCAGGTCACCGGCACTTCGACGCGCTCGCCGGTGTGACGGGTGATCACCAGGGTCAGGGTCGCACGCGGGGTACGCTCGCCGATCACGTCGAAGGTCTCGGTGCCGTCGATCTCCAGGGTCTTGCGGTTGACGCCCGGCTTGAACTCCAGCGGCAGCACGCCCATGCCCACCAGGTTGGTGCGGTGGATACGCTCGAAACCTTCGGCGACGATGGCCTCGACACCCGCCAGGCGCACGCCCTTGGCCGCCCAGTCACGGGACGAGCCCTGGCCGTAGTCGGCACCGGCGACGATGATCAGCGGCTGCTTGCGATCCATGTAGGTCTCGATCGCTTCCCACATGCGGGTGACCTTGCCTTCCGGCTCGATCCGCGCCAGGGAACCCTGCTTGACCTTGCCGTTTTCCTGGACCATTTCGTTGAACAGTTTCGGGTTGGCGAAGGTGGCGCGCTGGGCGGTCAGGTGGTCGCCACGGTGGGTCGCGTAGGAGTTGAAGTCTTCCTCCGGCAGGCCCATTTTCGCCAGGTATTCACCGGCGGCGCTGTCGAGCATGATGGCGTTCGAGGGCGACAGGTGGTCGGTGGTGATGTTGTCCGGCAGCACCGCCAAAGGACGCATGCTCTTGAGCGTGCGCTCGCCGGCCAGGGCGCCTTCCCAGTACGGCGGACGGCGGATGTAGGTGCTCATCGGGCGCCAGTCGTACAGTGGCTCGACCTTCGGCCCAGTGTCTTCCTGGATGGCGAACATCGGGATGTAGACCTTGCGGAACTGCTCGGGCTTGACCGCTGCCTTGACCACCGCGTCGATCTCTTCGTCGCTCGGCCAGATGTCCTTGAGGCGGATTTCCTTGCCGTCGACCACGCCCAGTACATCCTTCTCGATGTCGAAGCGGATGGTGCCGGCAATGGCGTAGGCCACCACCAGCGGCGGCGAGGCCAGGAAGGCCTGCTTGGCGTAAGGGTGGATACGGCCGTCGAAGTTGCGGTTGCCCGACAGCACGGCGGTGGCGTACAGGTCGCGCTCGATGATTTCTTCCTGGATCTTCGGATCCAGGGCACCGGACATGCCGTTGCAGGTGGTGCAGGCGAAAGCGACGATACCGAAGCCCAGCTGCTCCAGCTCTTCGTTCAGGCCGGCGTCCTTGAGGTACAGCTCGACGGTCTTGGAACCCGGCGCCAGGGACGATTTGACCCACGGCTTGCGGGTCAGGCCCAGCTTGTTGGCGTTGCGCGCCAGGAGGCCCGCGGCGATCACGTTGCGCGGGTTGCTGGTGTTGGTGCAGCTGGTGATGGCAGCGATGATCACCGCGCCGTCAGGCATCAGCCCCGGCTCTTCCTGCCACTGCCCGGCGATGCCCTTGGCGGCCAGGTCGCTGGTGGCGACACGGGCGTGGGGGTTGGACGGACCGGCCATGTTGCGCACGACGCTGGACAGGTCGAAGCGCAGTACGCGCTCGTATTCGGCGTTGGCCAGGCTGTCGGACCACAGGCCGGCCTCCTTGGCGTAGGTTTCCACCAGCTTGACCTGCTGGTCTTCGCGGCCAGTGAGCTTGAGGTAGTCGATGGTCTGCTGGTCGATGGAGAACATCGCCGCGGTGGCGCCGTATTCAGGGGCCATGTTGGAGATGGTCGCACGGTCGCCCAGGGTCAGGGCACGGGCGCCTTCGCCGTAGAATTCCAGGTAGGCACCGACGACCTTTTCCTTGCGCAGGAACTCGGTCAGGGCCAGTACCACGTCAGTGGCGGTGATGCCCGGCTGCGGCTTGCCCGACAGCTCGACGCCGACGATTTCCGGCAGGCGCATCCAGGAGGCGCGGCCAAGCATGACGTTCTCGGCTTCCAGGCCGCCGACGCCGATGGCGATCACGCCCAGGGCATCGACATGCGGGGTGTGGCTGTCGGTGCCGACGCAGGTGTCCGGGTAGGCCACGCCACGGTCGTTGTGAATGACCGGCGACATCTTCTCCAGGTTGATCTGGTGCATGATGCCGTTGCCGGGCTGGATCACGTCGACGTTCTTGAACGCCTTCTTGGTCCAGTTGATGAAGTGGAAGCGGTCTTCGTTGCGACGGTCTTCGATGGCACGGTTCTTCTCGAACGCTTGCGGGTCGTAACCACCGCATTCGACGGCCAGGGAGTGGTCGACGATCAGTTGCACCGGCACCACCGGATTGACCTGGGCCGGGTCGCCGCCGCCGTCGGCAATGGCGTCACGCAGGCCGGCGAGGTCCACCAGCGCGGTCTGGCCGAGGATGTCGTGGCACACCACGCGAGCCGGGAACCAGGGGAAGTCGAGGTCGCGCTTGCGCTCGATCAACTGGCCAAGGGAATCGTTGAGGGTGGCCGGATCGCAGCGGCGCACCAGGTTTTCCGCCAGTACCCGCGAGGTGTAGGGCAGACGGTCATAGGCGCCGGGCTTGATGGCATCGACTGCCGCACGGGCGTCGAAATAATCCAGGCCAGTGCCCGGCAGGTTCTTGCGAAATTCAGTATTCATGGCACAGGGACTCAATCACGGTAAGGTCGGTGGCAGGCTTGCCTCCCTGGTAGGAGCGGGCTTGTCCCGCGATGCGATGCACCAGGCAGATCGCGATCGCGGGGCAAGCCCGCTCCCACAGGGTGGTCTCAGCGTTGCTCGATTGGCACGAACTTGCGCTGCTCGACGCCGGTGTACTCGGCGCTTGGACGGATGATGCGGTTGTTGGCGCGCTGTTCGAACACGTGGGCCGCCCAGCCGGTCAGGCGCGAGCAGACGAAGATCGGGGTGAACAGCTTGGTCGGGATGCCCATGAAGTGGTACGCCGAGGCATGGTAGAAGTCGGCGTTGGGGAACAGCTTCTTCTGCTCCCACATGGTCTTGTCGATGGCTTCGGAGACCGGGTACAGCACGGTATCGCCCACTTCATCGGCCAGCTGCTTCGACCAGCCCTTGATCACCTCGTTGCGCGGGTCGGACTCTTTGTAGATGGCATGGCCGAAGCCCATGATCTTGTCCTTGCGCTCGAGCATCTGCAGCAGCTCGGCCACCGCATCCTGCGGGCTCTGGAAGCGTTCGATCAGCTCCATCGCCGCTTCGTTGGCGCCACCGTGCAGCGGGCCGCGCAGCGAGCCGATGGCGGCGGTGATGCAGGAGTACAGGTCCGACAGGGTCGAGGCGCAGACCCGGGCAGTGAAGGTCGAGGCGTTGAACTCGTGCTCGGCGTAGAGGATCAGCGAGACGTTCATCACCTTGACGTGCAGCGCGCTCGGCTTCTTGCCATGCAGCAGGTGCAGGAAGTGGCCGCCGATGGTGTCTTCGTCGCTGGTGCACTCGATGCGCACGCCGTCATGGGTGAAGCGGTACCAGTAGCACATCACCGCCGGGAACAGCGCCAGCAGACGGTCGGTCTTGTCGCGCTGCTGCTCGAAGGTCAGCTCCGGCTCCAGGGTGCCGAGTACCGAGCAACCGGTACGCATCACGTCCATCGGGTGAGCGTCTGCCGGGATGCGCTCGAGCACTTCCTTCAGGGCCTGGGGCAGATCGCGCAGGGTCTTGAGCTTGGCCTTGTAGCTGGCCAGTTGAGCGGCAGTCGGCAACTCGCCGTACAGCAGCAGGTAGGCCACTTCTTCGAATTCGGCGCCAGCGGCCAGGTCACGGACGTCATAACCACGGTAGGTCAGGCCGGCACCGGCTTGTCCTACGGTCGACAGTGCGGTCTGCCCGGCCACTTGACCACGCAGGCCGGCACCACTGAGTACTTTTGCTTCGGCCATGTCTTTCTCCACTCTTGAATTTGTTATGGAATCTTCAGGCTAATCCTGGGTGACAGTGTCGGTTTCATCGCGGGGCAAGCCCGCTCCTACAGGCTGTGTGGGAGCGGGCTTGCCCCGCGACGGGGTCACTCACCCTTTCTTTTGCGCGAACAGGGCGTCCAGGCTTTGCTCGAACGCGTGGTAATTGATGGCCTCGTACAGCTCCATGCGGGTCTGCATGGTGTCGACGACGTTTTTCTGGGTGCCGTCGCGGCGCAGCGCGGTGTAGACATTCTCGGCCGCCTTGTTCATGGCGCGGAACGCCGACAGCGGGTAGAGCACCAGGGAAACGTCGACCGAAGCCAGTTCCTCGGTGGTGTACAGCGGGGTGGCACCGAATTCGGTGATGTTGGCCAGGATCGGCGCCTTCACCCGGTCGGCGAAGGTCTTGTACATGGCCAGCTCAGTGATGGCTTCCGGGAAGATCATGTCGGCACCGGCCTCGATGCACGCTGCAGCGCGGTCCAGGGCCGATTCCAGGCCTTCGACGGCCAGGGCGTCGGTACGCGCCATGATCACGAAGCTGTCGTCGGTACGGGCATCCACTGCCGCCTTGATGCGGTCGACCATCTCCTGCTGGGAGACGATTTCCTTGTTCGGACGGTGGCCGCAACGCTTGGCGCCGACCTGGTCCTCGATATGGATGGCCGCGGCGCCGAACTTGATCATCGACTTGACGGTACGGGCAACGTTGAAGGCCGAGGAACCGAAACCGGTGTCCACGTCCACCAGCAGCGGCAGGTCGCAGACGTCGGTGATGCGGCGCACGTCGGTCAGCACGTCATCCAGGCCGCTGATGCCCAGGTCCGGCAGGCCGAGGGAGCCGGCGGCTACACCGCCACCGGACAGGTAGATGGCCTTGAAACCGGCACGCTTGGCCAGCAGCGCATGGTTGGCGTTGATCGCACCGACAACCTGCAGCGGGTGTTCGGCGGCGACGGCATCGCGAAAGCGCTGGCCTGGACTGTTTTTCTGACTCATGACTCACCTCGTGGGCTGGCAGCGTCCTGGTAATGACGCTCGACATTACGTTTGGAAGCGCCGATGTGACGGCGCATCAAGAGCTCGGCCAGCTCGCCGTCACGGTCGGCGATGGCATCGAGAATCCGGTGGTGTTCGGCGAACGCCTGGCGTGGCCGGTTGGGTGTGGCGGAAAACTGGATGCGGTACATGCGCACCAGTTGATACAGCTCACCGCACAGCATCTGCACCAGGGTGCGGTTGCCGCTGCCCTGGATGATCCGGTAATGGAAGTCGAAATCGCCTTCCTGCTGGTAGTAGCCAAGGCCGGCCTGGAACGTGGCGTCGCGCTCGTGGGTATCGAGGACCCGGCGCAGCTCGTCGATCTCGGCTACGCTCATACGCTCGGCAGCCAGGCGACAGGCCATGCCTTCGAGGGATTCGCGGATCTCGTAGAGTTCGATCAGCTCGGCATGGCTGAGCGACACCACCCGCGCCCCGACATGGGGCACGCGCACCAGCAGGCGCTGGCCTTCCAGGCGATGGATCGCCTCGCGCAGCGGGCCGCGGCTGATGCCGTAGGTGCGCGCCAGCTCAGGCTCGGAGATCTTGCTGCCCGGGGCGATCTCACCCTTGACGATGGCGGCCTGGATACGGCGGAAGACGTTTTCCGAGAGGGTTTCCGAATCCTCGGCTACCGCGCTGGGGGCTTGGGCTGTGTCCAGCATATTGTCGACACCTCATAAATCGATAGGGCCAAAACTAGCCAAATTCGAAAGCGAAGTCAAAGACAACATGGATATTGTCGACAATCGTCTAAGAACGAACTTCACCACCTGTAGTGTTGTCTGAGTGCAGCACGCTGGCGCCCCGACATCAGCGTGATAGAATGCCGCGCCTCCCCACGGGGCACGAATAGTGTGTCTGTCATCAAATTGTGCTGGTGGCCGATCATCGAGGACGCCTGCGCAGCACTGCCAGTGGCCTTGACCCGAACATTGCACAGCACCGCGCCAGGATTTATGAGACTTACGCCCCTTCTACTGTTGCTCAGCCTTTGTATGTTGCCTGCCCTGGGCCAGGCCGCGGAAAAGACCGTCTACGGCCTTAACGAATACGCCCGCCTCGCCGATATCGACCTGGAGGTCGCCGCCAAGCTCGACACCGGGGCCAAGACCGCCTCGCTCAGTGCCCGCGACATCAAGCGCTTCAAGCGCAACGGCGAGTCCTGGGTGCGCTTCTACCTGGCGATTGACGCCGCCCACGCGCATCCGATAGAACGACCCCTGGCCCGTGTCAGCAAGATCAAGCGACGCGCCGGCGATTACAATCCTGACGAAGGCAAGGCCTATACCGCCCGTCCGGTGATCGAAATGAATATCTGCATGGGTACGGCCAAACGCGTCATCGAAGTGAACCTGACCGACCGCAGCGCGTTCCAGTACCCGCTGCTGATCGGCTCCGAGGCGCTCAAGCACTTCGATGCACTGGTCGACCCAAGCCTTAAATACGCGGCCGGCAAGCCTGCCTGCGCCCCTGACGCTCCCACCGCAGAGTAATCCCGATGCGCTCTCTTACCCTTCATCTGAAAGTCCTGATCACCGTACTGGTGCTTCTAGGCATTCTGATCACGGCTTATCAGATCTTCTTCCTCGGCATCCCGGTGACCGAGGACGAGACCGATGACCTGTGGAACATCGACGCCAAGGTCGAGTTCGTCGCCAACCCCAAGGACCCGGTCAAGGTGCAGATGTTCGTGCCGCCGTTGAACCGTGACTATGTCAGCCTCAACGAGAGCTTCATCTCCAACAACTACGGGGTCAGCGTCAACCGCGTCGACGGCAACCGCAAGGTGACCTGGTCGGCCCGCCGCGCCAGCGGCAACCAGACCCTGTACTACCGCCTGGTCCTGACCAAGCGCTACAGCACCGAAAAAGCCAAGATCAAGGGCCCGACCTTCCGCGACAGCCTGGCTGTGGAAGGCCCGGAGAAGATCGCCGCCGAAGCCCTGATGGCGCCTATCCGCCAGCACTCGGCCGACGTCGAGACCTTTGTCGGCGAGACCATCAAGCGGGTCAACAACCTCAACGACGACAACGTCAAGCTGCTGCTGGCCGGTGATCCGTCGACGATGAACAAGGCCAAGATCATCGACCTGCTGCTGTCCATCGCCCACGTACCGATCGAGAAAGTCCACACCATCCGCCTGGTCGCCGACCAGCCGCAAACCCCTGAACTGTGGCTGCGCAGCTTCAACGGCACCGACTGGCTGTACTTCAACCCGGATACCGGCGAACAGGGCCTGCCGGCGGACCGCCTGCTGTGGTGGACCGGTGACGACAACCTGATCACCGTCGATGGCGGCAAGAAAGCTGCCGTCAGCTTCAGCCTCAACAACAGCGAGATGAACGCCATCCGCCTGGCCAAGCTGACCGACGAGAACACCGACGCCGACTTCCTCGAATACTCGCTCTACGGCCTGCCGCTGCAGACCCAGCAGACCTTCATGATCATGGTGATGATCCCGATCGGCGTGCTGGTGATCCTGGTGCTGCGCAACCTGATCGGCATCCAGACCCTGGGTACCTTCACCCCGGTGCTGATCGCCCTGGCCTTCCGCGAGACCCAGCTGGGCTTCGGTATCATCCTGTTCACCGTGATCACGGCGCTGGGCCTGTCGCTACGCTCCTACCTGGAGCACCTGAAGCTGCAGATGCTGCCGCGCCTGTCGGTGGTGCTGACCTTCGTGGTGGTACTGATCGCCGCCATCAGCCTGTTCAGCCACAAACTGGGCCTGGAACGCGGCCTGTCGGTAGCGCTGTTCCCGATGGTGATCCTGACCATGACCATCGAACGCCTGTCGATCACCTGGGAAGAGCGTGGCGGTGGCCATGCCATGAAGGTCGCCATCGGCACCCTGTTCGCCGCTTCCCTGGCGCACCTGCTGATGAGCGTGCCGGAGCTGGTGTACTTCGTCTTCACCTTCCCGGCGGTATTGCTGATCCTGGTGGGCTTCATGCTGGCGATGGGTCGCTACCGCGGCTACCGCCTGACGGAGCTGGTACGTTTCAAGGCTTTCGTGAAGGCTGACGCCTGATGATCGGACTCTGGAAAACCTGGAAAGCCCTGGAGGCCCGGGGCATCATGGGTATCAACCGGCGCAATGCGGACTACGTCCTCAAGTACAACAAGCGCCACCTGTACCCGATCGTCGATGACAAGATCATCACCAAGGAGCGTGCCATCAAGGCCGGCATTCACGTGCCGGAAATGTACGGGATCATCTCCACCGAGAAAGAAATCGACAAGCTGGGCGAGATCATCGGCGGGCGCAACGACTTCGTCGTCAAGCCCGCCCAGGGTGCCGGCGGTGACGGCATCCTGGTGGTCGCCGACCGCTTCGAGGACCGTTACCGCACGGTCTCGGGCAAGATCATCAGCCACGAGGAAATCGAGCACCAGATCTCCAGCATCCTCACCGGCCTGTACTCCCTGGGCGGTCACCGCGACCGCGCGCTGATCGAATACCGGGTCACCCCCGACCAGATCTTCAAGAGCATCAGCTACGAGGGCGTGCCGGACATCCGCATCATCGTGCTGATGGGCTACCCGGTGATGGCCATGCTGCGCCTGCCGACCCGCCAGTCGGGCGGCAAGGCCAACCTGCACCAGGGCGCCATCGGCGTGGGTGTGGACCTCGCCACCGGCGTGACCCTGCGCGGCACCTGGCTGAACAACATCATCAGCAAGCACCCGGACACCACCAACGCGGTGGACGGCGTGCAACTGCCCAACTGGGACGGTTTCATGAAGCTGGCCGCCGGCTGCTACGAGCTGTGCGGGCTGGGCTACATCGGCGTCGACATGGTCCTGGACCAGGACAAGGGCCCGTTGATCCTCGAGCTCAACGCCCGCCCGGGCCTGAACATCCAGATCGCCAACGACTGCGGCCTGACCAAACGCACCCACGCCATCGAGGCGCACCTGGAGCAACTGGCCAAGGACGGCGTCAAGGAAAGCGTCGAGCAGCGCGTTCGCTTCGCCCAGGAGCTGTTCGGCCACGTGCCGTCCAACTGAAGGCAAACAGCCTGTCCGCGTCAGCCAACCCTGGCTGGCGCGGGCCGGGCACCCAAGGTCGTAGTCAAGGCTAGGAGCATTTCCTACAGCGGATTACAATCGCCTCCCCCGCATCCATAGCTGTTTACTTGCATGCCGACCTGTACGCTCCACCCCCTGCCCTACCAGGCCAATCCCGCCGTCTATTTCGCGCATATCCGCCAGGCGCCCGGCGCCGTGCTGCTCGACAGCGCCCGACCGACCGCCGAGCGCGGCCGCTTCGACCTGCAAAGCGCCTGGCCGCTAGAGACCCTTGCGCCCGACGCTGGCGAAGACGGCCAGGCCTACCTGCAGCGCCTGCGTGCAAGCCTTGGGCAACTGGGTCGGGCAAGCCTGCCGGACGGCGTCGAGCTGCCATTTGCCGGCGGCCTGATCGGCTACCTGAGCTACGACTTCGGCCGTCGCCTGGAGCAACTGCCCAGCCTTGCGGTCGACGACCTGGGCCTGGCCGACGCAAACCTCGGGCTCTATGCCTGGGCGCTGATCAGCGACCACCTGCTGCAACGCACGCACCTGCTGTTTCACCCAAGCCTGGCCGAGGCCGAACGTCAGCGCCTGATCGCCCTGTTCGAAGCGCCCGCCCCGGCCTGCGAGGCACAGTTCTCCCTGCGGGCGCCCATGCGTGGCGACATCAGCGCCGAGGACTATCACCTGGCCTTCGAACGCGTGCAGCAGTACATCCATGCCGGTGACTGCTACCAGATCAATCTCACCCAGCGTTTTCGCGCGCCGTGCCAGGGCGACCCGTGGCACGCCTACCAGGCCTTGCGCCAAGCCTGCCCGACACCGTTCTCGGGCTTTCAGCTGCTGACCGACGGCAGCGCCCTGCTGAGCTTCTCCCCGGAGCGTTTCATCCAGGTCAGCCAGGGCCAGGTGGAAACCCGGCCGATCAAGGGCACCCGCCCACGCAGCGCCGACCCTGAGACCGACGAGCGCAATGGCGCCGAACTGCTGAGCAGCGCCAAGGACCGCGCGGAAAACCTGATGATCGTCGACCTGCTGCGCAACGACCTGGGACGCACGTGCGAGATCGGCTCGGTGAAGGTGCCGGAGCTGTTCAGCCTGGAGAGCTACCCCAATGTGCATCACCTGGTCAGCAGCGTCACCGGCCGCCTGGCTGCCGGCAAGGACGCCCTGGACCTGATTGCCGGCAGCTTCCCCGGCGGTTCGATCACCGGCGCCCCGAAGATCCGCGCGATGCAAATCATCGACGAACTGGAACCCAGTCGCCGGGCGCTGTACTGCGGGTCGCTGCTGTATGTGGACGTGCGCGGCGAGATGGACAGCTCCATCGCCATTCGCAGCTTGCTGGTCAAGGATGGGCAGGTGTGCTGCTGGGGTGGCGGCGCGGTGGTGGCTGACTCGGACTGGCAGGCGGAGTACGAGGAGTCGATCACCAAGGTCAAGGTGCTGCTCGAGACCTTGCAGGGCCTCTGAAAAGCATCGCCGGCTACGCCGGCTCCCACAGTGGAGTAATTGTGGGAGCTGGCGTAGCCAGCGATTGGGGCGCTTACAGGCTCAGCGAACGGTTCGACGCCTTGATGAATTCCTTCTTCAACGCTTCGAAATCATGCACCGCCGGGAACTGCGGGAATTCGCGGATCACGTTCTCCGGCGCATGGAACAGGATCCCGGCATCCGCTTCGCCGAGCATGGTGGTGTCATTGTACGAATCACCGGCCGCGATCACCCGGTAGTACAGGCTCTTGAACGCCAGCACCGATTGACGCTTGGGGTCTTTCTGACGCAGCTGGTAGCCGGTCACCCGGTCGCTCTCGTCGGTGATCAGGCGGTGGCAGAGCAAGGTCGGGAAGCCCAGCTGGCGCATCAGCGGCTGGGAGAACTCGTAGAAGGTGTCGGAGAGGATCACCACCTGGAAGCGTTCGCGCAGCCAGTCGACGAATTCAATGGCGCCGTCCAGCGGCTTGAGCGTGGCGATCACCGCCTGGATATCGGAAAGCTTCAGCCCATGCTCATCGAGAATGCGCAGGCGCTGCTTCATCAGCACGTCGTAATCGGGAATGTCACGGGTAGTGGCCCGCAAGGATTCGATTCCGGTTTTTTCCGCGAAGGCGATCCAGATCTCCGGGACCAGCACGCCTTCCAGGTCGAGACAGGCAATTTCCACAGCACACTCCTCGAACAACGCCAAAAATGGGAAGCCGCACTCTACATGCGCGGCGTCGACCCGGGCAATTTTTGTTAAGATCGGGGTATTACGAGCGCCAAGCGCCATTCAATGACCGGAAGCCGCCTGATGAGCCAACCCTTCGACGTCGCCGCCCTGGCCGCGACCTATGCCAACAAGTCCCCGCAGGACATCCTCAAGCTCGCCTTCGAGCACTTTGGCGATGACCTGTGGATTTCCTTCAGCGGCGCCGAAGACGTGGTGCTGGTGGACATGGCCTGGAAGCTGAACAAGAACGTCAAGGTGTTCAGCCTCGACACCGGTCGCCTGCACCCGGAGACCTACCGTTTCATCGACCAGGTGCGCGAACACTACAACCTGCCGATCGAGATCCTCTCCCCCGATCGCAGCAAGCTCGACCCCTTCGTCAAGGAAAAGGGCCTGTTCAGCTTCTACAAGGACGGCCACGGCGAATGCTGCGGCATCCGCAAGATCGAGCCGCTGCGCCGCAAGCTGAGCACCGTCAGCGCCTGGGCCACCGGCCAGCGCCGCGACCAGAGCCCGGGCACCCGCAGCCAGGTGGCGGCCCTGGAGATCGACAGCGCCTTCTCCACCCCCGAGCGCACCCTGTACAAATTCAACCCGCTGGCACAGATGACCAGCGAGGAAGTCTGGGGCTACATCCGCATGCTCGAGTTGCCCTACAACAGCCTGCACGAGCGCGGCTTCATCAGCATCGGCTGCGAACCCTGCACCCGCCCTGTGCTGCCCAACCAGCACGAGCGCGAGGGCCGCTGGTGGTGGGAAGAGTCGACCCAGAAGGAATGCGGGCTGCACGCCGGCAACCTGATTACCAAGGGCTGAAATCCAGCCATGAAAAAACCGGCCTGGAGCCGGTTTTTTTATCGCTGCCGCCTGGATCAGTGCACCGGCAGTTCGACGCCTTCGAACAGCTCTTCAAGCTCTTGCTTGTTGTGGCACTGGATGGCCTTGGCCATCACTTCGCGGGTCAGGTGCGGGGCGAACTTCTCGATAAAGTCGCACATGAAACCACGCAGGAAGGTGCCACGGCGGAAGCCGATCTTGGTCACGCTGGACTCGAACAGCTCGCTGGCATCGAGCACCACCAGGTCGCTGTCGAGCTTGGTGTCGACCGCCATCTTGGCCACGATGCCCACACCCAGGCCCAGGCGCACGTAGGTCTTGATCACGTCGGCGTCGGCGGCGGTGAACACCACTTTCGGGGTCAGGCCGCGGTGGCTGAAGGCCTCGTCGAGCTTGGAGCGGCCGGTGAAACCGAACACGTAGGTGACGATCGGGTATTCGGCCAGGGCTTCGAGGGTGAGCTTGGGCAGCTTGGTCAGCGGATGGCCTTGCGGTACCACCACGCAACGGTTCCAGCGGTAGCACGGCATCATCACCAGGTCACCGAACAGCTCCAGGGCTTCGGTGGCGATGGCGAAATCCACGGTGCCGTCAGCGGCCATTTCGGCGATCTGCATGGGCGAGCCCTGGTGCATGTGCAGGGCCACTTCCGGGTATTGCTTGATAAAGCTGCTGATCACCGGCGGCAGGGCATAACGCGCCTGGGTGTGGGTGGTGGCGATCGACAGGGTGCCCTTCTTCTCGTTGGAGAACTCCTGGGCGATCTGCTTGATGCTCTCGACCTTGCGCAGGATCTCGCCGGCGGTGGTGATGATCCGCTCGCCCGCCGGGGTCACCCGGGTCAGGTGCTTGCCGCTGCGGGCGAACACTTCCACGCCCAGTTCGTCTTCGAGCAGGCGGATCTGTTTACTGATGCCCGGCTGGGACGTATACAGGCTCTGCGCTGTCGCGGAGACGTTGAGGTCGTGGTGCGCCACTTCCCAGATGTAGCGCAATTGTTGAAGCTTCATAGGTATCCCTCAAATCAGCGGGGGCGTCACCGGCAGCAGCGACGATTTATAACTATATTAGTGGTTTGAAGAATAAATCTAGAACTATTTTGGCAGTGTAATCGGAAATCCCCCACATCGCTCACTCAGGCCCTCCTACGCCCCAGGTGTTGGGCCAGCGGCACCATGTACACCGGCACCGGCGACAGTTGCAGCAGGCGCACTGCCGTGCGGCCGATGGGAATATCCACGCCCGCCCCCTGGCTGTGGCTGCCGAAGATCAGCAGGTCGACACTCAGGCGCTGGGCCTGTTCCAGAATCACCTGGGCCGGGTCGCCCTGGCGCACGCGCACCGCCTTGATCAGGGCAAGGTCCGCCTCCTCACCCAATTCGTCACGAAAGTTTTCCAGGACCCGTTGCTCGATATTGGCCATGACCGTGTTGACCCCCTGGCTGTGCAACTGGTCCAGGGTCTGCTCATCCAGATAGCTTTGCAGCAGCGACTCGGCGAACTGCCCCATGGGCTCGACGGCATGAATCACATAAAGCTCCGCACCGAAGGTGCGCGCCAGGGCCAGCGCGTGCTGCATGACATAAGGCGCATACACACCGAGGTCGGTGGCATAGAGCATGGAGCGGATCATTCGACCTCCTTGACTGCCGCCTGGGCAGCGCAAGCTTCAGCTTAGCAGCGTGCAGGTGATGCGCGGTTCCGTCCGGCGCCCGGCACCGGCTGCCTAGCCCGGGGCCGGCTCGTTGCTGATGCCATGGGGCACATGGCCCGTGGCGACCACACTGCGCGCCCGCTCGCAATGACCGACCTGGTCGTCGAAAAACACGTCGGCGGCGAAGGCTTCGAGGAACGCCGACTTGTCCAGGCCGCCAAGGAACAGCGACTCATCCAGGCGCACGTCCCACTCGCGCAAGGTGCGGATCACCCGCTCGTGGGCCGGCGCCGAACGTGCCGTGACCAGGGCCGTGCGGATCGGGCAGGCGCCGCCTGGAAACTCTTTCTGCAACTGGTTGAGCGCAGCCAGGAACGGCTTGAACGGGCCGCCGTGCAGTGGCTCGCGCGCCGACAGGCGCTCGCTGGCCTGGAAGGCTTCGAGCCCGCCCGACTGGTAGACCCGCTCGGATGCATCGGAAAACAGCACCGCATCACCGTCGAAGGCGATCCGCAACTCATCGCTGGCCTCGCGCCGCGCCCCGCCGGAGAGGATGGTCGCGGCGGCGAAGCCGGCATCCAGGGCACTGCGCACGTCATCGGCATCGGTGGACAGGAACAGGTGGCAACCGAAGGCCGCCAGGTACGGATAAGGGCTGCGCCCACCGACAAAGGCGGCGCGGTAGATACCCAGCCCGTGCTGCTCGATGGAGTTGAACACCCGCAGGCCGGTGTCGGCACTGTTGCGCGAAACCAGCACCACCTCGACCCGGGGCTGGCCGAGGTGGGCATTGAGACCCAGAAGCTTCTGCACCAGCGCGAAGGTATCTCCAGGATCGAGCACTTCGTCCTCGTGCTCGATCTGGTACTGGCGATAGGCTTCGACCCCTTGCGCCAGGTAGATCCGATGGCTCTCGCTGAGGTCGAACAGCGCCCGGGAGGAGATGGCGACGACCAGCTTGTCGCCCAGGTTCTTGCTCATGTGAATACGGGCCTCACGTATTGGACGGTAGGAGCGGGCTTGTCCCGCGATGCGATATGACTGACACACTGCCATCGCGGGGCAAGCCCGCTCCCACCTGGCGGCAGCGGTTACTGCACCTGTTTCAGGTTACTCCGGTCGATAAACCCCAAGGCCCGGTACAGCGCCTCGATACGCGGCAAGCTGCATCCGGCCTCGCGCGCCCGGGCCAGGGGCTCGGCATAGATCACTTCCAGCTCCAGCGGCCGGCGATGGGCAAAGTCGTGGTACATGCTCGGCCAGTAGTCCGGCATCTTTTCGGTGACCGCGAACAGATGCTCAGCATAGCCCTGGGGCAACTCATGGCCACAGGCATTCGCCCCTTGCACCACCTCGGCCATCAGCGCCTGGATCAGTTCACGGCTGTCCGGGTCGGCCATCAGCGGCGTGGTGCTGGCCTTGAGCAGCACCGATAGACCGTTGTATGGCACGTTCCACACCAGTTTCTGCCAGCGCGCATGGTCCAGGTTGGCCATGGCCTGGGAGTCGATACCGGCCGCGCGGAACAGCTCGGCCCCGGCCTCGGCAATTGCCTGGCGCGCCGTTGCATCCAGCGCCGGACCGCTGTGATAGCCCAGGTTCACCGCCCCCAGCGCCTGGTGGCGGATCACCCCCGGCGCCTCGCGGTTGACACAGATGAAGCACAGGCCGCCCAGCAGGTGCAGGTTGTCAGGCAGCAAGGGGCGCAATTGCTCTTCCACACCCAGGCCGTTCTGCAACAACACGACCTTGCCATCAGCGGCAGCGACCCTGGCGATCAACGGCGCAAGCGCCGCATTGCTGGTGGTCTTGGCACCTACCAGCAACCAGTCGCAGGTCGGCATGTCGGCGGCATCGGCATAGGCCTGCACCGGCATCTGCAGGGTGCCATGCAACGCACTGTCGATCCGCAAGCCCTGGGCATTGACCGCATCGAACTCGCTGCGCAGGAGAAAGTGCACATCGAACCCGGCCCTGGCCAGCATCAGGCCGTAAAAGCCGCCGATGGCGCCGGTGCCGATGATGCCGATACGCGGCTTGCTCGTGTTCATCCCGCCCTCCTCTTATTGTTCACTTTTTATTCAATTATTTTTCACGCAAATCAAACGCTTTATCCAGCTTCACTATACTGAGGCGAACAAGGTCAAAAAAACGACACGGAGTCGAACATGCGTGGCTTTCTGCCTCACCCGGACGATGTACCGGTCGAACTGGCCCTGCGCCCGTCGCCCAGCCTGTTTCGCCAGCGCCTGCACACTATCAGCCTGGGCGGTATCGCCTGCAACCATCCGCGCGCCTATCGCCGTGGCATGGCCGTGGAAATGATCATCCCCTCCCTGGGCGACAGCGCACGTTACCCCGGTTACGTGGCCTGGTGCCAGAAGCAGCAGGACGGCTACCGGGTCGGCATCGCCTTCATCGACGAGCAGGCGCTGTTTGGCGCGCGAATGAGCGAACAGGTGTGCCAGATCCAGCACCTGTATCAGCAGCAGGCACTCGGCGACAGCACCCCTACCGACCTCGAGGCGCTCGCCCAGCAGTGGGTCAGCCTGCACGCCGGTGAGTTCTCCGAAGCCAGCCTTGAGGCCAGCCATACCCGCCAGATCCTCGTTTAACGACAAAAACCCCGTCCCTGCGGGCTCTGCCCATTGTCGAGCCACGGTGTAACGCGCTAAGGTTCTGCTCCCCGCTGCGTACAATCTTGCTGCTCCGCCGCACGGGGATCGCTGGCGGCCGGCACCCGTGACCTGACGAGTAACACGATGGCTGATTTACCGATCGATGACCTTAACGTTGCCTCCAACGAGACCTTGATCACCCCTGATCAGCTCAAGAAGGAAATTCCCCTGAGCGCTACCGCGCTCAAGACCGTGACTGCGGGCCGCGAAGTGGTTCGCAATATCCTCGACGGCAAGGACCACCGCCTGTTCGTGGTGATCGGCCCCTGCTCGATCCACGACATCAAGGCCGCCCATGAATATGCCCAGCGCCTCAAGGCCCTGGCCGCCGAAGTGTCCGACACCCTGTACCTGGTCATGCGCGTGTACTTCGAGAAGCCGCGCACCACGGTCGGCTGGAAAGGCCTGATCAACGACCCGTACCTGGACGACTCGTTCAAGATCCAGGACGGCCTGCACATTGGTCGCCAGCTGCTGCTGGACCTGGCAGAAATGGGCCTGCCCACCGCCACTGAAGCCCTCGACCCGATTTCCCCGCAGTACCTGCAGGACCTGATCAGCTGGTCGGCCATCGGCGCCCGCACCACCGAATCCCAGACCCACCGCGAAATGGCCTCGGGCCTGTCGTCGGCGGTAGGCTTCAAGAATGGCACCGACGGTGGCCTGACGGTTGCGATCAACGCCCTGCAGTCGGTCTCCAGCCCGCACCGCTTCCTGGGTATCAACCAGGAAGGTGGCGTGTCCATCGTCACCACCAAGGGCAACGCCTACGGCCACGTGGTGCTGCGTGGCGGCAACGGCAAGCCCAACTATGACTCGGTCAGCGTCGCCCTGTGCGAACAGGCCCTGGTCAAGGCGAAGATCAAGCCGAACATCATGGTCGACTGCAGCCACGCCAACTCCAACAAGGACCCGGCCCTGCAACCGCTGGTGATGGAGAACGTCGCCAACCAGATCCTCGAAGGCAACCAGTCGATCATCGGCCTGATGGTCGAAAGCCACCTGAACTGGGGCTGCCAGGCCATTCCGAAGAACCTTGACGACCTGCAGTACGGTGTATCGATCACCGACGCCTGCATCGACTGGGAAGCCACCGAGAAGACCCTGCGCAGCATGCACGCCAAGCTCAAGGACGTGTTGCCCAACCGCAACCGCGCCTGACGGGCGAACGAAAGTGGGAGCGGGCTTGCCCCGCGATGCGATGTCAATGACACAACGCAATCGCGGGTCAAGCCCGCTCCCACAATTGTCTGGCGAATTACAGTGAAGTACTGCTTGCCCTTCGCGATTCTCAGGCCTTGGTGGAGTGCCGCTGCTGGCGCTCCATGTAACGTTCCACGTACGAGCATGACGGAATCACGGTGTAGCCCATGTCTTCTGCGTACTGCAGCGCCTTCTCGGTCAGCGCCGCGGCAATACCCCGGCCCCGCAACGCATTGGGAACAAAGGTGCGGTAGATATCCAGGGTCTGCTTACCCAGGTCCATGTAGGTCAGGTAAGCACGATGACCGTCCACACTGGTCTCGAATTGGTGACCGGCCTGGTCATGGTGGATGGACAACGCCTCGCTCATCACTACTCCTCGCGGGTCTTATCATCAGACCCCTACCTTACCGATGTTTGTCCGGCGAAGGAACCTCTACGCCACCCCGTGCCCGTTTGGACAGCAAGAATTGCAGGGGCGTTCTCTGGCCATTGAGCACGTACAAATAGTAGGCGCCCCTGGCCCGGATACTCAAGGCGACTGGTCGCAAAAATTCGCGCACTTGCAGCGTGCGAACCAGGTGCCGGGCGCAGGCCAGATCTGTCACCGGATGTTCTAGTGCTATGACGCCAGACGACACTTCAAGTCACTATTAGTTCAACAAAAAACAAGTTTGCTACACTAATTCAGGCCCGTACAGGAAACGCCCTCAGGGTTTCCCTGAAACCTCGGTGGCGAATCCAGCGCAAGCGCATTTTTTTGCAGTTCTTGCGCTCTGTCAGTTTACTTACTACAAGTAATGGGTACTATGTACGCCGGCCAGTTTCTCTTTCTTGAGAGATGGCTATTTAATAGAAAGTCCTTGAAGGGGAACACGATGAACAACGTTCTGAAATTTTCTGCTCTGGCTCTGGCCGCAGTTCTGGCTACCGGTTGCAGCAGCGTATCGAAAGAAACCGAAGCTCGCCTGACCGCTACCGAAGACGCAGCTGCTCGTGCACAAGCTCGCGCTGACGAAGCCTACCGCAAAGCTGACGACGCTCTGGCTGCAGCTCAAAAAGCTCAACAGACCGCCGACGAAGCTAACGAGCGCGCTCTGCGTATGCTGGACAAAGCTAGCCGCAAGTAATTATCCCTCGGGATTTTTATTTGGAGCCGACCCACTTGTGGGTCGGCTTTTTTATTGCCCCTTCACAGACCTTGGGTGTTGAGGCCATGCGCTTATCCGTTCAATGCGGCGACGCTGCCGACCCCTTCCGCCTTTACGGCGGCCTACTTTTCTCTTGGGAAAAGTAGGCAAAACCGCTTGCTCCTGCATCCGGCCCTGCGCTGCGCTCCGGGTCCCCTCGCTACGGCGCCCTCCGGGGCCACGCGGCCTACGACTTGCTTCGCCAAGTCTACGGCTCGCGTTCTTCGGCTGACGCCGAAGGTGCTGCGCACGGCCCCTACAGGCACCTCCGCTCAGCCTCCTGAAGTCGCGTTCTGCGGCGCCTGTAACAACGCGCATGAGGAGCAAGGGTAGGAGCGGGCTTGCCCCGCGATGACGTCAGCCAGGCTGCGCCAAATTCTGATTTCGAAGATGCGCCCGTGCAGGCGCCACCCGTAACTTCGCGACTTCAGGAGGCCGAGCGTAGGTGTCTGGAAGGGGCAGGTGCGCAGCACCCTTCGGCGTAGCCGAAGTCGCGAGCCGTAGACTTGGCGAAGCAAGTCGTAGGCCGCGAAGCCCCGGGAAGACACCGTAGCGAGGGGACCCGAAGCGCAGCGTAGGGCCGGATGCAGGAGCGAGCGGTTTTGGTTCCTTTTGCCAAGACAAAAGGGACCCGCCGTAAGGGCGGAAGGGGCCAGCAGCGTCGCTACACCGAATGGATAAGCGCGCAATCTCAACACCCAAACCCTAGGTTCATAGCCCCCTGGATTGCGCGAAGAGCTATTGCCCCGGGAAAGGTAACCGCCAGAAACGACGAGGCCTGCACAATGGCAGGCCTCGGGTGCAGCAGTGCAGGGGTTACTGCAGGTCCAGCGGTACGCTCGAGACCATCGGCTGCTGGGCTGTGACAGGCACAGCGATTTCCACCGGCATGCCGTCTTCGGCGGCGATCACATCACGCACCATGTCCCAGTTCATGCGCATGTTGTTGGCCAGGTCTTCGCGCTTGAGCATGGCGTTGATTACCGCGGTGTGCTTGTCGACCACCGACGGATCGCCCTTGTCGTTGAGCGGCGTGTGCGCCTCCAGGTAGACCTTGCCGGCGCTGAGACCGAACTTGTACGGCTCGTTGATGATGCGCACCGAGACACCGACCGGAGCCATCTTGGCCAGCTCCAGCACGTTGTTGTTGAACATGCGGAAGCAGCCGTGGCTGGTGCGCATGCCGATGCCGAACTTCTTGTTCGAGCCGTGGATCAGGTAGCCCGGCACGCCCAGGGTGAACTTGAACGGCCCCAGCGGGTTGTCCGGCCCTGCCGGTACCACGGCGGGCAGGATGTCGCCGTCTGCGGCGTGTTCCTTGCGGATCGAGGCCGGTGGCGTCCAGGTCGGGTTCGGCGTCTTGGCCGTGACCTTGGTGTTGGCGATCGGCGAACCCCAGCCTTCACGGCCGATGCCCAGCGGGTAGGTGTGCACCACGTTCTGCCCTTTCGGGTAGTAGTACATGCGGTACTCGGCCAGGTTGATGACAATGCCTTCGCGCGGACCCGGCGGCAGGATGAAGCGGGTCGGCAGGATGATCTCGGTGCCGGCGCCGGGCAGCCAAGGGTCGACGCCGGGGTTGGCGGCGATCATTTCCAGGTAGCCCAGGTCGTTGGCGGTGCCGATATCGGCGAAGGTATCTTCGTACTTGGCCTTGATCACCTGGACCTGGCCAATGACGTCTTCACCAGGCGGTGGCAGGGGAAACTCCAGCGCAGCAGCAGGCCCTGCCGCCAGCAGGGCGGCCAGGGACAGGCAACGGGTGACGGCGGGAAAGCGCGGCAACATCCGGGAAATCCTTCGCTAATTCAGTGAGGTCAAGAAGACGATTGTACACCGATACCAGCACAATCGGGAGTGATCCGGACCAGCGAAGGCGTTACAGGGGATGAAAGGCTATGTCGCCAGTTGCAGCTCCGGCCACACTGGCCGGGTGCCACGGCGCTGGGCGTCGAGAATGGCCCGGCACAGCGCGCACAGGCGGCGGTCGCGGTAGATACCGCGTTCAACCATCGACCAGCGCGGCTGCGCCGGCAGCAAGGTGCCACACAGGGTGCGGTCGGCCGAGCCACCCAGTTCGAGCTGGCGGGCCACCAGATGGACGCGGATCTCCTGGCAGGCGAACAGGTCAAGCTGTTCGTCAGGCTCGATCAATTGATAGGCATACAGGGACCAGGCGGGACGCGGCATCGGGGGCTCCAAATCGGGGGCGCAACATTAGCCGAAAGCCGGTCACTATAAAAGCGTCAAAGCAGCGGTTTTAGTTGCGGCCAGGCATTTTCCAGCAACCTTTGCTGGGCGCCCTGCCCCGGATGGATGCCATCGGCCTGCATCAGCTCGGGCACGCCACCCACCCCTTCGAGGAAAAACGGCACCAGCGCCACCTGCTTCTCGGTCTGCAGGTCGGCATAGACCTTTGCGAAGGCGTCGGTGTAACGCTTGCCGTAGTTGGGCGGCAAGCGCATGCCCAGCAACAGCACCTTGGCCCCGGCCTCGCGGGAGCGGTCGATCATCGAGGCAAGATTTTGTTGCAATTGCTTTGGCGACTGCCCACGCAGGCCGTCATTGCCGCCCAGCTCCAGCACCACCAGCTCCGGCTTGTGCTCTGCAAGCAGCGCCGGCAGCCGCGCCTGGCCTCCGGCGCTGGTATCGCCACTGATCGAGGCGTTGACCACCCTGGCGTCGAAACCCTCGCTTTCCAGGCGTTGTTCCAGCAACGCAACCCAGCCCTGGCGGGTATCCAGGCCGAAAGCGGCACTGATACTATCGCCGACAACCAGCACGGTACCTGCGGCTGCGCCCTGGGTCATGCACATCAAGGCCAGGCCTGCACTCAACAACCATACTCGCATCGGATTCTCCATGGGCCCCAGCATTCTCACTGCGCGCAACCTTAGCAAAGTGGTCCCCAGCGCGGAAGGCGACCTGACCATCCTGCACGCGCTGTCGCTGGAATTGAAACAGGGCGACAGCCTGGCCATTGTCGGCGCCTCGGGCTCGGGCAAGTCGACCCTGCTCGGCCTGCTGGCCGGCCTCGACCTGCCCAGTGCCGGCTCCGTGACCCTGGCCGGCCACGACCTCGGGCCGCTGGATGAAGACCAGCGCGCCCGGGTGCGCGCCGAGCACGTCGGCTTCGTGTTCCAGTCGTTCCAGCTGCTGGACAGCCTCAACGCCCTGGAGAACGTCATGCTGCCGCTGGAGCTGGACGGTCGCCGCGACGCCCGCGAACACGCCCGCAGCCTGCTCGAGCGGGTCGGCCTGGGCCAGCGCCTGAGCCACTCGCCGCGCCAGCTGTCCGGCGGCGAGCAGCAACGGGTAGCCATTGCCCGGGCCTTCGCCGCCGAGCCTGCGGTGCTGTTCGCCGACGAACCCACCGGCAACCTCGACAGCCATACCGGCGAGCGCATCAGCGACCTGTTGTTCGAACTGAACAAGGAACGCGGCACCACCCTGGTGCTGGTCACCCATGACGAACGCCTGGCCCAGCGCTGCCGTCGCCTGATTCGCCTGGACGCCGGCCACCTGGTCGCGCCGCTGGAGGCCTGATGGCCCGCCTGCCGTTTGTCCGCCTGCTGGTCCTGGCCCTGCGCCAGTTGCTGCGCGACGCCCGTGCCGGCGAACTGCGCGTGCTGTTCTTCGCCCTGCTGGTGGCGGTGGCGGCCAGCACCGCCATCGGCTACTTCGGTGCTCGCCTCAATGGCGCGATGATGTTGCGTGCCACTGAGTTCCTCGGCGCCGACCTGGTGCTGCGTGGCAGCTCCCAGGCCACGCCCGAACAGATCGCCAGTGGCAAGGCTGCCGGCCTTGCCCATGCCCAGGTGGTGGAATTTTCCAGCGTGATCGCCACCGACAATGGTATTCAGCTGTCGAGCATCAAGGCTGCCG
Organism: Pseudomonas sp. BGr12; assembly: GCF_030272895.1. Classification (GTDB taxonomy): domain Bacteria; phylum Pseudomonadota; class Gammaproteobacteria; order Pseudomonadales; family Pseudomonadaceae; genus Pseudomonas. The sequence goes on along the minus strand of NZ_JALRNF010000017.1, from coordinate 85,005 downwards.
ATGCGGCCTATCCCCTGCGCGGAGAACTGCGCAGCGCTGCCGAGCCGCATGCCAGTGAAACCAGCGGCGGCGGTCCGGCACCGGGTGAAGCCTGGGTCGAACCGCGCCTGCTGGCGGCCCTGGAGCTGAAGATCGGCGACAGCATCGACGTCGGCATGAAGACCCTGCGCATGAGCCGGGTGCTGACCTACGAGCCGGACCGTGCCGGCAACTTCTATAGCCTCACCCCACGGGTGCTGATCAACCTTGCCGACCTCGAGGCCACCGGCGTGGTGCAGCCCGGCAGCCGGGTCAGTTACCGCGACCTCTGGCGTGGCGAACCCCAGGCCCTGGCCCGCTACCAGGACAGCGTCACCGCGACCCTGGCACCGAACCAGCGCCTGCAGGACGCGCGCGACGGCAACCAGCAGATCGGCGGCGCCCTGGGCAAGGCCGAGCGTTACCTGAACATGGCCAGCCTGGTCGCGGTATTGCTGGCCGGTGTCGCCGTGGCCCTGTCGGCCAGCCGCTTTGCCAGCCGCCGTTTCGATGCCAGCGCGCTGTTGCGCTGCCTGGGCCTGTCGCGGCACCAGGCCCTGAGCCTGTTCTGCCTGCAACTGGCGATCCTCGGCAGCCTCGCCGCCCTGGGCGGCGCCCTGCTCGGCTGGCTGGCGCAACTGGGGCTGTTCAAGCTGTTGCAGGGCCTGATGCCGGCGCAGATTCCTCCCGGCGGCCTGGCACCAGCCCTGGCCGGCATCGCCACCGGCCTGGTGGCCCTGGCCGGCTTCGCCCTGCCGCCGCTGGCGGCCCTGGGCCGGGTGCCACCGCTGCGGGTGTTGCGCCGCGACCTGCTGCCGGTGCCCGCCAGCAGCTGGCTGGTATATGGCGCCGCGCTGCTGGCCCTGGGGCTGATCATGTGGCGCCTGAGCCTGGACCTGCTGCTGACCTTCGCCCTGCTGGGCGGCGGCCTGGTCGCCGCCGTGCTGCTCGGCGGGCTGCTGTTGCTCGGCCTGCGCAGCCTGCGGCGCCTGCTCGCCGGCGCGCCACTGGCCTGGCGCCTGGGCCTGGGCCAGTTGCTGCGTCACCCCCTGGCGGCGGCCGGGCAGTCCCTGGCCTTCGGCCTGATCCTGCTGGCCATGGCGCTGATCGCCCTGTTGCGTGCCGAACTGCTCGACACCTGGCAGAACCAGCTGCCCAAGGATGCCCCCAACTATTTCGCCCTGAACATCCTGCCCGACGACAAGAACACCTTCGCCCAGCGCCTCAACGAGTTCTCCGCCGAGGCCGCGCCGCTGTACCCGGTGATCCCCGGCCGCCTGACCGAAATCAACGGCCAGGCGGTGCAGCAGATCGTCAGCAAGGAATCCACCGGCGATCGCGCCGTGCAGCGCGACCTCAGCCTGACCTGGGCCGCCGACCTGCCGGCGGGCAATGCCTTGAGCGATGGCCAGTGGTGGCAAACCGCCCCATCTGATGACAACCACCTACCCGGCGTTTCCGTCGAGGCCGAGCTGGCCCAGAGCCTCAAACTCAAGCTCGGCGACCGGCTCACCTTCAGTATCGGCGGCCAGCAACGCCAGGCCTTGGTGAGCAGCCTGCGTACGGTCAACTGGGACAGTTTCCAGCCCAATTTCTACATGATCTTCCAACCCGGCACCCTCAAGGACCTGCCCACCACCTACCTGACCAGTTTCTTCCTCGCCCCCGGCCACGACCAGCAAGTGGTGGCACTGTCGCGGGCGTTCCCGGCGGTGACCATCCTGCAGGTCGATGCCTTGCTGGAACAGCTGCGCAGCATCCTCGCCCAGGTCACCCTGGCGGTGGAGTATGTGTTGTTGTTCGTGCTGGCGGCAGGCCTGGCGGTGTTGTTCGCCGGCTTGCAGGCCACCCTCGACGAACGCATTCGCCAGGGCGCCCTGCTGCGCGCCCTGGGCGCCGGGCGCGGCCTGCTGACCAAGGCCCGACGCATCGAGTTCGGTCTGCTAGGGGCGGCCAGCGGCCTGCTCGCCGCCATCGGTTGCGAGCTGATCACCCTGCTGCTGTACCGCTACGCCTTCGACCTGCACTGGAGCCCGCACCCCTGGCTGCTGCTGCTACCGCTCGTCGGCGCCCTGCTGGTCGGTGGTGCGGGTGTCTACGGCACCCGCCGGGCGCTCAATGCCAGCCCTTTGCAGGTGCTGCGCGAGTGCTGATCGCACCTTCGTCCGCGCCAATCGGCCCGTGCCTTTCGTCAGAAATGACCCCGTCACCACGATCAATGCCCCCGTGGCGTCCATGATTGTTGGCTCACGCTTTGCTTTGGTCCTCCTCGCAAGACCAAACCCAAGCGCCACGACGGAGGTTCGCATGAGCATTACGAAGTCTTTAATGGCATTGTCCATCGGCGCCATTCTGACGACATCCACGGTGTTGATACCCGATACCTGGTTCGGCTCTTCCAGCGCTTATGCCAAGGATGGTGGTGGCGGTGGCGGGCATGGAGGGGGCGGCGGTGGTGGTGGACACGGAGGGGGTGGCGGCGGACACGGCGGTGGTGGTGGACATGGTGGCAGTGGTGGAGGCGGTGGCCACGGTGGTGGAGGCGGTGGTCATGGCGGCGGTGGCGGACACGGCGGCAGTGGTAGCGGTGGCAGCGGCCATAGCGGTGGTGACCATGGTGACGGGCATTCCGGGCACAGCGCCGGCAATTCGTCTTCCGGCCGCTCGGGCACTCACGCCGAGCCTGGTGACGATCACGGTGTTCATGCTGCAGGCGAACCGGGCGACGATCGCGGTGTTCATGCCGCCGGTGAACCAGGCGACGATCGCGGTGTTCATGCCGCCGGTGAACCAGGCGACGATCGCGGTGTTCATGCCGCCGGTGAACCAGGTGACGATCGCGGTGTTCATGCCGCCGGCGAGCCGGGCGACGATCGCGGCGTACACGCACAACCGGGAGATGACAAGGGCGGACTACGCTGAGCCGTAGGCCGAAACGTTCCGGGGCAGGCAATTCTCCTGCCCCTCTCCCCCCACTTTCGGGGCTCAGCCCCCAATCATTTCACGTAGTCGATGGCATTGACCCACCAGCACATTTCGCCGGACGGGGTCTGCACGATGACCTCGTCCCCCACCTCTTTCTTCAGCAACGCGCGGGCCATGGGCGAATCGATGGAGATGTAGTCCATGCGCCCGTAGATCTCATCGTAACCGACGATGCGAAAGCGCTTGATCTCACCATCTTCGTTTTCGATCTCGACCCAGGCGCCGAAAAACACCCGACCTTCCTGCTCCGGCGAATAGTCGACCACACGCATGTCTTCAAGACGCTTGCGCAGGTAGCGCACCCGCCGATCGATTTCCCGCAGCAACTTCTTGTTGTACTGGTAATCGGCGTTCTCGCTGCGATCACCCAGGGAGGCCGCCCAAGTCACCTTCTGGGTGATATCGGGGCGCTTGACCCGCCACAGGTGGTCCAGCTCCTCTTTCAAGGCATCGCAGCCTTCGCGTGTAATGATCTTGGTGCTCAACAGTGTTCTCGCTTGATAACCGGCAACCGGCGAATCCAGCGGCCACTGTGCCTCAGACCGGGCAACTTGTGCCAGCCAGGCAATACAAATAGTGCAAACCCGACCCGGGCCCGCGTGACTCCCACAGGCCCGGGCCAGTCCCATGAGAGTGCCCCCACGGCACCTGGAACCGCAGACAACCACAAGAATACGGCCCGTCCCCATGCATGCCCTACGTAAAGCGCTGCACAACGAATTGCACGCCCGCCCGTCGCTGTACTTCGACGAGCCGGCCCATGTTTTCCACCTGGCGTTTCTCGGCACGGGCGCTGATTGCGAAGCCTTGCTGCAGCGCTGCTGCCCGGGCGTCTTCGACCCTGAAGCCGCCCAGGGCATCACCCAGCTCGACGGTTACCCGTTCAAATGGGAACGCCATGCCGAGTTCTTCACCCTTACCCTGGTGCTGCCCGCCGACAACAGCGAACTGACCTGGACCACCTTGCCCCAGGTACTGGCCCAGGCCGTGGAGCCATGCCAGCAGCAGGTGATCAACGCGGTGCAGGTGATCGTTCGCGAAGAAGCCGGGCTCGACCTTGAACGTTATGGTTTCAAGGACCCGTGCGGCTCCTGCGTCGGCGGTGGCGACGCCGTGGTCTGGAGCGATTTTCGTCTGACCGAGGACGGCAGCAGCCGCTTCGTGTTCATCAACCGTCGCCTCAATGCCTATCGCCAGGGCCGTATGATCCGCCGCCTGCTGGAGATCGAGACCTACCGGATGATGGCCTCGCTGGCGTTGGACACTGCCAAGACCTTGAGCCGCCAGCTCGATGCCTATGACCGCACCCTGGTCAGCCTGTCGGAACGCAACGTGGCCAGCGACGGCGGCAACGCCAAGGCGCTGCTCGAAGATATCGCGCAACTGTCACGGCAGGTGGTCGGCAGCTCGGTGAAATCTCGCCACCGCTTCAGCGCCACCCAGGCCTATGCGCAGCTGGTGTTCGAGCGCCTGGGCGAATTGCGCGAAAGCCATGTCGCCGATTGCCAGCGCCTGGGCGTGTTCATCGAACGTCGCTTCAAGCCCACCGTGCGCTACTGCGCCGCCACCGAGCAGCGCCTCGAACACCTGGCCGAAAGCGTTGCCAACCTGGGCGATCTGCTGCAGGCACGGGTACAGGTGGAGATGGAGGAACAGAACGCCGAGATCCTGCGCAGCCTCAACGCTCGTGCCGAATCGCAGATCAAGATCCAGCGGGCGGTGGAAGGCCTGTCGATCATTGCCATCACCTACTACCTGCTGAGCCTGTTCAAACTGGTCTACGCCGGCATGCACACCCTCGGCGCGCCGCTTTCAGAACGGGACGGGCTGCTGACCCTGGCACCACTGGCCATCCTGATCCTGGTGGTGGTGCTGTTGCGCATCAGGAAGGCCAAGGAGCATTGAGCCCAGGATCAACCGCGGGTGATCAGGCCTTGCCGGGCAACCCGGGTCAGGTGGCCGATCACCTCGGCGGCATCCTCGGCGCCGGGTGACTGGATCACGGCGAGGTCGAAGCGGTCGCTGGGGTACTGGCCGAGGGAATCGCCGGTGGCGGCGAACTGGATCAGGAAGGCAGTCGCGCGGCCCTTGCGGCGAGGCCAGCCATCGAGAAAGCGCAGGAGCGTAGGTTGGTGGCTACCGCCGAGCAGAACGCGCGGTACGCGGGTGGCCTGGCTGGCAGGCAGGGGAGTCAGGCAGACACTGGTACGTGGACAACTCATGGAGAGATTCTCCGCCTCGCAAATCCCGCTGGGCTGCGGTGGGAGGCGTCACCGAACCAGCGTTTTAGCGGTATTTGGCGAAACCCATGGGGCGTCCCTGCGCCCCGCAAGTAGCTGTTTAAATCGGCGCTAGCCAGCATCCTAGAGAAGCCGCGGGCTGACTGTCAACATACCGGGATACAAAAAAGCCGCATTCCTGTGGGAGCGGGCTTGCCCCGCGATTGCAGCTTATCGCGGGGCAAGCCCACTCCCACAGCCGCTACGCCTTGGCGCGGACCAACAGGCCATCCAGCGACAAGCGCCCCGCCCCTTCGATCATCAGCGCCACGGTGCCGCCCAGCAACGCCAGGGCAAACTCATAACCATTGTTGGCCATGAACAACCCGTTACCGATATGCGCCGAGAAAATCGCCACGATCAAGGTCACGGTCAACGCCAACGCCGCCGGCCGCACCAGCAGGCCGACCACCAGCGCCAGGCCACCGAAGAACTCGGCACCGCCCGACAGCAACGCCATCAACAACCCCGGCGCTAGCCCCAGGCTCTCCATGAACTGCGCCGTGCCGGCCAGGCCGCCACCGCCAAACAGACCGAAGAGCTTCTGCGCGCCGTGGGCCATGAAAATGATCCCGACGATAATACGGATGACACTCAGGCCCCAGCTGGCACGGCTGGCGAAAACGGCGTTGAGGGTAGTGTTCATGAGGCTTCCTTAAACGTGTGTGAGGAGGTGTTGGGCGCCATATTAATCAAATCAGCCAATAGTAAAATCGCAAAAAATGCGACATACCAATCGAATAATTCGATTACTTGCGCCCCGCCACCTTGCGCCCCTGAGCCTCCAGCGACTCACGCTCACGATCGAACGCCAGGAAGTACTTGTTGACACTGTTGACGTAGCTGACCGGCCCCATGCCCACCTGCTCCATGGCGATACGCTCGGTCTGGAAAAACCACTGGTTGCCGTTCAGGCCACGGCGACGGGCTTCGGCGCGCATCGCCTGGACCCGCTCGGGACCCAGGTTGTAGGCCGCCAGGGTGAAGGCCATGCGCTCACGCTCATTGAGTTGCTTGCTGGAAAAGAACTTGCGCCGGATCAGCGCCATGTACCGCGCACTGGCCTGTACATTGCCATCGACACTGCTGATATTGCTCACCCCTACCCGCTGCGCGGCGCCGGGGGTGATCTGCATCAGGCCATGAGCCCCCCCGGCACCGCGTGCAGTGGGATTGAGCGCAGACTCCTTGAAGGCCACCGCCGCCAGGTTCAACCAGTCAATGTCCTGCTCGCTGGCATGGCGCTGCAGCACCGGTCGCAGGGCTTCCAGCCGCTTGCGGTCGTTACGCGCCAGGGGGTTGTGCACCCGGTACAGACGCCGGTAGATGCGCTCGAACGCCGCGTCCTGGTTCTGCGGCGGCTTGTAGCCTTGCAGGAAGCGATCGACACTGGCGTGCAGCATCACCGCGTCACGCCGCACATACCAGCGCATGGCCTCGGGAGCGGCGACCTGGACCTTGCGGTCGATGCGCAGCTTGGGCATGACCCGCGCCCAGCGTTCGGCAATCGGCTGCTCGACCACGGTCAGGTGATAGATCCCCGCCTGGACCATCTCCAGCACATCTTCCACCGCCAGGGTCGGGTCGACCCACTCGACCTTGATCGGCGCCAGTTTGCGCAGCGCCAGCTGCTGGTTGATTTCGTGCAGGGTATCGCCGGCGGCACTGGCGCTGGTCAGGGCCAGAGTGCGGCCGGACAGCTGTTCGACCCGCTGGAAACTGCGCTCGCCCTTGCGCCCGACCAGCACCATGGGTACATGGTCCACCACCGGGTCGCTGGCCACCAGGCCACGGGTGGAGGTCGGATCGAGCAGTTCGCCGGGTGCGACCAGGTCTGCTTCGCCGCGCTGCAAGGCCGCCAGCAGTTGCTCCTTGGCCCGGGGAATGATTTTCAGGCTGATTTCCTGGCCATCGAGGGCCCGGGCATTGAGGTAATGTTCGAAGGCGCGCAGGCGATGGTACTCGACGCCCACCGACTCACCCTTGACCTCGCCGGAGCTGTTGCGACTCTGGTTGACCAGCACCTTGAGTACCCGGCTACTGCGGATCTGCGCCAGGTCACGCGCCTGGGTCTTGGCCACGGTCTGTTGCGGCCCGGGCAGCCGCGCGCTGGCCGGCCCTGCCTGCAGCAGACCGAAGCCCAGCACGATCAACAGAAAAAGCGCTCGCGTCATCCGTAAGAAGGCTCGCGGGTTGTGGTTGACGCCATAGAATGCAGTCGCTACATGACAAATGACTGCAAATGACCACGACAACTCATTGAAGTTCTTGGATTTATCGAAAATCCTCGAGCTTTGCTATGCTGGCCGGCCACCGGCCTGAGGTAGCACCATGCAACTCATCGACATCGGCGTCAATCTGACCAACCCAAGTTTTGCCGACAAGCACCAGGCCGTTCTCGAGCGCGCCGAGGCTGCCGGCGTACGCCAGATGATGGTCACCGGCACTAGCCTTGCGGGCAGCGAACAGGCCCTGGAACTGTGCCTGGCGCTGGATGAAAGCGGCCAGCGGCTGTTCAGCACCGCCGGCGTGCACCCCCATGACGCCAGCAGCTGGAATGCCGACAGCAGCCGTCAGTTGCGTGAACTGCTGGCCCAGCCACGGGTGCGCGCGGTGGGCGAATGCGGGCTGGATTTCAATCGCGACTTCTCGCCGCGCCCACAGCAGGAAAAGGCCCTGGAAGCACAATTGGCCCTGGCGGTGGAACTGCAGATGCCGGTGTTCCTCCATGAGCGCGATGCCAGCGAGCGCCTGCTGGCGATCCTCAAGGATTACCGCGATCACTTGCCCGCCGCCGTGGTGCACTGTTTCACCGGCGAGCGGGCGGCGCTGTTCGGCTATCTGGACCTGGACCTACACATCGGCATCACCGGCTGGATCTGCGACGAGCGGCGCGGCACCCACCTGCATCCGCTGGTCGGCAGCATCGCCCAGGGCCGCCTGATGCTGGAAAGCGATGCCCCCTACCTGCTGCCGCGCAGCCTGCGGCCCAAGCCGAAAAACGGTCGCAACGAGCCGGCCTTCCTCACCGAAGTGCTGCGCGAGGTAGCCGTGCACCGTGGCGAAAGCCCCGAACAACTGGCGGCCCACACCACCGCCTGCGCCCGCGCCTTCTTCGACCTGCCCGCGATTATTTGACGCATATCAACACGCCGCTCTTTTGGTCCCGACACAATGATGGCACCTTGCCAACAATGTTCGAGCTCAATCAGAGAAGACCTACTATGGGTGCCTGGCTTAGCAATATCTCCCTGAAATACAAGTTCTGGGCTGTCAATGCGGTGGCCTTCGTCACCACCCTGCTGCTGGTGCTCTATGCGGTGCACCTGGAGCAGCAGGCCAGGGCCCAGGCGGCCCAGGAAAAAGCCCAGGCCCAGGCCCGGTTGCTGGCAGACTGGCCCACTGGCCAGGACCTGCCGCACAACCCGCTGTGGCTGCAGTACGCACCGGGCCAGGCGCCGACCTTCGCCGGCGAAAAGCTCGACGCCCTGGCCACGGCCCGTGACTGGGTCGAGGTCCATGGTCTGGCCCTGACGGGTACGAATCCGGTCGCCGGCGCCCAGGTTATCGACCGCGATGGCCAGCGAATCGCCGTGCTCGCCCCCTCCCCCAGCCTTTTCCAGGTGTTCACCGACCGTTTCACCAACTACGCCGTCTGTGTGCTAATCCTGATGCTGGCCATGCTCGGCGCTTCGCAATTGCTGATCCGCTTCTTGCTCAGCCAGCTCAATACCCTCAAGGATGTGATGCTGCACGTGGAGAAGACCGGCGACCTGTCGGCGCGGGTGCCGTTGTCCTGCGGCGATGAAGTCGGCCAGATGGCCAGCGCATTCAACGCCATGCAGACCACCTACCACCGGGTGGTCAACACCGTGGCACGCACCGCGGCGCAACTGGACTCGGGCGCCGCCCGCCTGGCCGCCAGCATGAGCGACGTGCGCCACGGCATGCTCGGCCAGCAGAGCGAGACCGACCAGGCCGCCACCGCCATCAACGAAATGTCGGCCACGGTCTATCACATCGCCCAGCATGCCGGCGCCACCCGCGACCTGTCGCAGACCGCCGACACTCTGGCCGGCAGCGGCCAGGCCGTGGTCAGCCGGGTGCAGACCTCGATTTCCGGCCTGTCCAGCGGTGTGCAACAGACCGCCGAAATGATTCGCCAGTTGGCCGAGGACAGCCAGAAAATCAATGGCGTGGTCGGGGTGATCCACAGCATTGCCGAGCAGACCAACCTGCTGGCCCTCAACGCCGCCATCGAAGCCGCCCGTGCCGGCGACCTGGGGCGCGGCTTTGCCGTGGTCGCCGATGAGGTGCGCAACCTGGCCAAGCGCGTGCAGGCCTCCACCGACGAAATCACCACCATGGTCTCGGCCCTGCAGGCCGGCACCCGCGACGCCGTGGACTTCATGCAGGAGAGTTCGTTCAAGGCCGACGACTGCGTCCAGCAGGCCCAGGAAGCCGGTGCGGCCCTGGCGGAAATCACCAGCGCAGTGGCGCAGATGCGCGAAAGCAATACCCAGATCGCGGTGGCCGCCGAGCAGCAGAGCCAGGTGGCCGAAGAGATGAACCGCGCCGTGGTGAGTATCCGCGACGTCACCGAACAGACCGTGCAGCAGACGGTCGACTCGGCCACCACCAGCAGTGAGCTGGCGACCCTGGCGGGCGAGCTGAACAAAGCCATCGGTCAACTCAAGCTATAGGCCCGATAGCCGGTGCTGATTGGCCCCCGATTGGGGGCCAAACTATTCTTCAGGCAGGACCCTGAGGAATTGCCCATGAGCAAGCGCATGCCCAACCTGCCCGCCTGGCAATGGCGCGGCTACCACCACAACCACCGCAACCCGACCAACCTGGTGCTGCACCTGATCGCCGTGCCGCTGTTCATCCTCGGCGTGCTGCTGGTGTTGTCCGGGCTGTTCTCACTGGACCTGGGGCAACTGGCGGTCGGTGTCATTTCCCTGATCGCAGGCCTGGGCCTGCAGCGCCAGGGCCATCGCCTGGAGGCCCTGCAACCGGAACCCTTCAGCGACCGCAAGGACGCCGTCGGCCGGCTGCTGGTGGAGCAGTTCATCACCTTCCCGCGCTTTGTCCTGAGCGGTGCCTGGTGGCGCGCCTGGCGTGAGCGCCACCGCCATCGTCACTAGGCGAAGACCGTCACCGTCTGCCGGCTCAAGGCCAGCAACTGACCCGAGGCCGTCCACAGGGCGGCCGCCGCGTGCCCGTAGCCGTCGCGGGCGTACTCGGTCTGCACGCAGTACCGGCACCAGTCGTGGGAGGTCAGGCTTGGCACCGGGTGGATGAATTCGATGGTCCAGGTCAGGGTGCTGCCCGCAGCGGGTCGGTTGAGGAATGGCAGCAAGCTCGGTGGCCAGGCATCGACCAGCGCCAGCAGGTGCGATTCGCTCATGGTCTCGTCGCCGCCTTCATCGCGCAGCCGGACCCAGCCGCCCATCTCGCGTGACTGGTTGTTGCTGAACGGAAGACCACCAATGCCCCAGCGCAGCGACACATGGCGCATGAACTCAGGGGTTACGCCCTTGATATAGGGCAACTCGACGCTGGACTCCTCAAGGCTCTTCATTGCCACCGCCTCCAGCGCCGGCACCTCGACCACCGAGTTGCGCCCGGCGCCGAAGCTGCCCTGCATCAGGGTCACCACCTGGCCGTTCTGCACCGCGCGGCCGAGCAAGGAGCTGACCGCCTTGCCTTCGCGCAGCAGTTCCACCTCGAAGCTGATCGGCACCTCGGGTTCGGCCGGGCCGACAAAGGTGATGGCCAGGGAGCGCACCGGACGGCCCGGTGCGGTCTTGGCCCGCATGGTTTCATACAGCAGCGCCGCCATCAGGCCGCCGAAACAGGCCCGACCCTGGGCCCAACTGGCAGGAATGGTCACTGCCTGGGGATGCAGGCGGACCGCCTTGAGCAATTGCGAGAAATTCATGCCGACCTCATCCGTGGGAAAAGTCCGATCTTAACCACCACGGTCTACAGGAACAGCCCGCATTTCGGCCATATCAGCGGCTTATCGTCGCCCCAGGGCCTTTTCCAGCCGTTCGAGGGTGTCGTCGGCGCGTTGTTCGGCCACGACCAGCTGCGCTTTCCAGTGCTCGACGCAAGGCGCCAGGTCCGCTTGCTGCTCGGCTTGCAGCAACCACTGCAACAGGTCGTGCCAGTCGCCCAGGTCGCCCTGGGCTCGCTTGAGCTGACGCTGCAGACGCCGCCCGGCATGCTCGAGCTGCGGGTAGGCTTCGTCGCCATAACGCACGCGCTTGATCAACAGGCGCAGGCGATGGCGGTCATGGGCCGGATCGACCAGCGCTTCACGCAGCCTGTCCCACTGTTTGTCCAGGCGCTTGTCGACGCGCCTGCGCAAACGCAGGATCAGCTTTTCACGCTCGGCAGCACGCAGGAAGATCGGAAAGGCATCGACGATCGCCAGCAAGCGCCGCAACTCGGCGCTGTCGGCGACACGGGCAAAGGTCTGCCGGCGGTCGGCCAGGCGCCGCCGCGCGGCATCGACCTGCCCGCGTTCAAGCAATTGCGCCGCCAGCACTTCACGGTCGCGCAGCGGCGTGGTCAGTTCACCCAGCGCCTGGGCGGCGCCTTCGAGCTGATCGACCCCGGGCAACTCGCGCAATGGCCGCAACAGGCTGCGCAAGCGCCGGGTGGTGGTGCGCAGGTCATGCAGCGCCTCGCTGTCGGTGTCCGCCGCCAACCGCGCCTGGCAACCGAGCAGGCGTACCTGCAGGGCCAGGATCTGGGCAATCGCATGATCGAGCATGGCCGACATGATGGCCTCCTGGGTTAGCGACCGGCGCGGGATTCACGAATATAGAAACGGGCCTTCTGGGCCTTGTTACTGCACCCTTCGAAGGCTTCGAACTGCTGCTGGGTCTTGGCCCCGGTCAACAGCGACAGCGCCTTGGAGTAACTGACAGTACCGGCAAAACCTTCAGCCTTGGCCAGGTCGAGCTCCTTCCATGCCGCGTCCAGCTGGTTGGCGCAACTGTCGCGATAGGCAGTCTTGCCAGCGCACCCCGTCAGTACCAGGGCAATCAGGGGCAGGCAGATCCAGGCTTTCATCAGTGACTCCTTCAAAAGAAATGTTCAGGGTGGCGCGTTCGACGACAACAATAAAAAAAAGTGCCCTGCAAAGCGTAGCGCAGCGCGTATGACGATTGAAGCACAGACACGAATGGGCGCATTGTTAGACCAATGAAGCACAACAACCGGGGGCCATCATGAGCAAACGCGTGGCATTGGTGCTGGGCTCGGGCGGGGCACGTGGCTATGCGCACATCGGGGTGATCGAGGAGCTGGAGCGGCGCGGCTACGACATCGCCTGTATCGCCGGCTGCTCCATGGGCGCGGTAATTGGCGGCATCTACGCCGCTGGCAAGCTTGAGGAATACCGCAACTGGATCGAGAGCCTGGACTACCTGGACGTGCTGCGCCTGGTGGATGTGAGCTTCCGCCTGGGGGCCATTCGCGGCGAAAAGATCTTCGGCCAGATCCGCAAGATCGTCGGCGAAGTGAACATCGAAGAGCTGCGCATCCCCTACACCGCCGTGGCCGCCGACCTCACCAACCAGCAGGAAATCTGGTTCCAGGAAGGTTGCCTGCACCAGGCCATGCGCGCCTCGGCAGCGATTCCCAGCCTGTTCACCCCGGTGGTACAAGGCAACCGCATGCTGGTCGACGGCGGCATCCTCAATCCCTTGCCGATCATTCCGGTGGTGTCCAGCCACTGCGACCTGATCATCGCCGTGAACCTCAACTCCACCAACCAGCGTCAGTACCAGTTGCCGGTGATCGAACGGCCTGCCGCCTTCAAGCTACGCTTCGACAACCTGATCAGCTCGCTCGGCTCGCACCTGCCATTCCGGCGCAAGCCGGCCGAAGAGCTGATGCGTATCGAGCAGGAGCTGGCGCCCGGGGCTGCACAGATTCCCAACCCCTGGCTCAGCGATGCGGCCAACCCGGAGGCCCAGCAACCGGCTGCGGCTCCCGAAAGCGCCGGCGCACCGAAGTCGGCGACCGGCTCGTTCATCATCGACAACGTCGGGCCGGCGTCGCTGCTGGACCTGATCAACCAGAGCTTCGAAGTGATGCAGACCTCGTTGGCCCAGTACAAGATCGCCGGCTACCCGCCGGATGTACTGATCAACGTGCCCAAGCGGGTATGCCGGTTCTTCGAGTTCTACAAGGCCCCGGAGCTGATCGCCCTGGGGCGGGAGATTGCCCGGGATACGCTGGAGAACTACGAGGCGGAGCGGCGTTGAGCTTCAGGGCCTCATCGCCGGCTATGCCGGCTCCCACAGGGCCAGGTGCAAACTGAACCCTTGTGGGAGCCGGCATAGCCGGCGATAGGGCCGCCGGCGATTATTCCGGCCCCACCAACCGGTACCCCACTCCCGGTTCGGTAATGATGAAGCGCGGTGCCGTCGGGTCGTCCCCGAGCTTCTGCCGCACATGGCCCACGACGATGCGCAGGTAATGGCTGTCATCGACGTGGGTCGGCCCCCAGATATCCTTGAGCAGTTGCTGCTGGGTAATCACCCGCCCCGGATGACTCGCCAGTTGCGCCAGCAGCGCGTACTCCTTGCGGGTCAGGGCAACTTCCACGCCGTCCAGGGTCACCTTGCGAAACGCCAGGTCCACCGTCAACGGCCCGAAGCTGGCAGCCGCCTGGGCACTGCTGGCCTGGGGCACCTGGCGCAACAACGCACGCACCCGGGCGAGAAACTCCTGGATGCCGAACGGCTTGGTCACGTAGTCATTGGCGCCGTTGTCCAGTGCCTCGACCTTCTGGATCTCGCTGGCCCGCACCGACAGCACCAGCACCGGCACCGGGCTCCATTCGCGCAGCTCGCGCAGCACCTGCTGGCCGTCCATGTCCGGCAGGCCGAGGTCGAGCACCACCAGGTCGGGCCGGGCCAGGGCTGCCTGGGCCAGGCCTTCGGCCCCGGTGGCGGCTTCGATCACCTTGTAGCCCTGGGAGCTCAGGCTGATACGCAGGAACTTGCGGATCTGCGGTTCATCGTCGATGACCAGCAGGGTTGCGATCTGGCTCATGGGGCTTCGCTTTCAGGCTCGGGCTGGGTCGGAAGCGGCAAGCATAATGTGATGCAGGTGCCACGGCCATCGATACCGTCATCGACCCGGATATGCCCGCCATGGGCGCCGATCATGCCCTGGCAGATCGCCAGGCCCAGGCCCGTGCCCTGCCCGCCCCGATCCCCCCGGGCGGCGGTGTAGAACATGTCGAAGATCTTCTCGCGATCGGCCAGGGGGATGCCCGGGCCTTCGTCGCTGACGGCGAAATGCAGCTGCTCGTCCACCACCCGTACCTGCAGGGCCAGGCGGCCGCCCGCCGGGGAAAACCGCGCGGCGTTTTCCAGCACATTGACCAGCGCCTGCTCGATCAGTGCCGCATGCACGAACAACAGCGGCAAGCCGTCCGCCACCTCGGTGCTGACCTGCAACGGTGCCAGTACCACGCGCAGGCGATTGAGGGCACTGCCGACGATGTCGGTGGGCGCCACCCAGTCGCGGGCCAGCTTCAACCCGCCATGGCCCAGGCGGGTCATGTCCAGCAGGTTCTGGATATAGCGGTCCAGGCGCTCGGCTTCGTTGCGGGTGCCTTCGAGCAGCTCCTGGCGATCGGCGCGGGGGATCGCTTCACCCAGGGCCAGCAGGCTGTCGATGCTGCCGCGCATGGCGGTCAGGGGGGTGCGCAGGTCATGGGACACCGAAGCGAGCAAGGCGCTGCGCAGCTGTTCGGTTTCGCCATGCAGGCGCGCCGCCTCCAGTTGTTCGGCCAGGCGCGCCCGGGCCAGCGCCTGGGCCAGGGGTTGGCTCAAGGCCTTGAGCAGACGCCGGCGTGGGGGCGTCAGGCTCTGGCCCTGGCGCGGGCGCACCCCGAGCAGCGCCAGGCGCGACTCGTCCAGCGACAGCGGCCACCACCACCAGCGGCCATTGGGCAGGGTATCGCTGCCCAGCCCCGCGGCCTGGTCATGTTGCCAGGCCCAGTCAGCGGCAGCGCGCTCGTTGTCGGTGAACTGCGGGTTGCCGCCGCTGACCACCTGCAAGCGCCCTTCCACATCCCGCTCCAGCAGGCACACCTGCACATCGCTCCAGCCGTCCAGGTGCTGCCCGGCAGCATTGAACACCGCCTGGCGGTCGGTGGCGGCGGTGAGCTTGCGCGACAGGTCGAGCAGCTGGTTGGTCTGCTCCTGGGTTTCGTGCAGCGCCTGCAGCTGGCGACGCTGGCGGGCTGCCAGGTTGCCGGTGAGCGCCGCCATCAACAGAAAGAACAGCGAGGTCAGGACGTCTTCTTCGCGCTGGATGTTGAAAGAGAAATTCGGCGGAATAAACAAGAAGTCATAGGCCAGGAACGACAGCACCGCACAGGCCAGCGCCGGCCCCAGGCTGCTGCGCACCGCCACCAGCAACACCGCCGCCAGGAACACTAGCGAGATGTTGGGCAGCGGCAGGACACCCGCCACGACCCAGGCCAGCCCGGAGGCCAGCAAGGTGGCGACCAGGGCCAGCAGGTAGTGCCGCCAGACCCAGACTTTCTTCACCACGGCGCCTGGAGGCTCGGGCTTGTCGTCACGGTCAAGGACGTTGATTTCCAGGCCATGGGCCTCGCGCAACAAGCGGGTAGCCACTCCGGCGCCGAACAGTCGACGCCGCAGGCGATCGCGGGACTGGCCGACCAGCACCAGGCTGGCACGGCGCTCAACGGCATGCTGGATCAGGGTCTGGGCCACTTCGCCGGCACGCAGCAGCACCACCTCGCCGCCCAGGCGCTCGGCCAACTGCTGGGCCGCCTGCAGGCGCTGGCGGGCGGTTTCGTCGCGCAGTCGGCCGTTGTCGACATGCACCAGGCTCCAGGGCAGGTGCCGCCGCTGGGCCACCCGGCTGGCGTGACGCACCAGGCGCTCGGCCTGGGCATCGCCATCGACACCGACCAGCAAACGTCCACGCAGGGTCGGCGCATCCTGGCCAAGCTGGCGGTAACCGTGGGCCAGGTCCGCATCGACCTGGGCTGCCGCCGTCTGCATGGCCAGCTCGCGCAAGGCGGTCAGGTTGGTCTGGCTGAAGAAGGCATCGATGGCCGCCCGCGCCTGCTCCGGCACATAGACCTTGCCCTCGCGCAGGCGCTCGAGCAGCTCGCGTGGCGGCAGGTCGATCAGCACCAGTTCGAAGGCTTCCTGCAGCACCCAGTCCGGCAGGGTTTCGCGCACCTGCACGCCGGTGATGCCGCGCACCTGGTCGTTGAGGCTTTCCAGGTGCTGGACGTTGACCGTGGTGTACACATCGATGCCGGCGGCCAGCAGCTCCTGCACGTCCTGCCAGCGCTTGGCGTGGCGACTGCCGGGGGCGTTGCTGTGGGCCAGCTCGTCGATCAGCGCCAGCTGCGGCGCGGCCTTGAGCAGGCCATCAAGGTCCATTTCCTCCAGCTGCACGCCGCGGTACTCCGAGCGCAGCAAGGGCAACTGCGGCAGGCCGGCGAGCAAGGCTTCGGTCTCGGCCCGGCCATGGGTCTCGACCACCGCCGCCAGCACCTGCACACCCTGGCGCAGCTGGGCGTGGGCGGCCTGGAGCATGGCGTAGGTCTTGCCCACCCCCGGCGCCGCGCCGAGGAACACTTTGAGGCGGCCGCGCCCTTCGCGCGGTAGCCCGGCCAATAACGCATCGGCGCGTTCGGAATTGCTCTCGCTCACTGCTTGTCCTTACCTGGAAACCGGGGCCAGCCGTTCGACGGCGGCGTTCAAGGCCAGCACATTGACCACCGGCGGGCCGATCAATGGCTGCAGGGTGGACTGCTCGACCAGCGCTTGCAAGGCCTGCGTGCTGACCTGCCGCGCCGCCGCCACCCGTGGCAACTGATAGGCCACCGCCGCAGGCGACAAGTGCGGGTCCAGACCGCTGCCGGAAGTGGTCAGCAGGTCCAGCGGCACCGCGCCCTGGCCTTCGACATACTGCTGTGCGGCGCTCTGGCCGACACGCTCGGCCAGCGCCGGGTTGCTCGGTGCCAGGTTGCTGGCACCGCTGGCGACGGTGGCATAGTCGCCGGCCGAAGGACGCGCCTGGAACCAGGCGTCGCCCTTGAAGCCCTGGGCGATCAGCAGCGAGCCGCGCACCTGGCCCTGGTCGTCGTGCAGCAGGCTGCCATTGGCCTGGTCGGGGAAGGCCACCTGGGCCACCCCGGTGACCACCAGCGGGTAAGCCGCACCGGTGATCAGGGTCATCAACAGGATCAGGCTAAAGGCCGGACGTACGTAAGTGCTCATGGTCATCTCCTTGGTCTCAGACCAGTTGCAAAGCGGTCAGCAGCAGGTCGATCAGCTTGATCCCGGCGAAGGGCACGATCAGTCCGCCCACCCCATAGATCAGCAGGTTGCGCCGCAGCAGGTGCGCAGCGCTCGCCGCCTGTACCCGCACCCCGCGCAGGGCCAGGGGAATCAGCACGACGATGATCAGGGCGTTGAAGACGATCGCCGAGAGAATCGCGCTCTGCGGGCTGCTCAATTGCATCAGGTTGAGCGCCCCCAACTGCGGGTAGATCGCCGCGAACAGCGCCGGCAGGATGGCGAAATACTTGGCCACGTCGTTGGCGATCGAGAAGGTGGTCAGGGCGCCACGGGTCACCAGCAGTTCCTTGCCGACCTGGACCACATCCAACAACTTGGTCGGGTCGCTGTCCAGGTCGACCATGTTGGCCGCCTCGCGCGCCGCCTGGGTGCCGTCGTTCATGGCCATGCCGACATCGGCCTGGGCCAGCGCCGGGGCGTCGTTGGCGCCGTCACCACACATGGCCACCAGGCGCCCGTCGTTCTGCTCCTGGCGAATACGCGCCAGCTTCTTCTCCGGAGTGGCTTCGGCCAACACGTCGTCGACCCCGGCTTCGGCGGCGATGGCGGCGGCGGTCAGCGGGTTGTCGCCGGTCACCATCACGGTGCGGATGCCCAGCTTGCGCAGTTCGGCAAAGCGCTCGCGAATCCCCGGCTTGACCACGTCCTTGAGGTGGATCACGCCCAGCAGACGCTGATCGACACAGACCAGCAAGGGCGTACCGCCGCTCTGGGCGATCTTGTCCACTTCGCGGGACAGGGACGCCGGCATCTCCAGGCGCTGCATACCGACGAAAGCCAGTACCGAATCCACCGCGCCCTTGCGGTAGCGACGCTGCTGGTAGTCGACGCCGGAGAGCCGGGTCTCGGCGCTGAAGGCCACCGGGGTCAGTTGCCCGGCATCCGGTTCATTGAAGTCGTGCAACTGGCGCAGGTATTCGACGATCGACTTGCCTTCGGCGGTGTCGTCGGCCAGCGAGGCCAGCAAGGCACCCTCGCCCAGCTCCCTGGAGGTCACCCCGGGGGCAGCCTGCAGGGCGCTGCAGCGACGGTTGCCGAAGGTGATGGTGCCGGTCTTGTCGAGCATCAGCACATGCACGTCACCTGCCGCCTCCACCGCCCGCCCGGAACGGGCGATCACGTTCAGGCGCACCAGGCGGTCCATGCCGGCGATACCGATGGCCGACAGCAGGCCGCCGATGGTGGTCGGGATCAGGGTCACCAGCAACGCCACCAGGAACACCAGCGGGATGCTGCCGCCAGCGAAATGGGCGAACGGCTGCAAGGTCACCACGACCACCAGGAAAATCATGGTCAGACCGATCAGCAGAATGTCCAGGGCGATCTCGTTGGGGGTCTTCTGCCGCTTGGCACCTTCGACCAGGACGATCATGCGGTCCAGGGTCGACTCACCAGGGTTGCTGGTGATGCGGATCAGCAACCAGTCGGAGACCAGCCGGGTGTTGCCGGTGACCGCCGAACGATCGCCGCCGGACTCGCGGATCACCGGCGCCGACTCACCGGTAATCGCCGCCTCGTTGACCGCGGCAATCCCTTCGAGCACCTCGCCATCGCCGGGGATCATTTCCCCGGCCATGACCTTGACCACATCGTCCTTGCGCAGATGAGTGGCAGCCACTGTTTCGAAACCGCCCGAGGCGCTGCGGCGGCGGGCGCTCAGGCCCTGGCTGCCGGCCTTGAGGCTGTCGGCGCGGGCCTTGCCACGGCCTTCGGCCAGGGCTTCGGCAAAGTTGGCGAACAGCACGGTGAACCACAACCACAGGGCGATCTGCACCGCCACCGCCGTGGGCACGCCGCTGTCGGGCAACAGGCACAGCAAGGTGGTGAAGATCGCGGTCAGTTCCACCACCAGCATCACCGGCGAGCGCTTGAGCTGACGCGGATCGAGTTTGACCAACGCCTGCACCAGGGCCGGGCGCCACAGCGCGGCAAAGCTTGTCCCTGCCGCCGTGGCCTTTGCTGCTTTCACTTCGGGAATCGGCATGTTCATGAGTTGCTCCTTAGAAACCCAGGCTCAAGTGTTCGGTGATCGGGCCAAGGGCCAGGGCCGGCAGGAAGGTCAGGCCGCCCACCAGCAAAATGGTGACCAGCAGCAAGGTGACGAACAGCGGGCCGTGGGTCGGGAAACTGTTCTGCCCCACCGGCGCGCTCTTTTTCAGCGCCAGGCTGCCCGCCAGGGCCAGCACCGGCAGGATGTAGCCGAAGCGGCCGATCAGCATGCCCAGGCCCAGCATCAGGTTGTGGAAGGTGGTGTTGGCGCCCAGGCCGGCGAAGGCCGAACCGTTGTTGGCGCT
The DNA here is from genome assembly GCF_030272895.1 of Pseudomonas sp. BGr12. Classification (GTDB taxonomy): domain Bacteria; phylum Pseudomonadota; class Gammaproteobacteria; order Pseudomonadales; family Pseudomonadaceae; genus Pseudomonas. The sequence goes on along the minus strand of NZ_JALRNF010000017.1, from coordinate 65,043 downwards.
GGCCGAGGTGTAGGCATACAACAGTTGGCTGAAACCGTGGGCACCGGGGTTGCTGATCGCCGCTGCCGGCCCCGGCAGGCTGGCCGCCAGGGCACCGAGCACCAGCACGCCGACCGGCATCACCAGCAGGGTCGCCACCAGCAATTGCACCTCGCGGGCCTGGAGCTTCTTGCCCAGGTACTCGGGGGTGCGGCCGATCATCAGGCCGGCCAGGAACACTGCGATCAGCACGTTGAGCAGCATGCCGTAGAGCCCGGCACCGACGCCGCCGAAGATCACCTCGCCGACCATCATGTTGACCAGCGCGACCATGCTACTCAGCGGATTGAGGCTGTCGTGCATGTTGTTCACCGAGCCGTTGGAGGCGGCGGTGGTGGTCACGGTCCAGAGCACGCTGGCAGTGGTGCCGAAGCGGCTTTCCTTGCCTTCGAGCGGCGCCGTCTGTTCGACCTGCGGGTTGTTCAGGGCCGGGTTGGGCTGGTTTTCGGACCACAACGCCGTGGCACCGCCGATCAGGAACAGCGCCAGCATGCAGGCGATGATCGCCCGGCTCTGGCGCAGGTCCTTGACGTAATGGCCGAAGGTGAACACCAGGGCCACCGGGATCAGGATGATCGACGCCACTTCGAACAGGTTGCTCCAGGCCGTCGGGTTCTCGAACGGGTGCGCCGAGTTGACGCCGAAGAAGCCGCCGCCGTTGGTGCCCAGTTGCTTGATGGCGATCTGGCTGGCCGCCGGGCCCAGGGGGATGGTCTGCTCGCTGCCTTGCAGGGTCAGGGCCTGGACATAGTCGCCGAAGGTCTGCGGCACGCCCTGCCAGACCAGCAGCAAGGCCAGCAGCAGGCACAGCGGCAGCAGGCCGTAGAGGGTGGCGCGGGTCATGTCGACCCAGAAGTTGCCCAGGGTGTGCGCCGAGCGCCGGGCGATACCACGGCACAGGGCGACCAGCACGGCAAGGCCGGTGGCGGCGCTGACGAAGTTCTGCACGGTCAGGCCAAGCATCTGGCTCAGGTAGCTGACCGAGGCTTCGCCGCTGTACGCCTGCCAGTTGGTGTTGGTGACGAAACTCACTGCCGTGTTGAACGCCAGCGACCACTCCTGCCCCGGCAGGTGCTGCGGATTGAGCGGCAGATGGCCTTGCAACAGCAATACAGCGAACACCAGGATGAAACCGGCCAGGTTGAAGGCCAGCAGGGCCAGGGTGTACTGCTTCCAGTTCTGCTCGCTGTCGGCCTTCACGCCAGCCAGCTTGTAGCAGCCGCGTTCCACCGGCCCCAGCAGCGGCGACAGCCAGGTGCGCTGGCCTTCCATCACCTTGTAGTAGAAACGCCCAAGCCCTGGCGCCGGCAGCAGCACCAGGGCGAAGAACGCCAGCAGCAACGCATAATCGTAACTGTGCATGGTCGCTCCTAGCCCCGGTCGGCGCGCAGCAGCGCGACCATCAGGTAGATCATCAACGCCACTGCCAGCAGCAGTGACACCCCGTCCAGAATGCTCATGAAAACTCTCCGTCCTTACGGCAGGTCGCCGTTGACGGTCATTGTCGGTAGAGCGGCTGTAAAGGGACGAGACCGGGACCTGCGCCCGGGCATAAAGAATGCGTAAAACTACGCCTTCAGTGCCCTGCCGAGGCCCGCCACTGAGGTGGCTGCACGTAGCCGGCGGCCCAGTCGACCACCGCCTCGGGCGGCATCGGCCGGGCGATGCCATAGCCCTGGGCGACATCGCAGCCCAGGCCCATCAGCAACTGGCCGTGCTCGACGGTCTCCAGGCCTTCGGCGATCACCTGGCGACCGAAGGCCCGGGCCAGGCCGATCACCGCCCGGGTCAGGGCCAGGTCGTCGTGGTCATTGAGAATGTCGCGCACGAACGACTTGTCGATCTTGATGGTCCGGGTCGGCAGGCGCTTGAGGTAGCTCAGGGACGAATAGCCGGTGCCGAAGTCATCCAGGGACGACTGCACCCCCAGGCGCTGGCAGGCCTCCAGGCACTGGCTGACCCGCTGGATGTTCTCGATGGCTACCGACTCGACGATTTCCAGGTCGAGCATCTGCGGCGCCACCGTCGGGTGACGCGCCAGCAAGCGTTGCAGGCGCTCGACAAAGTCGGCGCGCTGGAAATGTCGGGCAGCGATGTTCACGCTCACCGGCCACGCATGCCCGGCCTGCTGCCAGCGCTGCATCTGCGCCAGGGCCTGGGCGATCACCCACTCGCCGATATCGACGATCAGGTCGGTCTGCTCCACCAGCGGCAGGAATTCCGCCGGGGTCACCAGCCCCTTGAAGGGATGCTGCCAGCGCAGCAAGGCCTCGAAACCCAGCACCTGCCCGCTGCGCATGTTCACCTTGGGTTGATAGTGCAGGCACAGCTCGCCCTTGATCAGCGCGTGGCGCACCCGTGCCACGGTCTGGTGGGTGGCCTTGACCTCGCGGTCGGCCGACACGTCGAACAGGTGGTAGCGGTTGCGCCCGCTCTGCTTGGCGACGTATAGCGCCTGGTCGGCGTGGCGCAGCAGGGTGTCGGTGTCCTCGTTGTCGAGGGGGAACAGGGTGACGCCGATACTGGCGCTGACGCTGACCTCGCGCTCACGGATCACGTAGGGCGTAGCCAGGGCTTGCAGCACTCGCTCCAGTGCGGCCTGCAGCTGTGCCGGCTCCTGCACCTCGCGCAGGATCAGCACGAACTCGTCCCCCGAGAGCCGCGCCACGGCATCGCCGCCGCGCAGGATCGCCTTCAGGCGCGCGGCCACTTCCACCAGCAGCAGGTCGCCACTGGCATGACCATAGCCGTCGTTGACCGCCTTGAAGCCGTCCAGGTCGAGCATGCACACCGCCAGGGGCGTGTCCTCGCGACGGGAGAACTCCAGCGCCTGGTTGAGCAGGTCCGACAGGTAGGCGCGATTGGGCAGGCCGGTCAGCACGTCATGGCCGACCCGCCATTGCAAGGTATGCAGCAACTGCCGCTTTTCGGTGACGTCGAAGCGGATCGACACGTACTTGCGTACCCGCCCGCTGGCCGGATCGATCAGCGGCACCATGGTGCTGTCGACCCAGTACAGCGAACCGTCCTTGGCCCGGTTGCAGATCTCGCCCTTCCACACCCGGCCGGCGACCAGGGCGCGCCACATGCCGTCGAAGAAGTCCGGATCGTGCAGGCCGGAATTGAGGATGCGGTGGTTGGCGCCCAGCAGCTCGTCGCGGCTGTAGCCGGAAATACTGCAGAACTGCTCGTTGACGTAGGTGATCCGGCCACTCAGGTCGGTTTCAGAAAAGATCGCGGCCGCATCCACGGCCGTGCGGTAGTTATCGTCCATGAAAATCTCGTTGTCCCGGGGTCTAGCGGTTGAAGCGCTCGACCAGGGCACGCAGGCCCGAAGCAATACCCTGCAGTTCAGCCCCGCGGGTGGCGGCGGCATTGGCGTTCAGCGCGGTGTGCTGCACGGTGCCGGCCACGTTGTTGATCTGTTCGGACACCGTTTCGGCGACCGATGATTGTTGCTGGGAGGCCGCGGCCATCTGCTGGCTCATGTCGCTGATGCAGGCCACCGCGTCGCGGATACCCCGCAGCGCCTGCTGCGCCTCCAGCACCCGGGCCACGCCCTGCTCGGCTTCGTCGATACCCAGACTGGCGATCTGTACCGCCTCATCGGCGCCGCTACGCAGGCTGTCGATGATACCCTGAATCTGCAAGGTCGACTGCCGGGTCTTGCCGGCCAGTGCGCGCACCTCATCGGCGACCACGGCAAAACCGCGCCCCTGTTCACCGGCACGCGCCGCTTCGATGGCGGCATTGAGCGCCAGCAGGTTGGTCTGCTCGGCAATCGCGCGGATCACCTCGGCGGCCAGGGAAATGTCCTGGGTCTGCCCGGCCAGGTGGGTCACCGCCTGGTTGATCTGGCGAACGGTGCTGGCCAGCAACTGAATGGCCTCGCGGGTCGCCCCGGCCACTTCGCTGCCCTGCCCGGCCAGTTGATTGGCGGTGTGGGCTTCACCGGCGGTCTGCTGCACGTGCAAGGCGACCTCGGCAATCGAGGCGGCCATCTCGGTCATGGCCGCGGCGGTCTGGTCGGTTTCGGCGCGCTGTTCGAGCAAGGCCGTTTCAGTGTGCCGGGACAAGCGGCTGGAGTCGCTGGCCGCCTCGCTCATCTGCACGGCCAGGTCGCTCAGGCGCGTCAGGGCGGTCTTGAGCCGCGCCTGCTCGCTGATCAGGATCATCTGCAACTGCGCCGCCGGGCCCACGTCATCACTGTAGGTCAGGGCGACGATCGGGTCGGCGAAGGCGTTGCCCGCACTGCGGGCGATCTGCTGCAACTGCTGGTCCAGGCGCTGATGGGCCCACAGGCCGAGCGCGCCGAACAATCCCAGGGTGATGCCGTGGGCCGGCCAGCCGGGCAGCCACTGTTGCACGCCGATCGCCACTATGCCTGCCAGCAGCGGCACGCTGGCTACCCGGGCGAACCCGGCCACACGCCGAGCACCGGATACCGCCGCCTTGCCGGCGCGCAAACGGGCATACAGCGCCTCGGCGCGCCGCACCTGCTCGCGGGTCGGTTTGACCCGCACCGACTCGTAGCCGACCACACGGCCGTTTTCCAGGATTGGCGTGACGTAGGCACTGACCCAGTAGTAATTGCCGTTCTTGCTGCGGTTCTTGACGATGCCCATCCAGCTCTTGCCGGCCTTCAGGTATTGCCACATCTGCCGAAATACCTCGGCAGGCATGTCCGGATGGCGCACCAGGTTGTGCGGGCTGCCGATCAGTTCTTCCTGGCTGAAGCCGCTCATGGCGGCGAATTCGGCGTTGCAGTAGGTGATGTTGCTGGCGGTGTCGGTTGCAGAAATCAGCCGTTGATCCTCGCCGAAAGTCTGTTCGACCGAGGTGACCGGCAGGTTGAAACGCACGTTGAAATTCCTTCTGCTGCGGTCTGCATCCAGGCGCAGACCCTTCATCCGACATCGAAAAGAGCGCTCCATCAGGCGTTGCGCTCGCGCTGGATAAGCGGCACGCCCCTGTCTGGAACTTGATGGTTTTTGACCTGTCAAGATAATCTATTCTACGAATACCATCACATTTTGCAACCAAATGTGATGGCTTTTGACGTTGCCTGCGACTTATGTATATCGGTAAGTTCTTGATTCCAAATAGGAATTAATTGATGACACATTCAAGTTTGGGTCCGGCCATCAAGCGTTACCGCAAGGTCGCGGGGCTTACTCAGGCTGAACTGGGCGAGCGCACAGGCTTCGACCCCAAGACCATCAGCCGTTTCGAAACCGGCACCTACACCCCCAGCATCGACGCCCTGCTGATCTTCGCCGAAGTACTGGGCATCAAGCTCAAAGCCTTCTTCGCCGAACAGGACGACGAGGACGATCAGCGCGCCTACCTGTTCGACGTCATCCACAAAGCCCCACCCCAGGCCCTGGGCGACCTGATCAACGCCGTCGACCTGGTGTTGTCCAAATCCTGAACCTTCACGGCCGCCCTATTGGCATCAACTGGTCAGACCGGTAAAGCCAATTCCCATCCTTTTATCCGAAAACCCCTTGCGATCGCGAGAAAACCGCGCCTACACTGAGCACGCACTGGACATACCGGTAAGACCACAATAATTAAGTCCTCCGCTCTTTCGCCTCCGGGCACCGAAGCAAGGACACCGACCAGAGATCCCTCCCATGCTCAAATGGTGCTCGCGTTCGATCTTTCTCCAAGTAGTGCTCGGCCTGGTGCTCGGCATCGCCTGTGGCTTGAGCTTTCCTGAAGTTTCCCTGCAGCTCAAACCCCTGGGTGACGGCTTTATCAAGCTGATCAAGATGCTCATCGGCTTGATTGTGTTCTGCGTGGTGGTCAGCGGTATTTCCGGTGCGGGGGACCTGAAGAAGGTCGGGCGGATCGGCCTGAAATCGGTGATCTACTTCGAGATCCTCACCACCATCGCCCTGGTCATCGGCCTGGTGTTCGCCTTTACCTCCGGCATCGGCAGCGGCGCCAACATCCATCTGGACCAGTTGGCCAGCGCCGAAGCCAGCAACCTGGCCGAGCGTGGCCAGCACATCCACGGCACCGCCGCCTTCCTCATGGATTTGATCCCCACCTCGGTGGTCGGTGCTTTTGCCGACAACAACATCCTCCAGGTCCTGCTGTTCTCGGTGCTGTTCGGCAGTGCGCTGAACCTGGTCGGTGAAGCGGCCTCGGGCATCTCGCGGCTGATCAACGAGCTGAGCCATGTGATCTTCCGCATCATGGGCATGATCGTGCGCCTGGCGCCGCTGGGTGTGTTCGGCGCCATCGCCTTCACCACCAGCAAATATGGCCTGGAGTCGCTGCAGCACCTGGGCGGCCTGGTGGCGTTGTTCTACCTGACCTGCATCGGCTTCGTGCTGCTGATCCTGGGTACCGTGATGCGTCTGTCGGGCCTGCGCATCCTGCCGTTCATCAAATACCTGCGCGAAGAGCTGACCATCGTCCTCGGCACCGCCTCGTCCGACGCCGTGCTGCCACAGATCATGCGCAAACTGGAGCACCTGGGCATCGGCAATTCCACCGTCGGCCTGGTGATTCCCACCGGCTATTCCTTTAACCTCGACGGCTTCTCGATCTACCTGACCCTGGCCATCGTCTTTATCGCCAATGCCACCGGCACGCCCCTGGCCATGACCGACCTGTTGACCATCCTGCTGGTGTCGCTGATCACCTCCAAAGGTGCCCACGGCATCCCCGGTTCGGCGCTGGTGATCCTCGCCGCCACCCTCACCGCCATTCCCGCGATCCCGGTGGTCGGCCTGGTGCTGGTGCTGGCAGTGGACTGGTTCATGGGCATCGGCCGCGCCCTGACCAACCTGATCGGCAACTGCGTGGCCACCGTGGCCATCGGCAAATGGGAAGGCGATATCGACATGGAACGGGCCAACAATGTACTGGCCGGCAAACAGGGCTACAGCTTTGCCCAGCGCAAAGGCCAAGCCACCCATCAACAAGAGTTCTGAGTGAACGGGCCGGTGCCCTGGCGCCGGCCCGGCAAGCGTGAAACCGATCTCAGGGAGTGAACCGTGATCAGCTCATCAACCGTCGTCAACGCCGTGGTAGAAAAACTGCGCCAGGCCCTGGACCGGGGCCAGTGGCGCTCCGGCGAAATGCTCCCGGGCCAGCGTGAACTGGCCGAGCAACTGGGCATCAGCCGCCCCAGCCTGCGCGAAGCGGTCACCGTGCTGGAAACCTTGGGCCTGGTGCGCTCGCTGCCGGGCAAGGGTGTGCTGGTGCTGGAGCCGGGCAGCGTCGAAACGGCGCCCGTGGCCAACACCGTCGCCGAGGCCAGCCTGGAAGATGTGCTGCAACTGCGCTACACCCTGGAGCCATTTATCGTCGGCCTGGTCGCCCAGTCGATCAGCAGCAAGGAAATCGGCCAGCTGCGCCTGACCCTGATGGACATGCGCGAAGCCCTCGAGGCCCAGGACAGCGAAGCCGGGGTCAATGCCTACATCGCCTTCCATGAAGAGCTGTTTACCCTGACCGCCAACCCGATCTTCCAGAACGTGGTGCAGCAGACCAGCAACGCCCTCAAGCAGAGCGCCGATGTGCTGCGCAACTCGCCCGAGCACCTGGCGGCGCGACTGGAAGAAAACGAAGCGGTGGTTCGCGCCATTCGCAACAAGAACAGTGCCCAGGCCAGCGCCCAGATGCGCCACCATATCCTCCAGGAAGGCCTGCGCATGGGTATCGAACTGAAGATCCCGGACGAACATCCGGTCAAATGATCAGAGGAGTGCAGTGATGAACACCAGCGCCCAAGCCCCTGCGACCACCCTGCCGCCCCTGCTGGCCCATGGCGAGGTACGGCTGTCGGCCGAGCAGATCTACCCGCGCCTGTTCGACGCCATTCTCGAACAGCGCCTGGCACCGGGCAGCGCCCTGCCCGAGCAAGCCCTGGGCGAGGCGTTCGGAGTCAGTCGCACGGTGATCCGCCGAGTGCTTGGCCGCCTGTGCGACCAGCAGGTGATCGTCCAGCGCCCCAGCCACACCGCCCGTCTGGCCGCCCCCGACCCGCAACAGGCGCGGCAGATCCTCAGCGCCCGGCGCCTGGCCGAAACCACCCTGATCAGCCTCGCCGCACAGCGCTCGCGCCCGGCCAAGATCCGCCAGCTGCGCGAACTGGTGGCCCGCGAGCGCCAGCACCACGAACAGGGCCAGCGCTGCACCGCCATTCGTCTGGGCGGCGAGTTTCACCTGAAACTGGCCGAGATCGCCAACAATGCCCCGCTGACCCGTTTTCTCAACGGCCTGGTGCCGCAGACCTCGCTGATCATCGCCCAGTACGAAGCCCGCCCCTGCAGCCACTGTGCCTGGCAGGAGCACGCGGCGATCATCGATGCGCTGGAACAGGGCGATGGCGACAAGGCGCTGGCATTGATGCACGAGCACCTGGACCATATCGAGGCCAAGCTCGACCTGCAGGACTGAAACGCACAGGGAGGCCGGACCTATACTAAGGTAACCAAGCCGGTACGCCTGACTCTTCACAGGGGGCTGCGATGTGAATGCGCGTTCCCCGCTCACCTTCCTCCTGCTCACCCTGTTGTTGGTGCTGGGCGGCTGCGCGTCACGGGAAAAGCCCGTCGAGCCGCCGCCGGTGCAACTGAGCCCGGCGACCTGGGAGCAGATCGACCGGGAAATCATCGACGCCTCCCTGGCGGCCACCAGCTCGGTCAATGATTACGCGAGGCGCTCCATGCGCGTGTGGAAAGATCGGGTGCAGCAGTACACCGAAAGCAATTTCATCCCCTGGTTCACCGGCTACTGGACCCAGCAATGGCTGACCATGAAGGTGGCCTGGTACAAGATGAACAGCAAAAATGCCGACGACGCGCCGGATAAGCGCCTGGCCCTGTACCTGCAAGAGCAGTACCACGAGCGCGTACTCGACCAGGTGGCCAAGGAGATCAACCCCGAAGGCATCCGCGATCGGGCCATGGAACTGTACCTGCAGTTGCTCGGCCAGCAACTGCAACAGATCGCCCAGCGCTACCGCGCCCCCGCCGAGCAGTTCAACCTGCGCCTGACCCGCATCCAGGCCATCAGCCTGGCGCCCCCCAAGTCCAACGATGCCTCGCTCTACCAGTTGCTGTTCGCCAAGTCGCTGTCCGAACAACCGGCCTGGGTCGCGCTGCACAAACGCATGCACAGCGCCGTGCGCGCCGGCACCCAGCGCTCGGACATCGGCCTGTCGTCGGTGGCGCGCCAGGCCAGTGAAAAGCTCGGCGCCACCCTCGCCCCGCGCGGCATTGCCAGCGCCGTGGCCGCCGCCGTGGGCCGCGCCGCCGGCACCCTGATCTCGCTGGCGGCCACCGGCTACAACGTGGTGACCCACAACCAGGAACAACCGGCGATGATCGAGCAGCTGCGGGTGATCCTCAACGTGGCGCTCAACCAGGAATGGCGCGACCTCATGGATAACCGCAAGACCGGGGCCATGGCCGGGGTCTACTACCTGTCCGGCGAGATCGAGGACAACCTGCTGGGTGCCACGCGCCTGCAGGACAATCCCGACAGCAACGCCAACACCGACACCGACACCGACCCCACTCCCAGCTCTGGCTCTGGCCCTTCCGATACCGGCTCGCTCTACATCAGAATCCCGGCGCAATAGCCTCAGGCGGCAACGCGCGGGTCGTCCTTGGCCTGGGCCGAGGTCGGCAGGCCGAAGATGCGATCGAACAACCAGTTGTAGAGGAAGGTGTAGCAAGGAATGAGAATGATGAAGGCCAGGTCCACCAGCAAGGCTTCCAGCAGGCTCATGTCCAGCCACCAGGCGATCAGCGGAATCAGGTAGACCACCAGGGTCAGCTGAAAGCCGACGGCATGCGCCAGCCGTCGCGCAACACTGCGGCCACGGGTGGCCTGGCGGCTTTCCCAGTACTCGAACAGGGTGTTGTAGATGAAGTTCCAGGCCATGGCGATGGTTGTGATCATCACCGCCAGCGGCCCGGTATTGCTCGGCGCGCTGTCCGACAGGTAGGCCAGGCCCAGGGTCGACATGCACAGGCCGATGGCTTCATAGGCGGTCACGTAGACCAGTTTGCGTTTGACACCTTGCACCGGGTTACCTCATGAGCTGTAAAGCCGGTGAGGATGCGTCAATCTTCTTGACAGCCAAAGTCAGCAGCTATCAGATTGACTGATAGGAGATTGACCTTTGAATTTTTCCAGCGACAACATCGAACTCTTTCTCGCCGTGCTCGACGGCGGCTCCTTCTCGGCCGCCGCCCGCGCCCTGGGGCGGGTGCCTTCGGCGGTGAGCATGGCCATCGGCAACCTTGAGGCCGAGCTGGGCTTCGCCCTGTTCGAACGCAGCCACCGGGAAACCCGGCCCACCGCCCTGGCCCGGGCACTGGAGCCCCACGCCCGGCTGATCGCCGCCCAGCTTGGGCAATTGCAGGTACACGCCCTGGAACTGTCCCAGGGACTGGAGAGCACCCTGTCCATCAGCGTGGTCCCGGATATCGACCATGGCCCGCTGCTGGCGGCAATCACCCGGATCAGCGAGCGCTATCCGTTGCTGCAGGTGGAAGTGCTCAGCGCCCCACAGGAAGAAGCCCTGCACCTGCTGCACAGCGGCCGGGTCAGCCTGTGCCTGGCCTTTGCCGGGCTGGCGGTTGATCCGCAGCAACGCTTCCAGAACATTGGCATGGAGTCGCTGGTGGCGACCATTTCTCCCCACCACCCTGCCCTGCAAGGCCAGCCCCGGCAGATCGCCTACCTCGAAGACCTGGTCAATGTCCGGCAGATCGTGGTGGCCAGCCGCGACCTGCCGATCAGCGATACTCGCGCCCTGATCGGCAAGGCCCACTGGCGCACCGACAGCCTGGCCATGGCCCTGGAAATGGTCGAAGCGGGCCTGGGCTGGGGCGATTTTCCGCTGTCACGGGTGGCACCGCTGCTGGCCGCCGGGCGCCTGCTGCGCCTGGACTTCAAGAACACCCGCAATGAGCTGCAGCTGCCGGTGCATGCCTTCTGGCGTCACAACCAGCCACTGCAGAAGGCTGCACAGGAACTGGTGAAGCTACTGTAGGAGCGGGCTTGCCCCGCGATTGGGCCCATGCCTGCCACAGCGTAATCGCGGGGCAAGCCCGCTCCTACAGGGCTGCGGCAATCTGTCCTTCAACCTTTGCGCAAATCAGCCGATACCCGTCGGGATAGGTACGAGCATCGCCACAAGCAGCGCTCGGCATTTCTCTTTACTGGCACAAGGTCTCGGAACATGAACCTGAAATTTCGCCACAAGATCCTGCTGTGCGCTTGCAGCGTCGTGGTTCTGGCATTTGCATTGTTCACCCTCTACAACGATTACCTGCAACGCAACACCATCCGGCAGAACATCGAATCCTCAGTCAAGCAGGCCGGCGCCCTGACCGCCAGCAGCGTGCAGAACTGGATGGGCGGGCGCATCCTGGTGCTGGAAAACCTCGCCCAGGACGTCGCCCACCAAGGCGCCCGGGCCGACCTGCCAGGCCTAGTGGACCAGCCGTCGTTCACCAGCAACTTCCAGTTCACCTACGTCGGCCAGGCCAACGGCGTGTTCACCCAGCGCCCGGACGCGAAAATGCCCGACGGCTACGACCCGCGCCAGCGCCCCTGGTACAGCGCTGCCGTGGCCGCCAACCAGACCATGCTGACCCCGCCCTACATGGCCGCCGTCGGCGGCCTGGTGGTGACCATCGCCATGCCGGTCAAGAGCAAGGCCAACGGTGAGCTGCTGGGCGTGGTCGGTGGCGACCTGAGCCTGGGCACCCTGGTCGACATCATCAACGCCGTGGACTTCGGCGGCATCGGCCACGCCTTCCTGGTCGACCGCAGCGGCCAGGTGATCGTCAGCCCCGACAAGGGCCAGGTGATGAAGAACCTCAAGGACATCTACCCCGGCAGCAGCCTGCAGGTGGCGCCGGGCATCCATGACGTGACCCTCAACGGCCAGGATCGGATCATTTCCTTCGCCCCGGTCAGCAACCTGCCGTCGGCCGACTGGTACATCGGCCTGTCCATCGACAAGGACAAGGCTTATGCCGCGCTGAGTCAGTTCCGCACCTCGGCGATCATCGCCATGCTCATCGCCGTGGCGGCCATCACCGTGCTGTTGAGCCTGCTGATTCCGGTGCTGATGCGCCCGCTGACCACCATGGGCCGCGCCATGCAGGACATCGCCCAGGGTGAAGGCGACCTGACCCGCCGCCTGGTGGTGGAAAACAAGGACGAATTCGGTGAACTGGCCGGCGCCTTCAACCAGTTCGTCGAGCGCATACACGCCTCGATCGCCGAAGTGTCGTCGGCCACCCGCCAGGTCCACGACCTGTCCGAGCGGGTAATGAGCGCTTCCAATGCCTCGATCATCGGCTCCGAAGAACAGAGCATGCGCACCAACAGCGTGGCGGCGGCGATCAACGAGCTGGGCGCCGCCACCCAGGAAATCGCCCGCAACGCCGCCGATGCCTCGCAGCACGCCAGCGGCGCCAGCGAGCAGGCCAACGATGGCCGTCAGGTGGTGGAAGCAACTATCTCGGCGATGACCTCGCTGTCGCAGAAGATCAGCGAATCCTGCGCCCAGATCGAGACCCTCAACGCCAGCACCGACGACATCGGCCAGATCCTCGATGTGATCAAGGGCATCTCCCAGCAGACCAACCTGCTGGCCCTGAACGCAGCGATCGAAGCGGCCCGCGCCGGTGAAGCCGGACGTGGCTTTGCCGTGGTCGCCGACGAGGTGCGCAACCTGGCGCACCGCACCCAGGAGTCGGCCGAAGAGATCCACAAGATGATCACCACCCTGCAGGTCGGTTCCCGCGAGGCGGTGCACAATATGAACGCCAGCCAAGTGTCGAGCGAGGAAAGCGTGATGGTCGCCAACCAGGCCGGCGAGCGCCTGGGCAGTGTCACCCAGCGCATCGGCGAGATCGACGGCATGAACCAGTCGGTGGCCGCCGCCACCGAAGAACAGACCGCCGTGGTCGAAAGCCTGAACCTGGACATCACCCAGATCAACGTGCTGAACCAGCAGGGGGTGGCCAACCTCAATGACACCCTGCGCCATTGCGATGCCCTGGCCCAGCAGGCCGGTCGTCTCAAGCAACTGGTCGACAGCTTCAAGATCTGATCGAAGGCCCTGGCGAGGGCGCTTGCCGTCCTCGCCAGGCGCTTGCCGCTACACCGTCACCGCGCGTTTGAAACGACCGATCCGCAGCCAGCCGACCAACACCGCCAGCATCAGCACGAAGCCCAGGTAACCGAAGAACGGGTAGACCTGGCCGACCAGGCTGATAAAGCCGATCAGGCTGCAGACGAACGCCGCCACCCCCGCCGCCACCGACCCCATCCGGAAACTGCGCGTCCCCGCCGGCAACAGCCGGGCCATGAACGAATACAGCGTACCCACGGCCGTGTTGACGATCATGCCGAAGATGATCACACACATCACCACACCCAGGGCCGGGGAGATTTCGCTGGCGATCGAGAGCATCGGCATCGGCAGATCGGCCACGCTGTCGAGCCGCGACAACAGGCCGGCGCTCATGATCAGCATCAGGCCACCCAGCGCGGCACCGCCGAGGATACCGCCCCAGACCGCGGTTTTCTCGAAGCGCGCCGAACCCCCGAGAATCGCCAGGATCGGCGTGCCGGCGACGATGTTGTACGACACATAGAGAAACGCCCCCAGCAACCAGTGACGGGTGCCAGCTTCCTGCTGGCTGGCCACCGCGTTCAGCTCGCTGAAACTCAAGCTGCGGGTGAACAACGCATACAGGGCGATGGCACTGGCGACCAGGATCAGGAACGGCGTGACCGCCCCGATCAGGACGATCACCTTCTGCACATCCAGGCACACCACCGCCACCACCAGCGCTGTCACCAGGATGCTGCCGGTCAGCGCCGGAACGCCGAACTGCTGCTCAAGCAAGGCACCGCCGCCGGCGAGCATCACCACCGTCACGGCGAACATGAAGAAGGTGATCAACAGGTCGATGAACAAGCCCAGGTGACGTCCGCAAATGGCGTACACCACATCCTTGTGCGAGGCTGCCTGCAGGCGATTGCCCAGGCCCGCCAGGGCCATGCCGAGGAAGGTGAACAGCGCCGCACTGACCAGCGCGCCGAGCAGCCCCCAGAGGCCGAAGTCGACGAAGAACAGCAGCAACTCACGCCCTGACGCGAATCCCGCACCCACGATGACACCGATGAAGGCACCGGCAATTTTCAGCTGTTCCCGCATGTCCGAATCCTCTGGTCTATAGCCCTTTGCGAGCCTTGTTGTTCTTGTCCAGTGCGGCGCCGGGATGGCGCGCAGTCATCAGTCCTGGCCGATCCAGGCCTGCACTTCGATCTCTACATCCACCCCCAGGGCAAGCCCGGCACTGACCGTGGAACGTACCGGGTAACCCTCGGTGAAAAACTCTTTGTAGACTTCGTTGAAACCGGCGAAATGGACCATGTCCGACAGCCAGACGGTGGCCTTGATCACCTGGCCGAAACCGACGCCGCACTCGGCCAGGGTCTCGCCGATACGTTCGAGGGTGGCGCGGGTCTGGGCCTGGATATCGCCACGCACCACCTCCCCTTCGCGGCTCATGGGCACCTGGCCTGAGAGGAACAGGAAGCCGCCGACCTTGATCGCTTTGGAGAAGGGAAACGGCAGGTTGCTGGGGATACGCTGGATGCTGGTGCTCATGGAAAACTCCTCGATGAGTGATTAACGAAAACGCGCGGGCGACAAGCGTTGCGGCTCGACACCTTCGGCGATCAGGGCCGCGGGCAACGGCTGCTCGAGCAGCAGCGCCGCGGCCAGTTGCGAAACACCGGCAGCCGACTGGATGCCATAGCCACCCTGGGCCGCCAGCCAGAAAAATGCCGGTTGTCCGGGCTCATGACCGATCACCAGGTCGCCGTCGGCGACGAACGAGCGCAGCCCGGCCCAGGTGTGGCTGGGGCGGCGAATACTCAGGGTGGTCATGTTTTCAATGTTGTAGATACCCAGCGCCACATCCAGCTCCTCGGCCATCACGTCCTGGGGCGCGACCGGATCGGCATTGGCCGGGGAGCCGAGCAACTGCCCGGCATCGGGTTTGAAATAGAAACTTTCGTCGACACCGATCACCGCCGGCCAGCGGGCGAAGTCCTGGTCTTGCGGGCCTTCGAAGGTGAAGGCACTGCGCCGGCAGGGTTGCAAGCCAACCGGTTGCACGCCACAAACCCGGGCCACCTCGTCGGCCCAGGCGCCTGCCGCGTTGATCAACTGACGCGCCTGCACCCCGCTGCCATCGGCCAGGCTCAGGTGCCAGAGGCCGTCCTCGAAACGACCTTCGACCACCTCGGCATGACAGCGCAGCTGGCCACCGGCCTGGCGGAAGCCGCGCAAGAAGCCCTGGTGCAAGGCATGTACATCCAGGTCCATGGCACCCGGTTCATGCACCGCGCCGGCAAGGGTTTCGCCACGCAGGCTGGGCACCAGCGCCAGGGCTGCCGGGGCATCGAGCAGGCTGACCGCAGTGCCGTTGGCGAGGTTCTGCGCATAAGTGCTGGCCAGCAGTTCCTGCTGTTCAAGGTTGGCGACGTACAGGCAGCCCCGCGACTCCAGCAGCGGGTGCTCGCAGAACCCGGCCGGCGGCGCCTCGTAGAAGCTGCGGCTGGCGCGGGTCAGGGCCTGGATCTGCGCCGTGCCGTAGGCCTCCATGAACATTGCCGCCGAACGGCCGGTGGCGTGGTAGCCCGGCTGGGCCTCACGTTCGAGCAGCAACACCTGCTGCCCGCCGACCAACCGGTAGCCCAGGGACGCACCGGCAATACCGGCACCAATGATCACGCTGTCGAACGTCTGGGTCATATCCATGCCACCGCCTGTTGGGAAATACAAAATTATCACTTATGAGAATTCTAATATATGAGAATTTAGAAATACGCAAGCGGCCACGGTAAGATGCCTGCCCGTAAAGACAGACCGAGATCCTTGATGAGTGCCGACCGCTCCCCTGCTGCCGACCGCCCTGGCGCGCTACCTTTGATCGACCGTGGCGAAGTCGGCGCGCGTCTGCGCCAGGTGCGCAAGGGCCAGCAACTGACCCTCAAGCAACTGTCGGAGCGCTCCGGGGTGCCGGTGTCGACCCTGTCGAAAATGGAACTGGCCCAGGTCTCGGTCAGCTACGAAAAACTGGCGGCTGCGGCGCGGGCGCTGAATGTCGACATTGCCCAGCTGTTTCGCTCCTCCGGCGTGGGCGACACACCGGCGCCGGCCACCGTGGTGGTCGACTCACTGCCGGCCGCGGCGGGCTACAGCACCGGTACCTATGACTACCATCCGATTGCCGGGGCCTTTCCCGAGCGACTGATGACGCCGATGTATGCGCGGATCATTGCCCGCGAGCGGCAGCAGTTTGACGAATTCATCCGCCACCCCGGCCAGGAATTCGCCCTGGTGCTCAGCGGCCGGGTGCGGATCGAGTTCGAGACCGGCGAAGCGGTGAGCATCGGGCCGCAGGAGACGGCGTACTTCAACAGCAATGTCGGGCATATCTACCTGTCGGAGACAGACGATGGCGGTGATGCCCATGTGATGGTGGTGATGACCGATCGCTGAACGCCCCACGATCGACCGCAAAGCCCTCGCGATCCACTACCTCGATACAGCAGAAGCTGAAAACCGGGTCAGTTTTTAGCAACGATTCCCAACCAGGCGACAGCGGTTACGGCAGGTACCTGTTCAAAAAGTTTGGATCCTAAGTGGAATCTGCCCACAGCCATATCCGACAAGGCCTACAGGAACTTTTTCACGTTCTGCGGCAGCCGTCGTGAATACCTCTCATCTTGACGCTTCTATCGCCCACGGATTAATCTCGCGCCCCTTAGAGCACGGAAGCTTTCCGAACGCCCGTTTTCATTAGGGAAATCGGACCTTTCATGAAATGAATTCACCAGCATGCCCCAGGCGTGCTGCTTTGCTTTGCGGTAAATATCTTGAAGCCTCGCTCCTCCTTCCAGATCCAGAAATCGGTCATCTTTGCCCTTGTTCTGCGCGAAGCCCGCGCGCGTGTCGGCGACCGCCGCATGGGAGCGGTCTGGACCCTGATCGAGCCGATCTGCCACCTGCTGATCTTCACCCTGCTATTCACGCTGATTCGCGGCCGTACCGTGGCCGGCGTCGAATACCCGGTGTTCGTCCTGGTCGGCCTGGCCCCCTTCCTGCTCTACCGCAACACTGCCCTGCGCCTGATGGACAGCCTGCGCGAGAACCGTTCGCTGTTCGGCTACAAGCAGATCAAGCCGCTGGACACCTACGTGGCCCGGGTACTGGTGGAAACCTGCATCAGCGTCACGGTCTACGCCATCCTGGTGTTCGGCTTTGCCTGGTACGGCTTCGACATGTCGGTGCACAGCCCGCTGCAGTGGGTCGCGACCCTGGCCCTGGGCCTGTTGTTCGCCTTTGGCCTGGGCATGCTGCTGGCATTGATCACCCACGCCCTGCCCAGCCTGAAGCTGGTCATCCGCATGGCCTTCTTCCCGCTCTACTTCATCTCCGGCGTGCTGGTGCCGGCGGCTTACCTGCCGCAAGCGATGATGCCCGTGCTGCTGCTCAATCCGTTCCTGCACCTGATCGAGCTGATTCGCGCCGAAGTACTGCCGCACTACACCCCGGTCGATGGCGTGTCCGAGACCTATGTGATTTCGCTGACCATCGTGTTGCTGTTCATCGCCCTGGGTAGCTACCGCGCCCGCCGCCTGCACTTGATTTCCACCAAGAACGGCTAAGGAAGGCCTACGTGTTCGAACTTAAAAACGTCACCAAGTCCTACCTGACCCCCAACGGCCGTCGGTATGTCTTTCGCAACCTGTCGCTGGCGATTCCCCCGGGCAAGAACATCGGCCTGATCGGCCGCAACGGCGCGGGCAAATCGACCCTGATGCGCCTGCTCGGCGGCGCCGACGTCCCCGATTCCGGCGCCATCGTCACCGACCGCAGCATTTCCTGGCCCGTGGGCCTGACCGGCGGTTTCCAGGGCAGCATGACCGGCCGCGACAACATCAAGTTCGTCTGCCGCGTCTATGGCGCCGAAGGCGAAGCCATGCGCGAGAAGGTCCGCTACGTCCAGGAGTTCGCCGAGATCGGCGACTGGATCGACGAGCCGATCAAGACCTACTCCTCCGGGATGCGCTCGCGGGTGGCCTTCGGCCTGAGCATGGCCTTCGATTTCGATTACTACCTGATCGACGAAGTGATGTCGGTGGGCGATGCGCAGTTCAAGCGCAAGTGCGCCGAGGTCTTCCAGGAAAAACTGCAGAAGTCCAACGTCGTCCTGGTCTCGCACTCCATGCCGGAAATCGAAAAGCTCTGCGACATCGTCCTGCTGGTACGCGATGGCGGCATCCAGGTCTTCGACGACGTCGCCGAAGGCATCAAGGCCTACAACAGCTGAGCGCACCCCCTATTTCGCAGCACCGTTCCACTTCAAGGATGCATCACATATGAGCAGTACGGGTACAAAAAAGGGCTGGCGCCTGGCGATGGCCATGGTGGTCTTACCACTGATCCTGGCGGCCGTGTATTACGCTGTATTCGCCGTCGACCGCTATGTCAGCTCCGCCCAGGTGGTGGTGCGCCAGGATGGCGGCAACCCGGGTGCGCAGATGCCAGGCCTGGCCACCCTGCTGACCGGTAACAACCCGGCTTCCCGTGAAGAGACCCTGTACCTGCGCGAGTACATCGTGTCGACCGACATGATGCTGCTGCTCGAAGAGCGCCTGCACTGGATCGAACAGTACGCCGCCCAGCGCAGCGACGTGTTCTTCTGGCTGGACAAGGACGCCGAGCGCGAAGACCTGCTCGAGTACTACCAGCGCATGGTCTCGGCGCACTACGACGAAACCACCGGCCTGCTGCGTGTAGAGGTGCAAGCCTTCACCCCTGAACTGTCGGAGCAGATGCTGCGCACCATCCTCAAGGCCAGCGAACACTTCGTCAACGAAGTCAGCCACAGCATCGCCCGCGAGCAGATGAAGTTCGCCCAAGGTGAACTGGAAACCGCACGCATCAACTACGCCGAGCGCAAGACCGAACTGCTCGACTTCCAGAACATCAACAAGGTCCTGGACGGTGGCAACACCGCACAGAGCCGCGCCAGCATCATTGCCGACCTCGAAGGCCAGTACACCAAGGAACAGGCCGTTCTCACCGAGATGCAGTTCAAGCTGCGCGCCGATGCGCCACAGGTCAAACAGCAGATCCAGAAGGTCAGTGCCATCACCCAGCAGCTGGCCAAGGAAAAGCGCCTGTTGGTGTCCTCGCCCAACGGTTCGCAGTTGAACGTGGTCGCCTCGCGCTACCAGCAACTGACCCTGGACGCCGGCATTGCCGAAGAAAGCTACAAGACCGCGGTCGCCGCCCTCGACAACGCCCGTATCGAGGCCAGCAAGAAGATCCGCACCCTGGTGACCGTCGTCAGCCCGAACACCCCACAACTGGCCCTGTACCCAGAGCGTCTGTACAACCTGGCAACCATCCTGCTAGGCCTGCTGATGCTGTACGGCATTACCCGCTTCATCCTGGCTTCCATCGAGGATCACCGTGATTAAATCCCTTGTCGTTTCCCACAAGTTCAAACTGGCAGCCCTGGCCCTCGCGACCCTGGGCCTGAGCGGATGCGGCGGCACCCTGTCCGGCGCCGGCCCTTACAAGGGTGATATCGAAGCCAAGAACCAGCCCTACAACCTGGTCGAGATCAACGCCAACACCATCGCCCCGTACATGCGCGGCGAAGTGCGCCCGGCGCAGGCAACCATCGCCAAGCCGGTGGCCCCGACCGCGCGGCTGATGGCTGGTGACACCCTCAATGTGCTGATCACCGACAACGCCCCGGAAGGCTCGGCGCTGTTCGCCCCGCTGACCACCGGCGGCACCCAGCTCAAGACCCGCATCGACGACCAGGGCACCATCTCCCTGCCCTACGTGGGTCGCCAGTTCGTCGCCGGCATGACCCTGAGCCAGGTCGAGACCATGATCCGCAACAAGCTCAAGGGCGTGACCACCGACGTGCAGACCCACGTCGAGCTGGTCGGCGACCTGTCGGGCTCGGTGCTGGTGGCCGGCGCGGTCAAGGCTCCAGGCCGCTTCAGCACCCTGCAAGGCCCGCTGACCCTGCTCGATGCGGTCAACCAGGCCGGTGGCCCGGTGCTGGAACCGCACCTGGTCAACGTCACCGTACGTACCGGCAGCGATGTCCAGCAGTTCAACTACGAAGATGTTCTGGCCGGCAACAACATGGTCCTGCGTCCGAACTCGGAAGTGGTGCTGGACCGTGCGCGCCAGCGCTTCGTGGCCATGGGTGCCGTGGGCGAGCCAGGCCTGAAGGACCTGCCATCGCAGAACACCAGCCTGCTCGATGCACTGGGTAGCGTCGGTGGCCTGCGCGAAGCGAATGCCAACCCTGAGGGCGTATTCGTGTTCCGCATGGGCGAAGGCGCCAACGCCAAGCCTACGGTGCTGCGTCTGGACATGCGTGATCCGGCGGCGGTTTTCTACGCTCGCCAGGTCATGATCAAGCCGGATGACACCATCTATGTGACCAACGCAGCTGTGTACGAATGGCAAAAAATCATCGCGCCGATCGTACAGACCATGTTGGTGGGTAATGTGACTGGCGCTATCAAATAGAACAGACTGAGGCGTGCTGGGAACAAAAACTACAAAAACAGATTTCTAGGCACACTGTATAGCAGGGATCGCCCTGCTGTTTATGGAATGAACGCAAAGCATAAGCATATATGCTCATGCTGTAATCAGTGAGACCGACAATGTTTGCTAAAATATTTTTGTGCTGCGATTTTTTGATGACTCGTCCAGAAACCCAGCGATACCATTTGCGCTGGCTTTCCACAATCCTGAACACATCACTAGGTCGCGCACTTAAAGTAAAGCCTGAAGACTTTTTGAGCGACCAGCAAAACACCTTCAGTCGTCGAGATTTTTTCGCGAAAAGCGGAATAATCCTTAACGAGTCCGAGTCTCACTTCCACTTTAATGAGCAGTCAATCTCAGAAAAGTCACTGGAGCTAATTAAAGCACCACTCCAAAACACAATTCTTATTGGCTATGAACTTTCGGAAGAAACCCGAGCCGTCTTGTCAAGAGCCAATATCTCGTATATTGACATTTGGCTTCATCCGATTCGCTTTTTAGACGATAATTTCTTTGCATTTCGATCTAATGTAAAAAAGATTAACTACGCTCTAGAATCCTTTCACCTCAAAGATGATGTCTACACACTCTATGCAGACAAACTGCGCATCCAGTCCTACATGGGGTGGGATAAATACAAAAACAGTCTAGATAATGCACTGAAGGCAAACTCAGCGCTCTTTGTTGGCCAGACTTTGACCGACAAAGCAGTTTGCCGTGACGGCACAATGCTTAACGTGCTTAATTTTAAAGATGAGTTCACCGAGCTCACAAAACGTTTCAGTCATGTGTATTTCTCACGCCACCCTATGATCAAGGGTGATGACTCTGCACAGCTTGAATTTGTTCTTTCACATGACAACACAAGCATTACAACTGAACCTGGCTACAAACTGCTCTGCACCGAATCCATCGAGCACGTAACCGGCGTTTCCTCGTCTCTAATGTATGAATCCAAGTACTTTGGGAAAAGTTTTAGTTACTTGTATCGTCCAGTTCTAGAAATCTTTGACAGAAATACTCCTTCTGGATACTACTCAGTATTTTCGAAACTTCACTCTCCTGGGTTCTGGCAGGCAATTTTAAGTGGCAGCCTCCCAACAACAAAAATATCCTCTGACTACGATTTTTTGAACCCCTCATCAAACTATCGTGACATGCTGGCGCTTTA
The DNA here is from genome assembly GCF_030272895.1 of Pseudomonas sp. BGr12. GTDB lineage: Bacteria > Pseudomonadota > Gammaproteobacteria > Pseudomonadales > Pseudomonadaceae > Pseudomonas. The sequence goes on along the minus strand of NZ_JALRNF010000017.1, from coordinate 43,168 downwards.
CTACAACACCCATGTTTTTGATAAAAACCATGCGTCCTTCGTCGACTCAACAAAATCAAAAAGTGTTAAGCGCAAGGATCAACCCGAATCCAAGTCAACCAAAGTAACCTCCGAGCGCCTGCAAGCCAATCCGCCATCCCTTAAGAAGCTCGAAGCCCTTATCGATCAACATGAGACTATTTCGTTTGATGTTTTCGACACGCTTCTCCAAAGAAAGACCTGGGTCCCTGGCGATGTTATTTCCTTAACAGGTCATAGAGCCCACACTGAGTTTGGAATCATCCAGGAGGACTTCGTACGTGCACGTCGTGAAGCGAAAAAGCATTCGACAAAACATGAAGTCCCTTTGACAGAGCGTTACGAAATAATCGGAAAAATTCTAAAGCTTGACCCTGCCACTACAGCAAAGCTTTACGAGTTTGAAATTGAAGTTGAAAAAGGCCTTCTTGAAGCCCGTACAATCGGGAAGATGGCTCTAGAATACGCTCAAGCTCGCGGCAAACGGGTGATTATTACATCTGACACCTATTTCTCTGAGGACCAAATCAGAGAGTTTCTTGCTGCAGCAAGCATTTTCCCCGATGAAATATATGCATCAAGCGCTTATGACGCCACCAAGGAAGCTGGCGGACTATACGAAGTGCTGCTTGCACAAGAAAAGAATAAATTATTGCATATCGGCGACAACTACAAAGCCGACATTACTAATGCCCATGCACACAAAATCAATGCGAGCTGGGTAATTTCCAATCACGACCAATTTAAAGGTAGCACCCCACAATTCCTTCGCTCAACAGGCCCCTATGGCCCAATAAAAAATGGCCTAATTCAGCGAAACACTGCTGGATATCCATCGATCACCAACGGCGCAGGATATACTAGCGGCAAGCCTTACAACCTTGGCTATAACATCGTGGGCGATATGATGCTCGCGTTCGCCGCATGGACTATTGAAAAAGCTCGGATTGATGGAGTTGAAACACTTTATTTCTTGGCAAGAGACGGTGAAATTGTCAAGAAGATGGCGGACGAACTGTTAAGCCGAATTCCCGGAAACAAAATCCGAACCCAATATTTACTGGCCTCTCGGCGATCCACCCGAGTCGTTTCGCTTCGAAACGAAAATGACATTCTTGAAGAAATTGATCTAGTAACCAAAGAGTATGCAAAGAACCCAAATAAATCGAGCCTAGACCAATATATTTCGCTACGATTCGGGCTTACAACCAAAGCGCTAAACTCTTTCGGCCTTGAGGAGCTTGAGCGCAGCATCGAAAAAACCAGCGAGAACAACGCCCCCGCACTTTTGGAAGCATGGCTAAAATCTCGAGAACTGCTTACCGCTATCTTGGAAAATGCTGCCGAAGAACGCGAACTATATTCCGAGTACTTGGATGGAGTTGGCTTTATCGAGTCTGACGCTCCGCTCGGACTCGTTGACATCGGCCACAACGGATCGCTTCAAGCCAGCCTGGCCAAAGCTCGTAATCTTAAGCAGACTCGCGGTTACTACTTCTGCACTTACGATGGCGTTGAAAGCACGCTATCTGCGGTACCCGGCCAGCATATTGGCACTGGTTTCTACAAAGACAGAATCAGCGCTTCTGACAGAACACAAAAATACATTCGATATGCACTTATTATCGAATCTCTGTTCCTCAACAACAAAGGAACCTTCCTAAGGTTCCAAAAAGAGTCCGACCAACTCTCGCCAACATTCCTTGATGGAAAGGAACGCGCCCGCGCCATCTTTAATCAAGAAATACATTCCGGCTCGCTGCAGTATACAAAAGACCTTCTTGACACCATTCAAGAGTGCTTCAACTCAATACAGATCAGCCATCTGTGGATGTATGACGATGTATGTGGCCGCCTGTTCTCGATGCTAGAATCTCCAATGTATCGAGACTCCGAGGTATTTTCCGGCATTACTATCGAAAACTACTTTGCTGGCCGCCCACTACGATATTTCGTCCCGCCAAAGAACCGCCTGGATGTTAGCCCAACACTTTGGAAAGAAGGTACTCAAGCGCTAAAAAATGGGCTCAGCGCACTTAAACAGTCGGCTCTCGAAAAACAAAACCAGGCAAAACTTGAAACCAAGAAAAAAGCCAGGACCGACATCCACAAACAGTACGTGGACCTAGAAGCATCTGCTCGCAGACTCTTCAAAGAACAAAAATTTTCCGAGGCCGCGTCTGCGTTCAACATAGCTTTTGAAGCGAAGCCCGAAAAGCCAAATCTATTGCGCGCGGCTTCAGAGGCCTATCTGTTAGCAAACGACCGAAAATCCGCTATTGAGGCCTTGATTAAAGCTCAGCAGCTAATGCCCAACAACCAGAAACTCAAGCTAAGGCTGCTTACACTTAAGATGCCTTATTTGAAAATATTTTTTGGCAACAATAAGTTCGATATTTCATCCCAGGCCTAAGTTAGTTTTTCCGCAGGCAGATCAGCTTTAACTGCCTGCGGAAAAAATACTAAACAAACATATCCGCTTATAGACATCAAATGTTGACGTCAAAAATCCGTCGCCTATTGACAAAGACATCAAAACGAAATATTAAGACGGTCCAACTGAAACCTGATGCAGAGAACCGCATGCCTGTACTGAACGAAGCGACCGATTATAATGACGAAAATGGAAATTCGATCATCGGTACAGCTACGAGCAAAGGAAGGCTGACAATTTTTTTCGGCGCAAAGAACTGCCGAATTGAAATTGAAGAGGGTGTTACACTTAAAGATGTAAACATTACAATGCAGGCAGATGGCGGCACTGTCATCTTAAAAAAAGACACCGAACTCCGCGGAAGAGTTAGAACCGGCTTAAATAGCACTATTATTGTGGGATCTCGCCTGAAACCCACAGGCTCCATGAACATATCAGCCGCCGAAGGGACATCCGTTACAATAGGTAACGACTGCATGTTTGCAGTAGATATTGATATACGAAGCGATGACGCGCACCCAATATTTTCACGTTCAACTGGACAGAGACTGAATCATAGTCGCTCCGTAACCATAGGAGACCATGTGTGGCTTGGCCCACACGTGGCGGTACTTTCCGGGTCTAACATTGGCAAAGGAAGCGTGATTGGCTATCGGTCAGTAGTTAAGGGTGAAATACCCGAGCACTGCATTGCTGTCGGCACCCCAGCAAAAGTCACTAAAACAGATATTGTTTGGGACAAACTCCACTTGTCCGTCCAGCAACCATGGAGTTTTGACTCTTCTGAAGGATTGTCCCTCTGGAGTCCTGACGTATAACTCCACCTCAAATCTAAGCTAATAAGACCATGATCAAAATCACCCCCACTATCACCTGCTCCAACACCGCCCCCTTCGTCCTCTTCGGCGGCATCAACGTCCTCGAATCCCTGGACCTGGCCCTGACCGCCTGCGCCGAGTACGTGCGCGTCACCGAAAAGCTGGGCATCCCTTACGTATTCAAGGCCAGTTTCGACAAGGCCAACCGCTCCTCGATCCACTCCTACCGTGGTCCGGGCATGGAAGAAGGCCTGCGGATTTTCGAGAAGGTGAAGGCCGAGTTCGGTGTCCCGGTGATTACCGACGTGCATGAGATCTACCAGGCTGCGCCGGTTGCCGAAGTGGTCGACGTACTGCAGTTGCCTGCGTTCCTGGCGCGCCAGACCGACCTGGTGATGGCCCTGGCCAAGACCGGCAAGCCGGTGAATATCAAGAAGCCCCAGTTCCTGAGCCCTTCGCAAGTGCAGAACATCGTGCACAAGTTCAAGGAAGCCGGTAACGACCAGCTGATCCTGTGCGACCGCGGCACCTGCCTGGGTTATGACAACCTGGTGGTCGACATGCTCGGCTTCGGCGTGATGAAGCGCACCTGCGAAGACCTGCCGATCATTTTCGACGTGACCCACGCCCTGCAGCAGCGCGATCCGTCCGGCGCCGCCTCCGGTGGTCGTCGCGAGCAGGTGGTCGAACTGGCCCGTGCCGGCATGGGCGTTGGCCTGGCCGGTCTGTTCCTGGAAGCGCACCCGAACCCGGACCAGGCCAAGTGCGACGGCCCGAGCGCCCTGCCGCTGGATCAGCTGGAACCTTTCCTGGCACAGATCAAGGCGCTGGATGATCTGGTCAAGTCGTTCCCACCGCTGAACATCCGCTGAACCCGTACGTCTCCAAGCAAGGATTGTGAAGATGGCAAGTACAGAACAACGGGTGGCGATCGTCATTCCGGCCCGCTATGGCTCCACCCGCCTGCCGGGCAAACCGCTGGCCGACATTGCCGGCAAGCCGATGGTGCAGCACGTGTACGAGCGCGCGCTGCAGGTCGCCAATGCCCAGGTGGTGGTGATCGCCACCGATGACGAGCGCGTTGCCCAGGCCGTGCGCGGGTTCGGTGGCGAATGCGTGATGACCTCGCCGGATCATCCGTCCGGCACCGACCGCCTGGCGGAAGTCATGGCCCAGGTCGAGGCGGACATCTACATCAACCTGCAAGGTGACGAGCCGCTGGTGCGCCCGGCCGATATCGACGCCCTGGCCGCCGGCATGCTCGCCGACGCCAGCGTGAAGGTCGGCACCTTGTGCCACCCGATCGACAGCCACGAAGCCGGCAATCCCAACACCGTGAAAGTGGTGCTGGGCAACAACGGCAACGCCCTGTACTTCAGCCGCTCGCCGATCCCCTACCCGCGCGATGGTGAAGTGGCTCATTACCTCAAGCACGTTGGCGTGTACGGTTATCGCCGCGAAGTGCTGGCCGACTACAGCAGCCTTCCGCAACCGATGCTCGAGCACGCGGAAAAGCTCGAGCAACTGCGCTTGATGGCCGCCGGCTACTGCATCCGCGCCTATCAGGTAGAACCAACCGGCCCGGGCGTTGATACACCCGAGTGCCTGGAGCAGGTGCGCGCCCTGATGAGCGGCCAGCCCCCTGCCTCGCAGCCGACGCTGAAGGACATTCGCCTGGTGATCACCGATGTCGATGGTGTGCTCACCGACGGCGGCATCTACTACGACGCCAGCGGTGAATGCCTGAAACGCTTCCATGTCCGCGATGGCATGGGCATGCGCCTGCTGGAAGAGAACGGTGTGCGTGTAGCCGTGTTGTCGGGTCGTGATTCGGCCACCCTGCGCAAGCGCGTGGCCGACCTGGGCATCACCCTCTGCCAGTTCGGCGTGAAGGACAAGCAGGCCGCCTGCAACCAGCTGATGGCCGAAGCCGGTGTCAGCGCCGCGCAAACGGCATGCATCGGCGACGACTGCATCGACCTGCCGGCGTTCGCCGCCTGTGCACTGTCATTCGCGGTGGCGGATGCACCGGTGTACGTCAAAGCGGCGGCCACCGGTGTGCTCAATGCTGCTGGCGGTACTGGCGCCTTCCGTGAAGTGGCGGATGCCATCCTCTTTGCCCAGGGCAAGGATGCGGTGCTGGGTACAGCGGTAGGCTACGCGCAGGTGATGGCCAAGATGGCGCAGTAAGGCCAAATGAAAAACGGGGCCGTTGTAGGGCCCCGTTATTCTTCATGCACAGGCGGAAGGATCAGTCGAAAATCTCGACTACACCTACCACCGCATTGTTCTGATCGGTCACCGCCAGGGCGCGGATCTTGTTATCGAGCATGTAGGCTTCAGCTTCCGACAACTGCGAATCGGCCTTGATGGTATGCGGGTTGGCCGTCATGAACTGGGCGACGGTCGCGTGGATGATGCCTTCGTCTTCCAGCAGGGCACGGCGCAGGTCGCCGTCGGTGACGATACCGACCAGGGTGCCCTGGTCCATGACCACGGTCAGGCCCATACGGCTCTGGGTCATGACCAGCAGGCAGTCGTGGAAGCTGGTGGTCGGGGTTACTACTGGTGCCGGCGAGTGCATGACGTCGCTGACGCGGGTCAGCAGCTTGCGGCCCAGGCTGCCGCCGGGGTGGTAGCGGGCAAAGTCCATCGGCTTGAACTGGATGGCTTCGATCAGCGCCACTGCCAGGGCATCGCCCATGGCCATCGTGGCCAGGGTCGAGGTAGTCGGTGCCAGGTTGTTCGGGCACACTTCGCGCTCGACCGAGATGTCCAGCCAGATGTCGGCATGCTTGGCCAGGGTCGACTTGCCGTTGCCGGTCATGGCGATGATCTTGTTGCCGAAGGACTTCAGGCTCGGGATCAGTTTGATCAGCTCTTCGGTCTCACCGCTGTAGCTGATCAGGATTAGCACATCGATGGGTTTGAGCATGCCCAGGTCGCCGTGGAAGGCTTCGGCCGGGTGCAGGAAGAAGCTCGGGGTGCCGGTGGAGGCGAAGGTGGCCACCATTTTTTGCCCGATCAGGCCGGATTTGCCCATGCCGCACACCACGGTGCGTCCCTGGCAGCCGAGGATGAGTTCGACAGCCTGCTGGAATTCGCCATTCAGGCGGTCGGACAGCTGGGTGACAGCCTGGGCCTGAGCGATCAGGGCTTCTTTGGCAATAGCGAGGTGATTCATCGTTTGACGTTCGTCCTTGAAAAAACAGCGTGGTAATCGAGGGCGAATTTTAAGGTTTTTGCAAGATTTAGCAAAGTCGCATTACCGCCGGAGTCGCAGTTTAAACGTATTTTTCGCACCCGCCCCGTCAACCACGGCCATCGGGATAAACTTTTCGTTGTGCCGCCGGGCTGTATGACGCAGCATATTATTACCGAAACCGCGACAAATCAGACGTACGGCGCTTGCCTAAGTTGAAGTTATGAACATGGACCTACACCCCCTGCAAGGCTGCAGAACGCTTTACCGCTGGCAACACGGTCACCTGGAAGACCACCTTCGCGCCCTGTTGCCCCATTGGGGCGACAAACCCCTGACCATCACCAGCCAGGACCTGAACGCCAACGCGTCGTTCGTCAATTATGTGCGCCACCATCGACTGCTCGACCCCTGCACCGGAGAGCCGTTCGAGCTGGTGGAGAAGTCCATCCGCAAGCTGGGCTTGATCGGCAGTCAGGAAGCACGCTTCCACCGCATCCAGGACATGCTGCGCGGCAGCGAGCATTTCCACTACCCGGCCTGTCTGGGGGTCATCGAAACCCCCTGGGAAAGCCTGATCTTCACCGAATTTGTACGCGGCAAGCCGCCGCGCATGCAGGCCATTGCCGGGCAGCTGGCATTGGGCATTGCCGAGCTGGAAGAGCGCAGCCACCGCTACCTGAGCAACCAGCCCTGGCACAAGGCTGCGCTGTTCTGGAGCATGGACTTCTTCCGCCCCTGGTTCCTGCTACGTCCGCGTTTCAACTATGCGCGCTGCCTGCCCGAACTGCAGCGCCTGGCGGCCAGCGACGAACGCTTCGCTGGCCTGGCCGACTCCTTCAAGGGCTTCGAACCGCTTCTGACCCGACTGAAGTCGGCCGCCTGGCAAAGCCCGCGCTGTATCAGCCACATGGACTACCTGCGCAAGAATCTGTTCATCGACAAGGGCCAGCTGCAGTTGATCGACTGGAGCGAAGTCAAGGTCGGTCGGGTGGGGTTCGACGGCGGCGCTTATCTGGGCAGCCTGTTCAGACGCAAGGACATGCCGGCGTTCCTCACCGCTCGGACGCAGTTCCTGGAAGCCTACCAGGCTGCCCTGCCCGCGCACTTCGATGGCGTTGAGGCGCTGCGCAACCTGGATTACATGTTCCTGCTCACGGCGCTGTTCCATTGCCTGCGCCCGGAGACCATCAGCGAGTATCAGGAAAAGCAGCGCATGCCGCTGCTACGGCAGAAGTACGACTACCTGCTCGGCTTGCTCTGAAGAAGGCGCGCAAACCAGATGTAGGAAATATCTGATCTGGAGCACATTTTTATCCACAAATTCAGCCGGCCAATTGTTAAGATATGTGGCTCTTTGCGCGCCAACTTTTTCCTTCGGCCTGTTTCACAGAAGCCGCCCTGGCGCAGTCACGCACTTAAACGGATTTTCGCTGCTCGTTCATGGATGATGTTGCTCCCCGCCCGCGTTTGCTGATCCTCTCCAAAGGCGCTCAACGCATAGCCACACTGCCCTCGCTGCTGCCCGATTTCGCGCTGCACAACGGTACTGTGCGCGATGTGAAGGATGCCGACTGGGTGATGGCCTGGGGACGCAAGCCCAGCGCGATCAAGGCCATGGCCGAGGCTGCCAGCAACCAGCGACCGGTGCTGACCCTCGAAGACGGCTTCCTGCGCTCCGTGGGCCTGGGCGCCGACGATCCGCCGCTGTCGCTGATCGTCGATGATCTCGGCATCTACTACGACGCCAGTGCGCCCTCGCGCCTGGAGCAGTTGATCGCCACGCCACTGACGGCCAGCGAAAGCGAACGCGCCCTGGCGCTGCAACTGCTGTGGCAACAACAGCGAGTCTCCAAGTACAACGACGCGCGCATCGAAGCGCCGGAGCTGCCTGCCGACTGTGTGCTGGTGGCCGACCAGACCTGCGCCGACGCCTCGCTGCAAGGGGCCGGGCCCGCCGATTTCAAGGCCATGCTCGATGCCGCCCTGGCCCGCTACCCCAGCAGCACCGTGCTGCTCAAGGTCCACCCGGACGTGGTGGCTGGGCGCAAGCGCGGGCATTTCGACCTGGCGGCACTGGCGGGTCATCCGCGGGTGCAGGTACTGGCGCGCAATGTGCACCCGGCCGAACTGTTGCCGCACATGCGCGCGGTCTATGTGATGACCTCGCAACTGGGCTTCGATGCGCTGCTGTGGAATGTGCCGGTGCACACCTGGGGCATGCCGTTCTACGCCGGCTGGGGCCTGACCGATGACCGTCTGCCGCCACCGTCGCGGCGCCAGCCGGCGAGCCTTGCGCAGTTGATCCATGCCAGCCTGGTGCGCTACCCGCGCTATGTCTGCCCCGAGCGCGGCCAGCCTTGCGAGCCGGAAATGCTGATGCACTGGCTCGGCCTGCAACGCCGCCATCGCAGCGCCCTGCCGAGCGCCATCCAGATGCTTGGTTTCAGCCGCTGGAAGGAACCGCTGGTCAAGTTGTTCTTCGAGGGCAGCGCGATCCACTTCGTCAAGCCCGAGCAGCCCCTGAGCCCGGGCCTGCCCGTGGTGTCCTGGGGCTGCAAGCACGATGCTGAACTGGCAAGCCATCCGCAAGCGATCAGTCGGGTCGAGGATGGCTTCCTGCGCTCGGTCGGCCTGGGTGCCGGCAAGGCCCGTCCGCTGTCCTGGGTTGTCGACGACCTGGGCATCTACTACGACGCCACGCGTACCTCGCGCCTGGAGCGCATCCTGCTCAGCGAACCCTTCGACCCGGCGCTGCTGGAGCGGGCCCGGGCCCTGCGCCTGGCCATCTGCCGCGCCGGCCTGACCAAGTACAACCTGCCCGGCAGCACCTGGCAGCGACCGCCACAGGCGCAGCGGGTGATCCTGGTCACCGGCCAGGTGGAAGACGACGCCTCGATCCGCTTTGGCGCCCATCGCATCCGCAGCAACCTGCAATTGCTCAAGGCCGTGCGTGAGCGCAACCCGGATGCCTGGCTGCTGTACAAGCCGCACCCGGAGGTGCTGGCCGGCACCCGCGCCCAAGGTGCCGATGAAGCGCAGACCGTGCAGTGGTGCGACGAGGTCATTGGCGACAGCCCGTTCCAGCAGTTGCTGGAGCGTGTCGACGAGGTCCATGTGCTGACTTCCCAGTCCGGCTTCGAAGCCTTGTTGCGCGGTGTCCCGGTGACCACCTACGGCCAGCCGTTCTATGCCGGCTGGGGCCTGACCCGCGACCTCGACCTTCACCCGCAGGTGCAGGCCAGGCGCTCACGAACGCTGAGCCTCGATGAACTGGTTGCAGGCACCTTGCTGTTGTACCCCACCTATGTCAGCCGCATCACCAATCGCTTCACCACGGCTGAACAGACCCTTTACGAATTACAGAATTGGCACGCGTTACCGCAGTCAGGAGCAACATCCAGATGGCAGGACTTGATAGAGCGCTTGAGCAGTTTACTGGGCATCCGTCGCCCGAGAAGCTGACAGCGCGGGCACCGGAATGCCCTCTTCCACCCTGCGGGCGCAACAGTTTTCTGTTCTTGCAAGGGGTCAGCTCGCCGTTCTTCGACCGGCTGGCCAAGGCCCTGCGCGCGCGCGACCAGCGTGTGCACCGGATCGGCTTCAACGTTGGCGACGTGCTCTACAGCTCGGGTGCGCGCAGCCTCTTCTCGGCGCGCCCGGACGAGCTGGAAGGCTTCTATCGCCAGCGCTTCGACGAGCTTGGCATCACCGACGTGGTGCTGTTCGGCGACTGCCGTCCGGTGCACCGCCCCGCCGTGGCCCTGGCCCGGCAACTGGGCATTCGCGTGCACGTGTTCGAAGAAGGTTACTTTCGCCCCTACTGGATCACCCTGGAGCGCGACGGGGTCAACAACAACTCGCGGCTGCCACGCGACCCGGCCTGGTACCGCGAAGTCGGCAAGCACATCGAGCGCTATGGCAACGGCACGCCGTTCAAATTGTCCTTCGCTGCCCGCGCCGCCCATGACGTGCTCTACCACAGTGGTGGCGCGCTGAACAAACTGTGCTTCCCGCATTACCGCACCCATGCGCCCTACAGCGCAGCCAAGGAGTATGCCGGCTTCATCCGCCAGGGCCTGCGCCTGCTGCTGGCCGCACGTCGCGACGATGCCCTGGTGGCCGAAGTGGCACGGGAAAAGCGCCCGACCTTCCTGCTGCCGCTGCAACTGGACAGCGATTCGCAGATCAAGGATCACTCGCCCTTCGCCAACATGTTCGAAGTCATCGACCATGTCATCGCCTCGTTCGCCGCCCATGCGCCGAGCGCCGCGCGACTGCTGGTGAAGAACCATCCGCTGAGCCCGGGCCTGGTCAACTACCAGCGCATTACCCAGGCACTGGCGCAGCAGTACGGGGTCAGCGACCGGGTCGATTACCTTGCCAGCGGGCACATGCCGACGCTGCTGTCGCACATTGCCGGGATGATCACGGTCAACAGCACCGCCGGTGCCTCGGCACTGCTGCACAAGCGCCCGACCTTCACCCTGGCCGAGCCGATCTACGCCATGCCCGGGCTGACCCACCAAGGCAGCCTCGACGATTTCTGGCAGCACCCGCAAGCACCGGACATGGGCCTGTTCCATCACTTTCGCAACACCGTCATCCACACCACCCAGATCAACGGCGGCTTCTATACCCGCTGCGGCATCGACATGGCCGTGACCAATTGCCTGGACGTGTTGCTGGCAAAAACATCAAGAATCGAAAACTACCTATGACTCACCGCTCTACGCCCCGCTGCATCCTTATCACCGGCGCTACCGGCGGCATCGGCGGTGCCCTGGCGCCCGCCTATGCCGCCCCGGGCGTGACCTTGATCCTGCAAGGCCGACGCCTTGAACGCCTGGAAGAGATGGCCAGCGAATGCCGTGCCCTCGGCGCCCGGGTGTTGCTCGAAGCGCTGGACGTACGTGACCTGGAGGCCTTGCGGGCGATGGTGCGCCGGGTCAGCGCGACCGAGCAGCCGGACCTGGTACTGGTCGGCGCCGGACTCAACACGGCGGTGGGCAGCAATGGCGAACCGGAGCGCTGGGACGACAGCCGCGCCCTGCTCGACGTCAACGTCACCGCGGCGCTGGCCACGGTCGACGCAGCGCTGCCGGCCATGCGCGCTCGCGGCGCCGGGCAGATCGCCCTGTTCAGCTCGCTGGCGGGCTGGCGCGGCCTGCCGGTCACGCCCACCTACAGCGCCAGCAAGGCGGCGATCCGTGTCTATGGCGAAGCGATGCGCGACTGGCTGGCCCCGCAAGGGGTGAAGCTCAACGTGATCGTGCCCGGCTACGTCGAATCGAAAATGTGCTTCGAAATGCCTGGTCCCAAACCCTTCCTGTGGACCGCCGAAAAGGCCGCCCGACGCATCAAGCGCGGGCTGGCAGCCAACCAGGCGCGCATCAGCTTCCCCTTCCCGCTGAACCTGGGCACCTGGTTGCTGGGGGTGATTCCACAGCGCCTTTCTTCGTTCATTCTGCGTGGTCTGAATTACAGTGAGTGAATTGTCCATCCTCCAGGTCGGTGTGTTCGGCCTGCTGCTCACCGTGCTGATCGAACGTCTGCTGACCCCCCGCCCGGCACTGCGCCGCCCCTTGAGCTGCTGGTGGCTGCACGCCGGCGCCTGGTGCGTCAGCCTGGCGCTGCTCTACGGCCTGACCGCGCGCCCGCTGTTCAGCGGCGTCAATGTGCTGCTGGTGTGGTTGCTGATCGTGATGGTCAGCAACGCCAAGTACCATTCGCTGCGCGAGCCGTTCGTGTGCGCCGACTTCGAGTACTTCAGCGATGCGGTGCGCTTTCCGCGCCTGTACCTGCCGTTCTTCGGCTTCGGCAAGGCGGCCGCACTGGCAGCCGGGTTCATCGCCTACCTGTGGGCCGGGCTGAGCTTCGAGCTGCCGGTGGCCGGCGCGCGCCTCGATGCGTTGTGGCTGGGTCTGACTGGCATGCTGATGCTGAAGCTCGGCCATCGCCGCGCGCCCCCGAGCTTCGATGCCGAGGCCGATGTCCGCCGCTGGGGGCTGACCGCCAGCCTGTGGCGCTACTTCTGGGCCGCCCGGACCAAGGTCGACCGCAACGCGCTGGGTTCGCCGTTCGCCGCCCCGGTTGCAATCCCGGCAGGCAAGCCCCTGCCTGATCTGGTGTCGGTGCAGAGCGAATCGTTCTTCGATGTCCGCGAGCTGTGGCCCGGGGTCAGGACCGACGTGCTTGGCGAGTACGACCGCCTGGCCGGTGAAGCCCTGGCCCGGGGCAAACTGCAGGTGGCTGCGTGGGGCGCCAACACGGTCCGCACCGAGTTCGCCTACCTCACCGGCATCCCCGGCGAGCGCCTCGGCGTGCATCGCTTCAACCCCTATCGGGTGCTGGCGCGCCAGGGCTTGCCAAGCATTGCCGCGCACCTCAAGGCCCAGGGCTATCGCACGATCTGCATCCACCCTTACGACGGCAGTTTCTATGGTCGAAACAAAGTGCTGCCGGCACTGGGCTTCGATGAATTCATCGATGTGCGCAGCTTCAACGCCGGGCAAAAAGCCGGGCCGTTCATTGGCGATTGCGCCGTGGCCGACAAGATCCGCGAACTGCTCCAGGACCCGGCCCGCCAGCAGCCGCTGTTCATCCATGCGGTGACCATGGAGAACCACGGCCCGCTGCATCTGGAGCAGGTGGAAGCGGACGAGCTTCCCACCTGGTTCGAGCGCCCGCTGCTGGCCGGCATGGACGACCTGGCCCCTTACCTGCGCCATATCGCCAACGCCGATTGCATGCTGGGCAAACTGCGCGCGACCTTGCTCGACCATCCTCGCGAGGCGCTGCTGTGTTTCTTTGGCGATCACGTGCCGATCCTGCCCGACGTCTACCAGGCCATCGGTGCGCCGGCCGGCGATACCGACTACCTGATCTGGTCGAACCGTCGCCAGCCCGGCGCCAGTCCTTGCCCGCTCAAGGTCGAGGCCTTGTCCAGCCGACTGCTGGCCTGCGCCAGGGACCTGCGCACGCCCGCCGCCGTCGCCGGGGTCGCCTGAGCGTGGTGAAGATCGTGCTCGGCTCGAGCCTGGCGCCAGAGCGCACTGCCGACCCGGCGCTGTCGCGCGTGGTGACCCAGGGCCGCGGCTCGCTGGCCTTCATCCTCGGCGACACCGCCTGCCGCCAGCGCCTGCTGGGCAACAGCATTCACTGGGACCGGGTACTGCTGGCCTTCGAAGAAGACCAGCCGCTGGGCTATGTCGCCTTCAAGCATCACCTGCGCGGCCCCTTCGCCCTGCGCGCGCAACCCTTCGTCGAAGAGTTCGGTCGGTTCCAGGGCTGGCTGCGCTTTGCCGCGTTCTGCCTGAGTGAGTACCGCGAGTGGCGTTACTCGTTCCTGCTGTACGGGCTGCGGGTGAACAAGAGCGCGCGTAACCAGGGCGTCGGTTCGGCCCTGGTGCAGGCCTGCTGCGCCCATGCTGCACTGAGTGGTTTCAAGGACGTGCACCTGGAAGTACCACTGGACAATCAGCGCGCCCGCAACCTCTACCTGCACAACGGCTTTCGCCTGCTGCGCAAGCGCTGGGTGCCCTTTCCGCCTGTGCGCAGCATGCACCGGCGAGCGGAGCCTGCGCTTTGAACCACCGCGACCTGACTGCGATCGACCTGCAATCCCTGGTGCCAGGCCCGGGCTGGATCGGCATCATGTCCCAGTGGGTGGCCTGGAAGGTCCTGCACCTGCCGCAATTTCTCCAGCCCGAAGGCCAGCCGTTCTGGCTGTGGCGACGTGGGCGCAAGGCCCCCGCGGGCCTGAAGGCGATTGCCGGGATCGGCTACAAGGACTCCTCGGCGCCGGCCCGGGTGTTGTGCCAGCGCTGGGGCCTGCCCTACATCGCTATCGAGGACGGCTTTTTGCGCTCCTCGTCGCTGGGCGTGGAAGGCGATACGCCGATGTCGCTGGTGGTCGATCCGGTGGGCATCCATTACCTGGCCGATCGCCCTTCGCTGCTGGAAAACATCCTGCAGAACCCCCACGACCTCAGCCCTGGCGAACTGGACAGCGCCCGCCAACTGATCGAGCTGATGCGCAGCAGCGGCATCGGCAAGTACAACAACGCCCCGGACCTGGACCCCGACGACCCACTGGGCCGCGAGCGGCCCCTGGTGCTGGTGGTGGACCAGACCGCCGGCGACTACTCGATTCCCGGTGGCGGCCTGTGTGAAGCCGACTACGTGCGCATGCTCGACGTGGCCCTGGCGGAGAACCCGGACGCCGAGGTACGGGTGCGCATTCACCCCGACTGCGTCGGCGGGCACAAACCCAGTTGCCTGCTGGCGGCAGCCACGGCCCGGGGCGTTACCCTGGAATCGCGGCCGGTGTCCTGGGCATCGCTGGCCCGGCGTGCGCGCCGAGTCTATATCGGCACCAGCCAGGCCGGCCTCGAAGCGCTGATCCAGGGGGTGCCGGTCACCTGTTTCGGCCTGCCGTTCTATGCCGGCTGGGGCCTGACCGATGACCGCATGCCGATCCCCAGGCGCCAGGCGCGACCGGACCTGGTGCAACTGGTGGCCGCGGCCTACCTGCGCTACTGCCGCTACGTCGATCCGCTGACCGGCCAGCTCACCGACGCCCTCACAGTGGCCCGGCAACTGGCGAGCAAGAAAGCCCGCGATGCCGAGTTCGCCGGGCCCATCACGGTACTGGGGGTCAAGCGCCACAAGCAGCACAATATCCGCCGTTTCTTCAGCAGCCGCTGGGGTCGCCTGGACTTCGCCGTGGACAGCCCGGCGCTGCTGGACAAGGTCGCCGCCGAGCGCGGCAAGGTGCTGGTCTGGGCCGCGCGCGAACCTGCCGACCTCAAGGACCGCGCCGCCGCCCTGAAGGTGCCGCTGTGGCGGGTCGAGGACGGTTTTCTGCGCTCCAACGGCCTGGGCGCCCTGAACGCGCCGGCCCTGTCGCTGGTGCTCGACCGTCACGGTATGCATTTCGACGCCAGCACTGCCAGCGACCTGGAGCGCCTGCTGGAACAGGCGCCATTCGATGCCGCCACCCTGGCCGAAGCCGCCGCGCTGCGACAGCGCGTGGTGGCCCTGGGCGTCAGCAAGTACAACCTGAAAAGCGACGCCGCCAGCCAGGTGACCGCCCGCCCCGGCCAGCGACGGATCCTGGTGCCCGGCCAGGTCGAGGACGACGCCTCGCTGCGCTGCAGCGCCGGCGCCCTGCACGACAACCTCGAACTGCTCGCCCAGGTGCGCGCCGACGCCCCGGACGCCTGGATCGTCTATAAGCCGCACCCGGATGTCGAGGCCGGCAAGCGCCAGGGCTCGGTGACCGATAAAAGGCTGCTGGCGCTGGCCGACCAGGTGCTGCCCGGTGCCGACATCGCCCGCCTGTATGACCAGGTCGACGAAGTCCACACCCTCAGTTCCACCTCGGGTTTCGAAGCGCTGCTGCGCGGCCTGACCGTGGTGACCTACGGCACGCCCTTCTATGCCGGCTGGGGTTTGACCCGCGACCACCAGCCTTTGCCGCGCCGTACCCGGCGCCTGACCCTGGACCAGTTGGTAGCCGGCGCCCTGTTGCGCTATGCGCGCTATGCCGACCCCCAGCACGCTTTGCCCTGCGATGCCTGGCATGCCCTGGCCTGCCTGTCTGCCGCTCGCCCGCAGCGCCTGGCGCACCATCCGCGCCTGTTGCCGCTGCGCAATTACACCCGGACCATGCTCGGCCACGCTCGTGCAAAGGTCCCTCTCAAGGATTAGACCATGCCTGCATCATTGAAGGATCTGGGCCGTTACGCGGCATTGCCCTGGCACTGCCTGCAGTTGCTGACTCACGCCAAGTCATTCGAGAACAACCCGGTAATCGGCAGCTCACGGCTCAACGCCCTGGGCCTGCATGTGCAGCGCCGCCAACTGGCCATGGCCATGGCCAGCCTGCGCCGTCGAGCACTGGCGCCACGGATAGACGCGACGGAGCTGGCAAGCTTCGAGGAACAGGGCTTTTTCGTCCGCGAGAACGCCCTGCCCGCCGAACAGTTCGCCGCGCTGCGCGCCGAACTGGGCGAGCTGCGCAGCCAAGGCTGGGAGATGCGCCAAGGCAAGGCCGTGACCCGGCGCGTCAGCCTCGACCAGGATGTGCTCAACCACAACCCGGCCAGCGCCGCCTTCGTCGCCGACCAGGGCGTGCGCGACCTGATCGCCTATGCCTCGTCCAATACCGGCGGCATCACCTATCAGCTGCAGTCGATCGTGATCGATGAGGCCACTGCCGAGCAGGATCCGCAGACCCGCCTGCATGCCGACACCTTCCACCCGACGGCCAAGGCCTGGCTGTTCCTCGATGACGTGGCCGACGACCAGGGCCCGTTCAGCTACGTGCCCGGCTCCCATCGCCTGACGCCGGAGCGCCTGGCCTGGGAGTACCGCCAGAGCCTGGGGGCGGCCCGCTCGACCGAGCAGATGCACCGTGAAGGTTCATTCCGGATTCATGAAGAAGAACTGGCCGGGCTGGGCCTGCCCGCACCGCGGCGCTTCGCGGTGCCAGCCAACACCCTGGTGGTGGCCGACACCTCGGGCTTCCATGCCCGCTGCCCGAGCCTGACCCCCAGCCACCGGGTGGAAATCTACGCCAGCCTGCGGCGCAATCCGTTCATCCCGTGGCGCGGTGCCCACCTGTTCGCTCTACCCTGGATCGCCAACCATCACATGCGCTGGGACATCCGCCTCAAGCGCCTGATGGGCTTCGACAAGCGCAGCCACTGGCGCTTCATCGACCGGCTCAACGCCTACGAAAAGCCCTGGATCTGAGGCAAATCTGAGCACAGCGCGGTCAGGTTTTACGGCCGCTTCGCGGCCGATCGCAGCCTGGCGGCAGCTCCCACAGTTTGAGCTGCAATCGGTGTGGGAGCTGGCGAAGCCTGCGAACGGCTGCGCAGCAGTCGCAATCCGACCACATCGTTGAACCAGACGTCCCGCAGAATCAGGCGAGCCTGGCCATCTCTTCGAACACCCTGGTGGTGGCCGACACCTCGGGCTTCCATGCCCGCTGCCCGAGCCTGAGCCCCAGCCACCGGGTGGAAATCTACGCCAGCCTGCGGCGCAATCCGTTCATCCCGTGGCGCGGTGCCCACCTGTTCGCCCTGCCCTGGATCGCCAACCATCACATGCGCTGGGACATCCGCCTCAAGCGCCTGATGGGCTTCGACAAGCGCAGCCACTGGCGCTTCATCGACCGGCTCAACGCCTACGAAAAGCCCTGGATCTGAGGCAAATCTGAGCACAGCGCGGTCAGGTTTTACGGCCGCTTCGCGGCCGATCGCAGCCTGGCGGCAGCTCCCACAGTTTGAGCTGCAATCGGTGTGGGAGCCGGCGAAGCCTGCGAACGGCTGCGCAGCAGTCGCAATCCGACCACATCGTTGAACCAGACGACCTGCAGAATCAAGCGAGCCTGGCCATCTCTTCGGCGACGATGGCCACGGTGCGGGTGATCTGCTCTTCGCTGTGCTCGCAGGACACGAAGAAACGCACCCGCGCCGCCTGCTCCGGCACTGCCGGGTAGAGGATCGGCTGGGCATTGATGCCGCGCTCGAACAAAGCGCTGGACAGGCGCCCGGCCTTGAACGAACTGCCGGTGATCACCGGAATCACCGCCAGCCCGGTGCTGGTGGCGGTGTCCAGACCGGCCGCCCTGGCCAGGCGCAGGAACAATTCACCACGGGCCTGCAGGGTCTGCACCCGCGCCTGATCAAGGGCCATGCACTGCAACGCCGCCAGCGCCGACGCTGTGACTGCAGGCGGCATGCCGACGCTGTAGAGAAAGCCCGGGGCGAGGAACTTCAGGTGTTCGATCAGCGCCGTGTTGCCGGCGATGTAGCCACCGCAACTGGCCAGGGTCTTGCTCAAGGTGCCCATCCAGATATCCACGTCGTCGCCGGCCAGGGCGAAATGCTCGCGAATGCCTTTGCCGGTCGCGCCCATTACCCCCAGCGAGTGCGCCTCGTCGACCATCAGGAAGACCTTGTGCTTGCGCTTGAGCTCGACGAAGCGCGGCAGGTCCGGGTAGTCGCCGTCCATGCTGTAGATGCCCTCGACCACCACCAGCACCCGCTCGAAGTGCTGGCGCTGCTCACCGAGGATACGGTCCAGTGCCTGCCAGTCGTTATGGGCGAAGCTCAGACGCCGCGCACCGGACAACTGGATGCCCTGCAACACGCTGTTGTGGATCAGCTCGTCATGCAGCACCAGGTCGCGCGGGCCGAACAGGTAGCCGATGGTGGTGACGTTGGTGGCATGACCGCTGACCAGCACCACCGCATCGTCGACCTCGTACAGGTCGGCCAGGGCGCGCTCAAGCTCCCGGTGCAGCGGGCGATCGCCGGACACCGGCCGGCTGGCCGACACCGAGGTGCCATAGCGATCGATCGCCGCCTTGGCCGCTTCGGCCACCTGCGGGTGACCGGAGTAGCCCAGGTAGTTGTAGCTGGCGAAGTTGAGGTACTCGCGCTCGCCGATACGGGTCTCGGCGCCCGCCGTGCCCTGGTGCAAACGGAAGAACGGGTTGGCCAGGCCCAGGCGTGCGGCGCCCTGCTGCATCACCCGCAACTGCTGGTAGCCAGGGTGCTGGTCGAAGCGATAGAAGGCTTCCGGCACCTTGAGCGCCACCTGTTGCGCTTGCTCCAGGGTGGCGCCGGGGGCCCCGTCGCCCGCCTCGCTGCGACGGCGTTGCAAGGCTTGTTCGATCAGCCGTTGCTTGATGCCGGCATTCAGGCCGGAGGGCGTTTTAGCAGTCATTGCAGGTTCACTCGGTCAGACATCATTCAATCAAACGGTCAGGTGCCGCAGCCGTGTCCGCCAGCTCGGCGTTCAGCTCGGCGATTTGTTCCGGGCTCAGTTCACTGCCGTGGCGGGCCAGCACGTTCGCGGTCAACGAGGTCGATGCGGGTGCCTCAGCCGCTTCGCCACGCAGCAGTTCGAGGATGCGCACGCTGAGCTTGTCGATGCTGGAGCTTTCGCTGAGCTCCATGACCGGCAGGCGAATGCCGAAGCGTTCTTCCAGCGCCACCACCAGCTCGACACTCATCAGCGAGTCCAGTCCCAGTTCTTGCAGCGGCCGCTGGGTATCCAGCCGGGCTGCCGGCAGGCGCAGGATTTCACAGACCTCATGCTTGAGCAGTTCGACGAAACGCTCCAGCACCTGTTCGTCATCCAGCTCGGCGAGCAAGCGCTGGATGTCCTGGGCATCGCCCTCATCGTCCTGCTCGCCACCGTGGGCGCGGACCAGCTCGATAAAGCGCGGGGTGGCGGCGCTGGGCAGGAAGCGCGACAAGGCTTTCCATTCCAGCTCCAGCACGCCGATGCCGTCGTCGCCGCTCAGTAGCATCTGCTCCAGGTGCGCCAGGGCCACGTCGGCGCGCAGCGCTGCGCCACCCATGCGGCTTTGCAGGGCATCCTTGATCTGCTCGTTACGGGCCAGGAAGCCGACATCATCGATGGCGCCCCAAAGCACCGCCGTGGCCGCCAGGCCTTGGGCGCGACGATGGCGGGCCAGGGCTTCGAGCCAGTGGTTGGCCGCCACGTAGTTGGCCTGTCCCGGGTTGCCGAACAGGGTGGTGGCCGAGGAGAACATCACGAAGAAGTCCAGCGCCAGCCCGCAGGTCAGTTCATGCAGGTACTGCGCGCCCTTGGCCTTGGGCTCCAGCACACGCTGCAACTGCCCGGCATCGAGGTTGCGGATCAGGCCGTCGTCGATCACCGTCGCGGCGTGCACCAGGCCGCGCAACGGGTAAGGCGTGGCGGCGATGTGTTCGAACACGGCGCGCAGTTGCTGCGGGTCGGTGATATCGCAAGCCAGCGCCTGCACATCGATACCCTGGGCCTGCCAGGCGGCCAGGCTCGGCTGCGCCTCGACACTGGCCGGGCCGCGACGACCGAGCAGCACCAGGTGTCGCGCGCCCTTGTCCACCAGCCACTGCGCCGTGCGCAGGCCGAAACCACCGAGGCCGCCGGTGACCAGGTAGGTCGCCTGGCCATCGAGCTGCAGCTGTTGCTGCGGCTGCTCGCGGGTGTCCACCAGGTGCTCGATCGGGTTGCCGTAGGTGACCACGATCTTGCCGATCTGCCGCGCCTGCTGCATGTAGCGGAACGCCTCGACCACCTGGTTGGCATCGAATTCTCGGAACGGCAGCGGGTGCAGGATGCCTTGCTCGAACAAATCCATCATCTGCCCGAACAGGCGCCGGGTCAGTTGCGGACGCTCGCTCATCAACTGGTCGGCGTCGATGCCGAAGTAGCTGATGTTGTTGCGGAACGGCCGCAGGCCGATGCGCGTGTTCTGGTAGAAGTCGCGCTTGCCCAGTTCGAGGAAGCGACCGAACGGCTTGAGCACCCGCAGGTTGCGGTTGATCGCTTCGCCCGCCAGGGAGTTGAGCACCACGTCGACACCCCGTCCGCCGGTGATTGCCAGGACTTCGTCGGCGTAGGCGAGGGAGCGTGAATCGAACACTTTGTCGACACCCAGCAGGCGCAGGAAGTCGCGCTTCTCGTCGCTGCCGGCGGTGGCGTAGATCTCGGCGCCACACCACTTGGCCACCTGGATCGCGGCGATACCCACGCCACCGGCGGCGCCGTGGATCAGCACTTTCTCGCCCGGCTCCAGGCGCGCCAGGTAATGCAGGGCGTAGTAGACGGTGAAGAAGGTACTGGGGATGGTCGCCGCCGCTTCGAACGACATGCCGTCGGGAATCCGCGCCACGGCGTTGGCGTTGGTCACCAGGCGGTTGGCGAAGCTGCACGGGCCGAAGCCGACCACACGGTCGCCCGGGGCGAAATCGCCCAGTACCTCGGCGCCCTTGCCCTGCACTACGCCTGCGAATTCAAAGCCCAGCGTCGGGCCGGAGAAGCCGTTCTCGATGGCTTCGTCGGACAGCAAGCCGAGGGCGAACATCACGTCGCGGAAGTTCAGGCCGGTGGCCCGCACGGCGATATCCAGCTCGTCCGCCGCCGGCAGGCGCGGCTCACGCACTTCCCAGCGCAGGTTGCGCAACTGGCCGGGCAGGTCGAAGCCCAGACTGATGCGCTGGTCTGCCGCGTCAATGGTGTCATGCTTGTCCGCCAGCACGCGCAGGCGCGGTACGTAACGCAAACCGTCGGCGCTGATGGCCATTTCGTTTTCGGCGTCGGCCTGCAGCAGGGCCGGGACCAGGCTGTCGATCGATGCGCCATGGGCCAGGTCGAGCAGACGGATCGGGCAACTGGCGGATTCGTTCGCCAGGGTGCGGCCAAAGCCCCAGAACGCGGCGTCGGCAATCGCATCCACCTGCTGTGCGCTGTCGCCGCTGTACAGGTGAGCGGCAGCGCCACGGGTCAGCAGCCAGCAGTGCGGGGCCAGGCCCAGCGATTCACACGCCTGGACCAGCGCCGCGGCCTGCATGCAGCGCTCGCCCTGGGCATCCAGGCCCCGGGCGGCATCGAAGCCGGCCAGGTGCACGAGTTGCTGCGGCGGCTGATCCAGCGCGGCCAGTTGCTGCGCCAGCGACCGGGCATCACCCGGCACCAGCAGGCTGACCTGCTGGCCCTGCTCGCGCAGGCGACTGGCCAACTGCTCGGCGGCGCCCTGCCCGGCCTCAGCCAGCAAGGCCCAGTGCTGGCAGGCGACTGGCGCCAGCGGCGCAGCGCTGCCCGCCAGCTTGCCGGCAAGCATCAGGTAACTGCCACAGCCATTGCCTGGCAGGGCTTCGAGGGTATGGGTCAGGGACAGGCCATGGCGTTGCAGCTCGTGCTGCCAGAAGCCTGGACGCTGCTGGCGCGACAAGGCCTGCTCGGGGCCGGCCAGCCACCAGTCGGCCTGGGCACCGAAGACGAAATCGGCCCAGCGCGCCGGGTGCTGTGCCAGCAACGCCAGTTGCCCATGGGGGTTGAGCTGGGTTGCCACCTGGCGCAAGGCGGTGCCAATGCTGTCCAGCGCCGCCAGGTCGGTCGGCAGCAGTACCCAGTCGTAGTGACCGGCAGCGGCCAGTTGATCGAAGCCGAGGATATCCAGCGCCGGGCACTCGTCGCACAGCATCTGCGCCAGCTCCGGCTCTTGCACGCAATAGCTGTAGTCCACCCGGTCGAAATCGACCGCGGCGTACAGCGACTCGGCAAAGGACGGCCCGCCAAAGCCGAGCTCCAGCACCCGCAGGCGCTGCCCGGCCGGCAATGCATCCAGGCGTTGGGCCAGGGTCTGGCGCAGGCCGGCGAGCAGGCGTTGCTGGCCACTGGCACCCAGCACCAGGCGGGTCAGGCTGGCGCCGCTGGTTTCCCGCGGCAGCAGGGTTTCAAGTGACTGGCGACCGTCGAGCAGCGCCTGCAAGTGGCGCCCGATACGGCCCACCGAATGAATCAGCTGGAAGTGTTCCGGGTAGCTCTGGAACAGCTCCTGCCAGATCGCCTCGGACGTCGGGCGCTCGCCGGCATCGGCAAGCTGCCAGCCACCGGCGGCATCACGGTCGAGGCTGCCGTCTTCCAGGCCATGGCGCAGCAAGGTCGCGAGGAACTCAGCCGGCACGGTCGCCTGTTGCGACCACAATGCAACCTGTTCGGCGCTCAGGCGGCCACCGGCCTGCTCGATCAGGTCGAGCACGAAACTTGAACACAAGGCATCGAGCAGCGGCTCGACCTCGTTGAGGTAGCGCACCTGCACCGGCTCATCGGCCAGGCCCTGCAGATGATCGGCCAGCGCCGTATCGAGCAGGGCTTCACGCAGCACCGGCACGACCTGACCCGGGGCGGCGACGCCGACATGGGCCAGGTGCTTGATGTCGCCGGAGCGATCGCGCTGCAGGCGCACGCCACGGAAGCGCGCCTCCTTGATGCACAGCACCGCTTCGCCGCGGGCGTCATAGAGGACGAAATCGACCAGCAACGAATGCTCGGTGCGCTTGAGCTGCCGCACTTCGGCCAGGCACGGCACGCCCCCGTCGCGAGCAAAGGCGATGCGTCCGAACTTGACCGGAATGAACGCCAGGCCCTTGTTGCGGCCCGGCTGGCTCACCAGCAGTTCGGTGATCAACTGGAAGGCACCGTCGAGCAAGGCCGGGTGCAGGTGCAGCGACGTCAGCTCGGCGCTGATCGCAGCCGGTACACTCAACCGGGCCAGAATGTGCGCCGGTTCCACCCAGACAGCCGACACAGCCTGGTAGGCCGGCCCGTAGTTCAGGCCGACCGCCGCGGTCAGTGCCAGGTGCTGCTCGCCGCTGAAATCCGCCGGGCGCTGTGGCAATGCCGGGGCACGACCGCCGAGCATCACCCCGCGTGCCTCGCCGGGCAGGCGCGCGACCACATGCTGTACCCACTCTTCGCGCTGGGCCAGGGTGCGCGAGACGATGCGCAAGGTGCCATCGGCCTCCTCGACGCTGACGCGAATCTTCTTGCTGCCTTCGCTGCCGAGCAGCAACGGGTTGTGAATCTCCAGTTCTTCGATGTCGACGAACTCGCCTGGCTGGTGCAACAAGGCCACAGCCAGGGCCAGTTCGGTGAAGCCGGCGCCGGGGAACAGTACCGACTCGCCGACCTTGTGATCGCCCAGGGTCGGGAACAGCTGGGTATCCAGACGGTTTTCCCAGGTCAGGGCACGGTCGGCCAGCGCATAGCCGAGCAAGGGATGCACGCGCTCGCGCTGCAACAGGCCGGACGACTCGGAGCTGACCGGCAACTGGAAGTGATCGCGCTGCCAGGCGTAGTTGGGCAGGCGCAGGTTGGCACCGGCCACCGGGAAATGCGCCTGCCAGTCCGGCTCGACACCGGCGATCAGCAGCTTGGCCAGGCAACGCTCCAGCAGCACTGGGCTGTGGTCCTTGCGCAGCAAGGTGGCGATCACCTGGCCGGCGACCTCGCGCTGGGCCAGGGCATCGGTGACGTAGCTGCGCAGGATCGGGTGCGGGCCGACTTCGACGAACAGGTTGCAGCCCTGCCCCACCAGCGCGTCCATCGCACCCTGGAACAGCACCGGCAGGCGGATGTTCTGCCACCAGTAGCGGCTGTCCAGTCGCTCGCCATCGAGTTGGCCACCGACCACGGTGGAGTAGAACGGAATACGGCCGGTGCGCGGGCGGATGTGCGCCAGGTCGCTGATGACCTGCTGTTCGATCGGGTTCATCGCCGGCGAATGGAAGGCGTAGTCCAGGGCCAAGCGACGGGCGAAGACCTGGCGCTCGCCGAGCACCTGCTCCAGCTCGCCCAAGGCCTCGACACAGCCTGCCACGGTGGCACCGCGGGCGCTGTTTTCGCCAGCGATCACCAGACGCTCGTCCAGGCCCAGTTCGGCCAGTACGGCAGCGGTGGCTTCAGCCGACAGGCCCACGGCGGCCATCTGGCCGTTGCCACGGGTCAGGCCCTGCAGGCGGCTGCGGTGGAAGATCACCTGGGTGGCGTCCTCCAGGCTCAGGGCACCGCAGGCCCAGGCCGCGGCCACTTCGCCAACGCTATGGCCGATCACCGCCTGGGGATGCACGCCCTGCGCCGCCAGTACACGGGTGACGGCCACCTGCAAGGCGAACAGTGCCGGCTGGGCAATCTCGGTGCGCGCATAGCGATCGTCGCCGTTCTCACCCATCAGTTCGGCACGCAGCGAGTAGCCCGCCAATGGCTGGAACAGCGCATCGACTTCAGCGACCGCTGCCTCGAACAGTGGATCACCGAGCATCGCCCGGCCCATGCCTTGCCACTGCGAACCGTTGCCGGAATAGACGAAGACCGGGCCCTGGACCTGGTCCAGCGCCTGCCCGGCTTCAAGCACCGAACTCAGCTCGCTGAGGCTCGGGTCCTGGGCATAGTCGGCCAGCGCCTGGGCGGATTCGGCCGGGTCGGCGCTGATCAACAACAGGCGATGCGGATGGGCATCGCGACGGAACATGGCCTGGTAGGCGACGTCGTAGTAGCTGGCTTCGGGATGCGCGGCCAGGTAGTCGGCAAAGCGCTCGGCCGTGGCGCGCAGGCCTGCGGCATCCTTGGCGCTGAGCAGCAACGGCAGTCGGCGCGCCTGGTTCGGCGCGGCCGGCACAGGCTGCGCTTCGGCGCTCTGCAAAATGACGTGGGCGTTGGCGCCACCAAAGCCGAACGAGTTGATGCCGACCGTCAGCTGCCCTTCAGGCTTGAGCGTGCGCGGCTCGGTGACCACGTCCAGGTTGAGGTCGACAAAGTCGATGTTGGGGTTAAGCGCTTCGACCCCGATGGTCGCCGGAATCTTGCGCTCGGCCAGGCAGTTGAGGGCCTTCATCAGGCCGGCAACGCCGGAGGCGGCTTCCAGGTGACCGAGGTTGCTCTTGATCGAGCCGATCGGCAGCGGATTGCCGGCGCCACGGGCCTGGCCCAGGGTCTCTCCGATGGCACGGGTCTCGACCGGGTCACCGACCGCGGTGCCGGTGCCATGGGCTTCGAGGTAATCGAGTTGCGCAGGGTCGATGCCGGCCTTGGCATAGGCGCCTTTGAGCAAGGCGGCCTGGGCCTCGGCGTTGGGCAGGGTCAGGCTGGACTTGCGGCCATCGGTATTGACCGCACTGGCCGCCACCACCGCCAGGATCGGGTTGCCATCGGCCAGGGCCTGGTCGTAGTCCTTGAGCAGGAACAGTCCACCGCCTTCGGAACGGGCGTAGCCATCACCGCTCTCATCGAAGCTGTGGCAACGCCCGGTGCGCGACAACATCGACGCCTTGGCGAAGATCATGAAACCGAACGGGTGCATGTGCAGGCTGATGCCGCCGGTCACCGCCTGGTCGATATCGCCACTGAGAATCGCCTGGCAGGCCTGGTGAAAGGCCACCAGCGACGACGAACAGGCGGTGTCGATGGCCATGCTCGGACCGCGCAGGTCGTAGAAGAACGACAAGCGGTTGGCGGCGATGCTCATGGTGTTGCCGGTGGCGGTGGCGCCATCGATCGAGGCCATGTCTTCGACCAGGCGATAGGCCTGCTCGACACTGGCGATCCCCAGGTACACGCCGCAGTTGCTGCCACGCAGGCTCGACGGCTTGACCCCGGCGTTCTCGAAGGTTTCCCAGCACATTTCCAGCAACAGGCGTTGCTGCGGGTCCATCACTGCCGCTTCGCGCGGCGAGATATTGAAGAACCCGGCATCGAAAGCGCTGACGTCACCCAGGCTGCCGGCAGCGAAGGTGTAGCTGGTAGCCGGATTGGCTTTGTCCGGGTGCAGGAACTCGGCATGCTCCCAGCGCGAGGCGTCGACCTGGGTCACCAGGTCGCGCCCGGTCATCAGGTTTTGCCAGAAACTGCTGGTGGTGGAGCCAGGGAAACGAAAAGAACAACCAACAATTGCAACCTGTTTACGCTTTGTCAAAACCCATTCCTTTAAAAACCACTGGCACCGTCCCATCCTGCGGACAGCCGGCAAGCCTGGCCAATTCAACTTTGGCAGTCGTTAAACGTCTTTATGTGGATCATGCTTGGTTCTGGAGATCACCTTGCGAGGCACCTGGGCCACGCAAGGTAAACGGCGTGTGCGCTACGCGGGGACGACCTTCAGACTTATCTGATTGAATAATACGCGGTCTGGATGATAAGGGAAAACCCCAAGCGCCAGTCGCCTGGCGAATGTCCGAACCGGTTCACACAATGGTCGTAGCCGATTGCAGTTATAACCTAATAACGAACTAGTCTATTTGGCTATAAAAAAACCTTTATGCTGGCTGCCATCCGATCACGGGCACGTTGGGCGTTAGGTTGACTATGGATGTAGGTTCTTTCGGCTTCACCATTGCAGGTCTGGTTGTAGGCTTCATCGTCGGCATGACCGGCGTCGGCGGCGGCTCGCTGATGACCCCGATCCTGCTGTGGTTCGGCATCAACCCGGCCACGGCGGTCGGCACCGACCTGCTCTATGCCGCCATCACCAAGGCCAGTGGCGTCTGGGTGCATGGCAAGAACAAGAACATCGACTGGAAGATCACCGGCTGGCTGACCCTGGGCAGCGTTCCGGCTGCCGCCCTGACCCTGTGGTTCCTCAGCAGCCTGGACGCCGACACCCAGGCGGCCAACGCCATCATCAAGCAAGGCCTGGCTGTGGTGCTGGTACTGACCGCCCTGGCCATCCTGTTCAAGAGCAAGCTGCAAGCCTTCGCCAACAAGCACGCCGGCGACCGCTGGCACCTCAACGGCCGCACCCTCAACCTGCTGACCGTGGTCACCGGCGTCATCCTCGGCATCATGGTCTCGCTCACCTCCATCGGTGCTGGCGCCCTGGGCACCGTGGCGCTGTTCCTGCTCTACCCCTACCTGGTCACCCGTCGCCTGGTCGGCACCGAGATCGCCCACGCCGTGCCCCTGACCCTGGTCGCGGGCCTGGGCCATGCCAGCATGGGCAACATGGACTGGTCGCTGCTGGGTTACCTGCTGCTGGGCTCCTTGCCGGGCATCTATCTGGGCAGTCACCTGACCGGGCGCATTTCCGACGGCGTCCTGCGCCCATGCCTGGCGGGCATGCTACTGATGATCGGCTACAAGCTGGCGTTCTGAGACCACCCCCGCACAGCGTCTCATCGCGGCTTGCATAACATATGGAAATCCGTATATTCGGATTTCCATATGTTAAAGCGGGCAACTGCGATGCTCACCCCTGCCGCACTATTCAAGTCCCTGGCCGACGAAACCCGGACGCGCGCTACCTTGCTGATCGTTCGCGAAGGCGAACTCTGTGTCTGCGAGCTGATGAGCGCGCTGGATGAAAGCCAGCCGAAAATCTCCCGCCACCTGGCGCAACTGCGCAGGTGTGGCCTGCTGCTCGACCGTCGCCAGGGCCAGTGGGTCTACTACCGGCTCAACCCGCAACTGCCCGCCTGGGTAGGCGAGGTGCTGAAGCTGACCCTCGATGCCAACCAGCACTGGCTGAGCGACGACAGCGCCCGCCTCGGCGCCATGGGCGAACGCCCTGCCCGACCTACCTGCTGTTGATAGCGAGAATGTCCCGATGCGAATCCTGTTCATGTGTACGGCCAACAGTTGCCGCAGCATCCTGTCCGAAGCCCTGTTCAACCACCTGGCCCCGGCGGGTTTCGAAGCGGTCAGTTCCGGCAGCTTTCCCAAGGGCCAGGTACTGCCCCGCAGCCTGACGACGCTCCAGCGCGCCGGTATCGCCACCACGGGCCTGTCCAGCAAGGGCAACGACGCCTTTGTCGACAACCCGCCCGATATCGTCATCACTGTGTGCGACAGGGCCGCCGGCGAAGCCTGCCCGGTCTGGTTCGGCCCGGCGCTCAAGAGCCACTGGGGCCTTGAGGACCCTTCCGAGGTCCGGGGTAGCGAGGCGCAGATCAACACCGCCTTCGACGCCACCTTGGCGCAGATCGAACGACGCTGCCGCGCCTTCCTCGCCCTGCCTTTTGCAACGCTGGACGCAGATGACCTACAGCGCGAACTCAACCGTATCGGCACCCTGTGAGCGACGAACCCATGAATGAAGACCTGCCCAACCTCGACCTCGAACTGATCAAACCCTTCGCCGCCCACGACGGCCACAAGCCACGCATCCTGCTGCTCTATGGCTCGACCCGCGAACGCTCCTTCAGTCGTCTGCTGACCGAAGAAGCGGCGCGCTTGCTCGAACACTTCGGCGCAGAAACGCGAATTTTCAACCCTAGCGGCCTGCCCCTGCCTGACGACGCCCCGACCAGCCATCCCAAGGTCCAGGAGTTGCTGGAACTGATGCAGTGGTCCGAAGGCCAGGTGTGGTGCTCGCCGGAGCGCCACGGCGCCCTTTCGGCGGTGTTCAAGGCACAGATCGACTGGGTGCCGCTGGCCCTCGGTGCGGTGCGCCCGACCCAGGGCAAGACCCTGGCAGTGATGCAGGTGTGTGGCGGCTCGCAGTCGTTCAATGTGGTCAACCAGCTGCGGGTGCTGGGCCGCTGGATGCGCATGTTCACTATCCCCAACCAGTCATCGGTGCCCAAGGCCTGGCTGGAGTTCGACACCGACAACCGCATGAAGCCTTCACCCTACTACGACCGAGTGGTGGATGTGATGGAAGAGCTGGTCAAGTTCACCCTGCTGTTGCGCGATCGTGGTGAGTACCTGGTGGATCGTTATTCGGAGCGCAAGGAATCGGCAGCGGCGCTGACCCAGCGGGTGGGGCAACGCTCGATCTGATAGAGTGCGGCGCAGCATTTCCCTTGAAACGGACCCTGAGGTTTTGCTGATGACCCACCCCTCACGCCTCATTTTTCTCCCCGGCGCCTCGGGCAACACCGACTTCTGGCGCCCGGCCGCGCGGCAACTCGTGCACCCGGCACATCAGCTGCATGTCGGCTGGCCCGGCTTCGGACCGACTCCGGCCGATCCGCAGGTGAACAGCCTGGATGATCTGGTCGCCCGCCTGCTGCCGGCCATCGACCGACCTACGGCGCTGGTGGCGCAGTCCATGGGCGGGATCGTCGCGGTGCGTGCCGCACTGGAGCGACCCGAGCGAATTACTCACCTGGTGCTCAGCGTTACTTCAGGCGGGGTGAACATGCCGGCATTCGGTGCCCAGGACTGGCGGGCGGATTTCGCCGCCGAGTACCCGGGCGCGCCGCGCTGGTTCCTCGATGAGCACAGCGACCTCAGTGCGCGCCTGGCGGATCTGAGCATGCCGGTGCTGTTGCTCTGGGGTGACCGTGATCCGATCAGCCCGGTGGCTGTGGGCGAGCACCTTGCCCGCTTGCTGCCCCGTGCAACGCTGCAGGTGCTGGCAGGTGCGGGGCATGACCTGGGGAACAGTCATGCATCGGAGGTGGCGCAACTGATTGACAGGCATATGCTGTCGTAACCTGACACCCGTGTGTCACGCTGTTTTTTTACTGCCAGCCCGCCTCATGGCGGAGCGCAACAACGCATCCAGCAAGGCTTTGTTCTCCACCCAACGGCTCAGCGACCAGGACACGGCCAGTGAAACCAGTACCACCCCTACGCTCACCATCAGCGACCTGGCGCTGGACCCGTAGGCAAAGACCTGGAACACCCCAAGGGCGAACAGCATGATCGGAAAATGGATGACATAGAGGGTGTACGAATAGCTCGCGTGCTTGTGCAAACAGGTCGAAAACCTCAACTTGCCGCCGAGCAACATCGCCATGAAACAGGCAAACCAAAGCCCCGAAACCACCCTGAACATATTGATCTTTTCATAGACCACTTCGTTACCCGATGGATGGCGCCAGAGCGCATCGGCTGTCACCGCAACCAGCGCGACACTCATGACCAGGAAGAGCCAGGTGTAAACCCGACTACTCATGGCCGGATGACGCTGGTGAATCAAGGCCAGCACAAAGCCGGAAAACCACACGGGTGCGAGCAGGAAGAACAATGAGTTGCCATGGGTGACAAATGCGGTAACGGCCACAAGCACCAGCGCCAGCAGCTTCTTTCCAGGCCACAGGAAGATGGCAGCCGCTATCACGTAGTACCAGGCTTCCAGCGACAGACTCCACAGCGGGCTATTGGCGGAGGGATTCTCTACCTTGAAACCATTGAGGAAGGTCAGTGCGCCCCAGATATCTGCTGTCGACGTAACAAACCCTGTGCGAATGAAGTCGACACCTTCAATCGGCAGCAACGCATTGGAACCGGAAGGAAAGAAATGCGGGGCAATCAGGCCAAGGAACAGCATCAGCATCAACGCTGCAATCAGCGGCGGATAGAGCCGCAGCACGCGAGCCTTTGTATAGTCGCCAATACTGAAAACTGTATGTTTGCGGACATTGTTGCAGGCTGATTTGCCGATGAGGAATCCACTCAGCACGAAGAACGCCATCACCGCAAATTGCGCCACCAGGACAACCACGGTAAACCACGACCCGAGCGTTGGTAAAAGCAGGGTCTGGTAGGTATGGCCCAACAACACTGCAAAGGCTGCAAGTGCCCTGATCGAATCAAGCTGCTGCGACTGATCCTGCGTCAAGCGAGACATACGCCACCCTTACCCTAGGTTCTTGTACATTGCGGCGCCGGAGCGACCCGCCTCGAGCTTGTCGATCAACCTGCGGCCCAGCGCAATGCCCGGTTTCTCGACAAAGCGATAGGTGAGCCACGAGACACCAGCGGTCAACGTCAACACGCACAAGAAGAACAGCAGGCTGTTCAGATCCCCGCTGGCGAACAGAAGGTTGATCTGGGCGTTACCCAGGATCTTCAGCACAGCGATATGGACCAGGTACATGCTGAAACTCAACTTGCCAAGGAACACGGTCAGTCGATTGACCAGCAACACCGTGGGCCGGTAAGCCAGGAAGATCGAGAAAATGGCAAACATCGCACCTGCCACGACATGATGCTGGACAAACGTCTGGCTGGGACGCCAGAACTCCAGCATCAGCAGCACGAAAGCAACGCCACCCAACACAAGGCTTTTCAGACCGATCGTGTGGTTTTTTACCAGGAACAGGTACGCCATGATCCCCATGATGAAAACCGGGAGTTGGCTGAAGAAGTTGAAGAATGCAAATCGATCAATCAGGTAAGCCTGAGGCGCCTGGTAATTGAAAATCATCGAGGACAGCGGTGCATTGAACTGCTGCAGCACGATACAACTGATCAGGATAAACAACAGGTAATAAAACCTGCGAACACACATCAGCAGTGGAAACACCAGATAAAAGGTCATTTCGACCGCCACCGACCATCCGCCGGGGACCACTGAGTTGATAGTCTCAGGATGAAAACCGTGGAGAAACAAGGCGGTCATCGGAACGAACCACCAACTGATGCCGTTTGGCGCAAAATAGGACGCCGCAGTACCGTTCAAGAACAGAAACAAGATAATTGCCAGATAAAACATCGGCGCGATCCTGAACAGCCTTCGCAGATAGAAGCTGCGCACCGGATAGACATCCTTGCCTTGTCGGGCAACCCACGACATACACAAGGTAATGGCACTGGCGATATAAAAAAGCTGCACCCCACTTGCACCTTCGCCCATCATTGTCAGGAGCCAGGTACTCAAGGGCTTTACATATTGAGACGCATGAACAAGTACAACCAGTGTTATAGCGATACCTCGAACAGCATCAATATAGTCATATTTTTTTATATTTATTTCCGACATCAACATCACTCACAGCCAGGAAAATATCGCCGCGCCATTATCCATAAAAACCAACCGTTCGCCAGCGCATGGCCGAGCCATCCATCGTCGTTTCGGGACCTCTGCGTGAGCACTGTGCGCGGCCAACGGAATGCCGCCACTCCCAAAAAAATGGTTCTTCACGGAATCCTGGGGGGTATGTTCCTTGGGTTCGGGTGTTGGGATTGCGAGATTATCCATTCCATGTGGCGACGCTGGCGGCCCCTTCCGCCTTTACGGCGGCCTACTTTTCTCTTGGGAAAAGTAGGCAAAACCGCTTGCTCCTGCATACGGCCCTCCGCTGCGCTACGGGTCCTCTCGCTCCGGCGCCCTCCGGGGCCACGCGGCCTACGACTTGCTACGCAAGTCTACGGCTCGCGCTCTTCGGCTACGCCGAAGGTGCTGCGCACGGCCCCTACAGGCACCTCCACTCGGCCTCCTGAAGTCGCATTCTGCGGCGCCTGAACTGACGCGCATGAAGATCAAGAGCAACCGTAGGAGCGGGCTTGCCCCGCGATGGCGTCAGCCAGGCTGCGCCAACATCTGCCTTCGAAGATGCGCCAGCACAGACACCACCCGTAACTTCGCGACTTCAGGAGGCCGAGCGTAGGTGTCTGGAGGGGGCGGGTGCGTAGCACCCTTCGGCGTAGCCGAAGAACGCGAGCCGTAGACTTGGCGAAGCAAGTCGTAGGCCGCGCAGCCCCTGGAAGACACCGTAGCGAGGGAACCCGGAGCGCAGCGTAGGGCCGTATGTAGGAGCGAGCGGTTTTGCCTACTTTTCCCAAGAGAAAAGTAGGCCGCCGTAAGGGCGGAAGGGGCCGGCAGCGTCGCCACATGGAATGGATAAGCTCGCAAGCCCAAGCCCAAGCCCAAGCCCAAGCCCAAGCCCAAGCCCAAGCCCAAGGAGCCTAGCCCCCCGGGATTCCGTGAAGAACCAAAAAAATACGGCCCTTCGGAACGCTGCCCGCCTTTCGATCAGACCATTGGGCCGAAAGGCAATACTTAACCTGACCACTCTATGTCTCCGAGCCAGCGAGGCAGCAGCTACGGGATTGAAACCAGCTTCAACCCGATGACACCGGCCAGTATGAGACCGATGCACACCAGCCTCATCGGCGCTGCGGAGTCGCCCAGCCAGACTATTCCCACCATTGCTGTACCGGCAGCACCAATGCCTGTCCAGACCGCATACCCGGTCCCCATCGGCAAACTGCGCAACGAAATGGATAGCAGCGTTACGCTCGACACACCAGCGGCCAGGGTCAGCAGCGCAGGCGTCAACCGCGTGAAACCATGGGACGACTTCATGAACCAGGCAAAGGCAATTTCCAGAATGCCTGCCACGCCAAGTAAAACCCACGCCATCTTCAGCCAGCCTCCCGATTGAATTACGCCGCAGCAGCCGGCGTCGAGCGGAATGCCACGCCGAAACGATTGAAGGCGTTCATCAGGCCAATGGCGTAGGTAAGATCGGCCAGTTCCTTGTCATTGAACTGTGCAGCAGCAGCGGCATAATCGGCATCGGGAATGCCGTTCCGGGTGACGCACGTCACACTTTCACCCCAGGCAAGGGCGGCCCGTTCACGCGCACTGAACAGCTCACCCGCATCACGCCAGACCGGCACCAGCACCAGTTTGTCCTGCGCCAGTCCCGACTTGATCAGGTCCCGCGAGTGCATGTCGATGCAGAACGCACAGCCGTTGATCTGCGAAACACGCAGGTACACAAGGTCGACGAGCGCCTTGGGCAAAGCGGATTTTTGCAACGTCATGTACACGGCACCAAACGCCTGGTAGCCCTCAGGGGAGGCTTTGGTGTAATCGATTCGTTGGGTCATGATGAGTCCTTGGAGTGAACGAACAAGAGACTCAATCATCGGGGGACATGGCCTATGCCAGAAGGTCCATGATTGGTCTTCCGCACTGGGCCATGCTGCCGCGACTCAGGCGGACTGGATCAGCATGCGAAGCTGCCGTCCCAGGGATTGCGCGACACTGCGCGATTCGATGTTGGTGAACCCCACCAGCAAGCCGGGGGCGCTTCTGGGCTCCACGTTCCAATCCGACAGCGCTTCGGCGTACAAGCCATGCTCAAGTATGCGGGCAACCAGATCGCGATCCAACAGTGGCGCCTTCAGGCGCAGGACCAGATGCATGCCGCCTGGCTGAACGTCAATGTGCACATAGTCCTGCAACTCGCTCTGAAGGCCAGCGACTGCCAGGGCTCGACGTTCGGCGTAGAGCTTGCGCATCCGCTGGATGTGCCGCGCAAAGTGCCCCTGGGCGATGAAGGCACTGACCATCGCCTGGGTGAGCTGGGGGCTTCCGCCGGTGAAGGTCTGGGTAACCAGTTCGAAGCGCTCGACCAGCATCGGGGGAACAACCAGATAGGCAAGGCGTATGCCCGGCATCAGCACCTTGCTGAACGTGCCCGCATAGAGCACCCGGCCGTCATGATCCAGGCTCTTCAATGCCGGCAACGGACGACTGACATATCGGTATTCGCCGTCGTAATCGTCCTCGATGATCCATGCTGCTTCGCGTCTGGCCCACTCCAGCAGCGCCAGGCGCCGCGCCAGCGACAAGGACACACCCAGTGGGCTCTGGTGGGCAGGGGTGACGACCGCCGCTCGCGCCCGGGGAGCCCGCGCCAGCCCTGTGGCAACCAGCATCCCCTCCTGATCCACCGGCACTGCGACGGTCGCGATAGCCCGGCGTTCGAGCAGTTCGCGTGTCGGCGGGTAGCCCGGATCTTCGATCCAGACGCTATCGCCTGCCATCAACAGAGCCTCGGCGATCAACGAGACCGTGTGGCGATAGCCGCTGGTGACGAAGACCTGGGACGGCGAGCAGGTAATACCCCGCGCAACCTGCAGATACGCTGCAATCTGAGTACGTAACTCAGGCAGGCCACAAACCGCCGGATGCACCATGTCCGCAGCCTGCATGGCGCGCAGGCAACTGGCACCCAACCGCGCCCAGACCTTGCGCGGGAAGCTGTCCAGCGCCGGCAAGCCCATTTGCAACGGGCGTATCGATTCGGGGCGAAAGCTGGTCGCGGTGACGGTGACTTCTGGCGCTGGCGCCCGCTGCGCAACAGGCGCAATGGACGGCAGGTCACTGGCGACGATGGTACCGGCCTGTCCCCGGGCCTGGAGGTAGCCTTCGGCGGCGAGCTGCGCGTAGGCCGCATCGACGGTCCCCCTGGACAGCCCAAGCTCCTTGGTCAACGCCCTGACCGAAGGAACCCGCTCGCCGGGCTTGAGCACACCGGCGGCGATGGCGTCACGCAGCCGGTCATAGACCTGTCGATACAGCGGCGTTCCGCTGGCAGGGTCAAGTGCAGCGAGGCCACTGATTTGGGGGGTAGGCATGGTCTGGCTATCCGGGGCGATTATTACGCCTGAACTATACCACCCGCTCTTCACGGCCCTTCATGGACCAATACTCGTGTCGATTCATGGCTCTGGGGTGGCCACAACCCGGCTCGTATGCTTTGACACCGACCAACAACACCGGAAAGCGCAATGAAGAGAATCCTGCATGTCAGTTGCAGCCCAAGGGGAGAAGTCGCGGAAAGCTTCAGGCTGGCCCGGCGAATCATCGAACGGCTTCAGCAGAATGAGCCGACAGCCCACTTGACCCACCGAGTCATCGGCGATGGATCCCTGCCGCACATCGATGCCGACCATGCTCAGTCACAGGCATCGGATAGCGATGTGTCGCCGGTCGGTTCCATGGCCCGCTCTGAAGCGCTGATCCAGGAGCTGGAATGCGCGCACTGCATCGTCATCAGCACGCCGATGCACAACCTGGCAGCGCCCTCGGCCCTGAAAGCCTGGATCGATCATGTGGTCAGGGTTCGACGCACCTTTACCATCACCCGGTCCGGCAAGGTCGGCCTGCTGGCTGATCGCCCCGTGTACGTTGCCATTTCCTCCGGCGGCCGATTCAGTGGAGAACTGGCACGCCAACCCGACTTCCTCACCCCTTACCTCAAGGCCATCCTGCCGACCATCGGGCTTCACGACCTGAGGTTTTTCTCCGTACAGGGCACCAATGCCGCACAGGAATATGTGTTGCAGGCAAGGGAGCATGCGGAGCAGGCATTGCAGGAGCATTTTACCGACTGCACAGCAACACCTTGCGCCCACTGGAGAAAAGACTGATGACGATCCGCACCATCAACGCTGTCGCGGTGTTCTGCGGGTCCAATTTCGGTGCCAGCGATGACTTTGCCGATGGCGCGCGAACCTTGGGGCAGGTACTCGGCAATCACGGCATTGCCACCATCTATGGCGGGACCGGCAAAGGCCTGATGGGGACCGTCGCCGACGCCGCCCTCGCAGCGGGCGGGCGGGTGCATGGTGTCGTTACCGCGAACCTGCATCAGCGCGGGCAGTCCCATGCGGGCCTGACCGGGCATGAAATCACACCGACCTTGCGCCGCCGCAAGGAACGCATGATTGAACTGGCCGACGCCTTCATTGCCCTGCCCGGCGGAATCGGCACCCTGGAAGAACTCATGGAAGTGTGGTCGATGAACCAACTGGGGGAGATGGACAAACCGGTTGGCCTGCTGAATATCGGGGGTTTCTTCACCCCCTTCCTTGGCTTTATCGATCACATGGTTAAAGAGAAGTTCTTACCCGACGGTCATCGACAATCATTAATCGTTGAAGCCGATGCCAGTGTTCTGCTCGACAAACTTGGCCGTCATACGCGAATCGACATTCCCAAATGGCTGTAACCACGTCTGCACGGAGGAAATACCGAACGTGGCGGATGCCGACTCAGTTGCTCAAGTCCGCATACTGCTGCTGCAAGAATTGCTGATAGGGAAGCGACAGGTTGTTCTTCACCACATAATCAAGGGCATTCTTGTAGACGATGGCCCCTTCGGCAGCGTATTGCCCGCTCTCCAGGTTGGGGTTGCTGAGGATCTCGTCGCGCTTGCGCTCGATGACCTCTTTGACATTCTTGATATAGAACTCGGCTTCCCTGCGGTCTTCCTTGCCCCAGAACCGCTCGACGTCATCCAGGTAGGCGGCATCACTGATGACCGGCTGCAGGTTGGCACTGTCAAATGCCGACTGGCACAGATAGGCCATGGCCAGCCAGTCCCTGGCCCGCGGATCGCCCGAGGCCTTCAGCGATTGATACAAGGCCGTTCTGGCGTTGTAGTAAGGCGAAGTTTTTTGTTTCGAATCGGCCTCATAATACAACATGGTATTGCACTGGATCAGGTCACTGGTGGTACCTGCATTATTTTTCTCCTCGGAAATCCGGCTCATCATCAAGTAATTGATGATGTAGTCGTTCGCTTCGGCGTAGCGACCGGAAATGTACAAGGCATGGCCAATCGCTTTATAGTAACTGGTGCATGACCAGTAATAATCCCAGGACACTTTATTCTTGCTGCACACCTTCTGTGCCAATGGGATCAACTGATCAGCTATCGCATTCGGATTGCTGGTAGACGCCTCAATGGATTCGATTTCCTTCGAGCCGTCCAGCGAACTGTACGACATGCACCCGGCCAGCAAAGGAAACACCCAGGCGACCGTCATCAGCTTCATGTTCATGTCAGCGCACTCCTCATTCGGCGGAACCGCCTTCGAACCAACTGGCGTCCAGCCGCTCGGTCGATGCCCAGTACTTGTCGCGGGTGGTGAGATATTTCCACCGCCGGTTTTCACACTTGTAGACGTACTTGCCATACGAAAGCACCGTGCCGTCGGCGTGGTAATTCAGGTGGGCCTCGTCACTGGGGCGGGTGAAGTACTCGCAGGACTTTCCGGCGTAGTTCTGGTCGGGATCCTTGGGTTTGGGTGGGGGTGGCGGCTTGTCGGGGTTCGAGACGACCCTGGGCGTAGGAACCGGCGCCGCGGGGGGCGTGTTTGCGCGCCGTTGAAAGCTGGGGCCGTCGGACCAGGGGTTGAGTGAAGGATCCTGCCTGGCCTTGTTGAGCTGGTACTGTTTTTCCTGCTCCCGGAGCATGATTTCCTGCTGGAGCTGGCGCTGCTCTTCTTCCTGTCGGGCCCGGCGCTCGTTCTCGCCATCTTCCAGCATCTGCATCAGCATTTCGCCGCCTTGCTGGATCATTTGCGAGGTGGCGGCGTCGTTGCTACTGCTGCCGGAGCCTGAGTAACCGCCCCCTGTGTTCGACCTGCACTGCACAACCCCGTCGCAGCCGGATGCGGCGCTGGCGGCAGGGCTCCAGCCGGCAATGAGGACGAGCAGTGGGAGCAGCATCGAAGCGGTCAATTGGATGAAAGGAATCTCGACTTTGGAGGAAGGCCACAGCCAGTTTGATGTTGCCATTTCGCAACGCCTCCACAGGGGGTGTTTCAAGTAGGCATAGACGGGAAAAACAGCAGCGTCAAATTGCCATACACCTGAAGCGTCAGGAAGAACAGACATTTGATCTGTAAGGAATTTTCATAAAAACAAGTGATAGAAAACGTTTGCTTCAACAGCTCCCAACACGTCACATTGACTGCCGCAAGAACAGGCAGCGGGGTGTCCTGCAAAATAAATCTCTATCCTTTCCGCCGCCCCTTTCTGCCTAATAGAAAGCAATGGTACAGTTTAGCGGCGCCAGGAAAGTGACGGCGCAGCTACCTGCCCGGGCAGAATGGCTTTCGGTTGTTGTTCGGTGAGCTGTATTGGTTTCCCCAAACAAAAATAATTACCCGCTCAACAGCGGGCACAGGGAGAGTGATAAGCGTTCGACCAACTCGATCACTGATCGGGTTCTGGACGGACACAGCTCAACGCACGGCCTACGGGCCGGAGAGGTGCCATCATGTGGTGGATTGCTGCAGCCCTGATCATCATTGTGTTCGTTGCTATCCCGGTAGCGACGATTTTTATAATTGGCCGACGAATAAAGAAGTGTGAGGACTACGATTAATAAGCAGGGCACAGATCAAATGATCCGGGTAATCAGGTATATACTCTGGAACTACTCAGCCTCTCCTGTACCTGGCTCCGGCACCCCGGTCTCCATCCACTCAGCTCAAACTTTACTGTACCGCTTGTAGGCACATGCTCATGAGGGAAAAGGGGCAGGCCCATTACGCGACGGCGCCTGGAAAATAAGTCCATAACCTTTTCGCTGATTTGTTACGCGAACGGAACAATGCAACAGGCCGTTTCGATTACTTTCAGACGCATTTAGTTCGGGACGTTGCAGCAGTGAGCTTATAAAACGGGCGACGAGCAAAAATTTTGCCTTCTCTTCATCAAGAGCCCGTCCAATCCATGGACATCCAGACCGGCAATCCACTTACCTTAACTCTCGTCTCTACGGCCACCCATACATCAGACGCATCTGACAAATGGATTGATGGCGGCCAAGTCAATAAACCAGCGTTTCGTAGCTGGCCTCATGATACATACCGTGCCTGTGCCGCTCATCCAGCAGCTCAGCGGCTTGCTCGGGATCGACCCAAGCAATCCCATCCAGGCAATCAAGCGCCCAATTCCACCACTGGACCCTTTCCAACACCGCGATCAGATCGGTCGAGAATCTGTACTTGATGTGCTTGGCTGGTGCGCCTCCCACGACTTCATATGCCTCGACATCTCTCGACACTACGGAGTTCGCGCCAATCACAGCACCATTGCCGACTCTTACTCCCTTCCGGATGACCACGTTCTGGCCAATCCATACGTCGTTTCCAATGATCACGTGCTGCTGATTCCGGGAGGTAGGCTCGCGCATCCTGCGTAGCGCACTCTTCCTTTCTTCTGCGTTTCTGCCCCAGTAATCGTTGGAAACCTCCACATCCAGCCAGGAATTGATGAATGTGCTCGTCGTCAAAAGCCTCATGTCATGCTCTACGGGGGCCACCACTATATTAGGAGCAACCGAGCAAAAGCGGCCAATCGACTTCAACCCTTCAACAGAGCCACCGCGAAAAAAAGTGAAAGCCCCAACCGAGCCCACATTAAAGCTACTGACTCCGGATATCCTCGCCGGCGCCTCTACGATCGACTGATTTTTTTTCAACTGCAGAAACGTGGACTCGGAAGCGATATCAATACCGCCTTTACTGAAGAACATGGTTATCGTCCAAAAAATTTATTGTAGGCGCAGGCATAGCAATACATCCCCTGTATCTTTATTGGATTTTGGACTCTACAACTGAGGCGGACCCCTCCAGGCTCCTGACCCTGGCTCCGCTGTCATTTCCTTGTCTCAATTTTCCCCATAACGATAATCGGCCGCCAAGCCAAATCCATTAGGCAGAGTAACCAAAAAAATCACTCAAGGTTACGCCTAGGCTCCGCAAGAGCCAAATCATGTCATGCTATTCAGCCACGGAGAACGATTTAGCCGCTTGCTTGCGGGCGAAAGCTTGGCACTCTTGGTAAACTATTGACCTCTCGTCCCCGAAACCCCTACGACGACCCACGTTGAACGAAATGCCCCCAGAATCCGCCTCAACCCCAGCAAACACTCGCCCCGAGCCCTCCCGCCGCTTCTCCGTGGCGCCGATGATGGACTGGACCGACCGCCACTGCCGCTTCTTCCTGCGCCTGCTCTCGAGCAACACCCTGCTCTACACCGAGATGGTCACCACCGGTGCCCTGCTCCACGGTGACACCGAGCGCTTCCTGCGTCATGACGAGGCCGAGCACCCGCTGGCCTTGCAACTGGGCGGCAGTGTGCCGGCGGATCTCGCGGCGTGTGCAAAGCTCGCCGAGAACGCCGGGTACGATGAGGTGAACCTCAATGTCGGTTGTCCGAGCGACCGGGTGCAGAACAATATGATCGGCGCCTGCCTGATGGGGCATCCGGCATTGGTGGCCGACTGCGTGAAGGCGATGCAGGATGCGGTGCAGATTCCGGTAACGGTCAAGCACCGTATCGGCATCAACGGCCGCGACAGTTATGCCGAGCTCTGCGATTTCGTCGGTCAGGTGCGTGATGCCGGTTGCCGCAGTTTCACCGTGCATGCGCGCATCGCGATTCTCGAAGGCCTGTCGCCGAAGGAGAACCGCGAGATCCCACCCCTGCGCTACGACGTGGCGGCGCAGTTGAAGGCGGATTTCCCCGAGCTTGAGATCGTCCTCAACGGCGGTATCAAGACCCTGGCCGAGTGCCAGGCGCACTTGCAGACCTTCGACGGGGTGATGCTCGGTCGCGAGGCGTATCACAACCCGTACCTACTGGCCGAGGTCGATCAGCAACTGTTCGCAAGCCAGGCACCGGTGATCAGCCGCAGCGAGGCACTGGCCAGGCTGCGACCGTATATCGCCGCGCACCTGGCGTCGGGCGGAGCCATGCATCACGTGACCCGCCATATCCTCGGCCTCGGCCAGGGCTTCCCGGGAGCGCGCAAGTTCCGCCAGTTGCTGTCGGTGGATATCCACAAGAGCACCGATCCGCTGGGCCTGCTCGACCAGGCCGGCGAGCTGCTGCAAGGGCGCTAGCCCCGGAACCTGTGCCGGCTTCGACACTCGAAGGTTTATCTTCAACCCACGTGCCCGCCAGCCCTTGAGCGGTTGGCGGTGCTCGGGTAATGTCGATTCATCGCACAGGACAGAGCACACCCATGACCTCCAAGCTGGAACAACTCAAGCAGTTCACGACCGTGGTTGCCGACACGGGTGATATCGATGCCATCAGCCGCCTGAAACCGGTCGACGCCACCACCAACCCTTCCCTGCTGCTCAAGGCCGCGGCCATGCCCGGTTATGCCGACCTGCTCGATCAGGCCGTACGGGGCAGCAAGGGTGACCTGGGCCTGGCCTGCGATACCTTTGCAGTGTCGGTGGGCGCGGGGATTCTCAAGGTGATCCCGGGGCGCATTTCCACCGAGGTGGACGCCCGTCTGTCCTTCGATGAGCCGGCGCTGCTGAACAAGGCACGCCAGCTGATCGACCTGTACGAAAAAGCCGGCATCGGTCGCGACCGGGTGCTGATCAAGCTGGCCTCGACCTGGGAAGGCATCCGCGCCGCCGAGAAGCTGGAGAAGGAAGGCATCCAGACCAACCTGACCCTGCTGTTCTCCTTCGCCCAAGCCCAGGCCTGCGCCGACGCCGGGGTGTTCCTGATTTCGCCATTCGTAGGCCGTATCTATGACTGGTACAAGAAATCCACCGGCAAAGAGTATGTGGGCGCCGAGGATCCGGGTGTGCAGTCGGTGACGCGAATCTACAACTACTACAAGGCCAACGGTTACGACACCGTGGTGATGGGCGCTAGCTTTCGCAATATCGGCCAGATCGAGCAACTGGCGGGCTGTGATCGCCTGACCATCAGCCCCGAGTTGCTGCAACAGCTGAGCGATGACCAGGGCGCGCTGCCGCGCATCCTCAAGCCGGGCAACCCCGGTGAACCGCGCCAGCAACTGAGCGAAGCGCAGTTCCGCTGGGCTTCCAACGAAGACGCCATGGCCACCGAGAAGCTGGCCGAGGGTATTCGCCAGTTTGCCCGGGACCAGGAGAAGCTCGAGGCGCTGCTGGCTGCAAAGGCCTGATACAAGTCCGGGTTGCCGGTGCCGGGAGGAAGGTGGAGCATCTCCCGGTATTTCGGCGGCCTTAGGGGCCTCATCGCGGGGGAAGCCCCCACCAACCCGGGGATGAGCGGGCGTGACCCCCGCTGCGTTGGATCATGGGTTAAGAGATGTTTGTGTATGAATCTTACG
>NZ_JALRNF010000178.1 GCF_030272895.1 Pseudomonas sp. BGr12 | reverse complement strand
GAACCGGATACCCAGCGTCGCGTGCGGCAGTTCATCCTCGACAACCCGGGCAGTTGGAAGAAGGCCGCCCACGAGACCGCCTTCCGGCGCAAGTTCGAGTTCGAGGAAAGCGAGAAGCTGGTGCGGGCACCGCGCGGGTTTCCCGCCGACTTCGAGTTCATCGAGGATCTCAAGCATCGCAACTTCGTTTTCTGGCGGTCGCTGGACGATGCGACCATGACCGGGCCGAGGCTGCGACAGACCGTGGCCGGC
>NZ_JALRNF010000177.1 GCF_030272895.1 Pseudomonas sp. BGr12 | reverse complement strand
GAGACGAAGTGCGCGGTCATGCCTTCCAGGACGGCACGGTTGCTTGCCCTGTCGGCGTCGGTGCCGCCCGTCTTCCACGTGTTGTCGAGCTCGACGTCGAGCCACCAGACGTAGTCCGCGGGGTTGGCTGAGACCTTGGCCGTCTGGGCCGCGGGCGCGAAGCGCTGGTCGACGTCCTCCTGGGCGCGGTTCCAGCCGTACTGCCAGGCGCACGCGAGGCTGTCGCTGCCGTCGCAGGTCCCGTGCGGGTTCCC
>NZ_JALRNF010000176.1 GCF_030272895.1 Pseudomonas sp. BGr12 | reverse complement strand
ATCCCAGCTGGCCCTGGGCAGCATGCGCTACGACATCGAAGACACCGACGGCCTCGACCGCCTGTTCAAGCTGATCGAACAGCGTGCCGGCCACTGGCTGGAGATGGAAGTGGAAGAAACCAAGATCGAACTGACCCACAACGACCGTCGCTTGGTCGACCTCAATCGGGTCGAGTCGGGACTGAGCGTGGAGCTGACCCGGGCCTTGTTCGAAGAGTCGATCGACAACCATCACGAGCGCCTGCGTGGCAGTG
>NZ_JALRNF010000175.1 GCF_030272895.1 Pseudomonas sp. BGr12 | reverse complement strand
CTGGTTAGACTGCGCGCCCTTTTGCACGGATCTGCGCCATGTTGTTGATGCTCTACCTCAGTGCCATCACCGCCGAAGCCATGACCGGCGCGCTGTCTGCCGGGCGCCGCGGCATGGACTGGTGTGGCGTGGTGCTGATCGCCTGCATCACCGCCCTGGGCGGCGGGTCGGTGCGCGACGTGTTTCTGGGGCATTACCCGCTGACCTGGGTCAAGCACCCGGAATACCTGGTACTGACCAGCTTTGCTGCGCTG
>NZ_JALRNF010000174.1 GCF_030272895.1 Pseudomonas sp. BGr12 | reverse complement strand
TCACCTTTCCGCCCTTACGGCGGGCTACTTTGTCGTGGCAAAGTAGCCCAACCGTGCGTCCCGGCATACGGGCCTACGCTGCGCTTCGGGTCCCTTCCCTCCGGCCTTGCTCCCGCTGGGGCGCACCGACGGGCCGTCCCGGGCCCGACGGTGCTTGCAGGCCATCCATGGCCTGCACCCAGCACCGCAAAAACACCGCACAGCCACCAGAAGGGGCGAATCGTGTCGTGTGGACTGACGATGGACGATCAGCAAAA
>NZ_JALRNF010000173.1 GCF_030272895.1 Pseudomonas sp. BGr12 | reverse complement strand
CCCGCAACCACCATCGGCAGCATGTAAGACACACCGGTCAACAGATGGCGATATGCGCCCGCAGACTCTTTCTTACCTTCCGTCGCGGTTTGACGCGCGCCGGTTGCCTGATACGGCTTCGCTTCCACCAGCGCTTTATCAAACTCCTGCGCGGTCTTTTTCAGCGCCAGGCCGGTAGACGTACGGTACATGGGATTACCGGCAAATTTCGCCAGGTCCACTTCGATATCCGCCGCCACGATGACCAGATCGGCCTC
>NZ_JALRNF010000172.1 GCF_030272895.1 Pseudomonas sp. BGr12 | reverse complement strand
CCAACGCAGGGGGATATCTGCCCGAACACTGGCTGGATACGGTGAAAAGTGCCATCAAAGCCGGCATGAACGTGGC
Source organism: Pseudomonas sp. BGr12 (assembly GCF_030272895.1). GTDB lineage: Bacteria > Pseudomonadota > Gammaproteobacteria > Pseudomonadales > Pseudomonadaceae > Pseudomonas. Next base: position 182 of record NZ_JALRNF010000172.1, on the reverse strand, counting down.
CAGCGGATTACATCATCGTCTGGTAGATGGGCCCGAGCTGGTCACGCTGGCAGAGACGTTTGGTGTTGCGCTTTTCGATTTACGTCATATGCGTCCGAAGCTGAGTGTTGGCAGCGGTAAGAAGCGTTCAGGCAAGCGGATACTCACGGTGGGGACCGACTGCTCAGTGGGCAAGATGTACA
>NZ_JALRNF010000171.1 GCF_030272895.1 Pseudomonas sp. BGr12 | reverse complement strand
AGTGCCGCGGTCGGAGTCGCCGGCGCGGTAGCCCACGCGTTGGTCGTGGAGGTTGAAGCCGTACACCGGCTTCACCTGGTCGTACAGCGCCTTCAGCGTGCGCGCTTCCGGTGTCGCCAACATGCGCGCATCGCGGTTGATGTCGATGCCCTGCACGTTGCGGCGCTGGAAGCGCGCGGCGCCATCGGGATTGAGGATGGGCAGGATATGCAGCGTGGTTGCCGCGCGCAGCCGCTGCACCAGGGGATGGTCCGGGTG
>NZ_JALRNF010000170.1 GCF_030272895.1 Pseudomonas sp. BGr12 | reverse complement strand
GAACAACGCAAGCAGATCGGCCCGCTGATCACCGACAAGGCGGTGGCCAAGGTCCGCAGCCTGAACGACGACGCCGAGGGCAAAGGCGCCGAACAGGTGCTGGGCGGCCAGGCCCACGCCCTGGGCGGCAACTTCTTCGAGCCGACCGTGCTGGCCAATGTCGGCCCGGGGTTGGACCTGCTGGAAGAAGAAATCTTCGGCCATGTGTCGGCTCTTTTGCGCTTCAGCCGCGACGAAGAAGTCATCGCCATGGCCATC
>NZ_JALRNF010000169.1 GCF_030272895.1 Pseudomonas sp. BGr12 | reverse complement strand
AAGACTATGACACGATTGCTCGTGATACCGATCGTGATAACTTTATGACTGCACAAGCAGCAAAAGAATATGGCTTGGTCGATCAGGTATTAAGTAAGCGTCCATAAGGGAAAATATTAAGTGGCTTGAGTTGTTGGAAAACGCCTCCATATAGTCATTTAACCCTATCGCTTGCCCTCATATTTAAGATTCTATTTGTGGAGAGAATATGTCCGAACATCCTCAAGGACAAAAACATTGTTCATTTTGCGGTAAAAC
>NZ_JALRNF010000016.1 GCF_030272895.1 Pseudomonas sp. BGr12 | reverse complement strand
GTAGCTCCAGTAGCTCCAGTAGCTCCAGTAGCTCCAGTAGCTCCAGTAGCTCCAGTAGCTCCAGTAGCTCCAGTAGCCACGGTCGCACCTGTCGAGACGCCAGCCCCGGCTCCTGTCGAAGACAGCAAGGTCGGTTTCTTCGCCCGCCTCAAGCAGGGCCTGTCCAAGACCAGCGCCAGCATCGGCGAAGGCATGGCCAGCCTGTTCCTGGGCAAGAAGGCCATCGACGACGACCTGCTCGACGAGATCGAAACCCGCCTGCTGACCGCCGACGTCGGCGTCGAGGCCACCTCGGTGATCGTCCAGAGCCTGACCCAGAAGGTCGCGCGCAAGCAGCTGGCCGACAGCGACGCGCTGTACAAGTCCCTGCAAGGCGAACTGGCCGACCTGCTCAAGCCGGTCGAGCAGCCGCTGCGCATCCAGTCCCAGGGCAAGCCGTTCGTGATCCTGGTGGTTGGCGTCAACGGCGCCGGCAAGACCACCACCATCGGCAAGCTGGCGAAGAAGCTGCAGCTTGAAGGCAAGAAAGTCATGCTGGCCGCCGGTGACACCTTCCGTGCCGCGGCGGTCGAGCAGCTGCAGGTCTGGGGCGAGCGCAACCAGATCCCGGTCATCGCCCAGCACACCGGTGCCGACTCGGCTTCGGTGATCTTCGACGCCGTCCAGGCCGCCAAGGCCCGCGGTATCGATGTGCTGATCGCCGACACCGCCGGTCGCCTGCACACCAAAGACAACCTGATGGAAGAGCTGAAGAAGGTTCGCCGGGTGATCGGCAAGCTCGACGCCGATGCACCGCACGAGGTGCTGCTGGTGCTGGACGCCGGCACCGGGCAGAACGCCATCAACCAGGCCAAGCACTTCAACCAGAGCGTCGAGCTCACGGGCCTGGCCCTGACCAAGCTCGACGGCACCGCCAAGGGCGGGGTGATCTTCGCCCTGGCCAAGCAGTTCGGCTTGCCGATCCGCTATATTGGCGTGGGTGAAGGCATCGACGATCTGCGCACCTTCGAAGCCGAACCCTTCGTGAAAGCACTGTTTGCCGAGCGGGAGCATCCATGATTCGATTCGAACAGGTCGCCAAGCGCTACCCCAATGGCCACGTAGGCCTGCATGAGTTGAGTTTTCGGGTGCGTCGGGGTGAATTCCTGTTCGTCACCGGCCACTCCGGCGCCGGCAAGAGCACCTTGCTGCGCCTGCTGCTGGCCATGGAACGCCCTACCAGCGGCAAGCTGCTGCTGGCCGGGCAAGACCTGGGCCAGATCAGCAACGCGCAGATCCCGTTCCTGCGCCGGCAGATCGGCGTAGTGTTCCAGAACCACCAGCTGCTGTTCGACCGCACCGTATTCAACAACGTCGCCCTACCGCTGCAGATCCTCGGCCTGTCCAAGGCTGAAGTGGCCAAGCGGGTCGACTCGGCGCTCGAGCGCGTGGCCCTGTCGGACAAGGCCGAGCTGTTTCCCGGCGACCTGTCCACCGGCCAGCAACAGCGCGTGGGCATTGCCCGCGCCATCGTCCACCGCCCGGCCTTGCTGCTGGCGGACGAACCCACCGGTAACCTCGACCCGCGCCTGGCCGCGGAGATCATGGGTGTTTTCGAAGATATCAACCGCCTGGGCACCAGCGTGCTGATCGCCAGCCACGACCTGGCGCTGATTGCGCGCATGCGCCATCGCATGCTGACCCTGCAGCGCGGCCGCTTGATCGGCGACGGGGAGGCCGGGCAATGAGTGCGACACGTAGTCCCAAGGTTTCCGAGCGGGTAGCGCCCAAGGCCGCCGAGTCTCAACCGGAAAAGAACAAGCGCGGCGGCCATGACGACGATGGCCCGGATTTCCGCACCCTGTTGCACGCCTGGCTGGAAAGCCACCGTTCGAGCCTGGTCGACAGCCTGCGGCGCCTGGGCAAGCAACCGATCGGCAGCTTTTTCACCTGCCTGGTGATGGCCGTGGCCCTGAGCCTGCCCATGGGCCTGTCGCTGTTGCTGAGCAACGTCGAGCGCCTGGGCGGTTCCTGGCAGCGTGCGGCGCAGATTTCCCTGTACCTCAAGCTCGATGCCAACAGCCGTGACGGTGAAGCCCTGCGCGAGCAGATCAAGGGTCTGCCGGGCGTGGCCGAGGCCGAGTATGTCAGTCGCGAGAAGGCGCTGGAGGAGTTCCAGCAGCAGTCCGGGCTGGGTGATGCGCTGCGTGAGCTGCCGGAGAACCCGCTGCCCGGTGTGGTCGTAGTGACCCCGGCGGAAGTCGACAAGCCGGCCCTCGAAGCCTTGCGCCAGCGCCTCTCGGAGCTGCCCAAGGTGGATGTGGCACAGCTGGACCTGGTGTGGGTCGAGCGCTTGGCGGCGATCCTCAAGCTGGGCGACCGCTTCGTCTTCGGCCTGACCGTCCTGCTGGTTTCGGCGCTGCTTTTGGTAATTGGTAACACAATTCGCCTGCACATCGAGAACCGCCGTACCGAGATCGAGGTGATCAAGCTCGTTGGCGGCACAGACAGCTACGTTCGCCGACCTTTCCTGTACATGGGCGCCTTGTACGGCCTGGGGGCCGGGGTCTTGGCCTGGGGGGTGCTGGCATTTGGCCTTGACTGGCTGAACGACGCGGTTATCGGGCTTTCCGGCCTGTACGGCAGTGATTTTGCCCTGGCTGGCGTGCCGGCTGCCGATGGTCTGTCGCTCTTGCTTGGGGCGGTACTGTTAGGGTATATCGGTGCTTGGATTGCGGTCGCCCGCCACTTGAGCGAGCTTGCACCGCGATAGTGTCTTTTTGCTGGTATTGACTCTTTTCATTTTTAGGGAACTTGTTTCGCGGTTCCCGGTCAATGTTGGCAGTGCCTACGGGCACGAGTTTAGTGAGTCGGAGGTTTTTTCGTATGACCACTTCGTTGCAGCCTGCCTATGCCCTGGTTCCCGGTGCCAACCTGGAAGCCTACGTGCACACGGTCAACAGCATTCCCTTGCTGACGCCGGAGCAGGAGCGTGAACTGGCCGAGAGTCTCTACTATGAGCAGGATCTTGAGGCAGCTCGGCAGATGGTGCTTGCCCACCTGCGCTTTGTCGTACATATCGCCCGCAGCTATTCCGGCTACGGGCTGGCCCAGGCCGACCTGATCCAGGAAGGCAACGTCGGCCTGATGAAGGCGGTCAAGCGCTTCAACCCGGAAATGGGCGTGCGCCTGGTGTCCTTTGCCGTGCACTGGATCAAGGCCGAGATCCACGAGTTCATCCTGCGCAACTGGCGTATCGTCAAGGTCGCGACCACCAAGGCCCAGCGCAAGCTGTTCTTCAACCTGCGCAGCCAGAAGAAGCGCCTGGCCTGGCTGAACAACGATGAAGTTCATCGTGTCGCCGAGAGCCTGGGTGTCGAGCCACGTGAAGTACGCGAGATGGAGAGCCGCCTGACCGGTCAGGACATGGCCTTCGACCCGGCGTCGGAAGCCGACGACGACAGTGCGTTCCAGTCGCCGGCCAACTACCTGGAAGACCACCGCTACGACCCGGCCCGTCAACTGGAGGATGCCGACTGGAGCGACAACTCCACCAGCAACCTGCACGACGCCTTGCAGGGCCTGGACGACCGTAGCCGCGACATCCTCTACCAGCGCTGGCTGGCCGAGGAAAAGGCCACCTTGCATGACCTGGCCGAGAAATACAGCGTGTCCGCAGAGCGGATCCGTCAGTTGGAGAAGAACGCGATGAACAAGGTCAAGGCCCTTATCGCGATCTGAGTCTGACAACATCGCGGGGCAAGCCCGCTCCCACAGCGCACTACTGTGGGAGCGGGCTTGCCCCGCGATTTTTTATTGGTTCCAGGGCGCGCTGCGCGTGCCGTCCAACTGAACCAGGTAATCACTACCGCCCAACTGACGCATCTGCTGGCGAATCCAGCCGGCACGTCGCGCTACATAGCTGCTGGGCCGGCTGGCGCTCCAGTTCAACGGGCTGGGCAGCACCGCTGCGAGCAGGCTGGCCTGCTGGCGCGACAGCTGGCTGGCATCGACGCCGAAGTGATGCCGCGCCGCGGCCTGCGCGCCGAACACGCCTTCACCCCATTCGGCGCTGTTGAGGTAGACCTCAAGAATCCGCTCCTTGGACCAGAGCACTTCGATCAAGGCGGTAAACCAGGCTTCCAGCCCCTTGCGCAGCCAGCTGCGGCCGGACCAGAGGAACTGGTTCTTGGCTACTTGCTGGCTCAGGGTGCTGGCGCCGCGCAGCCTGCCGCCGCGCTCGTTGTGGGCCAGGGCGGCCTGGATGGCATTGAAGTCAAAGCCCCAGTGATTGGCGAATTTCTGGTCTTCGCCGGCAATCACCGCCACCTTGAGCTCATCGGAAATGCGCTCCCAGGGCTCCCAGTCACGTTGCAGGTCAATGGGCTCGCCGTTGAACCAGGACTCGACCTTGCGTTCGACCATCAGCGTCGTGCCGGGCGGCGGTACCCAGCGAAACAGCAGGACCAGCAATACGCTGCCGACGGCAAACCAGAGCAGGGCGCGGGTGAGGCGGCGGATCAGGGATGACAGCATAGAGATGGCTTGGCCGAACCGAATGAGCGGGCCATTATACAGGCCCCCTACACGGAGTTGTCCCCATGCTTCGCAGCTTCCTGATGCTCGCCGCTTTCTTCGGCTTTACCGGTGTCGCTCTGGGCGCCTTCGCCGCCCATGGCCTCAAGGGGCGCTTGAGCAGCGAGTACCTGGCGATTTTCCAGACTGGTGTCACCTATCAACTGGTCCACGCCCTGGCCCTGCTGGGCGTGGCCGTGCTGGCCAGCCAGCTGCCCGGGCGCCTGGTCGGATGGGCCGGCGGTCTGTTCGCCCTGGGCATCGTGCTGTTCTCTGGCAGCCTGTACCTGTTGACCCTCAGCAGCATCGGCAAGCTGGGCATCATTACCCCGATCGGTGGCCTGGCGTTCCTCGGCGGCTGGCTGTGCCTGGGCCTTGCCGCCTGGCGCCTGGGTTGACTCGGCGGTCCGAATCGAGACGAATGGTGTTGCTTGGCCTTGGTCGCGGCGCCTGATCGGGGCTAGAATGCTGGCCCCTAAAAACAATGGTGGCCGTGCGCATGCGCATTCTATTGAACGGTGAACCCTTCGAGTTGCCCGACAGCGAAAGCGTCGAGGCCCTGCTGACCCGCCTGGACCTTGTCGGGCGTCGTGTCGCGGTAGAGCTCAACCTGGATATCGTGCCACGTAGCCAGCATGCAGCCACCGTGCTGCGTGAAGGCGACCAGGTCGAAGTCGTGCATGCCATCGGCGGCGGCTAGGGCCACAGGAACACCTTGCAAGTCCCTCAACCTTTCAGAGGATTTCCGATGAGCAACCTTCGCAGTGACAAGCCCTTCACCCTGGCCGGCCGTACCTTCCAGTCGCGCCTGCTGGTCGGCACCGGCAAGTACCGTGACATGGAAGAAACCCGCCTGGCCATCGAGGCTTCGGGTGCCGAGATCGTCACCGTCGCCGTGCGCCGCACCAACATCGGCCAGAACCCGGGCGAGCCGAACCTGCTCGATGTGCTGCCGCCGGATCGCTACACCATCCTGCCGAACACCGCCGGCTGCTATGACGCGGTCGAAGCCGTGCGCACCTGCCGCCTGGCCCGTGAGCTGCTCGATGGTCACAACCTGGTCAAGCTGGAAGTCCTGGCCGACCAGAAAACCCTGTTCCCCAACGTGATCGAAACCCTCAAGGCCGCCGAAGTGCTGGTCAAGGACGGTTTCGACGTGATGGTCTACACCAGCGACGACCCGATCATCGCCCGCCAACTGGCCGAAGCCGGTTGCATCGCGGTCATGCCGCTGGCCGGCCTGATCGGCACCGGTCTTGGCATCTGCAACCCGTACAACCTGCAGATCATCCTCGAAGAATCGAAAGTGCCTGTGCTGGTCGATGCCGGTGTGGGTACCGCTTCGGATGCCACCATCGCCATGGAACTGGGCTGTGAGGCGGTGCTGATGAACTCGGCGATTGCCGATGCCCAGCAGCCGGTCATGATGGCCGAAGCCATGAAACACGCAATCGTCGCCGGCCGCCTGGCCTACCTGGCCGGACGCATGCCGAAAAAACTCTATGCCAGCGCCTCGTCGCCGCTGACTGGTCTGATCAAGTAAGAGCACCTGATGACTGAATCGCAAGAAACGCCGATCTCCACCGAAGGCGAAGAGCGCCAACACCGCCGCATCAAGAGTTTCGTGATGCGCGCCGGGCGCATGACCGAAGGCCAGCAACGTGGCCTGGAACAGGGTGGGCCGCTGTTCATCCTGCCACTGGCCGAGAGCACCGTGGACTACGACCAGGTGTTCGGCCGTTCGGCGCCGCGTACCCTGGAGATCGGTTTCGGCATGGGCCATTCCCTGCTGGAAATGGCTGCTGCCGCCCCGGAGCAGGACTTCATCGGTGTCGAAGTGCACCGTCCGGGTGTCGGCGCGCTGCTCAACGGCGTGCTGACCCAGGGCCTGAAGAACCTGCGGGTGTACGACTGCGATGCAATCGAAGTGCTGAACAAGTGCGTGGCTGACAACAGCCTCGACCGCCTCATGCTGTTCTTCCCCGATCCGTGGCACAAGAGCCGTCACCACAAGCGCCGCATCGTCCAGCCCGAGTTCGCCGAGCTGGTGCGTCGCAAGCTCAAGGTCGGTGGTGTGTTCCACATGGCCACCGACTGGGAACCCTATGCCGAGCACATGCTGGAAGTGATGAATGTGGCGCCGGGTTACCGCAACCTGGCCGCCGACGGCAAGTGCGTGGAGCGTCCGGCCGAGCGCCCGATCACCAAGTTCGAACGCCGTGGCGAGCGACTTGGGCATGGGGTGTGGGATTTGAAGTTCGAAAAACTGGCGTAACCCGATCGCGGGGCAAGCCCGCTCCTACAGGCGATCTGTGTAGGAGCGGGCTTGCCCCGCGATGCGTTTTAGCGACGGTCGGCAACCACGCCGATCAGTACCAGCACAATCAGCAACACCGGCGCCAACGCATAGTTGTTGAACTGCGCCAGGCCTTTCACCACCCAGGGCGTGGCATAGATCAGCGCCGCACCACTGCCGATCATCACCAACAGGGCCATGAACGGCACGCGCAAGGCGCCTGCCAGGCCGCCCAGGCGCTGTTCCACCCAGCCTTTGATGTCGGTACCAAAGAGCACTAGCAAACAGCCTACAAGCGCCAGCGAGATCTCCGACAGGTTGCCACGACTCCAGCGGGAAACGGTCGAGAGTAGGTCGAGTACCAGGTCCATTCGCAATCCTTAGGTCAAGAAATACTGCAACAGGTCGTTGAGGAACAACTGGCCGCGCGGGGTAGCGACCAGCCGCGTCGGTTCGACCTGCAAAAGGCCCTTTTGTTCGGCCTCGCGGCGGGCTGCGGCGAGGTGCTCGAGCGGCAGGCCGGTGCGCTGGCTGAACAGCTCGGCGTCCACGCCCTGGGTCAGGCGCAGGGCGTTCATCAGGAACTCGAACGGCAGTTCGTCCACCGGCAGCAACTTCTCGCCGGCCTTGAAGGGTTTGGCCGGGTTCAGGTAGTCCTTGGGCAGGCGGGTCTTCCAGGTGCGCAGGATGCGCCCGTCCGGATGGCTGAGCTTGCCGTGGGCACCGGCACCGATGCCGATGAAGTCACCAAAGCTCCAGTAGTTGAGGTTGTGCCGGGCGGCACGGCCGGGCTGGGCGTAGGCCGAGACTTCGTACTGGCTGTAGCCGTGACTGGCCAGCAGGGCCTGGCCGGCCTCCTGGATGTCCCAGAGGATGTCGTCCTCCGGCAGCATGGGCGGCTGGTTCCAGAACACGGTGTTCGGTTCCAGGGTCAGCTGGTACCAGGACAGGTGCGTCGGCGCCAGGGCGATGGCCTGGCGCAGGTCGCCCAGGGCGTCGTCCAGGGACTGGTCGGGCAGGCCGTGCATCAGGTCCAGGTTGAAGTTATCGAAGCCGGCCTGGCGCGCCATGTCGGCGGCGCGAATCGCCTCGTCACCGTTGTGGATGCGTCCCAGGGCTTCGAGCTTGGCCTGCTGGAAGCTCTGGATACCGATCGACAGGCGATTGATACCCAGTCGCCGGTAGGCCTTGAATTTCTCCTGCTCGAAGGTTCCGGGGTTGGCCTCCAGGGTGATCTCGATATCGCTGGCGAACGGGATACGCTGTTCCACGCCTGCCAGCAGGCGGCCCAGGGCAGGGGCGCTGAACAGGCTGGGCGTACCGCCACCGAAGAAGATCGAACTGATCGGGCGGCCATATACGGCGCCCAGTTCCTGGTCGAGGTCGGCCAACAAGGCATCGACGTAGGCCTCTTCCGGCAACTCGGGCGTGGCGGCATGGGAGTTGAAGTCGCAGTACGGGCATTTGCGCACGCACCACGGGATATGGATATACAGCGCCAGGGGCGGCAACTGTGGCAAGGCCACCCGTGGTGCCTGGGAGCTAAAGCCAGCCTCGCCCAAGTGCAGTGGCTGTGCCGGCGAATGATCGGTCATGCCAGGCCCAGACGTTGACGCAACAGGCTCATGGCACGGGCACGGTGGCTGAGCTGGTTCTTGTCGGCAGGCGTCAGCTCGGCGCTGGAGCAACCACGCTCCGGCACCCAGAACAGCGGGTCGTAGCCAAAGCCGTGCTCACCGCTGGCCTGGTGCAGGATGCGACCGTGCCAGAGGCCTTCGCAGAGGATCGGCAGCGGATCGTCGGCGTGCCTTACCAGGGCCAGGACGCAGACGAACTGGGCGCCGCGTTGCTCCTCGGGGACATCCTTGAGAACATCGAGCAACTTGGCATTGTTGGCCGCATCGCCCTGGCCATCGGCATAGCGCGCCGAGTAGATGCCCGGCGCGCCGCCGAGGAAGTCCACCGCCAGGCCCGAATCATCGGCCAGCGCCGGCAAGCCGGAGAGGCGGGCGGCATTGCGCGCCTTGAGGATGGCGTTCTCGACGAACGACAGGCCGGTTTCTTCCGGCTCCACACTGCTGAACTCGCCGACCGAGCGCAACCGCACGGTGCCGCCGAGCATGGCCTGGAGTTCTTTGAGTTTGCCGGCGTTGTGGCTGGCCAATACGATTTGCTGAAAATTCATCATTCGCCTGGGAAAAGCTCTTGGTTGAAACTGAAACTGTTGGTCTTGCCAGCGGCTTCAACGTTGATGGTGAACGTACGTGTTTCGGCCTGCTCGACCGGGTACTGGGCGATGTAGTAGATCGCCCCCTGTTCGGTGATCTGCTTGAACTTCAGCGGCACCGACTGGCTGGTCAGGTCTTTGACGGTACCGCTGACCTGGGCGATGGACGGCTTGCCGGCGTTCATCACCGAGATGTTGATCACGCCCTGGTTCTTGCTGCGGACCAGTTCGGCGGACTTGGCGATATCCGGTTGCAGGAAGGTGGAAATGAACGTGCTGTAGTGCACGGTCACATCACCGAAGACTTCCTTGCGTTCGCCCTTGATGGGGTCGGCAGCCAGTGCCGTTGCGCTCAGGCAGGCGACCAGTAAGAAACTGAACAAGCGGCGCATGATCGATCTCCTCCAGCGAGTGGGTTAAACAGCGACCTTGTGTTCCACAAGGCCGGGGCTGTTGACACGATAAATGCCGATCTCCCCTAGAAGATTAGGCCATAGCCTGCTCGCCCACCCGTGGCGGTGCAAGTGGTCGACTGCCAGGCGGTCGAGGACCTGGGCCCGGCGTTCGCTGCACAGCGCCTCGAAGTCTTCGAAGGTGCAGAAGTGGATGTTCGGCGTGTTGTACCAGGTATACGGCATGAAGTCGGAAACCGGCATGCGACCCTTGGTCGCGAGGTACCAGCGGCAACGCCAGTGGCCGAAATTGGGGAAGGTGATGATGCACTGGCGGCCCACGCGCAGCATTTCGTCGAGGATCCGGTCGGGGTACTCCACGGCCTGCAGGGCCTGGGTCATGACCACCACGTCGAAGCTGTTGCTGGCGAAGTTGCCCAGGCCCTTGTCCAGGTCCTGCTCGATGACGTTGACGCCGCGTGCCACGCACTCGGCGATGTTGTCCGGGTCGATCTCCAGGCCGTAGCCGGTGACTTGCTTGCGGTCACGCAGCGACGCCAGCAGCTCGCCGTTGCCGCAGCCGAGGTCGAGTACCCGGCTACCGGCGGGGATCCAGTCTTGGATGATTTCCAGGTCGGCTCTCATGGGGTCCTCAGCAGACGATGCGGTTCATGTAGTTCTTGAACCCCGTGATGTAGCGCGGGGTCGGGATCAGGAAGGCATCGTGGCCATACGGCGAATCGATATCCAGGTAGCAGACGTTCTTGCGGGCGGCGATCAGGGCGTCGACGATTTCCCGCGAGCGCGCCGGCGAAAAACGCCAGTCGGTGGTGAACGACATCACGCAGTAGTCCGCCTTGACCCCGGCCAGGGTCGCCGCCAGGTCACCGCCGTGGGCGGCCGCCGGGTCGAAGTAGTCCAGCGCCTTGGTCATCAGCAGGTAGGTGTTGGCGTCGAAACGGCCGGAAAACTCCTCGCCCTGGTAGCGCAGGTAGCTTTCGACCTGGAACTCGACGCTGTGGAAGTCGTAGTTGAGCTTATCGCTTTTCAGCTCGCGGCCGAATTTCTCACCCATGGAGTCGTCGGACAGGTAGGTGATATGGCCGACCATGCGCGCCAGCATCAGGCCGCGCTTGGGGATCACACCCTGGTCCTGGAACGAGCCGCCGTGGAACTCGGGGTCGGTGAGGATGGCCTGGCGCGCCACTTCATTGAAGGCGATGTTCTGTGCCGAGAGCTTGGGCGCCGAGGCGATATCCAGGCAGTGGCGCACGCGGTCGGGGTAGGTGATGGTCCATTGCAGCGCCTGCATGCCGCCGAGGCTGCCGCCGATCACCGCGGCCCATTGCTGGATGCCCAGGCGGTCGGCCAGGCGGGCCTGGCTGTGCACCCAGTCTTCTACGGTCAGCACCGGGAAGTCGGCGCCGTAGGGCTTGCCGGTGGCCGGGTTGACGCTGCTGGGGCCGGTGCTGCCGTTGCAGCCGCCAAGGTTGTTCAGGCTGACCACGAAGAAGCGGTTGGTATCGACGGGCTTGCCCGGGCCGATGCAACTGTCCCACCAGCCCGGCTTGCGGTCGTTGGGACTGTGATAGCCCGCGGCATGGTGGTGGCCGGAAAGCGCATGGCAGATCAGCACGGCGTTGCTGGCCGTACTGTTGAGGGTTCCATAGGTTTCGTAGACCAGCTCATAGGAGGCCAGCGAGCGACCGCAGGCCAGGGCCAAGGGCTCGTTGAACTGTGCCAGTTGCGGTGTTACCAGACCGACCGAATCTTCGGGAAAGACAGTGGACATCGACCCTGCTCACGCTTGAATGAGGCGTAAGTCTAAAGACCACCGGGATAAGCGGCAAGCAATGTGCAAGGGGTTTGAAAGCATCGCGGGGCAAGCCCGCTCACAGCGATCGAAGGTGTTCACAGAATTGAAGTGCAGCTTGAACACCTACGGTGTCCACCTCAACTGCGGGCATATTCGGGGCATCCTCCGCTCGGGATGCCCGGACACATCCGAAATGGCGACGGTGTGAACTGGATCGAGAGGTTAGCAGAGTGTGTTGGTTGGGTTGTCGTGTAGGAATTGGATGTTTTTCTTTGCGAAATTTCCTATTCGCTCATGGTGCCCTGCCATTGGAGTCGCGACGCTGCTAGGGTCCCATCGATTTATACATCACCGACCCGATATTGCGCTTACCGAAGGAAGGGGAAAGTCGGATCTCTCAAAGCTGACGGTCACAACCTACGATCGTGAACACCCTAGAGTCGGTCGGATGAAATGGAGAAAAATCAATGAATGAAGGATGCTTCATTGGCCTGGATGACAAAATTATTGCGATTTATAGAGTGGTAGTGTGAATCGGGAATCTCATAAGATAAGGACTTTCAAAATGGCTATTCCAGCATATTTGTGGTTGAAGGATGATGGCGGAGCGGACATTAAAGGATCTGTAAATGTTGCCGGTCGGGAGGGGAGTGTTGAAGTGCTCGGGTTCGGGCATGGGCTACACCTTCCGACAGACAATATGACAGGAAAAATCACAGGTGCTCGTATTCATGTGCCTCTGACATTTGAAAAAGAATTTGATTCCTCTAGTCCATATCTCTATAAGGCAGTGGCGCAGGGGCAGACGCTAGAGTCAGTAGAAATAAAATGGTATAACATCAAACATGCGGGGCAAGAACAAGAATATTTCAATATGTTTTTAGAGGGCGTAAAGGTCATATCTATTTGCCCCGTGATGCACGATTGTAAAAATCCTGCGATGGAAAAGCATAACCATCTTGAGGTTGTGGGGCTTCGGTACGAAAAATAACATGGAAGCACTGCGACGGTAATATCATTTTTTCAGACAGTTGGGACGAAAGATGATCAGGTGTACGTTCCATTTGAACGGAGGCGCCCTATCGAATCTGTCGTGCCCCGGGGTGGGCTTTTTTCCGGCCTACTCAGGAATGGAGAGCAGCCGAAATGACCCCGGCGCCGTAGCAACTCCTAGTATCGGACCGCTGCCACCCGGAAACTACTATATTGTTACGAGGGGAAGTGGTGGGTTAATAACCGGTATTCGAGACTCCTTTGCGTCTTTCGTATCAGGATCAGATCGGAGTATATGGTTTGCTCTGTATCGACAAGACGCAAATATAGATGACCTGACATTTATAAATAGCGTAGAGCGTGGACATTTCCGATTGCATCCAGCTGGATATAAAGGTGTGAGTGAGGGGTGTATAACACTGCCTCGCCTTTCTGGTTTTATGATTTTACGTGAAGCCTTATTGAAGGTCGCGACTTTCAACCCAACGACCACATTAAAAGCCTTTGGTACAGTGTAGGTATACTAATGCGAGCTGCAAAATATGCGACTTTATGGGTTTTGGAGTTTTCGGTATTCAAAGCTGTCTTGATGATCTCTTTTTTGACTTTCCCAGAGATTAGGTTTTATGAGGTTATTTCCAAGCGCACAGGAGTTATACAGGGGGACAACTGGGATAAATATTATTTCTTGAGCCTCTGTGCGTTTTCTGTGGTTATTACTGCTTTCTTGATCTTCTGTTTTGTAACTGTGCTGGGTCGGCTTCAAAGAAAATAGTAGTCTCGACCACGCTCAGAAAATTAAAACACTCCTATCGGGTGGATCAAGTAATCACTGGCGCACTTCAACTTCAGCGCAAAAGCCAAGATCAAAAGCATCGTGGGCTTGAGCCGCGATGGGGCTGCGAAGCAGCCCCTGAGGTATCAGGATCAGACCAACAGGCGCAACATCTCCGGCATGGCCGTCATGGCCGCCAGGTTGTTGATCACCAGCATGTCGATCAGTTGCAGCGCCATGAACGCCAGGATCGGCGAGATGTCCAGGCCGCCCAGGTTCGGCAGCAGGCGACGAAACGGCGCCAGGAACGGGTCGCAGATCTGGTTGACCAGCTCGGCGCCGGGGTTGTGGCTGCCCGGTGCGACCCAGGAGAGGATCACGCTGATGATCAGGGCGAAGAAGAAGATCTTCATGAACAGCGCGGTGACGCCGATGATCGACCAGATCAGCAGTTGCAGCGGGTTGCCGGTGGTGCCGTAGGCCAGCAGCAGGGTCAGGCCCATGATCAGCATCTGCACGATGATCGCCAGCAGCAGCGAGGACATGTCCAGGCCGAACAGGCTCGGGATGATCCGGCGCATGGGCTTGAGCAGCGGCTGGGTGGCGCGCACGGCGAACTGGCTGAGCGGGTTGTAGAAATCGGCACGCACCAGCTGCAGGATGAAGCGCAGCATGATGATCAGCAGGTAGAGGCTGCCCAGGGTTTGCAGAATGTAGATGGCAGCGGTGTTCAATCCAACCATTGTCCGGCTCCTTAGTTGCCCAGTTGTTCGGCCAGCTCGGCCGAGCGGTGCGCCGCAGCGCCCAGCGCTTTTTCCACCAGCGCTTCGAATCCATCGGCCTGGAACGACTTGATCGCCGCTTCCGTGGTGCCGGCCGGCGAGGTGACGCGGCGGCGCAGTTCGGCGGCGTCGACATCACTGCTGACGGCCATGTGCGCGGCGCCCAGGGCGGTCTGCAGGGTCAGCTTGGCCGCGGTTTCGCGCGGCAGGCCGAGTTTTTCACCGGCAGCGGTCATGGCTTCGATCAGCAGGAAGAAGTACGCAGGCCCGCTACCGGACACAGCCGTGACGGCGTCGAGCTGCTGCTCGGTGTCCAGCCACAGGGCGATGCCCACCGCCGACAGCAGTTGTTCGGCTTGCTGGCGCTGCGCCTCGGAGACCTGTGCGGTGGCGTACAGCCCGCTGACGCCCTGGCGCAGCAGCGCCGGGGTGTTGGGCATGCAGCGCACGATCGGTTGCGCGCCGAGCCAGTTGTTCATGCTGGCGCAAGTGATGCCGGCGGCGATCGAGACCACCAGTTGCCCGGGCTTGAGGCTCGGCTTGAGTGCCAGGCACACGGCCTTCATGGCCTGGGGCTTGACCGCCAGCACCACCACGTCGGCGCCTTCGATGGCCTGGGCGTTGTCGGCGAACAGTTCAATGCCATGCTCGGCGTGGATTTTTGCCCGCTGTTCGGCACCCGGGTCGCTGGCGCGGATCTGCGAAGCGTCCAGGCCCTGGGCGCGCAGGCCGCCGATCAGGCTGGCGGCCATGTTGCCGGCGCCGATAAAGGCAATACGAGTCTTGCTCATGTCAGGTCCTTGAGGGGAAATGTGGAAATAGGCATGGGTCAGGGCTGGCCGTAGTCGCGGGCACCGAACAACGCGGTACCGATACGCACCCAGGTCGCGCCCTGGGCGATGGCGGCTTCCAGGTCGTGGCTCATGCCCATGGACAAGGTGTCCAGCTCCAGGCCAAGGCTGGCCTGTAACTGGCGAACCCGGGCGAAGGCGGCCTCCTGGGCGGCGCGATCGTCAGTGGGTTCGGGGATCGCCATCAGCCCGCGCAGGCGCAGGCGTGGCAGCGCCACGATGGCCTGGGCCAGGGCGGGCAGTTGTTCCGGTGTACAGCCGGATTTGCTGGCTTCGCCACTGACATTCACCTGCAGGCAGATGTTCAGCGGTGCCAGGCCGTCAGGGCGTTGTTCAGAGAGGCGTTGGGCGATTTTCAGCCGGTCCACGGAATGTACCCAGTCAAAATGCTCGGCGATGGCGCGAGTCTTGTTCGACTGAATGGGGCCGATGAAGTGCCAGGTCAAGGGCAGGTCGGCCAACTCGCCCTGTTTGTTCAGCGCTTCCTGCAGGTAGTTCTCGCCGACATCACGTACCCCGGCAGCGTACGCTTCACGTATCGCGGCGGCGGGTTTGGTCTTGCTCACCGCCAGCAGGCGGATGGCCGATGGCGCACGTCCGGCGGCCTGGGCGGCGGCGTCGATGCGGGCGGCGAGTGTAGAAAGGTTGTCTGCTATGGTGGACATTGATCGATGCCGGCGGCTTCCTGGGTCTGCGGCATTCTACCTGCTTGGCAGCCTTTGGGGAGTCTCATGGATGTGACTGAACTGCTGGCCCTGGCAACCCGGGCCGGGGCCTCGGACCTGCACCTGGCGGCCGCCGAAGTGCCGGCCCTGCGCCTGGATGGGCGGATCTGCCGCCTGGAACTGCCAGCGCTGGACGCCGGACAAGTGTATGACATGCTCGGGCAACTGATGTCCGAAGTGCAGAAAAAGGATTTCGAAACACATCTGGACATCGACTTTTCCGTGGCGGTGCCAGCGCTGGCGCGTTTTCGCGTCAATGCGTTTCATCAGCGCCAGGGGCCGGGTGTGGTGCTGCGGGTGATTCCGGAGCAGGTCCGCAGCCTTGCCGAGCTGGGCCTGGGTGATGTGTTTCGGCAGATTGCCGAACTGCCGGCAGGGCTGGTGCTAGTCACCGGCCCCACCGGCTCAGGCAAGTCCACCACCCTGGCGGCACTGCTCGATCATCTGAACCGTGAGCGCCCCCTGCATATCCTTACACTTGAGGACCCCATCGAATTTATCCACAGCCCCCGAAGCAGCCTGATCAGCCAGCGTGAAATCGGCAGGCACAGCCACGGTTTTCCCCAGGCCTTGCGCGCGGCACTGCGCCAGGACCCGGATGTGATCATGCTCGGCGAACTGCGCGATGAGCAGACCATCCGCCTGGCCCTGACGGCCGCTGAAACCGGTCACCTGGTGCTGGCGACGCTGCACACAGGCTCGGCGGCGAAATCCATTGACCGCCTGGTGGACGTGTTCGCGCCAGAAGAAAAGCAACTGGTGCGGGGCATGCTGGCTGAAGCGCTGCAGGCGGTGGTGTCTCAGGTACTGGTCGAGCGGATTGGCGGCGGGCGGGTTGCGGCCCATGAGATCCTGCTGGCCACGCCCGCAGTGCGCAACCTGGTGCGCGCAGGCAAGGTGGCGCAGTTGTACTCGACGATGCAGATGGGGGGAGCGCTGGGGATGCAGACCCTGGACAGTTGCCTGCAGGGCCTGGTGATGCGTGGGGTGGTCAGTTCGCAAAGCGCCCGGGAATGGGCGCCGGGCAGTGCTTAGTTGGTGGCCAGGCTCAGCTGTTGGGTCTGGCTCTTGGGCAGGACCCGCTTGGCGACGACATAGCGGCTGCGCCAGTAGGGCTTGTTCAGGGTGTCGATGCTGACCCGCTTGCCCGTGCGTGGCGCATGGATGAAGCGGTCGTTGCCCAGGTAGATGGCTACATGATTGACCCGACGGCTCTTGATATTGAAGAAGATCAGGTCGCCAGGCTTGAGGTCATTGCGATTGACCTTCAGCCCGTGGCCCTGGGCCATGGCGTTGGAGGTGCGGGGCAGGTCGACTTCATCGATATCGTTGAAGGCGTACTTGACCAGGCCGCTGCAGTCGAAGCCCTTGCTCGGGCTGCTGCCACCCCAACGGTAAGGGGTGCCCAGGACATTGACGGCGCGGCTGAGCACTTCGCTGCTCTGCTTGTCCGACATCGCGGCAACCGGCAGGCTCGGCAGGGTCGACAGGCTCTGCTTGCTCGGGCGAGTGCGGTGCTGGGGCTTGCTGTTGACGTGCTTGGACGAACGCACGGCAGAGGAATTGGTGGTGTACCCGGAAAAGCCGTTGGGTAGACGTTGCTCACGGTTGGTGGCGTGGGCGGCCAGTGGCAATAATAGGCAAAGGGTCAGCCATGTCTTGAAAAGAGGGCGCATAGGCAGGGCTCTTGTTGGTCAGCGCGCAACTCTATAACAGCTGGCTGATCAATTTTTGACCGTTGGTCGATCGCAATGTGCCATGCGTCGGCTGGACACAAAAAAGTCACATTTTTCTTTAGAAAATTTTCCGATAACCCGCAGAGGCTATGAATGAACAGTTATCAACAGGACGGACAACTGCATGACACGCACAGCAAGGTGATCGGTTACCTGCTGTGGATATTCGGCTTTACCGGTGCCCACCGCTTCTATTACGGCAAACCGGTGACCGGTACGATCTGGTTCTTCACCCTGGGTTTGCTGGGCATCGGCTGGCTGATCGACCTGTTCCTGATCCCGGCCATGGATCGCGAAGCGGATCTGCGTTTCAACGCTGGCCCCCTGGATTACAGCCTGACCTGGATCCTGCTGACGTTCCTGGGCATTTTCGGTGTGCACCGCATGTACCAGGGCAAATGGATCACCGGGATCATCTACCTGTTCACGGGCGGGTTGTTTCTGGTGGGGATCCTGTATGACTTCTGGACGCTGAACACCCAGGTGTCGCTGGCCAACGCCCAGCGGCGTTGAACCTGGCGCGGCCTTGTCGTGCTCGACAAGGCCGCGACGGCGGTTACTGGCGGGTCTGGCGCTGTTGCAGCAAGAGATTGCTGAAACCGCTGCCGGCCAGTTGCTTCTGGGCCACGGTCAGCTGTTCACGGTTGCTGAACGGACCGACCAGCACCCGGTACCAGGTCTCTTCCTTGACGGTGCCGGACTCCACCTTGACCGCCTGGCCAAGCAGGATGATCTGGGCGCGGACCTTGTCGGCATCGGCCTGCTTGCGGAACGAGCCGGCCTGGAGGAAGAACTGGGTAGTCGCCGCCGGCTTGATCACCGGTGGCGCCGGCGGTGGCGTCTGCCCCATCAGCGCGGCCTGGGCCCGTGCGGTGTCGATCTTGGCGGCTTCGGCCGGGGTCACCGGCGGCTGGGCCGGGACCGGTGGGGTCTTCTCCGGCACGGCTTCCGGCGGCACGATCACTTCCGACTCGGGCAGCAGGGTATAGAAGTCGTACTTGGGCTTCACCGGTTGCTGCGGGCTCGGCGCGGTCTTGTTGGCTTCGGCGGCCTTCTCGGCCTTGACCTGTTCGGGCTTGGTGCGCTTGACCTCGTCTTTACCCGGCTCGAGCTTCATCAGGAACACAACGAAAGCACCGACCGTGAGGCCGATGGCCAGCCACATCCAGCCCGGAATCGGTTGTTTGGCAGGTGCCTGGTTGCGACTCGCGCCGCGCTTGGGTGCGGGTTTTTTCTTGGCAGCCAACTTACATACGCTCCAGGGTTTCCAGGCCGAGCAGTTCCAGACCTTGCTTGAGGGTACGACCGGTCAGGGCTGCCAGGCGCAGGCGGCTCTGTTGCTGTTCCGGGGTTTCGGCAGCCAGGATCGGGCAGTTCTCGTAGAAGCTGGAGAACAGCCCGGCCACGTCGTACAGGTAGGCGCAGAGCACGTGCGGCGTGCCTTTTTCGGCGACGTTGTTCAGGATTTCGCCGAACTGGGCCAGGCGTGCAGCCAGGTCCTGCTCCTGTGCCGCTTGCAGGATGATCTGCCCGTCCACTTCATCGAAGCCTTTGCCCAGCTTGCGGAACACGCCGGCGACGCGGGTGTAGGCGTACAGCAGGTAAGGGGCGGTGTTGCCTTCGAAGTTGAGCATCAGCTCGAAGTTGAAGCTGTAGTCGCTGGTGCGGTGCTTGGACAGGTCGGCGTACTTGACCGCGCCAATGCCGACGACTTCGGCGATGGCGCGCAGTTCGTCTTCACCCAGCTCCGGGTTCTTCTCCTTGACCAGGGCGTAGGCACGCTCCTTGGCTTCGGTCAGCAGGTCGATCAGCTTGACGGTGCCGCCATCGCGGGTCTTGAACGGACGGCCGTCGGCGCCGTTCATGGTGCCGAAGCCCATGTGTTCCATGTGCATCGGGTGGCCGACGAAACCGGCCAGGCGCGCTACTTCGAACACCTGGTTGAAGTGCAGGGCCTGGCGCTGGTCGACGAAGTACAGGGCGCGATCGGCCTTGAGCACGTTGCTGCGGTAGCGCACGGCGGCAAGGTCGGTGGTGGCGTACAGGTAGCCGCCGTCGGCCTTTTGCACGATCACCGGCAGTGGTTCACCCTCGGCGGTCTTGAACTCTTCGAGGAACACGCACTGGGCGCCCTTGCTCTCGACCAGCAGGCCCTTGGCCTTGAGGTCGTTGACGACATTGGCCAGGTCGTCGTTATAGGCGCTCTCGCCCATGACGTCGGCCATGGTCAGCTTGACGTTGAGCAGTTCGTAGGTCTTCTGGCAGTGCGACAGCGAGATGTCCTTGAAGCGGGTCCACAGCTTCAGGCATTCCTCGTCGCCGGCTTGCAGCTTGACCACCAGGCCGCGTGCGCGGTCGGCGAACTCTTCCGATTCGTCGAAGCGTTTTTTCGCGGCGCGGTAGAAGTTCTCCAGGTCCGACAGCTCGTCGCTGGTGATCGGGTTTTCCTGCAGGTAGGCCATCAGCATGCCGAACTGGGTACCCCAGTCGCCCACGTGGTTCTGGCGAATCACGGTGTCGCCGAGGAACTCCAGCACGCGCGACACGGCGTCGCCGATGATGGTCGAGCGCAGGTGGCCGACGTGCATCTCTTTGGCCAGGTTAGGGGCCGACAGGTCGACCACCACCTTCTGTTGCGGGCCGGCCTTGCTGACGCCGAGCTTGGCGTCGGCCAGCGCGGCGTCCAGGCGGGCAGCCAGGGCCTGGGTGTTCTGGAAGAAGTTGAGGAAGCCCGGGCCGGCGATTTCGACCTTGCTGACCTGCTCGTCGGCAGGCAGGGCGGCGATGATCTTCTCCGCCAGGTCGCGTGGCTTCATGCCGGCAGGCTTGGCCAGCATCATCGCGATGTTGCTGGCGAAATCGCCGTGGGTCTTGTCCCGGGCGTTCTCCACCTGGATCGCCGGCGTCAGCCCTTCAGGCAGCACACCGTCGGTGACGAGTTGGGTGAGGGCTTGCTGGATCAGCTGGCGAATGGTGTCTTTCATGGGCTTCTCGTTCGACCGCAGGCGCGGCGGCGCTTCGATGCGCAGGTGGAAAAACTGGACATTATCCGTTGCCGGGGCGAGGTTGCCAACCTTTTGGGAGTGGTTACGCCCCTGTAGGAGCGGGCTTGTCCCGCGATGTGGCCGACGCAATCAATAAAGATCCACCGGATCCACATCCAGCGACCAGCGCACCTGGCGCCCGGACGGCATTTGCTCCAACAGTAGCAACCAGGCGCTGATCAGTCGATGCAAAGGCGCCCGGGCATTGGCCTGGAGCAACAATTGCGCGCGAAAACGTCCCGCCCGTCGCTCCATGGGGGCCGGTACCGGGCCGAGCAGTTCGATGCCGCCCAGGTTGTGCTCGGCCAGCAACTGCTCGGCGGCGCTGCAGGCTTCGTCGAGAAAGGCCTCGGCCTGTCCGGGCTTGTGGGCTTCGGCACGCAGCAGGGCCAGGTGGGCAAAAGGCGGCAAGCCAGCGGCGCGGCGCTCGCTCAGGGCCTGCTCGGCAAAGGCGAAATAGCCCTGCTCGGTCAGTTGCACCAGCAATGGATGGTCGGCCAGGTGGGTCTGGATGATCACTTTGCCGGGTTCCTCGGCGCGACCGGCGCGGCCAGCGACCTGGACGATCAACTGGGCCATGCGCTCGCTGGCGCGGAAGTCGCCGGAGAACAGGCCGCCGTCGGCATCGAGGATCGCCACCAGGGTCACCCGCGGAAAATGGTGCCCCTTGGCGAGCATCTGGGTGCCGACCAGGATGCACGGCTGGCCGCGCTGGATGGTGGCGAACAGCTGGTTCATGGCGTCCTTGCGCGAGGTGCTGTCGCGGTCCACGCGCAATACCGGGTAATCCGGAAAGAGGATGCCCAGGCGCTCTTCGGCGCGCTCGGTGCCGGCGCCGACCGGGCGCAGGTCGACCTTGTTGCATTGCGGGCACTGGCGCGGCAGGCGCTCGTCGTAGCCGCAGTGATGGCAGCGCAGTTCGTAGGAGCGCTGGTGCACGGTCATGCGCGCATCGCAGCGCGGGCATTCGGACATCCAGCCGCAGTCGTGGCACAGCAGGGTCGGGGCGAAGCCGCGGCGGTTGAGGAACACCAGCACTTGCTGGCCGGCGGCCAGGGTCTGGCCGATGGCTTGTTGCATGGGGCCACTGATGCCGCTGTCCAGGGGCCGGCTCTTCACGTCCAGGCGCAGGAAGCGCGGCTGCTGGGCGCCACCAGCGCGCTGGTTGAGGCGCAGCAGGCCGTAGCGGCCGCTGTGGGCGTTGTGCAGGCTCTCCAGCGACGGCGTGGCCGAGCCCAGCAGGATCGGGATGTTTTCCTGGCGCGCGCGCACCAGCGCCAGGTCGCGGGCGTGGTAGCGCAGGCCTTCCTGCTGTTTGTAGGAGCCGTCGTGCTCTTCGTCGATGATGATCAGCCCCGGGTGCTTCATGGGGGTGAACAGTGCCGAACGGGTGCCGATGATAATGTCGGCCTCGCCGTCGCGGGCGGCCAGCCAGGCGTCCAGGCGCTCGCGGTCGTTGACCGCCGAGTGCAGCAGGGCGATGCGGGCGTTGAAGCGTTGCTCGAAGCGGGCCAGGGTCTGCGGCCCGAGGTTGATTTCCGGAATCAGGATCAGCGCCTGCTTGCCGGCCTCCAGGGTCTCGAGGATCAGTTGCAGGTAGACCTCGGTCTTGCCGCTGCCGGTAACCCCGGCCAGGAGGAAGGCATGGAAACTGTCGAAACCTGCGCGTACGGCATTGAAGGCCGCCCGTTGTTCGTCGTTCAGCGGCAGCTCGGGCTGCGCCAGCCAGCGTTCATGGCGCTCCTGGACGGCGTGACGGCGCACTTCGACCTGGACCAGCTCCTTGGCCAGCAGCAGGTCGAGGCTGTCCTTGCTCAGCATGAACTTGCTCAGCAGGCCGTGGGCGATGCCATGGGGGTGCTGCGCCAGGGTGGCGAGGGCTTCGCGCTGGCGCGGGGCACGGGCGATGCGCGGGTCGTCCAGGCGCGCGCCCGGCGCGATCTGCCAGAAACGCTCCTGGCGCGCCTCTGCCGGCTCGCCCTGGCGCAGCAGCACCGGCAAGGCCCAGTTCAGGGTGTCGCCGAGGCTGTGCTGGTAGTACTGCGCGGTCCACAGGCACAGCTTGAACAGGGGCGGGGGAATCGGTGTGACCGGATCGAGCAGGGCGATCGCCGGCTTGAGCTTGTCCGCCGGCACCTCGCTCTTGTCGCTGGTCTCGATCAGGATGCCGATCATCTCCCGGCGCCCGAACGGCACGCGGATACGCATGCCCGGGGTCAGTGCCTGGCGCGCCATGCTGGCCGGCGCCCTGTAGTCGAACAGTCGCCGCAGGGGCGAGGGCAGGGCAAGGCGCAGAATGACGTCGGACACGCGAAGAGTTCTCTGAAGGGGGATTCCAAGACCAGGCGAGCCTAGCAGACGACGGTCGGTGCAAGCGACAACTTGCGTTGGCAGCATGCTCTGGTATTATTCGCCGCCTAATTACGTGCGGTATTCAACAATGGTGTTGGGTGGCGGCACGCAGTCGAGGAAGTGACCATGAAACCAGAAATTCACCCGAATTATGAAGTAGTCGCAGTCACCTGCAGCTGCGGTAACTCGTTCGAAACCCGTTCGACCCTGTGCGCTCCACTGGGCACCGACGTTTGCAACGAATGCCACCCGTTCTACACCGGTAAGCAAAAGGTTCTGGACACCGGCGGCCGCGTACAGAAGTTCGCAGATCGCTTCGGCATGTTCGGTGCCAAGAAGTAAGAATGCGCAATGCTGGCCCCGCGGGTCTGGCAATGTTGCTGAAAAAGGCGTCCCTTGTGGGCGCCTTTTTTGTGGGCGTCATTTGGCAGTTGCCGGCGCTGGCCTTCTGCCCGGCCCCGGTCGATCCCCAGCGCGTCAGCGTGCGCCAGGTGGTCGACGGCGATACCTTGCGTCTGGAAGATGGTCGCAGCGTTCGTCTGATTGGCCTCAATGCACCGGAAATCGGCCGCAAGGGCCGGGCCAGCGAAGCCTTTGCCGAGACCGCCCGTCAGCGTCTGCAGGCGCTGGTCAAGGCCAGTGGCGGCGAGGTTGGGCTGGTGCCGGGCGTCGAGTCCCGGGACAAGTACGGTCGGACCCTGGCACATATCTACGGTCGCTCTGGCGACAATTTCGAGGCCCGACTGCTCAGTGAAGGCCTTGGCTATCGCGTGGCCGTTGCCCCGAACGTCGACCTGAGTGGCTGCCAGCAGCAGGCCGAGCGTACCGCTCGTCAGCAAGGCGTGGGGGTGTGGCGGCGCTCTCCGGTGGTTTCGTCGGCTCAGGTGCAGCAATCCGGTTTTGCGATCATCAGCGGCAAAGTGATGGGTATCGAGCGCAATCGCGGCGGAATCTGGATCGAAATCGACAGCGCCCTGGTGCTTCAGGTGCCGGCGAAACTGCAGCGCAATTTCCCCGCTTCATTCTTTGATGGCCTCAAGGGGCGCACCATCGAAGCTCGCGGTTGGGTGCTGGATCGTTCCCGCAAAGGCGGCTTGAAGCAAGGGCAGAGGCGCTGGTTGCTGCCATTGACCGATCCATCGATGCTGGAAAGGGTCTCTGGATAAAAAATTGTGAACATTTTTTTGTACGATTGTACACATTGAAACCCTTGCGGGCTGCGGCTCTTGGCGGAAAGTCGTAGGTTAAAGGCCTTGACACAAGTGACCGGCCAGTCTTGTCGGCCCTTTGCTCTTTGCGTATCCTCGGCGGTCCGTCAGAACAGTAAATAGCGGAATGCCCACCATGTCAGATTTGAAAACCGCCGCTCTCGAATACCATGCTCAGCCTCGTCCGGGGAAACTGAGCGTCGAGCTCACCAAACCTACCGCGACTGCTCGCGACCTGGCGCTGGCCTACAGCCCTGGCGTGGCCGAGCCGGTACGTGAAATTGGTCGCGATCCGGAGCTGGCCTACAAGTACACCGGCAAGGGCAATCTGGTAGCAGTCATTTCCGACGGCACCGCCATCCTCGGCCTGGGTGACCTCGGCCCACTGGCCTCCAAGCCTGTCATGGAAGGCAAGGGTGTTCTGTTCAAGCGCTTCGCCGGCATCGACGTGTTCGACATCGAAGTCGAGTCGGAGAGCCCGCAAGCCTTCATCGACACCGTCCGCCGCATCTCCATCACCTTCGGTGGCATCAACCTCGAAGACATCAAGGCACCCGAGTGCTTCGAGATCGAGCGCACCCTGATCGAACAGTGCGACATCCCGGTGTTCCACGATGACCAGCACGGTACCGCGATCGTGACCGCTGCCGGCATGATCAACGCCCTGGAAATCGCCGGTAAGAAACTCGAAGAAGCCAAGATCGTCTGCCTGGGCGCTGGCGCTGCCGCCATCTCCTGCATGAAGTTGCTGGTGAGCATGGGCGCGAAGATCGAGAACATCTTCATGGTTGACCGCACTGGCGTGATCCACGCTGGCCGTAGCGACCTGAACCAGTACAAGGCTGTGTTCGCCCACGCCACCGACAAGCGCACCCTGGCCGATGCCCTGGAAGGCGCTGACGTGTTCGTCGGCCTGTCCGGCCCGAACCTGCTGAGCCCTGAAGGCCTGAAGTCGATGGCGGCCAACCCGATCGTCTTCGCCTGCTCCAACCCGGATCCGGAGATCTCCCCGGAGCTGGCGCACGCTACCCGTAGCGACGTGATCATGGCCACCGGTCGTTCCGACTACCCGAACCAGGTCAACAACGTACTGGGCTTCCCGTTCATCTTCCGCGGTGCCCTGGACGTTCGCGCCAAGCGCATCAACGAAGAAATGAAGATCGCTGCCGCCAACGCCCTGAAAGACCTGGCCAAGCTGCCAGTGCCTAAGGAAGTCTGCGCAGCTTACGGCGTCGACGCGCTGGAATTCGGCCGTGAGTACATCATTCCGAAGCCAATGGATGCCCGTCTGATCACCGTCGTTTCCGACGCCGTGGCCAAGGCTGCGATCGAGACCGGTGTGGCGACCCTGCCGTATCCGACGAACTACCCGCTCAAGAGCGTGGATGACGTGTTCAACGGCTAATGTGGGAGCGGGCTTGTCTCGCGATTAGCTGCAACGCGTAACTAAAAGCCCCGGCTCGCGAGAGCCGGGGCTTTTTTGTGGCTGCCTCTGTAGGAGCGGGCTTGCCCCGCGATTGCGATGTGAGCGGTAGATCGCAATCGCGGGGCAAGCCCGCTCCCACAGTGAAGTGATCAGAACAGGTCGATCGGCGCTGCCTCGTCCGCTGGCAGCGGGCTGCCGGGGGCGGAGCCGTTGCCCAGTTCGCTGCCCGTAGGCGGGGTGTCTTCGACCTTGAACAGCTCGAAGTAGGCGTTGGGGTTGTCCGGCGAAGCGGCCCGGCCACTGACCGGGTCAACCCGCAGGCTGAGGATGCCTTGCGGTTCGGCCGGGGCATGGTTGGGCTTGTCCTTGAGCGCCGGGCCCATGAAGTTCATCCAGATCGGCAGCGCTACGGTACCGCCATATTCGCGACGGCCCAGGGTTTCCGGCTGATCGAATCCGGCCCAGACCGTGGTCACCAGGTCGGCGTTGTAGCCCGAGAACCAGGCGTCCTTGGATTCGTTGGTGGTACCGGTCTTGCCTGCGAGGTCGGTACGGCCCAGGGCCAGGGCGCGACGCCCGGTACCGCGCTTGATCACGTCCTGGAGCATGCTGGTGAGGATGTAGGTGGTGCGACCATCGATGATGCGCTCGGCCACGGCCGGCGCCTGGGTGGCGGTCTGCGCGGCATCGAACGAGGCGCTGGTGGCGGCTTCGCCCGGCAGCTGGATGCTGATCGGCGTTTCAGGTGCGGCGATGCCGAGCTGATCCTGGGTCGTCTGCGGAACCCGTGGCGGGTTGGCGGTGAACAGCGTTTCGCCGTTGCGGCTTTCGATACGCTCGATCAGGTACGGGGTGATCTTGTAGCCGCCGTTGGCAAAGGTGCTCCAGCCGGTGGCGATTTCCATCGGTGTCAGGGTCGCGGTGCCCAGGGCCAGGGACAGGTTGGGCGGCAGGTCCTGCTTGTTGAAGCCGAACTTGCTGATGTAGTCGATGGTGCGGCTGACGCCCATGGCCTGCAGCAGGCGGATCGATACCAGGTTGCGCGACTTGTACAGCGCTTCGCGCATGCGGATCGGGCCGAGGAAGGTGTTGGTGTCGTTCTTCGGACGCCAGACCTTGTCCAGGTACTCGTCGACGAACACGATGGGGGCATCGTTGACCAGGCTGGCGGCGGTGTAGCCGTTGTCCAGTGCGGCGCTGTAGACGAAGGGCTTGAAGCTCGAACCCGGCTGGCGCTTGGCCTGCATGGCACGGTTGTAGTTGCTCTGCTCGAAGGAAACGCCACCGACCAGGGCGCGGATGGCGCCGCTGTTCGGGTCCAGCGAGACCAGCGCGCTTTGCGCCGCGGGAACCTGGCTGAACTTCAGGCTGCCATCGTCCAGGCGCTGGACACGGATCAGGTCGCCCACCTGGGCAACGTCGGCAGGCTGCTGCGGTGCGCGCCCCTGGCTGTTGGTGTTGAGGAACGGGCGGGCCCATTTCATGGTGTCCCAGGCCACGCTTTCCTGCTGGTTGGCGCGGGTCAGCACTTGCAGGCCGGTCTTGCTGACCTGGGTGACGATGGCCGGCTCCAGGCCGCCAAGGCTGCGCTGCTTGCTCAGTTCCTGCTGCCAGGCTGCCAGGGTCTTGCCCGGGAAGCGTGCTTCCGGTCCGCGGTAGCCATGACGCTCGTCATAAGTGCTCAGCCCGTCGAGGACGGCCTTGTTGGCGATTTCCTGCAGGTCGCTCGGCACCGTGGTGGTGACCCGGAAACCTTCGGTGTAGGCGTCGCTGCCGTAACGGCCGACCATTTCGGCGCGGGCCATTTCGGCGATGTAGGGGGCACTGACCTCGGGCGTAGGAACGTGATAGCTGGCGTTGATCGGCTCGGCCAGGGCGGCCTGGTAGCTGGCTTCGTCGATCTTGCCCAGCTTGTACATGCGCCCCAGGATCCAGTCGCGGCGCTCCTTGGCGCGCACCGGGTTGGCCAGCGGGTTGAAGCGCGACGGCGCCTTGGGCAGGCCGGCGATCATGGCCATCTGCGCCAGGCTGATGTCGCGGATCGACTTGCCGTAGTAGACCTGTGCGGCGGCCTCGATGCCGTAGGCACGGTTGCCCAGGTAGATCTTGTTGACGTACAGCTCGAGGATCTCGTCCTTGGTCAGTTCACGCTCGATCTGCAGGGCCAGGAGAATCTCGTTGGTCTTGCGCGAGAAGCTGCGTTCGCTGGTCAGGAAGAAGTTCTTCGCCACCTGCATGGTGATGGTGCTGCCGCCGGTCTGGATGTGCCCGGACTTGAGCAATTGTGTTGCAGCACGCATCAGACTGCTGGGGTCGACGCCATAGTGATT
The DNA here is from genome assembly GCF_030272895.1 of Pseudomonas sp. BGr12. Taxonomy (GTDB): domain Bacteria; phylum Pseudomonadota; class Gammaproteobacteria; order Pseudomonadales; family Pseudomonadaceae; genus Pseudomonas. The sequence continues at coordinate 93,166 of NZ_JALRNF010000016.1, read as the reverse complement.
GGCAAAGTTGTCATCTTCGGCCGAGAGCAAAGCCTGGATGAAATGCGGTGGAATGTCGGCGAAACGTATGGGAGAACGGCGCATTTCGCCGAATTCGGCAATCAGCTTTCCGTCGCTGCTGTAGACCCGCAAAGGGATCTGCAACTGGATGCTTCTGAGGGCCTCTACCGAGGGCAAGCTGGGGCTAAGATACAGAAACGCGCCGCTCACACCGAGCACGAGAGCGCAAATGACTGCGACGAAAGACCACCAGAAGAACTTCAGCAGGCGTATCAAGGCTTTTGGGCGTCCAGGTTGAAAAGTGGGTTGCGCGCGGGGCCAGCGGACAAGGAAAAACGCTGGCCATTATAAGCATTTTTCGCACCGCCGCGTTATGGGCGCGGCGTTTGAGGTGTCAGCCAGGTGAGGGCGATGTCCGCCCGGTGGCCTGCTGCGAGCAAGGAATTGACCGATGCTTGGACGCTTTGGCAGGGATGCCGGTTCACTCCTGGGGGTAGAAATCACCCCGCCGTTCATCAGACTGGTGCAATTGCAGCGCCGTCGTGGTCGTTGCCGGGTGCAGGCCTGGGCGCTCGAGCCCTTGCCTGCGGCGGCCATGCACAATGGCTGGATCGGCGACCCCGAGCAGGTTGCAGCAGCCTTGCTCAAGGCGCTGGGGCGCATGGAGCGGCCCGCCCGGCGTGTGGCCGTGGCGTTGCCCGGTGCCCTGGTGATCGAGAAGCTGATCTCGATGCCGGCGTCGCTCGATGAGCAGGCCATTGCCGAGCAAATACCGTCCGAAGCGGCCCAGTTCATTCCGTTCTCGCTTGAAGAGGTCGCCCTCGATTTCCAGGTCGTCGGCCTCGACCCTGGCGATCCGGGGCGCCGGCAGATGGTGGTCGCGGCTTGCCATCTGGCACTGTTGGAGGTGCTGGAGGTCGCGCTCGATGCTACCGGGCTGCACGCTTGCCTGGTTGAGGCCGATCACCATGCCCTGCACCGTGCATTGCCGGTCACCGATGCACAGCGCAGGTTGCTGCTGCAGCTGGAAAGCGATGCCCTGGTCATTCACGAGCAGGATGCGGGGCCGATGCCGCTGCGTCGGGAGCTGTCGCTGGGTGGGCAGGGGCGCGATGCCCAGGTGCTGGTAAGGGCGGTGGACCGTTACCTGTTGTCCGTCCCCGGGCGCGAACTGCCGGGGCAGTTACTGCTGCTGGGGGATGCTGCGCTGGAGCGTCACATGCCCGGGCAGTTGCAGCAGCGGCTCGGGATGCCTGTGCATCAGGCCGACCCTTTCCGGGTCATGGACCTGGCGCCGGGCCTGGATCCTCAGGCGCTGGCTGCACAGGCGCCGTGCCTGGCGGTTGCCTGCGGCCTGGCACTGCGGGAGGGCGACCGATGCCTGGTATGAACCTCTTGCCCTGGCGCGAGCAACGCCTACAGCGGCGTATCCGGCACCTGCAAGGAGGGATGCTGGGCGTGGGTCTGGTTGCCCTGCTGGTGATCTGGCGGGTGGATGCTTGCGCTCGGGAGGCCTTGCTGCGTCAGGCGCGCGATGATGCCACCACGCGGCAGGTCATCGAGGCGCTGGATGCCCAGCTGGAACAGTTGGCGCAGCACAAGGCCGCCCAAGAGCAGATCCGCGACAGGGTTGAGGTGCTGGAGCAGTTGCAGGCGGGACGATTGTCCCGGGTGGCGCTGTTGGAGCGGCTGGCAGACGCCGTGCCCCAGGGGGTGTACTTGACGGCGCTGACAGCTCAAGGCCAGCGATTACGGCTCACAGGAGTGGCCGACTCCGGCTCGCTGATCGCTCAACTATTGCGCAACCTGTCTTCCGAGCTTGGCGACGCTGATGTGCATCAGATCAAGGCGGTGGATGCCGGGGAGGCGTTCGAGTTGAGCCTGATCGCGAGGGGCGCGTCATGAGTCAGCTGTCGGGCCCGCTCTGGCAGCAGTTGGCGGGCGCTTCGCGGATGCGGCAAGGGGCGCTGCTGCTGGGCATCCTGGGAGTGTTGCTGGGAGTGGCCTACTTCGTCCACCTGCGTGCGCTGTTCGTTGATGTCGACGAGCGCACCGAGCAGTCACGGCGCTTGTCCGGCGAGGTCGCCGGCAAGGCGGAGCGCGTCCAGGCGCTCGCCGACAGTGAGGCGCAACTGGCTGCGGCACGCGAGGCCCTCGATACGCTCAGGTGGCGCCTGGCTGCGGGTGGTGAAATGGCTGGCCTGCTGGAGAATGTCGCGCAGCTGGGGTACGAGCACGGCCTGTTCGTCGAGCAGTTGGAGCGGCTGCCGGACGTCATGCATGACCAGCACATCGAGTTGCCCATGCAGCTTCAACTGCAAGGAAGCTACGCAGCCCTGGCCGCCTTTGCCCTGGGGCTGGCCCGATTGCCCCGGCTGGTCACGCTGCAGGATTTTTCCCTGGTCCCGGCCGGTGAGCAGGCTCCGGGGCAATTGCGTATGCAGGTGCGAGCCAGTGCCTATCGCGCGCGTGGAACGAGTGCGCGGGGCGCGCAGATGACTGCTACCGCTGATCTCGCCCCACCGGCCGCCGGCATTTCGCGCAGTCCGTTCGAGCCATCGCTCATGCAGCAGCGAGGCGATCTGCAGGGATTGCCATTGGAGCAGTTCGAGATGGTCGGCAGTCTTGTTCGTCGCCAGGTGCGCTTTGCCTTGCTGCGTGCGGCCGGGGTTGTGTACCGCCTGCAGCTGGGCGATCGGCTGGGGCGCGACCATGGCCGGGTGGTGAGCATCGAGGAGGGGCAGGTTGAAGTCGTCGAAGCGGTGTTCGTGGTCGACAAGGGTTGGGTCGAGCGGCGTCGCACTTTGCGCCTCAAGCCGTCGGCAAGAGCAGGTTGAAGGGGTAAGCCAGGGAGGTGGCAATGGCAGCAGGAAGCAGGTTGGTTGTGTTCGGGGTGTTGTTCATTGCCCAGGCAGCGCTGGCAGCGTCGACTGACAAAGGATCGCGACATGAGGTGCTGTCGCTGAACTTCCAGGATGTCGAGGTACGTGCGGTGTTGCAGGTGCTGGCGGACTTTTCCGGGGTCAATCTGGTTGCCAGCGACGCGGTGCAGGGCCGGTTGACCCTGCGTCTGCAGGATGTGCCCTGGGAGCAGGCGCTGGACCTGGTGCTGCGCAGCAAGGGGCTGGAGAAGCGTGAGCAGGGTAATGTCCTGCTGGTGGCACCCGTGGGCGCGCTGGCCGAGCAGGAGCGCCAGGTGCTGGAGGGCCGCCAGCAGATCGCAGCGTCATTGCCGCTGCAGCAGGCGTTGTTGCCCTTGAACTATGCGCGTGCCGCCGATATCGCGACCATCTTCCAGTCGATGAAAGCCACCGACCCCCGGGGCGTCACGCCCGGTATGGTGAGCGTCGACGAGCGCACCAACACCTTGATCGTGCGGGAGCTCCCGCAGCGCCTGGACGAACTGCGGCAACTGATCGCCCGCCTGGATGTGCCGGTGCGTCAGGTGATGATCGAGGCGCGGATCGTCGAGGCCAATGTCGATTACGAGAAAAGCCTGGGGGTGCGCTGGGGTGGCGAGGTGCAGTTGGGCAACGGCTTGAGCCTGGGTGCCGGCGATGCCTTTGTCGACCTGGGCGTGGAGCGCGCCACTTCCGCCATTGGTGTGGGCGTGCTGCGCGACACTGTGCTGCTCGACCTTGAACTCAGTGCCATGGAAAAGTCCGGCAACGGCGAAATCATCTCCCAGCCCAAGGTCGTGACCGCTGACCGGGAGACCGCGAGGATCCTCAAGGGCACCGAGGTGCCCTACCAGGAAACCAGTGGCAGTGGCGCCACGTCCGTGACCTTTCGCGAAGCGTCGCTGTCTCTGGAGGTAACGCCGCAGATCACGCCCGACAACCGGGTGATCATGGCCGTGAAGGTGACCAAGGACGAGCCGGACTACCTCAATGCCCTGGCCCAGGTGCCGCCGATCCGCAAGAACGAGGTCAATGCCAAGGTCCATGTCAGTGACGGCGACACCATCGTAATCGGTGGCGTGTACTCGACGGTGCAAAGTAAAGTTGTCGATAAGGTGCCATTTTTCGGCGATGTGCCGTATGTTGGTCGGCTGTTTCGTCGCGATGTTCTACAAGAGAAAAAATCCGAGCTGCTGGTCTTCCTGACTCCGCGTATCATGAGTGACCAGGCGATTGCTGTGAGTCGTTGATTCTGTGCGAAATTTGATACTTGTGGGGCCCATGGGTGCTGGTAAAAGCACCATCGGCCGCCTGCTGGCCAAAGAGCTGCGCCTGCCGTTCAAGGATTCCGACAAGGAAATTGAACTGCGCACGGGCGCCAATATCCCGTGGATCTTCGACAAGGAAGGCGAACCGGGCTTTCGTGATCGTGAGCAGGCGATGATCGCCGAGCTCTGTGCCTTCGACGGCGTGGTCCTGGCCACCGGCGGTGGCGCGGTGATGCGCGATGCCAACCGCCAGGCCCTGCATGCCGGTGGCCGGGTGGTGTACCTGCACGCCTCGGTCGAGCAGCAGGTCGGGCGCACCGCGCGTGACCGCAACCGCCCGTTGCTGCGTACCGCCAACCCGGAAGCGACCCTGCGCGCCTTGCTGGAGATCCGTGATCCGCTGTATCGCGAGATCGCCGACCTGGTGGTGGAAACCGACGAGCGGCCGCCGCGGATGGTGGTGCAGGATATTCTCGAGCGCTTGCAGAAGTTGCCGCCCCGTTGAGCCGGGCTTATCCTCGGCCACCCGTCATGCCGTGACAGGGCACACCGTTATCGCGCGGTTCGAGCCATCGATGCCGCGCCTTGTTCATTGTGGGGACACATGCAGACACTAAAGGTCGAACTGGGCGAACGTAGCTACCCGATCTACATCGGCGAAGGCTTGCTGGATCAAACGGAACTGCTGGCACCGCACATTGCCGGCCGGCAGGTTGCCATTGTCTCCAACGAGACGGTCGCGCCCCTCTACCTTGAACGTCTGAGCCGTACCCTGGGTGCCTATTCGGTGCTGCCGGTGGTGCTGCCCGATGGCGAAGCCCACAAGAACTGGGAAACCCTGCAACTGATTTTCGATGCCCTGCTGACCGCGCGGCACGATCGTCGCACCACCGTGGTTGCCCTGGGCGGCGGCGTGATCGGCGACATGGCCGGGTTTGCCGCGGCCTGCTACCAGCGTGGCGTGGACTTCATCCAGGTGCCGACCACCCTGTTGTCCCAGGTCGATTCGTCGGTGGGCGGCAAGACCGGCATCAACCACCCGCTGGGCAAGAACATGGTCGGCGCCTTCTACCAGCCCAACGCGGTGCTGATCGACACTGCCAGCCTCAGCACCCTGCCTGCGCGCGAGCTGTCGGCGGGGCTGGCCGAGGTCATCAAGTACGGCCTGATCTGTGACGAACCCTTCCTGGGCTGGCTCGAAGCGAACATGGACGCCTTGCGCGGCCTGGACCAGGTTGCCCTGACCGAAGCCATCCGTCGCTCCTGTGCGGCCAAGGCCGCCGTGGTCGGCGCCGATGAGCGCGAGTCCGGCGTGCGCGCCACCCTCAACCTCGGCCATACCTTCGGCCACGCCATCGAGACCCACATGGGCTATGGTGTCTGGTTGCATGGTGAGGCCGTTGCAGCTGGCACGGTGATGGCACTGGAGATGTCCATGCGCCTGGGCTGGATCAGCCAGCAGGAGCGTGACCGGGGTATCCGCCTGTTCCAGCGCGCCGGCTTGCCGGTGGTGCCACCGGAAGCAATGACCCCGGCCCAGTTCATGGAGCACATGGCGGTCGATAAAAAGGTACTCGACGGTCGTCTGCGGCTGGTCCTGCTGCGCCACATGGGCGAGGCGGTGGTCACCGACGACTACCCGAAAGAGATTCTTCAGGCCACGCTGGCGGCGGATTACCGCGCTATCGTGGCCCAGCTTTGAGGTTGATGAGAGTTCGATGACTAGTCTGCATGCCGACGAGGCCTTTCTCGGCCATTACCAGTTGAACCATGACCCCTTCGCTGCACGGGTGCCGGGTTTCAAGTTTTTCCCGGCCCAGCGCAAGCCGGTGCTTGGCCAGTTGCACCACCTGGCCCGCTACAGCCAGTTGCTGCTGGTGGTGACCGGTCCTCAGGGCAGCGGCAAGACCCTGCTGCGTCAGGCGCTGGTCGCCAGCACCAACAAGCAGTCGGTGCAAAGCGTGGTGGTTTCCGCGCGCGGTGCCAGCGATGCCGCCAGCGTCCTCGGCCAGGTGGCCCAGGCCCTTGGCGTTGCCCAGCCGGAAGTCCCTGAACTGCTCGCCCAGATCGTGCAACTGGCCTTGACCGGCCAGGAAGTCTATTTGCTGGTGGACGATGCGGAACAACTGGAAGAGTCGGCACTCCAAGCCTTGCTGGAGCTGGCGGCGGGTACCCCGGAAGGGCGTCCGCACGTGTTCCTGTTCGGCGAACCGTCACTGATCGCCGGGCTGGAGGCGCAAAGCGCCGACATGGAGCGTTTCCATGTCATCGAGCTTGCGCCCTACAGCGAAGAAGAAACCCGGGAATACCTGGAGCAGCGCCTGGAAGGTGCCGGGCGGGGCATCGAGGTGTTCACCAATGAACAGATCGTCGATATTCACCAACACTCCGATGGCTGGCCTGGGGCAATCAACCAGGTCGCCCGCGATACCTTGATCGAAGCCATGATCGCCAGCCGGACCACGGCGAAGCGACCATCAATGGGGTTCAATATGCCTAAGAAACATGTGCTGGCGCTGTCTGCTGTCGTCGTGGTCGCCGTGGGTGCGGCTGTGCTGATGCCGAAAAAGAGCGACCAGGCGCCGACGGCGCCGGCCGAACAGGCGCAGCTGCCACTGGGGCAGGGCCAGCCTGGCGACGCGCAGTCTAACAACGGCAGCCCGGCCATCGAATTCGCCGGCAACTCGCAGCCGATGCCGTTGCCGCTGGTGGGGCAGTCGCAGCCGGTAATGCGTGGCCCGCTGGCCGAAGCCGCTGGCATGGGCGAGGGTGACGAAGGGGGTCCGGCCGGTGACACCGCGCTGCAGCCACCGACCGTCACCACCATTGCGCCGCCTGCTGGCGTTCAGCCTGGCCCTGCGCCAGCGCCGGCACAGCCTGTAGCCCAAGCTCAACCGGCCACGCCGCCCGTTGCCAAGGCGCAACCTGTCGCGCCGGCGCCAAAACCGGTTGCACCTGCTGCCAGCAAGCCGGTTGCGCCAGCAGCCAAGCCTGCGCCTGTCCAGGTTGCAACGGTCAAGCCCGCCGCCCAGCCTGCCGCCAAGCCCGCTGCAGGTGGTAGCTGGTACGCCGGGCAGAAGCCGGGCAATTATGTCGTGCAAATCCTTGGCACCAGCTCCGAGGCTTCCGCCCAGGCCTATGTGAAGGCCCAGGGTGGCGACTATCGCTACTTCAAGAAAACCCTGCAGGGCAAGCCGCTGTACGTGATCACTTACGGCAACTTCGCCAGCCGCGATGCAGCGCTCGCTGCAATCAAGGCCTTGCCAGCCAAGGTCCAGGCTGGTAAACCTTGGCCTCGTACCGTCGCCAGTGTCCAACAAGAACTGGCTGCGACCCGCTGACATAGCCTGGTGGCACTACCCCCGCCACCTGCTGAGCGACTCCTGAAACTCGGTCAAGCCTGCTGCGTACTACGCGGCAGGCTTTTCTGTCCCAGACTGCCGGCCAAAAGCCCATCTTGCAGTCCAGGCTGAAACGCTTCAGACTCAAGCCATGCCGTTACCACGGCGCACGCTTAAAAACATTCAAAAATGCGACATGGGTTTACGACAATTCGTCGTAAATTTGTGGGCTTCCCTGTCGCTGTGCAACAATGGCTCCCCTATTGCCCCCGCAAAGCTGGCGTTCGTTCGGCGTGGATGGTAAGTGGTTGTACTAAAAAGAGATTTGCCTTGGTGAGAGGCGAACCTGGTGAGAAAGTGTCTATGAAAACAGGTCTGTACCATCCCGAAGAATTCAAGGATAACTGTGGTTTCGGCCTGATCGCCCATATGACGGGTGAACCCAGCCACCACCTTCTGCAAACGGCTATGCAGGCGTTGACCTGCATGACGCACCGCGGCGGTATCAACGCTGATGGCAAGACCGGCGACGGTTGCGGCCTGTTGATGCAAAAGCCCGATCAGTTCCTGCGGGCCGTGGCCCAGGAGCAGTTCGGCGTCGAGCTGCCCAAGCAGTACGCGGTGGGCATGGTGTTCTTCAATCAGGACAACACCCGCGCCGAAGCCGCACGCGAGAACATGAATCGCGAAATCCTCGCGGCCGGCCTGCAACTGGTGGGCTGGCGCAAGGTGCCGATCGATACCAGCGTCCTCGGTCGCCTGGCCCTGGAGCGCCTGCCGCAGATCGAGCAGGTGTTCGTCGGCGGTGAAGGCCTGAGCGATCAGGAATTCGCCATCAAGCTGTTCAGCGCCCGTCGTCGCTCCTCGGTGGCCAACGCCGCCGATACCGACCACTACATCTGCAGCTTTTCGCACAAGACCATCATCTACAAGGGCCTGATGATGCCGGCGGACCTCGCCGCCTTCTATCCGGACCTGGATGACGAGCGCCTGCAGACCGCCATTTGCGTGTTCCACCAGCGCTTCTCCACCAACACCCTGCCGAAATGGCCGCTGGCCCAGCCATTCCGCTTCCTCGCCCACAACGGCGAGATCAACACCATCACCGGCAACCGTAACTGGGCCCAGGCCCGTCGCACCAAGTTCGCCAACGACCTGATCCCGGACCTGGAAGAACTCGGCCCGCTGGTCAACCGCGTCGGTTCCGACTCCTCGAGCATGGACAACATGCTGGAACTGATGGTCACCGGTGGCATCGACCTGTTCCGCGGCGTGCGCATGCTGGTGCCGCCAGCCTGGCAGAACGTCGAGACCATGGACGCCGACCTGCGCGCGTTCTACGAATACAACTCCATGCACATGGAAGCCTGGGACGGCCCGGCGGGTATCGTGCTGACCGAAGGTCGCCATGCGGTCTGCCTGCTCGACCGCAACGGCCTGCGTCCGGCGCGCTGGGTCACTACCAAGAACGGCTACATCACCTTGGCGTCGGAAATCGGCGTGTGGGACTACAAGCCTGAAGACGTCATCGCCAAGGGCCGTGTCGGCCCGGGCCAGATCTTCGCCGTGGACACCGAGACCGGCCAGATCCTCGACACCGACGCCATCGACAACCGCCTCAAGTCGCGCCATCCGTACAAGCGCTGGCTGCGCCAGAATGCCCTGCGCATCCAGGCTGACCTGAGCGACGACCAGGGCGTGGCCAGCTACGACGCTGACCAGCTCAAGCAATACATGAAGATGTTCCAGGTCACCTTCGAGGAGCGTGACCAGGTGCTGCGTCCGCTCGGCGAACAAGGCCAGGAAGCGGTCGGCTCGATGGGCGACGACACGCCGATGGCGGTCCTGTCGCAGCGCGTGCGTTCGCCCTACGACTACTTCCGCCAGCAGTTCGCCCAGGTCACCAACCCGCCGATCGACCCGCTGCGCGAAGCGATCGTCATGTCGCTGGAGATCTGCCTGGGTGCCGAGCGCAACATCTTCCAGGAATCCCCGGAGCACGCTTCGCGGGTGATCCTCAGCTCGCCGGTCATTTCCCCGGCCAAGTGGCGCTCGCTGATGAACCTGGACCGCCCGGGCTTCGAGCGTCAGCTGATCGACCTGAACTACGACGAGAGCATCGGCCTGGAAGCGGCCGTGCGCAATATCGCCGACCAGGCTGAAGAAGCCGTGCGCAGCGGCAAGACCCAGCTGGTGCTGAGCGACCGCCATATCGCGCCGGGCAAGCTGCCGGCCCATGCCTCGCTGGCCGTCGGTGCCGTGCACCACCGCCTGACCGAACTGGGCCTGCGTTGCGACAGCAACATCCTGGTCGAAACCGCGACCGCCCGCGACCCGCACCACTTCGCCGTGTTGATCGGTTTCGGCGCCTCGGCGGTGTACCCGTACCTGTCCTATGAAGTGCTGGCCGACCTGATCCGCACCGGCGAAGTGCTGGGCGACCTGGACGAAGTCTTCAAGTACTACCGCAAGGGCATCTCCAAGGGCCTGCTGAAGATCCTCTCGAAGATGGGCATCTCCACCGTCGGTTCGTACCGCGGTGCGCAGCTGTTCGAGGCCGTCGGCCTGTCCGAGGAAGTGGTCGGCCTGAGCTTCAGGGGCGTTGCCAGCCGCCTCAAGGGCGCGCGTTTCGTCGACATTGAGAGCGAGCAGAAGCTGCTGGCCGCCGAAGCCTGGAGCCCGCGCAAGCCGATCCAGCAGGGTGGCCTGCTGAAGTTCGTCCACGGTGGCGAATACCACGCCTACAACCCGGACGTGGTCAACACCCTGCAAGCCGCCGTGCAGCAGGGCGACTACGAGAAGTTCAAGGAATACACCGCGCTGGTGGACAACCGTCCGGTGTCGATGATCCGCGACCTGCTGAAGGTCAAGGTCGCCGACCAGGCGTTGGCCCTGGAAGAAGTCGAGCCACTGGAGGCAATCCTCAAGCGCTTCGACTCCGCCGGTATTTCCCTGGGCGCGCTGTCGCCTGAGGCGCACGAAGCACTGGCCGAGGCCATGAACCGCCTGGGCGCGCGTTCCAACTCCGGCGAGGGCGGCGAAGACCCGGCCCGCTACGGCACCATCAAGAGCTCGAAGATCAAGCAGGTGGCCACCGGTCGTTTCGGTGTCACCCCCGAGTACCTGGTCAACGCCGAAGTGCTGCAGATCAAGGTGGCCCAGGGCGCCAAGCCGGGCGAGGGCGGCCAGCTGCCAGGCGGCAAGGTCAACGGCCTGATTGCCCGCCTGCGTTATGCGGTACCGGGCGTGACCCTGATCTCGCCACCGCCGCACCACGACATCTACTCGATCGAAGACCTCTCGCAGCTGATCTTCGACCTCAAGCAGGTCAACCCGCAGGCGCTGGTCTCGGTCAAGCTGGTGGCAGAAGCGGGCGTCGGCACCATCGCCGCCGGCGTGGCCAAGGCCTATGCCGACCTGATCACCATCTCCGGCTACGACGGTGGCACCGGCGCTTCGCCGCTGACCTCGATCAAGTACGCCGGTGCGCCGTGGGAACTGGGCCTGGCTGAAACCCACCAGACCCTGCGTGGCAACGACCTGCGCGGCAAGGTCCGGGTACAGACCGACGGCGGCCTGAAAACCGGCCTGGACGTGATCAAGGCGGCGATCCTCGGCGCCGAAAGCTTCGGCTTCGGTACTGCGCCGATGATCGCCCTGGGCTGCAAATACCTGCGCATCTGTCACCTGAACAACTGCGCCACCGGCGTCGCCACCCAGAACGACAAGCTGCGCAAAGACCACTACATCGGTACCGTCGACATGGTGGTGAACTTCTTCACCTACGTGGCCGAAGAGACCCGTGAGTGGCTGGCCAAGCTGGGCGTGCGCAGCCTCGGTGAGCTGATCGGGCGCACCGACCTGCTGGAAATGCTCCCCGGTGAAACCGAGAAGCAGAAGTACCTGGACCTCAGCCCGCTGCTGGGCAGCCCGCACGTGCCGGCCGACAAGCCGCAGTTCTGTGAAGTCGACCGCAACCCGCCGTTCGACAAGGGCGTGCTGGCCGAGAAGATGGTCGACATGGCCCTGCCGGCCATTCGCGACCTCAGCGGTGGCGAGTTCAGCCTCGACATCTGCAACTGCGACCGCTCCATCGGTGCGCGGATCTCCGGCGAGATCGCGCGCCTGCATGGCAACCAGGGCATGGCCAAGGCGCCGATCACCTTCCGCTTCAAGGGCACTGCCGGCCAGAGCTTCGGTGTGTGGAACGCCGGTGGCCTGAACCTGTACCTCGAAGGTGATGCCAACGACTACGTCGGTAAAGGCATGACCGGCGGCAAGCTGGTGATCGTGCCGCCTGCGGGCAGCCCGTTCGCCACCCAGCACAGCGCCATCGTCGGCAACACCTGCCTGTATGGCGCCACCGGCGGCAAGCTGTTCGCCGCCGGCACCGCGGGCGAGCGCTTTGCCGTGCGTAACTCCGGTGCCCACGCGGTTGTCGAGGGCACGGGCGATCACTGCTGTGAATACATGACCGGTGGTTTTGTCTGCGTACTGGGCAAGACCGGCTACAACTTCGGCTCTGGCATGACCGGCGGTTTCGCCTACGTGCTGGACATGGACAACAGCTTCGTCGACAAGCTCAACCATGAACTGGTGGAAATCCAGCGCATCACCGGTGAAGCGATGGAGGCCTATCGCAGCCATCTGCACCGCGTGCTGACCGAGTACGTCGAAGAAACCGACAGTGAATGGGGGCGTGAGCTCTGGGAGAACCTGGACGACTACGTGCGTCGCTTCTGGCTGGTCAAGCCGAAGGCGGCGAACCTGAAGAACCTGCTGTCCAGCACCCGTGCCAACCCGCAGTGATATGCGCCTGAAGAGTTTGATGAGGTTTTGAACATGGCTGAACGTCTGAGTAATGACTTCCAGTTCATCGAGGTCGGGCGCAAGGATCCGAAGAAGAAACTGTTGCGTCAACGCAAGAAAGAGTTCGTGGAAATCTACGAGCCCTTCAAACCCCAGCAGTCGGCCGAACAGGCCCACCGCTGCCTGGGCTGTGGCAACCCGTACTGCGAGTGGAAGTGCCCGGTACACAACTTCATCCCCAACTGGTTGAAGCTGGTGTCCGAAGGCAACATCCTCGCCGCCGCGGAGCTGTCGCACCAGACCAACACCCTGCCGGAAGTGTGCGGCCGGGTGTGCCCGCAGGACCGCCTGTGCGAGGGTGCCTGCACCCTCAACGACGGTTTCGGCGCGGTGACCATCGGTTCGGTGGAGAAGTACATCACCGACACGGCCTTCGCCATGGGCTGGCGCCCGGACATGTCCAAGGTCAAGCCGACCGGCAAGCGTGTCGCCATCATCGGTGCCGGCCCGGCGGGCCTGGGCTGTGCCGACGTGCTGGTGCGCGGCGGGGTGACCCCGGTGGTGTTCGACCGCAACCCGGAAATCGGTGGCCTGCTGACCTTCGGCATCCCCGAGTTCAAGCTGGAAAAGACCGTGCTGAGCAATCGCCGCGAAGTCTTCACCGGCATGGGGATCGAGTTCCGCCTCAACACCGAGGTGGGCAAGGACATCAGCATGGAGCAGCTGCTCAGCGAGTACGATGCCGTATTCATGGGCATGGGCACCTACACCTACATGAAGGGCGGCTTCCCCGGTGAAGACCTGCCGGGCGTGCATGACGCGCTGGACTTCCTGGTGGCCAACGTCAACCGCAACCTGGGCTTTGAAAAGTCGCCGGAAGATTTCGTCGACATGAAGGGCAAGAAGGTCGTGGTACTGGGCGGCGGCGACACCGCGATGGACTGCAACCGCACCTCCATCCGCCAGGGCGCCAAGGCCGTCACCTGCGCCTACCGTCGTGACGAGGCGAACATGCCGGGCTCGCGCAAAGAGGTGAAGAACGCCAAGGAAGAGGGCGTGAAGTTCCTCTACAACCGCCAGCCGATCGCCATTGTCGGTGAAGACAAGGTCGAAGGCGTGAAGGTGGTCGAGACCCGTCTGGGCGAGCCGGATGCCCGTGGCCGTCGCAGCCCCGAGCCGATCCCGGGTTCCGAGGAAATCATCCCGGCCGACGCCGTGGTCATTGCCTTCGGTTTCCGTCCGAGCCCGGCGCCGTGGTTCGAGCAGTTCAGCATCCAGACCGACAGCCAGGGCCGCGTGGTGGCGCCGGAGAAGGGCGCGTTCAAGCACCAGACCAGCAACCCGAAGATCTTCGCCGGTGGCGACATGGTCCGCGGTTCCGATCTGGTGGTGACGGCGATCTTCGAAGGGCGCAATGCCGCCGAAGGGATCCTGGATTACCTGGAGGTCTGACAAGCCTTTTCGCGGGGCAAGCCCGCTCCCACAGGAAATTCGACAAACCCTGTGGGAGCGGGCTTGCCCCGCGATGAATTCAACAAAATCTATTGACCTACCGCAGGCCAATAGACAAAAGGCACGGCTCCCACCGTGCCTTTTCTGTTGGTGTCTGAGAAAATGCCCGCACTTTTTTTCCGGATGCCGACATGACTGCCTTGAAGAACGATCGTTTTCTGCGCGCCCTGCTCAAGCAACCCGTAGACGTCACCCCGGTGTGGATGATGCGCCAGGCCGGCCGCTACCTGCCGGAATACCGCGCCAGCCGCGCCAAGGCCGGTGATTTCATGAGCCTGTGCATGAACCCGCAGTTCGCCTGCGAGGTGACCCTGCAGCCGCTGGACCGCTATCCCCTGGACGCTGCGATCCTGTTCTCCGACATCCTCACCATTCCCGATGCCATGGGCCAGGGCCTGTACTTCGAGACCGGCGAAGGTCCGCGCTTCAAGAAAGTCATCAGCACCCTGGCCGATATCGAAGCCCTGCCGATCCCTGATCCACAGAAAGACCTGGGCTACGTGATGGACGCGGTCAGCACCATCCGCCGTGAGCTCAATGGCCGTGTGCCGCTGATCGGCTTCTCCGGCAGCCCCTGGACCCTGGCCACCTACATGGTCGAAGGCGGCTCGTCGAAAGACTTCCGCAAGACCAAGGCCATGCTCTACGACAACCCGCAGGCCATGCACCTGCTGCTCGACAAGCTGGCGCAGTCGGTCACCAGCTACCTCAATGGCCAGATCCTCGCCGGTGCGCAAGCCGTGCAGATCTTCGACACCTGGGGTGGCAACCTGTCGGCGGCGGCCTACCAGGAGTTTTCCCTGGCCTACATGCGCAAGATCGTCAGCGGCCTGATCCGTGAGCACGAAGGGCGTAAGGTACCGGTGATCCTGTTCACCAAGAACGGCGGCCTGTGGCTGGAAAGCATTGCCGACGCCGGTGCCGATGCCCTGGGCCTGGACTGGACCTGCGACATCGGCGAAGCCCGCCAGCGGGTCGGCAGCAAAGTCGCCCTGCAGGGCAACATGGACCCGACCGTGCTGTACGCCAAGCCTGAGGCCATCCGTGCCGAGGTCGGACGTATCCTGGCCAGCTACGGCCATGGCAGCGGTCATGTGTTCAACCTCGGCCACGGCATTACCCCGGAAGTCGATCCGGAGCATGCCGGCGCGTTCATCAACGCCGTGCACGAGCTGTCGGCGCAGTACCACCAGTAAATTCTGCTGCACCACAAAGCGCCCGGCCAATGCCGGGCGTTTTGCCATTAAGTTTCAATTCAGCCTGCCTGGGTAACCTGTTCCTATCGAAACCCGAACAGGATCCAGATCATGAAAATCCGTTACCTCGCCCTGCTGCTTGCCCCGCTGTTCAGTACCGCCGCCCTGGCTGCCGGCTATACCGGCCCTGGTGCCCAGCCGGTGACCACGGTGAGTGCCGCTAACGATGCCGCCGACGACACCCCGGTGGTGTTGCAGGGCTTCGTGGTGAAGAAGCTGAACAATGATGACAAGTACGAGTTCAAGGACAGCACCGGCACCATCAAGGTCGAGATCGATGATGAAGACCTGCCGGCGGTGGCGTTCAACGACAAGACCCGGGTCAAGCTGACCGGTGAGGTCGAGAAACACCTGATGAGCCGTGAGGTGGATGTCGATCTGGTTGAAGTGATCAACTGAAGAGCGACTTTGTAGCCGCTGCCGAGGAACGAGGCTGCGGTCTGTGGGAGCGGGGGGGGCCCCCCCAAAGGGGGGAAGAAGACAAACACGGGCCGCCCCCCCCCCCCCACCCCCCCCAGGCCGGGAGAGCCGGGGCCGCCGGGCGCCCTCGGTGGGTGGGTTTGGGGGGGGGCGCCTGCCCCGTTTTGTGTGCGTCCTTTCGCCCGGGGCCCCCCCCCCGCTCCCACAGACCGCAGCCTGGCGTTCAGGCCTTGGCCGGCAACCTGCTCAAATGCACCGCCACCAGCAAGGCCACCAGCAACAGGCTGCCAATGAACAGCCCGATGCCGTTCCAGCCGGCGTGATGCCAGAACACCCCACCGGCCGTCCCGGCCACACTCGATCCCGCGTAATAGCTGAACAGGTACAGCGACGAGGCCTGGCCCTTGGCCCGGGTCGCGCGCCGGCCGATCCAGCTGCTGGCCACCGAGTGGGCGCCGAAGAAGCCGAAGGTGAACACCAGCATGCCGACGATCACCAGCGGCAAGGGTGTGAACAGGGTCATCAGCAGGCCCGCGAACATCAGCACGATGGTGCCCCAGAACACCTTGCGCCGCCCCAGTTTGTCCGCCAGGGCACCGATCTGTGCGGAGCTGTAGATGCCCGACAGGTAGACCACCGACAGCAGCCCCACCAGTGCCTGGTTCATGTGATAGGGCCCGGCCAGCAGGCGATAGCCGATGTAGTTGAACAGGGTGACGAAGGCCCCCATCAGCAGGAAGGCTTCGAGGAACAGCCAGGGCAGCCCGGCGTCGCGAAAGTGCAGGGTGAAACCCTCCAGCAAGCTGCGTGGGTGCAGCGAGCGGGGGCGGAAGTTGCGTGATTCGGGGAGGATCTTCCAGAACACCAGCGCCGCCACCAGGGCCAGGCTGCCGATCACCAGCAAGGCGGTGTGCCAGCTGACGAAGTCGATCAGCACGCCAGTGATCAGCCGTCCGCTCATGCCGCCAATGGCATTGCCGCCGATGTACAGGCCCATGGCCAGGCCGATGTGCTGCGGGTGGATCTCTTCGCTGAGGTAGGTCATGGCCACCGCGGCCAGCCCGCTCAGCGACAGGCCGAGCAGGGCGCGGGTCAGCAGCACGGCGTGCCAGCTCGGCATCAGCGCACTGACGATGGTGCTCAATGCCGCGCAGAACAAGGCGGCGACCATCACCGGCTTGCGGCCGATACGGTCGGAGATGGGCCCGGTGATCAGCAGGCCGACGGCCAGGGTGGCGGTCGACACCGAGAGGATCAGGCTGCTTTGCGCCGCATTGATGGAAAACTCCTGGGACAGCAACGGCATCATCGGCTGTACGCAGTAGAGCAGGGCGAAGGTGGCGAAGCCGCCGCAGAACAATGCCAGCACCGTGCGCATGAAGGCCGGGGTGCCTTTTTCGATCCAGCTTTCAGACAGGGACATGACGCGTTCGTCGACAGGGGCGTGGGGCCGTTCGGGGACGTGCGCAGCAACAGCAGTTTTCACGGGGGACCTCGGGGCGCTACAGCCTGGCAGGCAGTGAAAAAAGCATATAGCTGGCTAATGATCATTTCCAATATATTGTTCGACCTGTTTAAGAGGTTTTACGACCTATTGGAGCGACCATGGAACTGCGCCATCTCCGCTATTTCATCGCCGTGGCCGAAGAGCTGCATTTCGGCCGCGCCGCCCAGCAACTGGGGATCTCACAGCCGCCCTTGAGCCAGCAGATCCAGGCGCTGGAACAGGAGCTGGGGGCACGGCTGTTCGAGCGCACCAATCGTCGGGTCGAGCTCAGCGAGGCCGGGCGGTTGTTCCTGGAGGAGGCGCGCCTGGTGCTGGCCCAGGTCGACAAAGCGGCGGATGTGGCCCGTCGAGCACAGCTGGGTGAGCTGGGCGAAATGAAGATCGGCTTCACCTCATCGGCGCCGATCAACTCCAGCATTCCCAAGGCCATTCATGCCTTTCGCCAGCGCTTCCCGGCGGTGCACCTGCATCTCAAGGAGATGAGCAGCCGCGACGTGGCCGACGCCCTGCTCGACGAGTCGATCGAGGTCGGCCTGATCCGGCCGCTGGCGCTGCCCGAGAGCCTTGAGGTCGTGGAGCTGTTTCGTGAGCCGCTGGTGGCGGTGATCGGCGCGGCCCATCCCCTGGCCCGGGGCAGCGAAGCCGGGCTGCGCATGGCGGACCTGGCCAACGAGCCCTTCGTATTCTTTCCGCGCAGTTACGGCAGTGGGCTGTACGCGCAACTGCAGAGCCTGGCGCGAGCGGCCGGGTTCAGCCCGCATTTCGCCCAGGAGGCGGGGGAGGCGATGACCATTATCGGCCTGGTGGCGGCGGGGCTGGGCGTGTCGGTACTGCCTGCTTCGTTCCAGCGCATGCGCCTGGACGGGGTGGTGTACCGCACCTTGCTCGATGATGAGGCCGTTACCGCGGTCTGGCTGGTGCAGCGCCGCGGTACGCCGTCCGCCATGGCCGGGGCCTTCGCCGAACTGGTGACCCGCCAGGCCCGCTAGTGCACTGCGGATCAGTGCCAGCGGCGGAAGATCAACGAGGTGTTGACGCCACCAAAGGCGAAATTGTTGTTCATCACGAACTCGTTGCTCAAGGTCCGCCAGGTGTTGCACAGGTAGTCCAGCTCGCCGCAACGCGGGTCGATGTCCACCAGGTTGAGGGTGTGCACGTAGCGGTCACTGTTGAGCATCTCGATGCTGAACCAGGACTCCAGCGCGCCACAGGCGCCCAGGGTGTGGCCCAGGAAGCTCTTTTGCGAGCTGATCGGCATGTGCGGGCCGAACAGGCTGCTGGTGGCCAGGGTTTCGGCGATATCGCCTTGCTCGGTGGCGGTGCCGTGGCCATTCACATAGCCGATGGCCTCGGGTGCCAGGCTGGCGTCTTCGAGGGCCAGTTCCATGGCCCGGCGCATGGTCACCTGTTCCGGGCGGGTGATGTGCTGGCCGTCGGCGTTGGTGCCGAAACCGACGATCTCGGCGTAGATGCGCGCGCCACGGGCCAGGGCGTGCTCCAGCTCTTCAAGCACCAGCATGCCGCCGCCTTCGCCGATCACCAGGCCGTCGCGGCCGCTGTCATAGGGGCTCGGGGTTTTGTTCGGGGTGTCGTTCTTCAGGCTGGTGGCGTACAGCGCATCGAACACCATGGCCTCGGTCGGGCACAGCTCTTCGGCACCGCCTGCGAGCATCAGGGGCTGGCGCCCGTACTTGATCGCCTCATAGGCGTAGCCGATGCCCTGGCTGCCGCTGGTGCAGGCGCTGGAGGTGGGAATCAGGCGCCCGGTGAGGCCGAAGAAGATGCTGATATTGGCCGCCGTGGTGTGCGGCATCATGCGCACATAGGAGTTGGCGTTCAAACCCTCGGAGACCGAGTTGGCCAGCATGTTGCCGAAGGTCTTCATCTCGTCGGTGCTGCCGGTGGACGAACCGCAGGCCACGCCCATGCGCCCGTCGCGAATCGACGGGTCGTCCAGCAGGCCGGCATCGCGCAGGGCGATCTCGGACGCCGCCACCGCCAGGCGCGAGACCCGGCCCATGCTGCGCAGTTGCTTGCGGGTCCAGGCGCCCGGCACCTTGAAGTCATCGATGGGACCGGCCAGGCGGGTGTTGAGTTCTTCGAAACGGTCCCACTCGTCCATGCGCCGGATGCCGCTGCGGTTGTCGGAGAAGTGGCCGGCGATGGTCTGCCAGTCGCTGCCCAGTGACGTGATACCGGCCATGCCGGTGACGACCACGCGTTTCATCAGCACAACCCCCCGTTGACCGCCAGGACCTGACGGGTGATGTAGGCGGCTTCGGCCGACATCAGGAAATTCACCGCGCCGGCGACTTCTTCCGGTGTGCCCAGGCGCTGCGCAGGGATCATCTTCAGCAGCTCGTCGACCGGCACCTGCTCGTCGAGCATGGCCGTGTCGATCAGGCCGGGCGCGACGCAGTTGACCGTGATCCGGCGCTTGCCCAGCTCGATCGCCAGGGCCTTGGCGGCACCGATCACACCAGCCTTGGAGGCGCTGTAGTTGACCTGGCCACGGTTGCCGATCAGCCCGGAGACCGAGGTGATGCAGACAATGCGCCCGGGGGCGCGCCGGCGGATCATCGGCATGATCAGCGGGTGCAGGACATTGTAGAAACCGTCGAGGTTGGTGCGCAGCACCTGGTCCCAGTCGTCTTCGCTCAGTGCCGGAAAGGCACCATCGCGGGTCAGGCCGGCATTGCACACCACACCGTAATAGGCGCCGTGCGCCTCGACATCCTCGGTCAGGAGGCTGGCGCAGGCGGCGCGGTCGGCGACATCGAACTGCAGCACACGCGCCTGCCGGCCCAGCGCCCGGACTTCGTCGGCCACGGCGTCGGCCTCGTTGCGCCCGCTGCGGCAGTGCAGGACCAGGTCGAAGCCGGCCTGCGCCAGGCGCAGGGCAATGGCCCGGCCAATGCCGCGGCTGGAACCGGTGACCAGGATGGTGTCAGTCATGGGAAGACTCCTCGGGACCCGACTCGGCCAGGTAGCTGGCAGGCTGCGGCGGGCGAAAAACGTTCAGGCGGGCCATGGCGTGGATGCCCGGGCCGTGCAGATGACATTCGAACACGCTCATGCCGCCCTCGTCTTCCAGTGAGCGCTGGGCATGGATGCGCAATTGGGCATCGACGGGGAAGTGCTCGACATTGCACTCGAACTTGCGCGTGCCGACGAGAAAACCCAGCTCCACCGGCTTGCCCTGCTGGCGGGCGTGGCAGCCGACAAAGGCCGCCACGCTCTGGGCCATCAGCTCGATACCGACCCAGGCCGGCAGGCTGCCGTCGGCACGGCTGAACAGGCCGCCAGGGCGGACGCTCAGGCGGGTGTGGATCTGCTCCTGGTCGAAAGCCTCGACCTGATCGATGAGGATCATGTCGCCGGCGTGGGGCAGCAGTTCGGCCAATGGCCAGGTGATCATGGGGTGTCTCCGAGAATCAGGCTGACATTGTTGCCACCGAAGGCGAACGAGTTGCTCATCAGGCGTCGCGGACCCTGGCCTGCCAGGCACTGGTTGGCAGCGGCCAGGTTCAGGCGTGGCAGCTGCGGGTCGTGCTCGCCGTCCCAGACATGCGGCGGCAGGTGCCCCCGGGCATTGTCGGCGGCCAGGATCATCCAGCAGAACGCGGCTTCCAGTGCACCCGCCGCACCCAGGGTGTGGCCGGTCATGGGCTTGCTCGAGGAGCAGGCCAGGGTGCTGCCGAACAGGGCATGGACGGCCAGGCTTTCCATGGCGTCGTTGTGCCGCGTGGCGGTGCCGTGCAGGTTCAGGTAGTCGATGTGCGCCGGTTGCAGACCTGCATTGTCCAGCGCCTTGGTCATCGCTTGCAAGGCGCCTCTGCCACCCGGTTCCGGGGCCGAGATATGGTGGGCGTCGGAGCTGGCGCCAGCGCCGAGCAGGGCGACGCTTGCACCCTCGCTGTTGGCCTCGCGAGTCATCAGGAACAGCGCGGCGGCTTCGCCGATGTTGATGCCGTTACGGTTGACCGAGAAGGGGTTGCAGCGCTGGCCGCTGACCGCCTCCAGGGCGCTGAAGCCGTTGAGCGTCAGCTTGCACAGGCTGTCGACACCGCCGCAGATCACCGCGTCGCAGACCCCGAGGTCAAGCAGGCGGCGGGCGCTCATCAGGGCGCGGGCGCCGGAGGTGCAGGCGGTGGAGATGACATAGGCCGGTCCGCTCAGTTGCAGCCAGTCGGCAAGGAAGTTGGCCGGTGCGCTGAGTTCCTGCTGGGCGTAGTCATAGCCGGGCGGGAAATGGTGCTCGCCCAGGTAATGGGCAATGGCGTCGCTGGCCTCGTGGATGCCCGAGGTACTGGTACCCAGGACGATGCCGACGCGATGGCGGCCATGCCGGGCAATGGCCTGGGCGATCTGCGGGGCAATCTGCAGGCAGGCTTCGTAGAGCAGCTGGTTGTTACGGCTATGGGACGCCTGCAACGCGCTCGGCAGGTCGAGCAGCGCGCCGGGCACAGCGGCCACCGGCAGGCGGCGCTCCGGCACCCAGCCGGCTTCCTCGCGCAGGCCAGAGCAGTCGCCGGCAAACAGCCTGCACGCAATCTCGGCCTGATCCCGTCCCAGGGCGCAGACCAGGCCCAGGGCGTTGAGAAAAGCAGTCATGGCGTGGTCTCGCGGGGCAGTGGGCTGACTTGATAACGCAGGCCCCGGGCAAGGTTCAAGGTGAAGTCGTCGGCGTGCCGATAATCGACCCGCCAGCGCTCGCCCAGCCAGCGTTGCTGGCCTTGTCGGCGGGCGTCGGGATAGAGGCGTTGCAGCTGATCGTCCGGGGCCAGGGCGAACAGCAGGGCGGCGAACAGTTCCCGGGCGGCGGGGTTGGGCGGCAGCAGGCCATCCGCTTGCCAGTGGTCTTCGACCAGTAGCTGGCGAGCCTGGGGAATTCCCAGCGGGTCGAGCAGCGAGAAGCGCAGGCTGGCCTGCTCCTGCTGGATCACCAGCAGCCAGTCCTGGCGCTGACCGGCCTGCTCGCGCTGGATGTGCAGCTGCATCGGCAGGCTGAGCGCGGGCTGCCGTTCAGGCAGGGGAGCTTGGCCTGCGCAGGCACTGAGCAGCGCCAGGGCAAGCATCAGCCACAGGCGTGCCTTGAACCATGGACGCGCACTCATCGGGAGACCTCCTTGTGCCCGCTGGCGGCCCAGGGCGCCAGGACAAAGCTGAAGGCCAGCCCGAGGCTGACCGCCAGGCCGAAATTGCTCACCGCAGGGGTGCTGGAGACTGCCAGCAGGCCGAACGACAACCAGGTGGTGCTGGCGGCCAGCAGGGTGCCGAGCAGGCTGACGGCGGCGCCACCGATCTGTTCGTGCATGAGGATGGCGTAGTCGACGCTGATGGCGGTGACCAGCAGCAGGCCGAACAGGCTGAACAGGGTCAGGGGTTGTCCCAGCCAGCCGAGGCTTGCCAGGCTGCACAGGGCGGCAAGCAGCGGCAGGGCGACAATACGCAGGGCACCGCCCAGGCCGAAGGGCAGGACCAGCAGCACTACGATCAGCGCGCAGGACAACAGCTTGAGTTCGGCGGCGCTGACCTGGGTGGCGGCGAACAGTCGATTCAGGTCGCCAAGGCGATCCACCAGTTGCACGCCTTGCAGGTCAGCGCCCTGCAGGCGCAACAGCGCCGCATCGTTCAGGCCCTGCAGGCTGACGATGGCGGCCACGCCTTCACCGTCGGCACCCAGCCACAAGGTGCGCCAGGGCTCGCCCAGAGGGCCGCTGAGGGCTTGATCGATATCCAGGGTGGGTAGCGCCAGCAGTCGGTCCAGCTCGGCCTGCAGCGCGCTCTGCGGGACGCCCAGGGCCAGTAGCGGCTGCCAGTGTTCGGACAGCGCCCGCAACGCTACCCGCGCCTGCTGCTGGTCAGCGGGGCTGGCGACAAACTGGTTGAGGGCCATGTAGCCCTTTAGTTTGCCGCTCTCGACCAGTGGGTCGAGGCGCTTGCCCAGGGCCTGCAGGCGTTCCAGCAACTGGCTCTGGTCGGCGCCGCGGACCAGGTAGAACTGGCTGGTCGGCTGGTAGCCGGTGATCCGCGCCACGGCCTGGGCCTCCTCGAGCAATTGCGCCGGGCTGGCAACCCACTGGCGAACGTCGTTGCGGCTGTCCAGCCGCCACAGGCCGGCGGCACAGAACAGGATCAGCACGCCGAGCAACAGCGGGCTGGGCACTTTGTTCAGCAATCTGAGGCGCAGCTCGACCAACCATTGCGCGACCTGCAAGGGCCAGTGCGACGGTCGCAGGTCGCTGCCCTTGAGCAGAGCCGGCAGCAGGCAGACGGCGCTCAGGTAGGCACCGAGCAGGCCGGCGGCGGAGAACACGGCGATCTGGGTCAGCGCCGGGAAGGGCGTGAAGGCCAGGGCCAGGTAGCCGATGCAACTGGTCACCAGGCTCAGGCTCAACCCCGGCAAGGTCAGGCGCAACGCCGGCCAGCTGTACCAGGGACGCAGGCTCCAGCTCTTGGACAGGTAGTGCAGCGGATAGTCCACGGCGACGCCGATCAGGCTCGAACCCAACACCAGGGTCATCACATGCATCTGGCCGAACAGCGCCACGCAGGCCACGGCACCGAACAGCATGCCGACCAGCACCGGCACGAAGGCCAGCAGCACGCGCAGGCGCCGGAATGCCAGCAGCAACAGCA
This sequence comes from Pseudomonas sp. BGr12, assembly GCF_030272895.1. Classification (GTDB taxonomy): domain Bacteria; phylum Pseudomonadota; class Gammaproteobacteria; order Pseudomonadales; family Pseudomonadaceae; genus Pseudomonas. The sequence continues at coordinate 69,511 of NZ_JALRNF010000016.1, read as the reverse complement.
GCAGGATGCCGACGCTGGCGCCGCCGCCGACCCAGGTGATTTCCTGGCTGGCCTGGCGCTGGCCGCTGGCGGCATACAGCAGGCCGCTGGCGGCCAGCAGGCGGGCACCGCCCTGGTCGGCCTGAAGACGACTGCTGGCGAGCAGGTCGGCCACTTGCAGCGGCAGTTGCATGTCGAAGGCGTTGCCCAGGGTACGGGCGCGCAGCAGGACCCAGTGCTGGCCGTCCGCTTCAGCCACCAGAGCGCCACTGGCGGTGTCCAGTTGTACTGACGCCGGTCGTGGCTGGCTGTTCTGGATGCGCCCGGTCAGGCCCAGCCAGTCGTCCTGGCTGGGTACCAGGCTGACCCCGGAAAAAGGATCGTAGAGGTTCTCGACGCGTTGCTCGATAAAGCCTCGGGGGTTGTCGACCAGACTCTTGCGGTCGGTACGCGAGAGCAGTGCCAGGCGCCCCTGCAGCAGTTGCTCGCGCACGGCCTGCAGGTCGGTCTGCAGGCTCCACTGGACCTTCTCGAACAGGCCGCTGGCCTGCCACTGCTCGCCCAGGTGGCGGGCCAGGTCAATAGCCTGCTCACGCTGGGGATGGCCGACCAGCACCAGCATCTCGCGGTTCAAGGGCTCCTGCATGCGCTGTTCGGCGCGCTGCACCAGGGGATCGTGGATGGCTCCGGGCACCAGCGTCATCAGGTCGGCAGACAAGGGCGCGGCGCGGTGCCACTGCCAGCCGGCCAGGGCCATGACCGCGACCAGCAACAGCAGAAACAGGCGCGGCCACCAACGCTCACTGGGCAAAGTCGCGGCGCTCCGTGTCGTTCAGACTGCCGGCGCTGCTGCTCGATGGCATGCGCAATACCGTGCTGTCGCCCTGGGTTTCCAGGAGCTGGATGCGTTCGACGAAGCGCCCGCCGTCGATATCGATCTGTTTGAACACCTGCTTGAGCAGCAGCGAGCGCGGCGTCAGGCGCAATTGCCAGTGCTGCGCATCGCCTTGCAGGCTGAGGTCGAAATCGCGCTGCAGACCACTGCTGTCGCCTTGCAGCACGGCGAAGAACAGACGGTTCTGCTGGCTGCCGGCGCTGTTGCCCGGCAGCGTCTGCCAGCCGTTGGGATCGCGGCGGGCAATGCCCTGGGCGTCGAGGCGGTAGTCCTGTTTCAGTGGGGTCTGCAACAGCCAGAGCAGGCCATGATCGCGGGCCAGGACAAACTCGCCCTTGCTGACCAGGGGCTGCGGCAGGGCGCGCAGGTGCTTTTCCTGGATGAACGGGCCCTTGATCACCGCCGGTTCACCCAGTTGTTTGCTCAGGTCGTCCAGGCCAAAGGCCTGGGCCAGGCCAGCGGCGGCCATAAGGGCCATGCACAGCAGGCTGCGCAGCAGGGTGATCATTCCAGCACCCTGGCCACGGCATCGAGCATCACCTGGGGCGAGGCCAGTTGCATCTCGCCACTGGTGATCTCCACCGCCACCTGCACGGTACTGGCGCGGGTCATGCGCTCACCGCTGACGGCATCGCTGATCAGGTAGTTGATCTTCAGGCGGTTCTCCCATTCCACCAGGCTGGCGCGCACGTTCAGGCGCTGGCCGAAGGTGGCGCCGCGGATGTAGCGCAACTGCAAGTCGATCACCGGCCACATGAAGCCCGAGGCCTGCATCTGCAGGTAGTTGTGGCCAAGCCGGTCGAGCAGCGCGCAGCGCGCCACCTCCAGGTATTTGACGTAGTGGCCGTGCCAGACCACCTGCATGCTGTCGACGTCGAAGAACGGCACCAGCACTTCGCAGTCGACGTGTACAACACCCTGACTACGCATGCAGCCTCCAGTGTTGTCCGGCGATACGTTCCAGGCACAGGCGCAGCTCACCTTCCAGGGCGCGGTCTTCGATGACTGGGGCGAAGTCTTCAAGCAGTTGCTCATGCATGGCGGCCAGCGCCGGTGGCAGGTCACGGGCATCGGCCTCACGACGGCGCAGCCAGACACCCTGGTTGGCGGCCAGCAAGGTGGCGGCGGCGACCTGTTCGGTCAGCTCCAGCACGCGCAAGGCATCGCGGGCGGCGATAGTGCCCATGCTCACCTTGTCCTGGTTGTGGCATTCGGTGGAGCGTGAGAACACGCTGGCCGGCAGGGTGTTTTTCAGGGCCTCGGCGGTCCAGGCGCTGGCTCCGATCTGCACGGCCTTGAAACCGTGGTTGAGCATGGCGCGCTCGGCGCTGGCGCCGGAGAGGTTGCTGGGCAGGCCATGGTTGTAGCGTTCATCCACCAGCAGGGCGAGCTGGCGGTCGAGCAGGTCGGCGACGTTGGCCACCAGGTTCTTCAGGCTGTCCATGGCGAAGGCGATATGCCCGCCGTAGAAGTGCCCGCCATGCAGCACGCGCCCGGCTTCGGCGTCGATGATCGGGTTGTCGTTGGCGCTGTTCAGTTCGGTCTCGATGAAGCCGCGCAGCCAGCCCAGGCTGTCGGCCAGGACGCCCAGCACATGGGGGGCGCAGCGCAGCGAGTAGCGGTCCTGCAGGCGGTGCAACGGCGCGGTCGGGGCATCGATGGCGAGGTCCTGGCGCAACCAGGCCGCCACCTGCATCTGCCCCGGGTGCGGCTTGGTGGCGAACAGGCGCTCGTCGAAGTGCTCGGGGTTGCCTTGCAGGGCGATGACATTGAGCGCGGTGATGCGTGTGGCCAGCTTGAGCAGGTAATCGGCGCGGGCGAAGGCCAGGCAGGCCAGGCCCGTCATCACCGCAGTGCCGTTCATCAATGCCAGGGCTTCCTTGGGCCGCAACACCAGCGGCTGCCAGCCCAGCTCGCGGTGGACATCGGCGGCCGAACGCCGCTCGCCGCGGTACATGACCTCGCGCTCACCGGACAGGGTCGCGGCGACATAGGACAGTGGCGTCAGGTCGCCGCTGGCGCCGACCGAGCCTTCCTGCGGAATCAGCGGCAGGATGTCGTGGGCGAGGAAGGCCTGCAGGCGTTCGAGCAGCTCGACCCGCACGCCGGAGACGCCATGACACAGCGACTGCAAGCGGGCGGCCAGCACGGCGCGGGTCGCCGGCGCATCGAGCAACTGACCCAGGCCGCAACCGTGGAAGGTATACAGGTGCCGGGGCAGCGCCTCGACATGTTCAAGCGGCACCGCGACCACGCAGGAGTCACCGTAGCCGGTGGTAACCCCGTAGATCACCCCTTCCTGGTCCAGCAGCGTGTCGAGGAACTGCGCGCCACGGGCGATGCGCGCACGGTACTGGCCATCGTCCTGGAGGCGGGCTTCGGCCTGGCCGTGGGCCAGGGCGAGGATGTCTTCGATCGCCAGCGGCGACTCGCCGAAGGTTACGGGATCATGGGGATGCATCGTCATCGGACTTCCAGAAAGGGTAGAAATTGAACCATTGCTGCGGTGCCTGCAGGCAATAGTGACCGAGGCGTTCGGCATAGCGGCCGGCCCAGTCGGCGATCACCTGGTCGCGCTGGCCGCGGCGCCATTCGATGGCCGGCGCGAAGGGTTCGAGGATCACCTGGTAGCGGCCGTGCTGCTTGAGGCAGAAGAACAGGTTGAGCGGGCACTTGAGCAGCCCGGCCAGCAGCCAGGGGCCCTGGGGCAAGGCGGCGCGGTGGCCGAGGAAATCCACCTCGACCGTCCGCGTACCCTGCAGCGGCACACGGTCGCCGGCAATCGCCAGCCATTCGCCACGGTCCAGGCGCTGGCTCAGCTGCAGCATGGTCGCCGGGTCCAGTTCGCTGACCTGGATCAGGCGCAGGTTGCTGGCCCCCGATTCGCCGAGCAGGCGGTTGAAGTGTTCGGCGTGACGGGTGTGCACCAGCACGTTCATGGTGACCCGCTCCCCCAGCTCGGCCAGGGCGCGGCAGACCTCAAGGTTGCCCAGGTGCGCACCGACCAGCATCTGCCCGCGTCCGCCATGCAATTGCGGGCGTAGCAGAGCCGGGTCGATCATCTCGACCTGCTCAAGGTCGAGCTTGCCGTTCCACACGTCGAGCTTGTCCAGCAGGGCATCGGCGAAGGCCATGAACTGGCCGAACACCCGCCGGTAGCTGGGGGCCAGGCTGGCTTGCCCGCTCCAGTCGGCCAGGTGTTGCTGGTACTGCCAGATACTGCGCCGCGCCCGGCCACCGAACAGGAAGAAGTACAGGACGATGCCATGCAGGACCGGGCTCAACACCCGCCGGCCGAGCAGCTTGATGCCCAGGGCGGTCAGTTTCATCAGCCAGAAGCTGCCGCGCTCCTGGTGCCCGGCCCAGTGCTGCTCAGCGTTGCTCATGCCAGCCACCGTCGCCAGAGGATCGCCGGGGCGCGCAGGAGCATGCCGACGAACAGCTTGGCGTGCATCTTCGAGATCAGCGCGTTGTCATGCACCAGGCGAAAGTGCGACAGCCCGTCCGCCGGGTAGTGCACCCGGGTCGGCAACCAGCGCATCGGCTGGTTGCGCCAGCTCAGGCGCACGAGGATTTCCGGGTCGAAGTCCATGCGCCGGCCGAGGTTGACCGAATCGATCAGCGCCAGGGTCGGTGGCAAGGGGTAGACCCTGAAGCCGCACATGGAATCGGGAATCTGCAGCGACAGGCTGTTGATCCACACCCACACGTGGGTCAGGTAGCGTGCGTACAGGCGGCCCTTGGGCACGCTGGCGTCGTACTGTGGATAACCGCAGATCAGCGCCTGAGGGTGTTCGCAGGACTGCTGCAGGAAGCGCTCGACATCGGCCAGGTCGTGCTGGCCGTCGGCATCCACCTGCAAGGCATGGCTGAAGCCAAGGCGCGCCGCTTCACGCAGTCCGGCCATGACCGCACCGCCCTTGCCCTGGTTGTGCGCCAGCGGCAGCAGGAACACATGCTCCTGTTCGGCCAGCTGGCGCAGCACACGTGCACAGGCCGGGCTGCTGGCGTCATCCACCAGCACGCAGGGCAGCCCGGCGGCGAGCAGCCCGGCCACCACGGCGGGCACGGCCTGCTCGTGGTTGTACACCGGAATCACCGCACAGGGCTTATTCACCGCTGGCCTCCAGCACGATGCGGCCACTGGAGCAGGGCACCCCGGCATTGCGGTAAGTGAAATAGAGCTTGCCGCGTTCGGCGTCGAAGCGCAGGGTCAGCTCCAGGGTGTCACCCGGGCGCACCAGGTGCTGGAACTTCAGCACTTCCATGCCGGCGAAGCGCCGTGGCCGATCGAGCAGCGCCTGGCCCAGTTCGATCGCCCAGTCGACCTGGACCACCCCGGGCAACACCGGTGTCTGTGGAAAGTGTCCGCTGAAGTAGGCCAGGTCTGCGGACACCGCCAGTTGCAGCTGCAGCTCAGCATCCTTGTGCTCGCGACTGATGACCTCCGGGCCCTTCGGGCGTGGCGCCAGCAACAGGGCCTCGACCTCGGCCTGGAGCACTTTGCCCTGGGCATTGAACGGCAACTGGCGCAGCAGTCGCCAGCGGCGCGGCAGGGCCAGGGCTTCGCAGTGCTGGCTCAAGTGCATACGCAACGCCTCGGTGACGGCACGTCGGCCCCGGTTGCGCAGGGCATGCAGCCCGGCGCTGGTGAGTACCAGCAAGGCCCCCAGCGAGGCGCGGTTTTCCTGGATCAGCGCCAGGCGCGAGTCTTCGACCCAAGGGTGGTCGAGCAAGGCCTTTTCCAGCATCGGCAGGGAGATGCGCTTTTCTTCCAGCTTGACGATGCGGTCCAGGCGACCGAGCAGGTGGAAACGACCATCCGCGGTGAACGCCACGGCGTCGGCACTCTGCTCGACATGGCCGGCCGGCAGGTAAGGCGATTCGATGCGCAGTGCGCCGTCTTCGTTCTGGCTCAGGCGCACCCCGGCAAAGGGCTGCCAGGGCTGGTCGGCCTGCCGCCAGGCAATGCCGCCGGTCTCCGAGCTGCCGAGGATTTCCGTTGGCCACTGCTGCAGGCGTTGCTGCAGGGCGCGTGCTGCGCTCAACGGCAGTTCGCCACCGGAAGAGAACACCCGTCGTACCCGGCTCAGGGCCGGCCAGTCGAGGTTGTCGCCCATGCGCTTGAGTAGCGCGGGGCTGGCGACCCAGGCAAAGGCCGGGTGTTCGCGGCTGGCCCGTTGCAGGTCTTCGGGAAACGGCAATTGGCGGCGCAGGAACGGTCGCCCGGCGCACAGCGGCCAGAGCACCCGGAACAGCAGGCCGTAGATGTGTTGGGTGGCCACACTGCCGATGATGCAGGCCTCACCCAGGTCTTCACCCCACAGCTGCTCCAGGGCCAGCACTTCATTGGCCAGTTGGCGCAGCTGCTTGTCGATACGCTTGGGTTCGCCGCTGGAACCGGAGGTGCACAGGCTCAGGTGGCAGTTGTCGAGGTCCAGGTCGGCGGCGGGCAGGGGGGCTTCGAACAGCGCTTGCAGCGACTGGTCCTGGGGCTGTTCGCTGATCCACAGGTCGACCTCGCCAAGCCAGCGCTGGCGGGTTTGCGCCTGCAGGTCCGCAGGCAGCAGCACTTGCACCCCGGCACGCCAGGCACCGAGCAGGGCCACGGCCAGCAGCCCGGCATCTTCCAGGTACAGGGCCAGGCGGCGCACGCCGCGCCGCTGCAGGCCGGCGGCCAGTTGCAGGGCTTGCCGGCTCAGATCGCTGTGGTCCAGCAACGGTGCCAGTGCCACCGGGCGCGCAGCCCCCGTGGGGTGCAGCAGTTGCTCAAGGTTCAGCCAGGTCATGAGCGTCCTCGCACGCGTTGTCTTACCCGCCATTCAACCGCGAACAGCAGGCCCATCAGGCCATAGGCGATCAAGCCGTTGTACAGGGTCCACCAGCTCAGCGGCGCCCACAGGGTCAAGGCGCCGGCGACCAGGCCATTGGCCAGGAAGAACAGGCACCAGACCTGGGTCACCTGCCGCGTGTAGCGGACGGCGGCGTCGGGCAGTTCAGGTTCGCGCAGGCGCGCCAGGCGCTCGACCAGTGGCGGCCCGAATTTAAGGCTCAAGCCGAACAGGCCGAGCATGAAGGTGTTGATCAGCACCGGGTACCAGCGCAGCCATTGCGGACTGTTGAACAGCGCCAGCAGGGCGCAGAACGCCAGGGCGGCCACGGCCATCCAGCGCCCACCGGGCTGCTGCGCCTGGCTCAAGGCGCGGCCCAGCCACAGCCCGCCGAGCAGCAGGGCGAATTGCCAGGGGGCAAAGTGGGCCATGCCGAAGTACACCGCAAACGGGTAGAGCAGACCGGCCAGGACCAGGCCGAGGCCGATCAGGCGTTTCATGCAGCAGCATTGACCAGGCGATGCACCGCCTCTACCACGTCATTGACGGTACGCACGGCCTTGAAATCCTCGGCGGAGATTTTCTTGCCGGTCTGGCGTTTGATGTGGTCGAGCAGGTCGACGGCATCGATGCTGTCGATTTCCAGGTCCTGGTACAGGTTCGAGGTCAGCTTGATGTCGTCGGGGTCCTGTTCAAACAGTTCGACCAGCGCATCGCGCAGGATGTTGAAGATGTCTTCGCGGGTTTGCATGGTGCTGTCTCAGGCTGCCTGTTTGGCGGTGACGAAAGCCGCAAGGCTGGCCACGCTGGTGAAGTGGTTGCGGGTGTCCTTGGCATCGGCGTCGATCTTGATGCCATAGCGCTTCTGGATCGCCAGGCCGAGCTCCAGGGCGTCCACCGAGTCCAGGCCCAGGCCTTCGCCGAACAGGGTCTGCTCGTCGTCGATATCCTGGGCGCTGATGTCCTCCAGGCCCAGGGCCTCGATGATCAGCAGCTTGATGTCACGGTTAAGGTCTTGCTGTGGAACGCTCATCTGTGGCGAGCTCCTTGGTGAAATACTGGTGCAGGTAATCGTTCAGCTTGCGCGAGGCCTGGGGCGCAGGCCCTTGGGCGGCGAACGCCTGGGGGTCGATATCCTCGCCGATCCGCAGGCTGAAATGCACGCGGCGTCGGGGAATCCGGTACCAGGGTTCGGCCTTGGTCAGGGTCGTGGGGCTGACCTTGATGGTCACTGGCGTGATGATTTTCGCACCGCGCAAGGCAATGGCGGCGGCGCCACGATGAAAGGCCAGGGCCTGGCCGGGCACGGTGCGGGTGCCTTCGGGAAAGATGACCAGGGTCTGGCCCGCCTGCAGGGCCTGGGCCGCAGTGTCGAGCATGGCCATGCTGCCATCGTTGCTGATGTATTGTGCCGCGCGCACGGGGCCACGGGTGAAGGGGTTGTGAAACAGGGTCTGCTTGACCACGCAGTTGGCCTGGCGCACCAGGCCGATGAGAAACACCACATCGATCAGCGACGGGTGGTTGGCAACGATCATCTGCCCGGGACGCCCGAGCCGCTCGGCGCCCTGCACCTCATAGGTGAGCACGCCGCTGCAGTACATGAAGCGAACGAACCGCCAGAACAGCCAACTGATGGTGTGCCGTGCCCGTTGACGATGGTGCAGGCGGTCACCGGGCAGGCAGGCCAGCAGCGGGAAAACCAGCACGCGCAGGCACAGGCTGCCGACGCCGAACAGCAGGAAGCTGCAGGCGGTGGCCAGCAGGCGCCAGTAGAAGGCGTCCCGTGGTCTGCTCAAGGCTTGTGTTGCCAGTTCCATGTACGGTTGTTCCAGCGATGGGTACAGGTGGTTTGGCCGCAGAGCAGGCTGCGCAACCAGTGCAGCGCATGCGGTTCATTGGCGACGGGCGCGGCGCCTTCGCTCAGGCTCAGCGTCCAGTCGTCACCGGGGGTCACTATCAGCCCCAGGGCGTAGTCGAACGGCACGTCCTTGACCCAGTCGTTGTAGGCCTGGGGCGGTCGTTCTTCGGTAATGATCAGCAACACGGCCGCAGCGCCCTCGTGCAACAGGCCGGCGGCTTCCAGCAGGCCGTGTTCGAAGCCGTCACCGGCAGCGGCCAGGGCGGTCATCTCGCAGGTCTCGCCGCGCATGATCGACCATAGGCCGATCACGGCATTGTGCACCGACAGGCTGAAGCGGGTAGGCGACAAGGGCTGCGCGTTTGCCAGGTCACTGAGGATGGCGAACGTGTGCGGTGTTTCTCCATGGCGGGAGATGAACACCAGCGGCAGGTCCTGCAGTCCTTCGGCCAGCGGCCAGCCCACGGCGAACGCCATTCTTGCCAGGTGGCTCAGGCGACGGCGTTGCATGGCGGGCAAGAACGACACATCCGGCGCCGCATCGCCTGGCTCGAAGGGTTGGCGCGCCTGGCTCCAGCCCTGCCAGTCGGCGGCCGACTGCAGGCCGGGCGCCCACGCCCGCCATTGGCTGATATTGAAGGTGATCACAATACTCGTTTCCCGCCCTGAAGGACTGCCTTGCCGAGGGTGTGACTCGGGCTTCACGACCTGACAGGGGTTGGCGCAGTCGCCGAGTGGCGCGCATTATCCCGGTGACGTGGGTACGTAGCAAATGGTGGATACAAGGATCCCGATCTGTAAAAGACCTCCAGCCACAGGATTTGTCAGACAGTTCTGCAATTTTCCGACATACGGCGGTAAACGGTTGTCGGTCGTTTCTCTGGCAACTTGAGCCAGACGGTGCTGGTCAAGCCGGGGCCAGCCCCACATACTCGGACCTTCCCTGACACACGGAGGTCTTTCCATGCGGCGCGTGGTGTTCAATCAGAAAGGTGGTGTGGGTAAGTCGAGCATTGCCTGCAACCTGGCGGCGGTGAGTGCCAGTGAAGGCTATCGGACCCTGTTGATCGACCTGGATGCCCAGGCCAACTCGACCCAGTACCTCACCGGACTGACCGGCGAAGACATTCCCATGGGCATTGCCGATTTCTTCAAGCAAACCCTCTCCACCGGGCCGTTCGCCAAGAAGAACAAGGTCGACATCTACGAAACCCCGTTCGACAACCTGCATGTGGTGACGGCCACGCCCGAGCTTGCCGACCTGCAGCCCAAGCTTGAGGCCAAGCACAAGATCAACAAGCTGCGAAAGCTGCTCGACGAACTGGACGAAGACTACGACAGGATTTACCTGGATACCCCGCCTGCCTTGAACTTCTATGCGGTTTCTGCGTTGATCGCCGCTGATCGTGTGCTGATCCCCTTCGACTGCGACAGCTTTTCCCGCCAGGCGCTGTATGGCCTGCTGGCCGAGATCGAAGAGCTCAAGGACGATCACAACGAAGACCTGCAAGTCGAAGGCATCGTCGTCAACCAGTTCCAGGCCCGTGCCAGCCTGCCCCAGCAGATGCTCGACGAGCTGCTGGCCGAAGGCTTGCCGGTGCTGCCGGTGTACCTCAACAGTTCGGTGAAGATGCGTGAATCACACCAGGCCAACCTGCCGCTGATTCACCTTGAACCGCGCCACAAGCTGACCCAGCAGTTTGTCGAGTTGCACGCGCTGCTCGAAGAAAACGCCTAGATCCCCTGGCTGCGCAGCCACTCCAGCAGTTGCTGGAGTGGGAATGCACCACTTTGGCGCGCCACTTCCCGGCCGTTCCTGAGCAGGATCAGGCTGGGAATCGAGCGAATGCCCAGTTGTCCCGAAAGTTGCGCATTGGCCTCGCTGTCCAGCTTGGCCAGGCGGCAGCGTCCGCCGAGCTGGCTGGCGGCCTGCTCGAAGATCGGCGCGAACGACTTGCACGGCCCGCACCAGTCGGCCCACACATCGATCAGCAACGGCAGGTCGCCCTTGATCTGGCTGGCGTAGTCGCCTTGCTTGAGTTCGAAGGGTTTATCCAGCAGTACCGGGCTTTTGCAGCGGCCGCATTTGGGCGCGTCGCCCAGGCGGTCGGCGGGGATGCGGTTCAGGCCGTTGCACTGGGGGCAGGGGATTACTAATGGATCGGTCATTGGTACTCCAGGGTTGAAGGTGGGTGTAGGAGCGGGCTTGTCCCGCGAGGGGGCGGTGCGTTCAATCGCGGGACAAGCCCGCTCCTACACGTGTGGGGCGGCTTACGACGAGCAACTGATCTCCAGATGCTTGCCCCACTCCGGTGGGCGCTCGGCATAGGCTTCCATCCCCGGCTGTTCTTCGAACGGCTTGCACAGCACCTGGTGCAGGCGCCGTACTTCTTCGTAGTCACCGCCCTCGGCCGCTTCGATGGCGCGCTGGGCCAGGTAGTTGCGCAGGATGTACAGCGGGTTGACCGCATGCATGCGCTCGCGCCGGCCCTGGGCGTTGTCGGGCTCGCGGGCCAGGCGCGCCAGGTAGTCCTGCGACCAGCGGTCGAAACCGGCCAGGTCGACAAAATCGTCGCGCACCACATGCAGTGCCTGTTCGGCCGGTTGATCGCCAAGCTTGCGGAAGAACAGGGTGTAGTCGACGGCACCCTGTTGCATCAGTTGCAGCAGGCGTTCGATCAGGGCCTTGTCGTCCGCTTCGGCCTGGGTCAGGCCCAGACGCAGGCGCATCAGGTGCAGGTAGTGGGCTTCATACAACGGCAGGAACAGGGCCAAGGCTTCCTTCAGGGCTTCGACACTGATGAACGGCGTCAGGGCCTGGGCCAGGGCGCTGAGGTTCCAGTGGGCGATGGGCACCTGGTTGCTGTAGCTGTAGCGTCCGCTGTCATCGGAGTGGTTGCAGATGAAGTTGGCATCGAAATCGTCGAGGAAGGCGAACGGGCCGAAATCGAAGGTGATGCCCAGGATCGACATATTGTCGGTGTTCATCACCCCATGGCAGAACCCGTAGGCCTGCCACAGGGCGATCAGTTCGGCGTTCGCCTCGACGATCTGGCGGAACATGGCCAGGTAAGGCTCGGGCTCGTTCCGGCACTCGGGAAAATGCAGGTTGAGCACATGCTCGGCAAGGATCCGCTGCTGTTCGGGCTGGCGCGTGTAGTAGAAGTACTCGAAGTGGCCGAAACGTACGTGGCTCGGGGCCAGGCGCAGGAGCATGGCGGCACGCTCCTGGGTTTCGCGCCACACCGGGGTGCTGGAGCCGATCACGCACAGTGCGCGGCTGCTGGGGATGCCCAGGGCCTGCAGGGCTTCGGAGGCGAGGAACTCGCGGATCGAGGAGCGTAGCACGGCGCGTCCGTCGCCCATGCGCGAGTAGGGTGTCTCGCCGGCGCCTTTGAGGTGCAGGTCCCAGTACTCGCCGGCGTCGTTGCGTACTTCACCCAGCAGCAGGCCACGGCCATCACCCAGGCGCGGGTTGTAGGAACCGAACTGATGCCCGGAATAGACCATCGCCCGTGAGTCGGCCTCGCTCCACAGCTTGTGGCCGCCGAACAGCTCGGCGAACACCGGCGACTGCGCTTCGGTCGGTTCCAGGTCGAGCAGGGCCATGGCCGCCTCGCTGACCACCACCAGGCGGGGGTCGGCGATCGGGTCAGGCAGTACCTGGGTTGAGAAGGCATCGCCCAGGCGGGCGAAGCGGTTGTCGAAGGTCAGTTCGTCGAGGGCTTTCAACGGCCATCTCCTGGAGAAAACCTGAGTATTCTGCAAGGGTATGGCCGTTGGCGTCCAGTCAGGCCTGCTTGCCCGGCTTCTGCTCACCTGGCTTGAACTCGTCGGGGGCAGGCAGCACGGTCTTGTCCAGGCTTTCTACCGGAACCATCTTGTACTCCTGGCCCTGCATGTTCTTCAGGTAGATCTCCATCTGCCGGAACGAGATGTTGATGTGCTGCTTCTTGAACTCTTTGTTGATGTAGCGGTTGATCTCGTCGAGCACCGGGTTGCGGTCGCCCAGGTCGCGTACGTGCATGCGCAGTTCGTGGTCCAGGGTGCTTTCGCCGAAGTTGAGGAAGTAGACAATCGGCGCCGGTTCCTTGAGGACCCGCGGGTTGTCGTTGGCGGCCTTGAGCAGCAGGGTGCGCACCAGGTCCAGGTCCGAGCCGTAGTCGACGCCGAGCTTGAGGGTGACCCGGGTGATGGTGTCGGTCAGCGACCAGTTGATCAGTTGCCCGGTGATGAAAGTCTTGTTCGGGACGATGATGTCCTTGCGATCGAAGTCGGTGATGGTGGTGGCGCGGATGCGGATCTTGCTCACCGTGCCGGACAGGTTGCCGATGGTGATGGTGTCGCCGATCCGTACCGGACGCTCGAACAGGATCATGATGCCGGAGATGAAGTTGGCGAAGATTTCCTGCATGCCGAAGCCCAGGCCGACCGAGAGCGCGGCCACCAGCCATTGCAGCTTGTCCCAGCTGACCCCGAGGGCCGACAGGGTGGAGACGAAACCGACCCCGGCGATCACGTAGGACAGCAGCGTGGTGGTGGCGTAGGCACTGCCCTGGGCCAGGTTCAGGCGCGAAAGCACCAGGACTTCGAGCAGGCCGGGCAGGTTGCGGGCCAGGGCAATGGTAATGCCGATGATCACCAGGGCGCCGAGCACGTCGCGCAGGCTGATCGGCACCATGCTCATGGCTGCGCCGGTGCCACTGGTGTACTCGTACAGGGTGATGTTGTCGAGGTAGTCGAACACACTGATCAGGTCGGACCAGACCCAGTACAGCGCGGCGATGAAGCCGCCGAGCAGGGCCAGGCGGATCAGGCGCAGGGACTGCTGGTTGACCTGTTCGATGTCCAGGGTCGGTTCTTCGACCACTTCGCCATCCAGGCCTTCCTTGACCGCCTGGCGCTTGCTCAGCGCCCGCTGGTAGGCCAGGCGCCGGGCCGCCACGGCCAGGCCGCGAACGAAGGCCGCCTCGATCACCAGCCAGAACAGCAGCAGGTACAGGGTGTCGATGAGGCGGTCGGTGAGCTTCAGTGCGGTGTAGTAGTAGCCGAAGCACACGGCGATGAACAACGCCACCGGCAGGATGGTGAAGGCCACGCCCACCGCCTTGCGGAACAGCGAGGTGTTCTGGTGGGTCGGGCTGCTCAGCAGCAGGCGGCTGAGCAACCAGGCCATCAGGGCATAGCAGGTCAGTACCACGCCGATGCCCAGCACGTCATCGGCCAGGGCCGACGGCTGATGCTCGGCCACCGCCACCACGCCGACCAGGGCCAGGACCACGGTGCCCAGGCGACGGATCCAGCCACGCAGGAATTCGACCTGGGGTTTTTCCCAGCGGAAATGCAGCTCTGCCACACCTCCCGGCGCAAGGATCCGGTAGGCGGTGTAGAACACCAGCCAGGCCTGGGCGACTTGCAGCAGGGCGGCGCCGAGGTTGGCGTTCTGGCCGCGGGCGTCGATCTGCAGGGCCAGGCCGCACAGGGCCAGGCCGATGCTCAGGGGCATGGCCAGGAGGATGTTGATCAGGATCGCCTGGGGCGTGTGCCACTGGCTGTCACGCTTGAAGTGGCCGACATCCTGGTGAACCTTGCTCAGGCGGCCATAGAGGTATTTGCGCCTCCACAACAGGGCACCGATCAGCAGCAGCCACGGCAAGAACAGCAGCGGGCGCTGGGCCAGGCCGTCGGCCAGTTCCTTGATACCTGCCCCCCAGGGCAGGCTGGCCACCTGCTTCTGCAAGCGCTCGGGGACGGTGCGCAGCCATTCCAGCTCCAGCGGCTTGTTGCTCGGGATCCAGAACATCTGCTCGTCGAGGGTGGTGCGCAGGCCCTGGGCGGTGCTCAGCAGTTGCTTCTGGTTCAGCTGCAGGGTGATGGATTCATTGAGCAAGGCGCTCAGTTCGCGGTTGAGCCGCTCCAGCAGGTCGCTGCGGGTGATGGCTACTTCCAGCAGGGCCTTGCGCAGCTCCGGGGTGACGTTTTCCTGCGGCTGGTTGAGCAGCAGTTTGTCCACGTAGTTGCTCGGGCTGCTGATCTGCTCGCGCTGCTGGTTGACCTCGAACTGGTACAGGCGGATGTCGGCGATCTGGTCGGCCAGGTCGCGGTCGAGCCTCAGGTGCGGCAAGGCCTGCTTCTGCTTGTAGAGGATCTTGGACAGCAGCAGGCTGCCCTTGAGCACGCTGATCTGCTCGTCCAGCGCCTGGTCGGCCTGGGTCAGGCTGTCCAGTTGCTGCTTGGTCTTGAGGTTCTGCTGGGTCAGTTCGTTGAGGCGGTCGGTGCTGCGCAGCAGGTAGTCGGAGAGTTTCAGGTTGGCCGCGCTTTCAGTGGCGAGCAGGGTGCTGCCGCCGGCCTTCTGCGCTTCCAGGGATTGTTCGGTGACGGTCTGCTGGGACTGGGCCAGGCGCTTCTGGTTGATCAGCGTCTGCAGGTCCTGGATTTCCTGCTCCATGCGCGCGGCGCGCTCGATCAGCAGGTCATGCTGGCTGTTGCCCAGGTCTTGCAGCAGGCTGTTGCCGGCCAGCTCCTGGCGGCGCAGCAGGGTCACGGCATTGATCGCCGCCAGTTCGGCATTGAGCTGGTTGCGCTGATCGGCGCTCAGCGGCTTGCCGGCTTCCTTGCCCAGCTTGAGGCTGGTGTTGATCTGCTGGGCGCGGGTCTGGTTGGCGCTGATTTCGGCCTGGGCGCGCTCCGGGCGGGTCTGCGAGGTGATGGTCAGGCTATTGGCTTCGGACAGCGCCTTTTGCAAATCGCTTTGCTGGGTGGTGCGCTCGGTCAGCATCTGCTCCAGCTGCGGCACGCTCAACGCGGCATAGCGCTGGGCCACGGGGATCACCTTGCTGTCGTTGAGCTTGGCCAGTTCGCGCTGGTTTTCGCTGGTCTGGCGCGGCGCGTCATTGAGCTGCAGCTTGAGCGCGGCGAGCTTTTTCTCGGCGTCTTCCTTGCTACTGAGGAAGGTCAGGGTCTGTTGCAGAACCTGCTGCAGGGCCTTTTGCTCGGCCTCTGGCAGCTTGCGCTCGGCAATCTTGTCGAGGCTGGCCTGGACCGACGCACTGGTGGGCGGCTCGGCCGCATAGGCGAAGGAGAGTGACAGGCACAGCCCGAGCAGGGCTGCGCAAACATAGACGCGCAGGGACATAGGCAGACAGTTCTTTGCAGAAGGAAGCGAAGTTCAAAGTTTAAAGGAACAACCCGGGGCCGGGTCGAGTACCTTCGGGGAATTTGACGCCCACTTTGAGGATCTTGTTCCCTTCCATCACTGCCACCGTCCATAGTGTGTTGTTCCATTCGATCTGGTCGCCGACCACCGGCGCGCCGCCAACCTTCTGCGCAATGAAGCGACTGAGTGGCGTGTGCGGGTCCTGGCCGTCGAGCTGTAAACCGTACAACGCCGCTACAGCCCCCAGTTCTGCGTCACCTTCGAGCACGAAGTCACCAAAGAAGCGCAGGTCCAGGCCGCGTTGCGGCGCCTGGCTGAACAGCTTGCCGAGGGCCGGCAGGTTGTGTTCGTGACCGATGACGCACAGCAGGTCATCGACTTCCAGGGTGGTACTTCCCGACGGATGGAGCAGTTGCTGGCCGCGAAACAGGGCGGCGATGCGGGTGCCTTCGGGCATTTTCAGCTCGCGCAGGGCTGCGCCGATGCACCATTTTTCCGCACCCAGGCGATAGACGAACAGTTCCCACTCGCTGGTGATGTGCACTTCCAGGGCCGAGCGGGAGATCGGCGCCGGGTCCGGCGGCACCGTCACCTTGAGCAATTTGGCCACCCACGGCAGGCTGGTGCCCTGCACCAGCAGCGAGACCAGGACGATAAAGAACGCCAGGTTGAAGAACAGCTGGGCGTCGGGCAGGCCGGCCATCAGCGGGAACACCGCCAGAATGATCGGTACCGCGCCGCGCAGGCCGACCCAGGAGATGAAGGCTTTCTCGCGCCCGTGGAAGGCCCTGAACGGCAACAGGCTGGCGACCACCGACAGGGGCCGGGCCACGATGATCATCCACAGCGCCAGGCCCAGCGCCGGCAGGGCGATCGGCAGCAGGTCGTGGGGGGTGACCAGCAGGCCGAGGACCAGGAACATGCCGATCTGTGCCAGCCAGGCCATGCCGTCGAGCATGTGCAGGATGCCGTGGCGGCTGCGGATCGGCCGGTTGCCCAGCACCAGGCCGCACAGGTACACGGCCAGGAAGCCGCTGCCATGCAGGGCGTTGGTCAGGGAGAACACCACCAGGCCGCCGGCGATCACCAGGATCGGGTAAAGGCCGCCGGCCAGGTTGATGCGGTTGACCAGTTGCAGCATCAGCCAGCCACCGCCCAGGCCCAGCAGGCCACCGATGCCGAACTCGCGCAGCAGGTGGGTGAGCAGGCTCCAGTGCAGGCCGGTCTGGCCGCTGGCGATCATGTCGATCAGGGTGACGGTGAGGAATACCGCCATCGGGTCGTTACTGCCTGACTCGATTTCCAGGGTGGCGGTCACCCGCTCGTTGAGGCCTTTGCCACCGAGCAGGGAGAACACCGCCGCGGCGTCGGTGGAGCCGACGATGGCGCCGATCAGCAGGCCCTGGATCAGGCTCAGGTCGAACAGCCAGGCGGCGACCATGCCGGTCAGGCCGGTGGTGACCAGCACGCCCAGGGTGGCCAGCGACAAGGCCGGCCACAAGGCCACGCGGAAACTCGCCACCCGAGTGCGCAGGCCGCCGTCGAGCAGGATCACCGCCAAGGCCAGGTTGCCCACCAGGTAGGCGGTCGGGTAGTTGTTGAAGATGATGCCGCCACCGTCCACGCCGGCGAGCATGCCGACGGCGAGAATGATGACCAGGATCGGGATGCCCAGTCGTGAAGACAATGAGCTGACCAGAATACTTGCACCTACCAGCAATGCGCCGATCAAGAACAGGCTATTGATGGTGGACGCATCCAAAGGCAGTACTCCGGGGAAAAGCAGGAAGGGGCGGCGTGCTGTCGATAAGCAGGGCGCGTGCCAAAGATTCTAACCTGAGGGGTTGGCGGGCTGTAAAGGGTTAATCGCGGGCACAAAAAAGGCACCCATCGGGTGCCTGATTTGTGGTGCCAGGGTGGGCCTTATCGCGGGGCGAGCCCGCTCCTACAGGTCCGTAGGAGCGGGCTTGTCCCGCGATCGGTCTCAAGCCTGCTTCACCTCACGCATGGCCTTGCCCTTGACCGGCGCGCCATTGGCCTTGAAGTACTTGGCGGTGCTGCGCGGCAGTGGCTTGCGGCCACGGATCTTGTCGGCGATTTTCTCGGCGATCATGATCGTGGTGGCGTTGAGGTTGCCGGTGATGATGATCGGCATGATCGAGGCATCGACCACACGCAGGCCCTGCATGCCATGCACGCGACCCTGGCCGTCGACCACGGCCATGTCGTCGGTGCCCATCTTGCACGAGCAGGACGGGTGGAACGCGGTTTCGGCGTGCTCGCGGATGAACTTGTCCAGTTCTTCGTCGGTCTGCACCTCGGCGCCCGGGCTGATCTCGCGACCACGGAAGGCGTCCAGGGCAGGCTGAGCCATGATTTCGCGGGTCAGGCGGATGCCGTCACGGAATTCCTGCCAGTCCTGCTCGGTGGCCATGTAGTTGAACAGGATGCTCGGGTGCTGGCGTGGGTCCTTGGACTTCACGTGGATGCGGCCGCGGCTAGGCGAGCGCATCGAGCCCATGTGGGCCTGGAAGCCGTGTTCCTGTACGCCGTTGCTGCCGTTGTAATTGATCGCCACCGGCAGGAAGTGGTACTGGATGTTCGGCCATTCGAACTCAGGACGGGTACGGATGAAACCGCCGGCTTCGAACTGGTTGCTGGCGCCGATGCCGGTGCCGTTGAACAGCCACTCGGCACCGATGGCCGGCTGGTTGTACCAGAGCAGCGACGGGTACAGCGAGACCGGCTGGGTGCAGGCGTATTGCAGGTACAGCTCCAGGTGGTCCTGGAGGTTCTCGCCCACGCCTGGCAGGTCGTGAACCACAGGGATGTTCAGGCCTTCCAGCAGCTCGCGCGCGCCGACGCCGGAGCGTTGCAGCAGTTGCGGCGAGGCGATGGCGCCGGAGCAGACGATGACTTCCTTGCGGGCACGGGCTTCGACGCGCTCTTCGCTGGAACCCACCAGGTAGCTCACGCCTACTGCACGCTTGCCGTCGAACAGCACGCGGTCGGTCAGGGCGTGGGTGACGATGTTCAGGGTCGAACGCTTCTTGGCGGTGTCCAGGTAGCCGCGGGCGGTGCTGGAGCGACGGCCTTTCTTGGTCACGGTACGGTCCATCGGACCGAAGCCTTCCTGCTGGTAGCCGTTGAGGTCTTCGGTGCGCGGGTAACCGGCCTGCACGCCGGCTTCGACCATGGCGTGGAACAGCGGGTTGTTGCCGGCTTTAGGCGTGGTCACGCTGACCGGGCCTTCGCCGCCGTGGTAGTCGTTCGGGCCGATGTCGCGGGTTTCGGCCTTGCGGAAATACGGCAGGCAGTCCAGGTAGGTCCAGTCTTCCAGGCCTGGCAGTTCTGCCCAGCCGTCGAAGTCCATGGCGTTGCCGCGGATGTAGCACATGCCGTTGATCAGCGAGGAGCCACCCAGGCCCTTGCCGCGACCGCATTCCATGCGGCGGCCGTCCATGTGCGGCTCAGGATCGGTCTCGTAGGCCCAGTTGTAGCGGCGGCCCTGCAGCGGGAAGGCCAGGGCGGCCGGCATCTGGGTGCGGAAGTCGGCGCGGTAGTCCGGGCCACCGGCTTCGAGCAGCAGGACGGTAACGCCTTCGTCTTCGGTCAGGCGGGTCGCCAGGGTGTTACCGGCCGAGCCGGCACCGACGATGATGTAATCGAATTCATGGGACATGGTCTGTTCCCTCATTTGGCAGTAGGCAGGAAAAGCGGGAGCGCCCGGGCCGTTGCGGTCCGGGCGCGGCTACACGGGGTGCTTAGAACACCGAGTTGTAGTTGCCCAGCTCGACCTGTACCGACTTGATGCGAGTGTACTGAGCCAGCGAGCTCACGCCGTTTTCACGGCCGACACCGGACTGCTTGTAACCGCCAACCGGCATTTCGGCTGGCGACTCGCCCCAGGCGTTGATCCAGCAGATGCCGGCTTCCAGCTTGTGGATGATGCGGTGGGCGCGGCTGATGTCGTTGGTGCAGACACCGGCGGCCAGGCCGTATTCGGTGTCGTTGGCACGACGGATGACTTCTTCCTCGGTCTCGTAGCTGAGGATGCTCATCACCGGGCCGAAGATCTCTTCCTTGACGATGGTCATGTCGTCACGGCAGTCGGTGAACACGGTCGGGGCCACGAAGGCGCCCTTGGCGAAGTCGCCGTCGGTCATGCGATCGCCGCCGCACAGAACGCGTGCGCCTTCTTCCTTGCCCTTGGCGATGTAGCCCAGCACGCTTTCCATGTGGGCGAAGCTGACCAGCGGGCCGAAGTTGGTGTTCTCGTCTTCAGGGTTGCCGACGCGGATACGGGCAACGCGCTCGACGATCTTGGCTTCGAAGGCCGCTTTCATCGAGGCTGGAACGAACACGCGGGTACCGTTGGTGCAGACCTGGCCCGAGCTGTAGAAGTTGGCCATCATGGCGATGTCGGCGGCGCGATCCAGGTCCGCGTCGTCGCAGATGATCAGCGGCGATTTGCCGCCCAGTTCCATGGTGACTTCCTTGAGGGTCGAGCTCGAGGCGCTGGCCATGACTTTCTTGCCGGTGGTGGTGCCGCCGGTGAAGGAGATTTTCTCGATGCGCGGGTGCTCGGTCAGCCAGGTGCCGACTTCGCGGCCGCTGCCGGTCAGGACGTTGAACACGCCGTCCGGCAGGCCGGCTTCGGTGTAGATCTCGGCCAGTTTCAGGGTGGTCAGCGAGGTGACTTCCGACGGCTTGAAGATCATCGCGTTACCGGCGGCCAGGGCTGGCGCGGATTTCCACAGGGCGATCTGGATCGGGTAGTTCCAGGCGCCGATACCGACGGTCACGCCCAGTGGCTCGCGGCGGGTGTAGACGAACGAGCTGTCGCGCAGCGGGATCTGCTCGCCTTCGATGGCCGGCACCAGGCCTGCGTAGTATTCCAGTACGTCGGCGCCGGTGACGATGTCGACGTAGCGGGTTTCGGAGTAGGACTTGCCGGTGTCCAGGGTTTCCAGGGCGGCCAGCTCGTCGTTGCGCTCACGCAGGATGTCGACGGCACGGCGCAGGATGCGCGAACGCTGCATGGCGGTCATGGCGGCCCAGACTTTCTGGCCGCGCTCGGCGCTTTCCACGGCGCGCTCTACGTCTTCCTGGGTGGCGCGTTGCACCTGGGCGAGGACTTCGCCGTTGGCCGGGTTGATGGCGTCGAAGGTAGCGTCGCTGGAAGCGTCGACATAACCACCATCAATGTACAGTTTTTGCAGTTCGAAACGGGCCATAGTGTCCTCGCAAGTGCAGTGTGTTTTGGCTATCCGAGCGACGCTCCTACCGGTTGGGCTTGGGCGGCGCGTGCGGGTTCAGAGGCCCGGGTATGTGTGTCCGGGCTCGTCTGTTTCGCCAGTTGTAGATCCATGTATTCGTAAGCGATTTGTTGCGCCTGGTCGGTGTCGAAGGCGTCTCCTGACAGCGCACCGCGCAGCCACAGACCGTCGATCAACGCTGCCAGTCCGCGGGCCGCGCTGCGTGCTTCGGGCAGCGGCAGGGAACGGCGGAACTGACAGCACAGGTTGGAATACAAGCGGTGATCGTTGATCCGCTGCAACCTGTGCAAAGACGGCTGGTGCATGCTGGTGGCCCAGAACGCCAACCAGGTTTTCATTGCCGGGCCGTTGACCTGACTGGCGTCGAAGTTGCCTTCGATGATCACCTGCAGGTGGGCACGCGGGCTGTTGTCCTTGAGCGCCTGCCGGCGGGCGGCGACGTTCTCGTTCAGCACGCTCATCAAGTACCGCATGGTCGCTGCGATCAGGCCGTTCTTGTCCTGAAAGTAGTGACTGATGATGCCATTCGACACACCGGCCAAACGGGCGATCAGCGCAATGCTGGCATCCCCCATCCCGACCTGGTCGACAGCCATCAACGTGGCCTCGATCAACTGCTGGCGGCGAATGGGTTGCATACCGACCTTGGGCATTTGCAAATCTCCTCAGGCCTGCGAGCAGTCGACGAGCGGCTGCCTCGGCGAAGGCCAGTCTATTTTGTTTTGATTGAACGTTCAATCAACAAAGAATATCCTCTGCGACAATCTGTGCCATTGACAGGTTTTCGAGCCGGTCAAAACGCACAAATTGGCACCCCAGAAAGACCTGAAACCCCCGAAATACAAGGTGTTGACGGCTTTTGCCGCTGCGTGTCGCAGTGCCAGCGAACGGTGACGCACCGTTCGGCGGACCCTCGGGAAAGGGAACGGGCCTGTGTTTTTTTGCCGCAGTCGGCGTGGGATCACGGTTTTTTCAGGGTGCTTTTATAACACCTGACGCGATGGGGCCATTGCACCATTTGCTCAGGGAAAAGTCGTTTTCGTTTCTCTCGCACTGCCCGGAGCAAATGTGCAATGAGTTCTGCCTCCCTAATCAAGACCCCTGCCGAGAGGGTCCGGGTCAACGGCGTGGTGTTCATCACCTCCGCGTTGCTGATCCTTGTGTTGACTGCCTTGCTTATCGCTGTACCGGAAAAAGCCGGCGAAGTGCTCAACGTCGCCCAGACCTGGCTGACCCGCAGCTTCGGCTGGTATTACATGCTGGTGATCGGCGGCTACCTGGTATTCGTGGTCGTGATGGCCTTCTCCAGCTTCGGCAAGCTCAAGCTTGGCGGCAAGGACGACAAACCCGACTTCAGCTATGGCGCTTGGGCCGGCATGCTGTTCTCCTCGGGTATCGGTATCTCGCTGCTGTACTTCGGCGCCTCTGAACCGCTGGATCACTACTTCAACCCGCCAGAAGGCACCGCCGCCAGCGCCGAGGCTGCGCGCCAGGGCCTGCAACTGACCTTCCTGCACTGGGGCCTGCACGGCTGGGCGATCTATGCCCTGGTCGGTCTGGCTGTAGGCTACTTCGCCTACCGTCACAACCAGCCGCTGGCACTGCGCTCGGCGCTGTACCCGCTGATGGGCGAGCGCTGGGTCAAGGGCGGCGCCGGTCACGCGGTGGACATCTTTGGCATGTTCGTGACGCTGCTGGGTCTAGTGACCAACCTGGGCATCGGTTCCATGCAGGTGGCCTCGGGCCTGGAATACCTGTTCGGCATGGATCACAGCAAGACCAACCTGCTGATCGTGATCCTGGTCATGGCTACGGTGGCCACGGTGGCCGCAGTTTCCGGCGTGGAGAACGGTATCCGTCGCCTGTCGAACCTGAACATCATGCTGTTCAGCGGCCTGCTGATCTTCGTACTGCTGGCCGGTGACACCCTGCACCTGCTCAACGGTTTCGTACAGAACATCGGCGACTACCTCAACGGCATCGTGCTGAAAACCTTCGATCTCTACGTCTACGAAAGCGAAGCGGGCAAGTCCGAGCGCTGGCTGGGACTGTGGACCGTGTTCTACTGGGCCTGGTGGATTTCCTGGGGCCCATTCGTCGGCATGTTCATCGCCCGTATTTCCAAGGGCCGCACCGTGCGTGAACTGGTTGCCGGCGTGTTGCTGATTCCGCTGGGCTTCACCCTGGCCTGGCTGTCGATCTTCGGCAACACTGCGCTGGACCTGGTGATGAACCATGGTGCCGTGGAGCTGGGCAAGACCGCGCTCGAACAGCCGTCGATGTCGATCTACCAACTGCTGGAATTCTTCCCGGCGGCCAAGATTGTCATTGGTGTGGCGGTGTTTGTCGGCTTCGTGCTGTTCCTCACCCCGGCCGACTCCGGCGCGGTGATGATGGCCAACCTGTCGTGCAAAGGCGGCCAGGTCGATGAGGACGCGCCGCACTGGATGGTGGTGTTCTGGTCGGTGGTGATCACCCTGGTGACCATCGGTCTGCTGTTCGCCGGCAACTTCGCCGCCATGCAGACCATGGTGGTGCTGGCCGGCTTGCCGTTCTCGGTGGTGCTGGTGCTGTTCATGTTCGGCCTGTACAAGGCCATGAAGCAGGACAGCCAGATCGAACAGGAACAAGCCGAACTGGCCGCCCGCGGTCGCCGCGGCTTCAGCGAGCGCCTGAGCCAGCTGGACCTGCAACCGACCCAGGCGATTGTTCAGCGCTTCATGGACAAGCAGGTCAGCCCGGCGCTGAAAGAGGCCGCCGTGCAACTGCGTAACCTCGGCGTTGAGGTGGAGACTCGCGTCGGCCAGTCGCGCTCGACCATGGGCCTGCGGGTGATGATGGAAGAGGGTAATCCTTTCGTCTACGAAGTGAGCCTGGACGGCTACCTGGCCGCGCCAAGCGAAGCGCCGGTCGAAGGTGAAAGCGAAGTGCGCCAGCGCTTCTACCGTGCCGAGGTGTACCTGCACAACGGCAGCCAGGAGTATGACCTGATGGGCTTCACGCCGGATCAGATCACCCGGGATGTGCTGGATCAGTTCGAAAGCCATCGCCAGCTGTTGGGGCGTGTCTACAGCTGATAAAAGCTGATTGACGCAAGGGGCTCTGTTCGCAGGAACAGGGCCCCTTTTGTTTGGCTGTGGTGCCACGCTGGACAGCCACGCTACCTCCCGGCACTCTTGGCATTGCCTAGAAGCCAGGTGCCACTATGTTCAAGCGTCTTGTCCTGTTGCTGTGCAGTTGCCTGTCGTTCGCCGGGGTCGCCCGGGCGGCCGAGCCTGTGGTGCTGCTGACCGAGAACTTCCCGCCCTACAACATGTCGACCAACGGCAAGAGCTTCGCCCGCGACGAGGGCATCGAAGGCATTGCCGCCGATATCGTGCGCGAGGTATTCAAGCGCGCCGGGGTGCCGTACACCATGACCCTGCGCTTTCCCTGGCAGCGTATCTACCAGCAAGTGCTGACCACGCCCGGCCACGGTATTTTCGTCATGGCCCGCCAGCCCGATCGCGAGGCGCTGTTCAAATGGGTTGGGCCGATCGGGCCGGATGACTGGATCCTGCTGGCGCCGGAAGGCAGCACCATCAGTGTCGACAGCCTGGAGGACGCCAAGCGCTACCGTATCGGCGCCTACAAGGGCGATGCCATCGCCGAGTTCCTTGCCCGCGAGGGCCTGAACCCAGTGCTGGTGCTACGTGACCGCGACAATGCGCAGAAGCTGGCCAAGGGCGAGATCGATCTCTGGGCCAGTGGCGACCCGGCCGGTCGCTACCTGGCCAAGCAGGTAGGCGTGGTCAACCTCAGGACCGTCCTGCGCTTCCATGGCGCCGAGTTGTACCTGGCGCTGAACCGCCAGGTACCGGATGACGTGGTCGCCAGGTTGCAACAGGCATTGGAGCAGATGAAGGCCGAGGGTGTGGTCGAGGAAGTATTTGCCCGCTACCTGTAGGTGCTACAGCGACACCAGCAAGCTGAGCGAAACGCTCAGCGATTCGCGTACCGACCGCGCTTGCCATGGGCCGGCATGGCCTGGTTGCTTCGTTCAGCAATCATTTGCCGCAGCGTGATCATCTCGATGCCCTGGCTTTTGAGCCGGGGCATCTCACGCTCCAGCACCTCGAGGGTCTGTGGATAGGGATGGCCGATCAGCACCGCCGTGCCCTGCTTGCGCGCCAGGGCCACGCCTTGCTGCAACTGCCCGGCAATGGCCTCGGGGGTGCGTACATCATCGAGGAAGACATCCCGCGAGACATGCGCCAGGTCGACGGCCTGGGCCTTGGCGGCGGCCACGGTGGCGGCGCTGGTGCGGCTGTCGACGAAGAACAGTTGGCGGCGCTGCAACTCGCCCATCAGCCAGGCCATGGGCACGGATTGCGAGGTCATGCGGCTGCCCATGTGGTTGTTGATGCCGGCGGCGTAGGGCACTTTCGCCAGGGCCGCATCCAGGCGCCGCTCCAGCTCCGGCAGCGGTGTGCCGGGGTGCCAGGCATAAGGGCCGGTGGCCGGGTCCATGGGCATGTGCAGGATTACCGTCTTGCCCGCGCGGTGAGCCTGGCGGGCGAAGTCGGTGGCGTGCGGGGTGTCGGGCATGATCGCCAGGGTCACCGGGCCGGGCAGGGCCAGGGTGCGCGCATCACGCGCCGGGCTCTGGCCGAGGTCGTCGATGATCAGGCTGAGGTAGGCCTTGCCTGGTTGAGCCGGCGCCGCCAGGGTGGCACCGCTCAACAGGCAGATCAGGGCGAACAGCAGGTAACGCATGGCCGGACCTTATTTGCCCTGGGTGATGCTCAGGCCCTTGAGCAGGCTCAGGGCCTGGCTGAGCTGGTAGTCATCGTCCTGCGGACGGGCCTTCTTGCTGGCGGCCTTGCCCGATGGGCGGTCCGCGCCACCGTTGCCATTGCCCAGGTGGCCCTGCAGATCGGCTTCCTTGAAGTTGTCGCTGTCAGGCTCCGTGGCGGTGATCCGGGCGCGCCGTACTTCAACGTCCGGGACAATGCCCTGGGCCTGGATGGAGCGGCCGTTGGGGGTGTAGTACAGGGCGGTGGTGAGCTTCAGGGCGCGCTCGTTGTTCAGCGGCAGCACGGTTTGCACCGAGCCCTTGCCGAAGCTGTCGGTGCCCATCAGCACGGCGCGTTTCTGGTCCTGCAGGGCGCCGGCGACAATTTCCGAGGCCGAGGCGCTGCCACCGTTGATCAGCACCACCAATGGCACCGCTTCGCTGGCGTCGGCCGGGTCGGCCGAGAAGCGCAGTTCGGAGTTGGCGATGCGGCCCTTGGTGTAGACGATCAGGCCCTTGGTGAGGAAGTGGTCGGCCACTTCCACCGCCGACTGCAGCACGCCACCCGGGTTGTTGCGCAGGTCCAGGACCAGGCCGCGCAGTTTCTTGCCGTTGTCCTTGCGCAGCTTGGCCAGGGCCTTGCCGACTTCTTCGCCGGTCTTGACCTGGAACTGGGTGATGCGGATGTAGCCGTAGTTGTCTTCGAGCAACTGGCTCTTGACGCTCTTGACCTGGATGACCGCACGGGCCAGGGTCACGTCGAAGGGGTTGCCGCCGTCGCGTACCAGGGTCAGGGTGATCTTCTCGCCGACCTTGCCGCGCATCTTGTCGACGGCTTCGGTCATGGTCTGGCCACGGGTCGGCTGGCCGTTGATCTTGACGATCAGGTCACCCGCCTCGATACCGGCACGGGACGCCGGGGTATCGTCGATGGGCGAGACGACCTTGACGAAGCCATCTTCCATGCCGACTTCGATGCCCAGGCCGCCGAACTCGCCGCTGGTGCTTTCCTGCAGCTCCTGGAAGTCTTCCGGGCCCAGGTAGGCCGAGTGCGGGTCGAGGTTGCTGAGCATGCCCTTGATGGCGTTTTCCAGCAGGGTCTTGTCATCCACCGGCTCGACATAGGCTGCCTTGATCCGGTCCATGACCTCGGCGAAGGTGCGCAGTTCGTCCAGCGGCAGCGGCGCCTTGGTCGAGGCCGATACCGTCGTGGCCGGAATCGCCGCCGGCTTGGTGGGCTCGGCCGCGCGGGCCAGGGGCGCGCCAAGGACCATGGCGATGGTCAGGGCCAGCGAAGTGAGGCGGGGCGAATGCAGCATGTCGAACGAACTCCTGATCCTGGTAGCGCTCCGGCTGGAGCCTCGGCGTAGCCCTTATCGTGCTACGCCGTCAAATAGGGGGGTGGTGCCTATCCCTGGGCACGGCACCATTGTGCCGGGTCGCTGGGGCGACCCTGCTGGCGGATGGCGAAGTACAGTCCCGAGCTGTCCTGGCCGCCGCTGTTGCCGACGGTGGAAATCGCCTCGCCGGCCTTGACGACGTCTCCGGCACTCTTGAGCAGGCTCTGGTTATGGCCGTACAGGCTCAGGTAACCATTACCATGGTCGAGAATGACCAGAAGTCCAGCGCCGCGCAACCAGTCGGCGAACACCACCCGGCCGCCATGCACGGCGCGCACCTGGCTGCCGGGGGAGGCGCTGATCATCACGCCGTCCCATCTGGCCCGCGAATCATCGCCGCGGGTTTCGCCAAAGCGTGCCAGCAATCGACCATTGACCGGCCACGGAAGTTTGCCCCGCGCAGCTGAAAAAGCGCCGCCAAAGGTCTCGCCGCTGCTGGAAACCAGCGGGCCGGGGATGGGCTTGGGCTTCTTCGGCGCGTCGCTGGCGGCTGCCAGGGCTTCGCGCTGGCGTTGTTTTTCCGCTTCCTGGGCGGCGAGCAGGGCTTTCTGCCGGGCTTCCTCGGCTTCGCGCGCCTGGCGGGCCAGGGTTTCCTCGATGGTCTTGAGGACCTTGGTCAGGTCGGCCTGGTCCTGCTCGCGGGCCTGCAGCTTCTGGTCGCGGGCTTTGACGTCGTTGTTCAGTTTGGCCAGCACCTGCTGGCGCTCGGCGCGGACCTTTTCCAGCTCCTGTCGCTGGCTGTCGAGGGTGCCTTGCTGGGTCAGCAACTGGGCTTGTTGCAGGTTGATGTCCTGCTCGACGCTGGCCAGCTGGCGCAGGGTTTCATTGAAGTTGCGCAGCTGGGTCAGGCGCGCCTGGCTCAGGTAGTCGTAATAGGTCAGGGTGCGGGCGAATTTCTCCGGGTTCTGCTGGTTGAGCAGCAGCTTGAGGTATTCCTCGCGACCGTTCTGGTAGGCCGAACGGGCCTGGATGGCAATCAGGCGTTGTTGTTCAACGCGGGCGCTCTGGAGTTTTTTTTTCTCGTGATCAAGGCGCTCCAGTTCGCCTTCAGTCTTTTTTAGTTCCTGCTGCAGGGCCTCCACCTGCTTTTCCAGCTTGCCGATGTCGGTTTCAGTGCTGCGCAGGTCTTTTTGCACACCGGATTTTTCCTGCTGCAACTGGCCAAGCATTTTTTTCAGCTCGGCAATGTCCTGACGCGTGGCGTCCAGTTGCTGCTGGGTTTGCGCGCGCTCGTCGGCAAACGCCGGGCTGAGCAGGCAAGACAGGGCTAGAACGATCAGGGCGCGAAACATGGAGTGGGCGACACCAGGGATAGAGACTGGCCTAGTATGCCCGCCCAGGCGTGCAAAAAAAACGCCTCGCAGCGTCGGCGGCGAGGCGTTTGTCCGGAAAACCGACCGATACGGCCGGTTTATCGGCTTCAGGCGTCGATCAGGATCGAGGTCCCGGTCATCTCCGCCGGTTTTTCCAGGCCCAGCAGCTGGAGCATGGTCGGCGCCACATCGGCCAGCACGCCGCCTTCGCGGACCTTCACGGCACGCTTGCCGACGTAGATGAACGGCACAGGCTCGGTGGTGTGCGCGGTGTGCGCCTGGCCTGTGCATTCGTCTTCCATTTGCTCGACGTTGCCGTGGTCGGCGGTGATCAGCGCTTCGCCGCCGACCTTGTCCAGGGCCGCGACGATGCGTCCGACGCAACCGTCCAGGGCCTCCACGGCCTTGACCGCGGCCTCGAACACACCGGTGTGGCCAACCATGTCGCCGTTGGCGTAGTTGACCACGATCACGTCGTAGCGCTGCTGCTCGATGGCTTCGACGATGCGGTCGGTGACTTCCGGTGCGCTCATCTCCGGCTGCAGGTCGTAGGTGGCGACCTTCGGCGATGGGATCAGGATGCGCTCTTCGCCTTCGAACGGCTCTTCACGACCGCCGGAGAAGAAGAAAGTGACGTGGGCGTACTTCTCGGTTTCGGCGATGCGCAGCTGGGTCTTGCCGTTCTTGGCCAGGTATTCGCCGAGCACGTTGTCCAGGCTGGCCGGGCCGAAGGCGGCCGGGGCCGGGATCTTCGCCGAGTACTGGGTCAGACCGATGTAGGCGGCAAGCTTGGGCAGGCGCGCGCGCGGGAACTCGCTGAAGTCGGGCTCGACGAACACGCGCGACAGCTCGCGGGCGCGGTCGGCGCGGAAGTTCATGAAGATCACGGCGTCGCCGTCCTCGACCTTGACCGCCTCACCGATGCGGGTGGCCTTGACGAATTCATCGCTCTCGTCGCGGGCGTAGGCCGCTTCCAGGCCGGCCAGGGCGCTGTCGGCGGTGTATTCGGCGGCGCTGTCGACGATCAGGTTGTAGGCTGCCGATACACGGTCCCAGCGGTTGTCGCGGTCCATGGCGTAATAGCGGCCGATCAGGCTGGCGATGCGGCCCTTGCCCAGCCTGGCGAAGGCAGCGTCGAGCAGTTCGATCGACGATTGCGCGCTGCGCGGTGGGGTATCGCGGCCGTCGAGGAAGGCGTGCAGGTAGATTTTCTCGGCACCACGCTGCGCGGCCAGCTCGGCCATGGCGATCAGGTGGTCCTGGTGACTGTGCACGCCGCCGTCGGACAACAGGCCGAGGATGTGCACGGCCTTGCCGGCGCCCACGGCCTTGTCGACCGCGCCGCAGAGCACGGCGTTGTCGAAGAACTCGCCGTCCTGGATGGCCTTGGTCACCCGGGTGAAGTCCTGGTACACCACGCGGCCGGCACCGAGGTTCATGTGGCCGACTTCGGAGTTGCCCATCTGCCCGTCGGGCAGGCCGACATCCATGCCCGAACCGGAGATCAGGCCGTGCGGCTGGGTGGCGCGCAGGCGATCGTAGACCGGTGTGTTGGCGGCAAAGATGGCGTTGTATTCGGGGCTGTCGCTGTGACCGAAACCATCCAGGATGATCAGGACCAAGGGTTTAGGCGTGCTCGTCATCAATAGAACTCACGGTTGTTCAGATGATAAAGACACGCATTTTAGGGCAAATTGGCCACGAATGACGAATTAACCTTACCCCGGCACCGGCGCTGGCCGACGGACTGTAGCCGTTACATGGGAATTACTGTCAACAAGCCGGTCGGGCGGGCTTTGGCCGACCTTGGGGGCTGTGTATACTGGCCGACATTTTTAATGGCCCGGAACACCCTCCAATGGTTGCTCACCTGATCGAATTCGCAACAAATCACTATCTGCTGGTTGGTATCTTCATCGTTCTGCTGGTGCTGCTGATCGTCACCGAAGCCCGCAAGGGCGGCCGCAGCCTGAGCACCGGCGAACTGACCGCGCTGGTCAATGGCGACAAAGGCCTGGTCGTCGACATCCGTACCACCAAGGAATATGCCGCCGGCCATATCGTTGGCGCCGTGAACATTCCCCAGGACAAGTTCGCCGCGCGCATCGGCGAGCTGGAAAAGCACAAGGCCAAGACCCTGATCGTGGTCGACAACATGGGCCAGCACGCCGGCACCACCTGCCGCGAGCTGCTCAAGGCCGGCTTCACCGCCGCCAAGCTGTCCGGCGGTGTTTCCAGCTGGAAAGCCGACAACCTGCCGCTGGTGAAGTGACATGAGCAAGGTCACTGTCTACTCCAGCGATTACTGCCCGTACTGCTCGCGCGCCAAGTACCTGCTCGAGAACAAGGGCGTGGCCTACGAAGAAATCAAGGTCGACGGCAAACCACAGGTTCGCGCCGAAATGGCCCAGAAGGCCGGGCGCACCTCGGTGCCGCAGATCTGGATCGGCAGCACCCACGTCGGCGGTTGCGACGACCTGTATGCCCTTGAGCGCGCCGGCAAGCTCGACGCCCTGCTCGCGGCGTGAACCAGAACCCTTAAAAGACCCTGTAAAGAAGGATCTGTCATGACTGATCAACAGAACAACGACGCCGCAGCCGCAGCCGAAGACAACGCGCCTCAGTTCTCCATGCAGCGCATCTACGTGCGCGACCTGTCGTTCGAAGCGCCGAAAAGCCCGGCGATCTTCCGCCAGCAGTGGGAGCCGAGCGTCGCCCTGGACCTGAACACCAAGCAGAAAGCCCTGGAAGGCGACTTCCACGAGGTGGTGCTGACCCTGTCGGTCACCGTGAAGAACGGCGAAGAAGTGGCCTTCATCGCTGAAGTCCAGCAGGCCGGTATCTTCCTGATCAAGAACCTCGACGCGCCGTCGATGAGCCACACTTTGGGTGCCTTCTGCCCGAACATCCTGTTCCCGTACGCTCGCGAAGCACTGGACAGCCTGGTGACCCGTGGCTCGTTCCCGGCACTGATGCTGTCGCCGGTCAATTTCGACGCCCTGTACGCCCAGGAAATGCAGCGCATGCAGGAAGCCGGCGAAGCCCCTTCGCTGCAGTAAGGCTTGCGATGCAATGAAAAGGCGCCCCTCGGGGCGCTTTTTTCATGTGCGCTATCGCGGGGCAAGCCCGCTCCTACGTAGGAGCGGGCTTGCCCCGCGAACCGGATCAGGCAAAGCCTTGCTGGCGCCAGGCTTCATAGACAGTCACTGCCACGGTGTTGGACAGGTTCAGGCTCCGGCAGCCTGGACGCATGGGCAGGCGCAGGCGTTGCTCGGGGGGCAGGCTGTCGAGCACCTCGGCCGGCAAGCCACGGCTTTCCGGGCCGAACAGGAACGCATCACCCGGCTGGTACGCTGTTTCATGGTAAGGGTGCGAGGCCTTGGTGGTGAAGGCGAACAGGCGCGGCTGGCCGAGGCTCTCCAGGCAGCTGGAAAGGTCGGCATGGCGCTTGAGGGTGGCATACTCATGGTAGTCCAGCCCGGCGCGGCGCAGGCGCTTGTCGTCCAGCTCGAAGCCGATGGGCTCGATCAGGTGCAGGTCGCAGCCGCTGTTGGCGCACAGCCTGATAATGTTGCCGGTATTCGGCGGAATCTCTGGTTGAAAGAGGATGACGTGAAACATGCACGGCTCCGAACATAAAGATGGCGAGCATTCTACTCCTGAACCGGACCCGCGTTCGCAGCTCTGGCCACGGGTTCTGTTCTCGATGGCGATCTTCGGCATGCTGGTGGGGCTGATGATCGGTCGCCTGACCGCGCCCGAGCCACGGGTGCTGGAGCAGGTGCAGGTGGTCGAGGGTGGCCTGGACCTGTGGTTCAACGAAGAACCCAAGCTGCATGGCGAGGAAGTGGAGGGCACCCTGGCGCTGGTATTCGAGGCCGAGGGCAAGGCTGCGCGGGGGCAACTGCAGCTGCAGGGCAAGCCGGTGGCCTGGCGGGTGCAGAAGAGTGACGGCGGGTTGCTGGTGACCCTGGTCGCGACCCGTCCCCTGCACGGCGACTGGGCCGGTACAGAGGACGAGGGGCGCTGGCGGGTGCAGGTGCGACTGCGCGAATAAAAGAGGGGAATCCCCGGCCTGCCTGTACCAAGGCCCCCAAAACTGGAAGTACTGATACTAATGCAGAGTGTGTGCCAGTTTTGTTGCAGTGCGGAAAATGGTGGGTTTAGAGCAGTTGGATAGGTTTTTACCAACGTTTTTTGCGTTGTAGCGGTGCGCCGTGGCTCATGGCGGTGCACTTCAGGGCGCTATCGCAGGCTACGCCAGCTCCCACAATGCTCTGAGCTGTACCGGCATTGGTGGGAGCTGGCGAAGCCTGCGATCGACTGCAAGGCAGTCGCAACAGCTGGTGCAGCGGCTACAACGCGCAGGCTCAGGCCTCGTCGTCGCCTTCGTCTTCGCCGCCGGCGACCTTCATCCCCAACTCCTTGATCTTGCGCGTCAGGGTATTGCGGCCCCAGCCCAGCAGCACGGCGGCATCGCGGCGACGCCCGGCGGTGTGCTTGAGCGCGGTCTCGATCATGATCCGCTCAAAACTCGGCACGGCGCTGTCGAGCAGGTTCGACTGGCCGCGCGACAGCGCCTGGTCGGCCCACTGGCGCAGGGCCTGTTCCCAGTTGGTCACCGGCGCTGCGTCCTGGGGGAGGTTGAGTAGTTCCGGCGGCAGGTCGCCGATATGCACTTCCCGGCCCGAGGCCATCACCGTGATCCAGCGGCAGGTGTTCTCCAGCTGGCGCACGTTGCCCGGCCACGGCAAGTTGCGGATGAATTCCTCGGTTTCCGGCTTGAGCAGCTTGGGCTCCACTGCCAGCTCCTGGGCGGCGCGGCCCAGGAAGTGCTTGGCCAGGGTCGGGATGTCTTCACGACGATCGGCCAGGCGCGGGATGTGGATGCGAATCACGTTCAGGCGGTGGAACAGGTCTTCGCGGAACTTGCCGGCCTGCACCAGGGTTTCCAGGTTCTGGTGGGTCGCGGCGATGATGCGCACATCGACCTTGACCGGCACATGGCCGCCCACCCGGTAGAACTCGCCGTCGGCCAGTACCCGCAGCAGGCGGGTCTGGGTGTCGGCCGGCATGTCGCCGATCTCGTCGAGGAACAGCGTGCCGCCGTCGGCCTGCTCGAAGCGGCCGCGGCGCAGGTTGGCCGCACCGGTGAAGGCGCCTTTTTCATGGCCGAACAGCTCGGACTCCATCAGGTCCTTGGGAATGGCCGCCATGTTCAGGGCGATGAACGGCGATGCCGCGCGCGGGCTGTGGCGGTGCAGGGCGTGGGCGACCAGTTCTTTACCGGTACCGGATTCGCCGTTGATCAGCACGGTGATGTTGGAGTGGCTCAAGCGACCGATGGCGCGAAACACCTCCTGCATCGCCGGCGCCTCGCCGATGATTTCCGGGGTGCGGGTCAGGCTCGGGGCGACATCCAGGCCCTGTTGCTCCTGGGCATGCTGGTTGGCGCGCTTGACCAGCGAAACCGCCTCGTCGACGTCGAACGGCTTGGGCAGGTATTCGAAGGCACCGCCCTGGTAGGAGGCCACCGCGCTGTCGAGGTCGGAGTGGGCGGTCATGATGATCACCGGCAGGCGCGGGTGCTGTTCGCGAATCTGCGCCAGCAGATCCAGGCCGCTGGCGCCGGGCATGCGGATATCGGAAATGATCACGTCCGGCTGCTGGCGGGCCAGGCGGCTCATGACGCCGTCGGCACTGTCGAAGCTCTGGGTGGTCATGCCTTCCTGTTGCAGGGCTTTTTCCAGGACCCAGCGGATGGAGCGATCATCGTCGACGATCCAGACGGTTTCACTACGGCTCATGAGGCGGTGGCTCCTTGTTCCAGGGGCAGGAAGATCGAGAAGGTGGTGTGGCCCGGATGGCTGTCACATTCGATCAGGCCCTGGTGCTGGCTGATGATGTTCTGGGTAATGGCCAGGCCCAGCCCGGTGCCGTCCGGGCGGCCGCTGACCATGGGGTAGAAGATGGTTTCCTGCAGCTCGGCCGGTATGCCCGGACCGTTGTCGATGATCTCGACCTTGGCCACCAGGCGGTGGCGGGTGTGGCCTATGGTGAACTGGCGCATGGCCCGGCTGCGCAGGGTGATACGCCCCAGGCGCAGCTCGTTCTGGCCGCTGATGGCCTGCATGGCGTTGCGCACGATGTTGAGTACGGCCTGGATCATCTGCTCGCGGTCGATCAGCACGTCCGGCAGGCTCGGGTCGTAATCGCGCACCAGGGTGATGCCACCCTGGCTTTCGGCCTCGACCAGGCTGCAGACCCGTTCGAGCACTTCATGGATGTTGGTCATCGCCAGGGACGGCAGCTTGTTCGAGCCAAGCATGCGGTCGACCAGGTTACGCAGGCGGTCGGCCTCTTCGATGATCACATTGGTGTAGTCCTTCAGGCCATCCTCGGGCAGCTCCCGGGACAGCAACTGGGCCGCACCACGAATGCCGCCCAGCGGATTCTTGATCTCGTGGGCCAGGCCGCGCACCAGCATCTTGGTGGTTTCCTGCTTGGACAGCTGCGCCTCTTCCTTGGTGATGCGCAACAGCCGGTCGCGGGGGTGGACTTCGAGCAGCAGCAGGGTCTGGCCCTTGCTCAGGATCGGCGTCACCGCGTAGTCGACGGTCTGGGTCTGGCCGGTCAGCGAGGTCAGCTGGGCTTCACGCTTGGTGAACGGGTGCGCATGCTCCACCGCCAGGCGTAGGGAGTTGAGTGCTTCGGGGGATTCGGTGAACAACTCGCTGATGAATTGCCCATGGCTGCGCTGGCCGCTGATGGCCAGGAGCATTTCCGCTGCCGGGTTCATGTACTCGAGGCGCAGGTCGGCGTTGAGCAGGATGGTGGCAGTGGTCAGGTTGTCCAGTAGCAGTCGGTGCAGGGCATCGCTGATGGTCATGGGGTGTCTGTGACCTCTTTTGGCTCATGACGACTCCGGGGGTGCCAGGGTCGCGGGCGCTGGTTGTCTGCTGGTAACAAGAAAATGCAAAAAACAAACCAAGGCTCCGAAAAGAAGCGGAATTCCCGGATAAAGACCTGTAATTGCGCGAAAAACACCTAAAAAACGCTGGAGCGGCCAATTTTCTGAACCAAAATGGGCCGGTCAGTCTGCAAGCAGGTGGTTGAGTGCACCAATATAGAGCATAGGGGAAAAGTCGATGCATGCAGGCTGAAGGCTGCGGTGCCGAGAGCAGAAAACAAAAAGGCCTCCCGAAGGAGGCCTTTCTTGTTGCGTTACGCCGCTTGCGCGAGCGTCACTGGCTTAGCAGCTGTAGTACAGCTCGTATTCCAGTGGGTGTACGAAGGTGCGGACCTTGATTTCTTCTTCGCTCTTCAGGGCGATGTAGGCATCGATGAAGTCGTCGGAGAATACGCCGCCCTTGGTCAGGAACGCACGGCCCTTGTCCAGCTCTTCCAGGGCTTCTTTCAGGCTGCCGCAAACCTGTGGGATTTCCTTGGCCTCTTCAGGCGGCAGGTCGTACAGGTTCTTGTCGGCGGCATCGCCTGGGTGGATCTTGTTCTGGATACCGTCCAGACCAGCCATCAGCAGTGCAGCGAAGGCCAGGTACGGGTTGGCAGCCGGGTCCGGGAAGCGCGCTTCGATACGACGGGCTTTCGGGCTCGAAACGTAAGGAATACGGATCGAAGCGGAACGGTTGCGAGCCGAGTAGGCCAGCATGACCGGGGCTTCGAAGCCTGGGACCAGACGCTTGTAGGAGTTGGTCGACGGGTTGGTGAAGCCGTTCAGGGCCTTACCGTGCTTGATGATACCGCCGATGAAGTACAGGGCGGTGTCGGACAGGCCGGCATAGCCTTCGCCCGCGAAGGTGTTCTTG
Source organism: Pseudomonas sp. BGr12 (assembly GCF_030272895.1). Classification (GTDB taxonomy): domain Bacteria; phylum Pseudomonadota; class Gammaproteobacteria; order Pseudomonadales; family Pseudomonadaceae; genus Pseudomonas. Next base: position 33,197 of record NZ_JALRNF010000016.1, on the reverse strand, counting down.
CCGTCTTTCCAGATCGACATGTGAACGTGCATGCCCGAGCCGTTGTCGCCGTACAGTGGCTTAGGCATGAAGGTAGCGGTGCGGCCGTAGGCGTCGGCAACGTTGTGCACGACATACTTCAGGGTCTGGACTTCGTCGGCTTTCTTCACCAGGGTGTTGAACTTGACGCCGATTTCGTTCTGGCCGGCAGTCGCCACTTCGTGGTGGTGAACTTCGACGGTCTGACCCATTTCTTCCAGTGCGTTGCACATGGCAGTACGGATTTCGTGGTCGTGGTCGAACGGCGGAACCGGGAAGTAGCCGCCTTTGACGCCTGGACGGTGGCCCTTGTTGCCGCCTTCGACGTCCTGGTCAGACATCCACGAGCCTTGCTCGGAGAAGATCTTGAACATGGAGCCGGAGATGTCGGACTTGAACTTCACTTCGTCGAAGATGAAGAACTCAGGCTCGGGACCGGCGAACACGGTGTCACCGATCATGGTGGCTTTCAGGTGCTCTTCGGCACGCTTGGCGATCGCACGTGGGTCGCGGTCGTAGCCTTGCATGCTCGAAGGCTCGATGATGTCGCAGACCAGGATCAGGGTCGGCTCTTCGGTGAACGGGTCCAGAACGGCGGTATCGTCAACCGGCATCAGGATCATGTCGGAAGCTTCGATGCCTTTCCAGCCAGCGATGGAGGAACCGTCGAACATCTTGCCGACTTCGAAGAAGTCGTCTTCCAGCGCATCGCGAGCTGGCATGGTCACGTGGTGCTGGGTGCCACGGGTGTCAGTGAAACGCAGGTCAATCCACTTGACGTCATGATCTTTGATGAGTTGAACCGACTTCGACATAGTGTCCTCCGGGTGGGGTAGAGCTTGCCTGTGCAGCCCTTTAATTTGGGTGATGCCGGGCGCGAATAGTCGGCCAAGGCAACCTGCCTCACAAGGGAGCAAATTGCATGCCAGTGCCCCGGTTTGGCATTTCTGCCCCATTCCTACGCGTTTCAGGGGGTTTTGGCCCGAGTGTCGGACAATTTTTGCACCCTGATGAGGCGTTATTTTGCTCTAGCGCACCATATCAGTGCATGCAAAACCTTCTGTACGATAATTGGTTAAACCTTGAACAATTTCCGCTATAATCCGCGCCCCACTTTTTTAGTCGGCAGCGCACGCACAGTTTTTCATGAAACTAATCGTAAAAGTCTTCCCGGAAATCACCATCAAGAGCCGCCCGGTTCGCAAGCGTTTCATCCGTCAGCTGGGCCGCAATATTCGCACCGTGCTCAAGGATCTCGATCCTGAGCTGGCGGTCGATGGTGTCTGGGACAACCTCGAGGTGGTCACCCGCATCGAGGACGAGAAAGTCCTGCGTGAGATGACCGAGCGCCTGACCTGCACCCCGGGCATTGCCCACTTCCTGCAGGTCGAAGAGTACCCGCTGGGCGATTTCGACGACATCGTTGCCAAGTGCAAGACTCACTTCGGCCACCTGCTGGCCGGCAAGCGCTTCTCCGTACGCTGCAAGCGTGGCGGTCACCACGACTTCACCTCGATGGACGTCGACCGTTATGTCGGCAGCCAGCTGCGCCAGCAGTGCGGTGCCGCCGGTATCGACCTGCGCAACCCCGAGGTCGAGGTGCGCATCGAGGTGCGCGACCAGCGCCTGTACGTGATCCACAGCCAGCACAAGGGCATCGGCGGCTACCCGCTGGGCGCCCTGGAGCAGACCCTGGTGCTGATGTCCGGTGGTTTCGACTCCACCGTGGCGGCCTACCAGATGATGCGTCGCGGCCTGATGACCCACTTCTGCTTCTTCAACCTCGGCGGCCGTGCCCACGAACTGGGGGTGATGGAAGTCGCCCACTACCTGTGGAAGAAATACGGCAGCAGCCAGCGCGTGCTGTTCATCAGCGTGCCGTTCGAGGAAGTGGTCGGCGAGATCCTCGGCAAGGTCGACAACAGCTATATGGGCGTGACCCTCAAGCGCATGATGCTGCGCGCGGCGGCGCAGATGGCCGATCGTCTGGAGATCGACGCGCTGGTCACCGGCGAGGCGATTTCCCAGGTCTCGAGCCAGACCCTGCCGAACCTGTCGATCATCGACCAGGCCACCGACAAGCTGGTGCTTCGCCCGCTGCTGGCCACCCACAAGCAGGACATCATCGACCAGGCCGAGGCGATCGGCACCGCCGACTTCGCCAAGCACATGCCTGAATACTGTGGCGTGATCTCGGTGAACCCGACCACCCACGCCAAGCGCCACCGCATCGAACATGAAGAGAAGCAGTTCGACATGGCGGTGCTGGAGCGCGCCCTGGAGCGCGCCCGCCTGATCGCCATCGATCATGTGATCGACGAACTGAGCCAGGACATCCAGGTCGAGGAAGTCGCCCAGGCGCTGGCCGGCCAGGTGGTGATCGACATCCGTCACCCGGATGCCCAGGAAGATGAACCGCTGGAACTGGAAGGCATCGAAGTGAAACTCATGCCGTTCTATGCGATCAACAGCCGCTTCAAGGAACTGGACCCAGCGCGCCAGTACCTGCTGTATTGCGACAAGGGCGTGATGAGTCGGCTGCATGCCCACCACCTGCTGAGCGAGGGACATGCCAATGTGCGTGTTTATCGTCCGGCATAAGACGCCGGGGCTGTATGGCGGAAGCATCCGCCATCGCCCTCCCGACCGCCGGGCAGTCTGAGCACCGTTCATTCATATTCGCCGCTTAAAATAGCGGCAACCCGAATCCTCTGATCGAGAAACACAAGTGATCGAAAATCTGCGTAACATCGCCATCATCGCCCACGTTGACCATGGTAAAACCACCCTCGTCGACAAACTCCTGCGCCAGTCCGGCACCCTGGAGCGTAACGAGCTCAACGACGAGCGCGTCATGGACTCCAACGACCAGGAAAAAGAGCGCGGTATTACCATTCTGGCGAAAAACACCGCCATCAACTGGAACGGCTACCACATCAACATCGTCGACACCCCCGGCCACGCCGACTTCGGTGGCGAGGTTGAGCGTGTAATGTCGATGGTCGACTCCGTGCTGCTGCTGGTCGACGCCCAGGACGGCCCGATGCCGCAAACCCGCTTCGTGACCAAGAAGGCCTTCGAAGCCGGTCTGAAGCCAATCGTCGTGATCAACAAGGTCGACCGTCCGGGCGCGCGTCCTGACTGGGTTCTGGACCAGATCTTCGACCTGTTCGACAACCTCGGTGCCACCGACGAACAGCTGGACTTCAAAGTCGTCTACGCCTCGGCCCTGAACGGCATCGCCGGTCTGGACCACACCGAAATGGGCGAAGACATGACCGCGCTGTACCAGTCGATCATCGACAACGTACCGGCGCCGGCTGTTGACCGTGACGGTCCGTTCCAGATGCAGATCTCCGCACTGGACTACAACAGCTTCCTGGGTGTTATCGGCGTTGGCCGTATCGCCCGTGGTCGCGTCAAGCCGAACACCCCGGTCGTCGCCATCGACACCGACGGCAAGAAGCGCAACGGTCGTATCCTCAAGCTGATGGGTCACCACGGTCTGCACCGCGTTGACGTCGAAGAAGCCCAGGCCGGCGACATCGTCTGCATCAGCGGTTTCGACGAGCTGTTCATCTCCGACACCCTGTGCACCCCTGACGTTGTCGAGGCGATGAAGCCGCTGACCGTCGACGAGCCGACCGTTTCGATGACCTTCCAGGTCAACGACTCGCCGTTCTGCGGTAAGGAAGGCAAGTTCGTCACCAGCCGTAACATCAAGGAACGTCTGGACAAAGAGCTGCTGTACAACGTGGCACTGCGCGTTGAAGAAGGCGACTCGGCTGACAAGTTCAAGGTTTCCGGCCGTGGTGAGCTGCACCTGTCGGTTCTGATCGAAACCATGCGTCGTGAAGGCTTCGAGATGGCTGTAGGCCGTCCTGAAGTAATCATCCGCGAAGTAGGCGGCGTCAAGCAGGAGCCGTTCGAGAACGTCACCATCGACATCCCTGAAGAATCCCAGGGCAAGGTCATGGAAGAAATGGGCCTGCGTAAGGGCGACCTGACCAACATGGCGCCGGATGGCAAGGGCCGTGTACGTCTGGAATACAACATTCCAGCCCGTGGTCTGATCGGTTTCCGTAACCAGTTCCTGACCCTGACCAACGGTGCCGGCATCCTGACCTCGATCTTCGATCGCTACGACACCATGAAGTCCGGCCAGATGTCCGGCCGTCTGAACGGCGTACTGGTTTCGGTCGAGACCGGCAAGGCCCTGACCTACTCCCTGGAAACCCTGCAGGCGCGCGGCAAGCTGTTCGTCGAGCACGGCCAGGAGATCTACAACGGTCAGATCATCGGTCTGAACAGCCGTGACAACGACCTGGGCGTGAACCCGACCAAAGGCAAGAAGCTCGACAACATGCGTGCTTCGGGCAAGGACGAGACCATTGCCCTGGTTCCGCCGGTTCGTCACACCCTGGAACAGGCCCTGGAATTCATCCAGGACGACGAGCTGTGCGAAGTCACGCCTAAGTCGATCCGTCTGCGTAAGAAGATCCTCGACGAAGGCGAGCGTACCCGCGCTGCCAAGAAAGCCAAGGCTAACTAAGCCCGGCTGAACGAAAACGCCCCCGGTCGCAAGACCGGGGGCGTTTTTGTTTGTCTGGAACTACCGGTGGGAGCAGCCGGTGGGAGCGGGCTTGCCCCGCGATTGCGGGTTGTCAGTCACATCGCATCGCGGGGCAAGCCCGCTCCCACAGCAAGTCCGCTCCTGCTAGCGGCGAGCCACCGGCTTGGGGATATACGCGCAATACCCCGGGCGCGGCCCGATTCGCGGGTGGTTGCGGCAGGTGTCCGGGCGAGTTTCATAAATGGTGCACAGGCGGCTCTTGCGGTCCAGATAGATGCAGTCGTCGTTGCTCATCTGCGCCAGGGTGAAGATGCCCGATTTCTGGTTGAAGCGCTGGATGATCCCGTCTTTCTGCAAGCGCTTGGCAATGTTCTTCGGCGGTTCGCCCACCTCGAACTCATCCACCACACCCATGCGGATCAGGTCTTTAATCTTCACTTCCGTCGGCAAGGTGCAGCAGGTCGAGTTGCAGCCCCCGCACATATGGCTTTGGTACTTCTGCCAGGTCTCCAGGCGGTCGACTTCGGCGGCGGCAATCAGGGTCGGTTTCATCAGGTTCTGGTTATAGATGTTCGGTTGGGCGCGCGATCATACCGGAGTTGGTCAAAATGTGAACAACCATTTGCCGGTTCTCACGCCAACGGGTACCGCTTTTGCACAGAAACTCCAGAACCCGCACTGTCGCTCCGTGTCGAACCGTCTAGGCTGAGAAATCTCCATCCGCATTCGTCAACTTGATCGAGGACGTCGCATGTCTCAGGAACCACTCGCTCGTGACGCAGAGGTGGCCGCTTTTCGCACCGCTGTACTGGATAAATTGACCTACGCGGTCGGCAAGGACCCGGAGCACGCCTTCGAACATGACTGGTTCGAGGCCATCGCCCTGGCAGCCCGTGATCACATGGTCGATCACTGGATGGACCACACCCGGCAGATTTATCGCAAGAGCCAGAAGCGGGTGTACTACCTGTCCCTGGAGTTTCTCATCGGTCGCTTGCTGTATGACAGCCTGAGCAACCTCGGCCTGCTGGAGATCGCCCGCGAGGCGCTGAGCGGGCTGGATGTCGACCTGGAGCGGATCCGCCTGCTGGAGCCGGATGCGGCCCTGGGCAATGGCGGTCTCGGTCGGTTGGCGGCCTGTTTCATGGAAAGCATGTCGACCCTGGGTATCGCTGCCCACGGCTATGGCATCCGCTACGAGCACGGTCTGTTCCGCCAGGCGGTGGTCGATGGCTGGCAGCAGGAGCAGACCGAGAACTGGCTGGATTTCGGCAACCCCTGGGAGTTCGAGCGGGCCGAGGTGATCTACCCGATCAGCTTCGGCGGCAGCGTCGAAACCGTGCATGACGCCAATGGCCAGCAGCGCCAGGTGTGGTGGCCCGCCGAGACGGTGCGGGCGGTGGCCTACGACACACCGGTGGTCGGCTGGCGCGGCGCCAGCGTCAATACCCTGCGCCTGTGGCGTGCACGGGCGCTGGAAGAGCTGCACCTGGAGCGCTTCAACGCCGGCGACCACCTGGGTGCCGTGGCTGAAGTGGCGCGTGCCGAAAGCATCTCGCGGGTCCTGTATCCGGCCGACAGCACCGAGGCCGGCCAGGAGCTGCGCCTGCGCCAGGAGTACTTCTTTGTCTGCGCTTCCTTGCAGGACCTGCTGCGGCGCCACCTGAACATGCACGACAACCTGCTCAACCTGCCGCAGCAGGCGGCGATCCAGCTCAACGACACGCACCCCTCGATCGCCGTGGCCGAACTGATGCGCCTGCTGGTCGACCAGCATGAAGTGCCCTGGGACACCGCCTGGCAACTGACCGTCGACACCCTGGCCTACACCAACCACACCTTGCTGCCCGAGGCCCTGGAAACCTGGCCGGTCGGCCTGATGGAGCGCATGCTGCCGCGGCACATGCAGATCATCTACCTGATCAACGCCTTCCATATCGACGCCCTGCGAGCCAAGGGCATCCACGATTTCGACGTGCTGCGCGCGGTGTCGCTGATCGAGGAAGACAACGGCCGCCGGGTGCGCATGGGCAACCTGGCCTTTCTCGGTTCGCACAGCGTCAACGGTGTATCGGCGCTGCACAGCAAGCTGATGCGCAGCACGGTGTTTGCCGAGATGCACAAGCTCTACCCGCAGCGGATCAACAACAAGACCAATGGCATCACCTTCCGCCGCTGGCTGTACCAGGCCAACCCGGCACTCACCGCCATGCTGGTCGAGGCCCTCGGCGACGCCGTGCTGGATGACCCGCAGAACCGTCTCAAGGCGCTTGAGCCGTTCGCCGACAAGCCCGCGTTCTGCAAGCAGTTCGCCGAGCAGCGCCTGCGCAGCAAGCGCGCCCTGGCCAACCTGATCCAGGAGCGCCTGGGCATCACCGTCAACCCGCAGGCGCTGTTCGATGTGCAGGTCAAACGGATCCACGAGTACAAGCGCCAATTGCTCAACCTGTTGCACACCGTGGCCCTGTACCAGGCGATCCGGGCCGAGCCCGGGGTCAACTGGGTGCCACGGGTCAAGCTGTTCGCCGGCAAGGCGGCGGCCAGTTATCACCAGGCCAAGCTGATCATCAAACTGAGCAACGACATCGCCCGGGTGGTGAACAACGACCCGACCGTGCGCGGCCTGCTCAAGGTGGTGTTCCTGCCCAACTACAACGTCAGCCTGGCCGAGAGCATCATCCCGGCGGCCGACCTGTCCGAGCAGATCTCCACCGCCGGTTACGAGGCCTCGGGCACCAGCAACATGAAGTTCGGCCTCAATGGTGCGCTGACCATCGGCACCTTGGATGGCGCCAACGTGGAAATGTGCGAGCAGGTCGGCGCCGAGAACATGTTCATCTTCGGCCTCAGCGCCCAGCAGGTGGAGTCGAGAAAACGCAGTGGCGACTTTGGTGCCAGCGCCGCCATTGCCGCTTCCAGCCGGCTCGGCGATGTGCTCCAGGCGATTCGCGGCGGGGTGTTTTCGCCGGATGATCCGGCGCGCTACACGGGGCTGGTCGATGCGCTGGTGGCCCATGACCGCTTCCTGGTCTGCGCCGATTTCGATGCCTACTGGGACGCCCAGCAGCGCGTCGAGGCGCTCTGGCACGATCCGGCGCAGTGGTGGCGCATGGCGGTGCTCAACACCGCGCGCATGGGCTGGTTCTCTTCGGACCGGACCATTCGCGAGTACGCGACGCAGATCTGGAAGGCCCTGGACTAAGCTGTGGTGGATGGCCCGGGGGCGATGAACTCTCGGGCCAATGTGCCGTCTGATCGATCAAGCGTGTCTGATGACTCGCTAGCGCTTCACTCTCCCTGTAAACTGCGTGGGTTTTTATTACCCCATTCTTCGGAGCCTTACATGTCCCGCGTTACCCTGAGTCGCTATTTGATTGAGCAGACCCGCAGCAACAGCACCCCTGCCGATCTGCGCTTCCTGATCGAAGTGGTAGCGCGTGCGTGCAAGGAAATCAGCCACAACGTTTCCAAAGGCGCCCTTGGCGGCGTCCTGGGCAGCATGGGCACCGAAAACGTGCAGGGCGAAGTCCAGAAGAAACTGGACGTGATTTCCAACGATATCCTGCTCGAAGCCAACGAATGGGGCGGCCACCTGGCCGGCATGGCGTCCGAAGAAATGGACAACGCCTACCAGATCCCGGGCAAGTACCCTAAAGGCGCCTACCTGCTGGTCTTCGACCCGCTGGACGGTTCGTCGAACATCGACGTCAACGTTTCGGTCGGCACCATCTTCTCGGTACTGCGTTGCCCCAATGAGTACCTGAGCCAGAACGAAAGCCTCAACGAGCAGGCCTTCCTGCAGCCGGGCACCAAGCAGGTTGCCGCCGGTTATGCGATCTACGGCCCGCAGACCATGCTGATCCTGACCCTGGGCAACGGCGTCAAGGGCTTCACCCTGGACCGCGAACTGGGCAGCTTCGTACTGACCCACGAGAACATCAAGGTGCCGGAAACCACCGCCGAATTCGCCATCAACATGTCCAACCAGCGTCACTGGGAAGCCCCGGTCAAGCGCTACGTCGGCGAGTTGCTCGAAGGCGAGACCGGCCCGCTGAAAAAGAACTACAACATGCGCTGGATCGCCTCGATGGTTGCCGACGTGCACCGCATCCTGACCCGTGGCGGCCTGTTCATGTACCCACGCGATGCCCGCGAGCCTTCCAAGCCGGGCAAGCTGCGCCTGATGTACGAAGCCAACCCGATGTCCTTCATCATCGAACAGGCCGGCGGTGCCTCCACCGACGGCAAACAGCGCATCCTCGACATCCAGCCCGAGAGCCTGCACCAGCGCGTAGCGGTGTTCCTCGGCTCCAAGCAGGAAGTCGAACGCGTTACCGGTTATCACCAGGAGTAAGTCATGCTCGCACCTTGGCAGCCGTTACTGGAATGGTGGTTCGGATGGGGCACCAGCCCCCAGGACGTCGCTGACGAGAAGGGCACCTTGTGGTTCGGCAAGCACCACGACGACGAAGCGCGCGAGCTTTTCGGCGACCTGGTTGCCCAAGCCCTGGCCGGTGGCCTCGATGAGTGGCTGCAATGCCCGCAGGGCTGGCTGGGCCTGGTGCTGCTGCTGGACCAGTTGCCGCGCATGATCCACCGCGACACGCCGCACGCCTTCGATGGCGACCGGCGTGCGCAGGTGGTGGTGATGCAAGGCCTGCAGAAGAAGTGGGACTTCCAGCTGCTGCCCATCCAGCGGGTGTTCATCCTGCTGGCGCTGGAGCATGCCGAGGTGTTGGACTGGCAGAACCTGAGCGTCGAGCGCTACCAGGAATTGCTGGACGAGCAGCCGGAGCAGTCGCGCCGACTGTTCGAAGGCTTTCTCGACTACGCCGAGCAGCACCAGCGGGTGATTGCCCGCTTTGGTCGCTTCCCGCATCGCAATCTACTGCTGAATCGGCCGAGTACCGATGAGGAAATGGATTTTCTGCTGGAGCCGGGTTCCCGGTTCTAAGGCGGATTCGATCGCGGGGCAAGCCCGCTCCCACAGGATTCAACCATGCCCTGTGGGAGCGGGCTTGCCCCGCGATGCGGTCAAATCCTGAAACTGCCCACCAGATGCTTCAACCGCTCGACCTGATGCTCCAGGTCGTTGCAGGCCCGCAACGTCGCCTGCAGGTTCTCCACCCCTTCCTGATTCAGCGTATTGATCTCGGTGATGTCGACATTGATCGACTCGACCACGGCCGTCTGCTCTTCGGTGGCGGTGGCGACCGACTGGTTCATGCCGTCGATCTCGCCGATGCGCTGGGTCACGCTGCCCAGGCGCTCACCGGCCTGGTTGGCGATGCCGACGCTGTGCTGGCTGTGGCTCTGGCTTTCGGTCATGGTGCTGACCGCCACACGGGCGCCGGCCTGTAGTTCTTCAATGATGCGCTGAACCTGCTGGGCCGAGTCCTGGGTACGGTGGGCGAGGTTGCGCACTTCGTCGGCGACCACCGCGAATCCGCGACCGGCCTCGCCGGCACGGGCAGCCTCGATGGCGGCGTTGAGCGCCAGCAGGTTGGTCTGCTGGGAGATGCCGCTGATCACTTCGAGGATCTGGCCGATGTTCACCGTGTTGGCGTTCAGGGTTTCGATGTTGCCGCACGAATCGCTGATCTTCGCCGACAGCTGGTTCATCACCTCGATGGTCTGTTCGACCACTTGCTGGCCATCTTCAGCCAGGTTACGGGCCTCGCTGGAGTGCTGGGAGGCGAGGGCAGCGTTCTGGGCGATTTCCTGGGCGGCGGCGCCCAGCTGGTTGATTGCTGCGGCGACGCTGCTGGTGCGACTCGATTGCTGGTCGGCGTTGTGGATCGAGGCATTGGAGGCGCTGACCACGCGCAGGGCCACTTCGTTGACCTGGCCGCTGGCCGAGGCCACTTCGCGGATCGACTCGTGGATACGTTCGACGAAGCGGTTGAACGACTGGCCGAGGCTGCCGAATTCATCCTGGGCGTGGATGCGCAGGCGGCGGGTGAGGTCGCCTTCGCCTTCGGCGATATCGTGCATGGCCCGGCCCATGACGTGCAGCGGCTCCATCAGCACGCGGATCAGCACACCGAGCAGGGCGATGATGATCAGCACCGCAATCACCGTGGCAACGATGGCCGAGGTGCGCAGTTCGCTGAGCATGGCAAAGGCGAAGTCCTGGTCGAGCACCAGGGCGACGTACCAGTCGGCCGAAGGCACGCCGTTGACCTTGGTAAAGGTGATGAACTGCTTGCGGCCATCGACCTCGGCCTCCTTGAGCCCGCTGCCGATCCGCGGGGTGTGTTGCGGATAGGCCTCTTCGAGGTTTTTCAGCACCAGCTTGGCATCCGGGTGCACCAGGATCTTGCCGTCGCCGTTGACGATGAAGGCCTGGCCGTGACCGTCGAAGTTCAGCGCATTGATGATCGCGCTGATGCTGTCCAGGTCGGTATCGGCACCGCTGACACCGATCAGGCGACCCTGGTGCTGCACCGGGGTGGCCAGGGTGATGACCAGCTTGTTCGCCGACACCGAGATGTAGGGTTCAGTGACGATGGTCTGGCCGGCGCTGCTGGCGGCCTTGTACCAGCCGCGCACGCGCGGGTCGTAGTCGGCGGCGCGGTTACCTTGCGGCACCGACTGCATGGCGCCGTCCTGGCCGCCGAAGTAGGTCAGCAGGAAGTTGCTGCCGTACACCGGCAGGTTGAGGCTGCGGGTCAGGCTGTCCTTGCCGGGGCCATCGATGGCGACTTGCTGGGACAGCGACTGCAGGATCTGCATGCGGCTTTGCAGCCAGGTCTGGATATTGCTGCTGGTCAGGCTGCCGAGTTCCTGCATCGAGGATTCGGTGTTGGCCAGCAGGGTCTGGCGCTGGCGGTAGTCATTGAACAGGATGAAACAGGTGAAGGCGACCGCGACCACCAGGGCGGCGGCGAGCAGGATCTTGTGGCTGAACTTCAGGTTTTTTGTCATTGCGGGGGTCTGTCTGCACAAGGCGGGTCTACGGAGGAGGGCGCGGCAATCGGTCGCAGCGCCTTCCTGTGTCGTCCGCTGCGGGCAAAAGATTAATCCGATATCGATCCAGGCGACCAAAGGCATGGATCTGGCGCAAGGAAAGGCCGGTGGCCAGGGAACCTGCGGCGGTTTTGCCCTTCTAAGCTGTCGGTAGGCCACTGCGCCTGCGCCCTCATGTCCAGGAGTGACCTTTCATGTCGTTGCGTTCCCTCGCCCTGCTGTCCTTGTGCGTGTTTCTGACTGCGTGCAACAAGATCAACCAGGAAAACTACTCACACATCAAGACCGGCATGGCCAAGGCCGAGGTCGAGCAGCTGCTCGGCAGCCCCAAGGAATGTTCCGGCGCCCTGGGCATGTCCAGCTGCACCTGGGGTGACGACAAGGCCTTCATCAGCGTGCAATACGCCGCCGACAAGGTGCTGATGTATTCCGGGCAGGGACTCAAATGAAACGTCTACACCTGTTGCTGGCGCTGTGTGCCGGCCTGATCCTGGGTGGCTGCGCCAACTCGGGCACGGGGCCGGTACCGCCCAAGACAGTCGAGAAGGTCGACCTCAAGCGTTACCAGGGCAAATGGTTCGAGCTGGCGCGCCTGCCCATGTACTTCCAGCGTGACTGCGCCCAGTCCGAGGCACACTACAACGTCAAGCCCGATGGCTCGCTCGGAGTACTCAACCGTTGCCTGACCCGCGAGGGCGAGTGGCAGGAAGTCAGCGGTAGTGCAACACCACAGGTGCCGGGCAAGACCGACAAGCTCTGGGTGGAATTCGACACCTGGTTCTCGAAAGTGCTGCCGGGCGGCATCAAGGGTGACTATTGGGTGCTCTATATCGGCGACGGCTACCAGACGGCGCTGGTCGGCAACCCGGATCGCAAGTACCTGTGGATCCTCTCGCGCAAGCCGACGATTCCGGCACTGGAGCGCGAAAGCTTGCTGGCCAAGGCGCGGCAGCAGGGCTACGACACCACTCGCCTGATCTGGCGCGTGGCGGACAAGGACATGGTCGCCCACACGCCTTGAGGGCCCATCGCGGGGCAAGCCCGCTCCCACAGACGGTGTGGGAGCGGGCTTGCCCCGCGATAGCTCAACCCAGCAATTCCCGCAGAACCCCGGCAAACGCCTGGGCGCTTTCTTCCTCATCGGCATGGCGCCCCTGGCGCACTACCCACTGGCCGTTGACCATCACATCGCGCACCTGGCGGTCGCTGCCGGCAAACAGCCAGCGATTGAGAATGCCATCGCCGCTGGCGGTGGCCAGGTACGGGTCGTTGCCGTCGAGCACCAGCCAGTCGGCACGCTTGCCAACGCTCAGCTCGCCAATGGCTTGCCCCAGCGCCTGGGCACCGCCGCTCAGGGCGGCATCGTACAGCGTGCGTCCGACCATCGGCTGATCGCTGCCATACAGGCGGTTGCGCCGTTGGTCGCGCAGGCGCTGGCCGTACTCCAGCCAGCGCAGTTCCTCGACCACGCTCAGTGATACATGACTGTCCGAGCCGATCCCCAGGCGACCGCCCTGGGCCAGGTAGTCCACCGCCGGGAAGATACCGTCGCCCAGGTTGGCTTCGGTGGTCAGGCACAGGCCGGCAATCGCGCCGCTGCGGGCCATCAGGGTGACTTCGTCGGGCTCGGCGTGGGTGGCGTGTACCAGGCACCAGCGTTGATCGACTTCGGTATTTTCATACAGCCATTGCAGCGGCCGGCGTCCGCTCCAGGCCAGGCAGTCGTCGACTTCCTTTTGCTGTTCGGCAATGTGGATATGCACCGGGCAGGCCTTGTCGCTGGCGGCCATGACCTGGGCGATCTGCTCCGGAGTGACGGCGCGCAGCGAGTGGAAGCACAGGCCCAGTTGCTGGGCGGGTTGCTCGGCCAGCAGCGGCGCCAGCTGCTGCTGTAGCTTGAGGTACTGCTCGGTGCTGTTGATAAAGCGCCGCTGGCCGTCGTTCGGTGCCTGGCCGCCGAAGCCTGCGTGGCTGTACAGCACCGGCAACAGGGTCAGGCCGATACCGCTGGCACGGGCTGCCTGGCTGATGCGCAACGACAGTTCGGCCGGGTCGGCATAGGCCTTGCCCTGGGTGTCGTGGTGCACGTAATGGAATTCGGCCACCGAGGTGTAGCCGGCCTTGAGCATCTCGATGTACAGCTGCCGGGCGATGACCTGCAACTGCTCGGGGCTGATCTTGCCGACCAGGCGGTACATCAGTTCACGCCAGGTCCAGAAGCTGTCATTGGGATTGCCCGCCACTTCCGCAAGCCCCGCCATGGCGCGCTGGAAGGCGTGCGAGTGCAGGTTGGGCATGCCTGGCAGCAGCGGGCCGGCCAGGCGCTCGGCGCCTGCGGCCGAGCCGCCGGCCTGGATACTGGCCAGCAAGCCATCGGCGCCGACCTCGATTCGGACGTTTTCGGCCCAGCCGCCAGGGAGCAACGCACGTTCGGCAAAGAAGACGGACATCGACACGGCACCTCGTTGTGATTATTTGTATATACATATACAGACGTTTGCCTGCTGGGTAAACTCCGGCAAGCTACCGTTCATTCAACCGAGAAGGACATTTATCGTGCCGACACCTCCTGTCTCCGCGCTGGTTGCCCAGATGGGCGAGGGGCCGGCGCCGCTGTATGCCCGGGTCAAGCAGATGATCGCCCTGCAGATCCAGAACGGCAGCTGGCCGCCGCACCATCGCGTGCCGTCGGAAAGCGAGCTGGTCAGCCAGCTGGGCTTCAGCCGCATGACCATCAACCGCGCCCTGCGCGAACTGACTGCCGAAGGCTTGCTGGTGCGCATGCAGGGCGTCGGCACCTTCGTCGCCGAACCCAAGACCCGCTCGGCGCTGTTCGAGGTCAACAACATTGCCGACGAGATCGCCGCCCGCGGCCACCAGCACACTTGTCAGGTGATTACCCTGGCCGAAGAGGCCGCCGGCTCCGAGCGCGCCCTGGCCCTGGACATGCGCGAAGGCCAGCGGGTGTTTCACTCGTTGATCGTGCACTACGAAAACGGCATTGCCGTGCAAATCGAAGATCGCTTCGTCAATGCACAGATCGCCCCGGACTACCTCAAGCAGGACTTCACCCGGCAGACGCCCTACGCCTATCTGTCCCAGGTCGCACCGCTGACCGAGGGCGAGCACGTGGTCGAGGCGATTCTCGCCGAGCCGGAAGAATGCCGTCTGCTGCAAATCGAAGAGGGCGAACCGTGCCTGCTGATCCGCCGCCGTACCTGGTCGGGGCGTCAGCCGGTGACGGCCGCTCGTCTGATTCATCCCGGATCCCGTCACCGTCTTGAAGGACGCTTCAGCAAATGAGCCAGTTGCAGGTATTACGCGCCAAAGACTATCCCCGCATGCCCTGGAAGAACGGCGGCGGCAGCACCGAAGAAATCACCCGCGATGGCGGTGAAGGCCTGGAAGGCTTCGGCTGGCGCCTGTCGATCGCCGACATCGGCGAGTCGGGCGGATTCTCCAGTTTCGCCGGCTACCAGCGGATCATCACCGTGCTGCAGGGCGAGGGCATGCAGTTGCAGGTCGATGGTCAGGCGGCCCGGCCGCTACTGCCGTTCGATGCCTTTGCCTTTAAAGGTGAAAGCCAGGTCAGCTGCCGTTTGCTCGGCGGGGCCATTCGTGACTTCAACCTGATCTACGCACCGCAACGTTACCGCGCGCGCCTGCAGTGGTTCAGCGAGCCGACCCGGCTGTTCAGTTCCGCCGACACCGTGCTGCTGTTCAGCGCCCAGGGTGCGTTGAGCCTGGGCCTCAGCGGCCACCCACAACAGCAACTGGGCCTGTACGACTGCGCTCAGTTGACCGGCAACCAGCAACTGCTGGAGCTGGAAACCGATGGCCGTTGCTGTGTCATCGAGCTGTCAGACGTTTCCCGGTAACGCACTTTTCTCCACACGCTGTTACCGAATGCCCCAAGGTGGCGCAATGCCGCCTTGGTTGTCTCTCCCCCTCGCGACACCCTCCAAACACTTTTCGAAACCCTCAAGGCCTTGATTTTCCTGGTCTGGACTCATCAGTCACGTTTTTCTTCCAGGTTGTATAGGCAACTTGGCCGCTCAATTGCATATGCTTGTATGTACAAGTAAAGATGTGTGCGTATAAGTGGACAGGCCATCCCTTCTGCGCTGTTGAAGCCGCCCTATGACCCCTGCCGGGTCGGGTTTGAATCGATCGCTTGAGGAGCCCTTTTCGTGACTGACAACAACCTGAACAAATTCCGTGACGTCGAAATCCGCGCCCCGCGCGGTAACAAGCTGACTGCGAAGAGCTGGCTGACCGAAGCGCCGCTGCGCATGCTGATGAACAACCTCGACCCGGAAGTGGCAGAGAACCCGAAAGAACTGGTGGTGTACGGTGGCATCGGCCGTGCCGCGCGCAACTGGGCCTGCTACGACAAGATCGTCGAAAGCCTGACCAACCTGAATGACGACGAAACCCTGCTGGTGCAGTCGGGCAAGCCGGTCGGCGTGTTCAAGACCCACGCCAACGCCCCGCGCGTGCTGATCGCCAACTCCAACCTGGTACCGCACTGGGCCAACTGGGAACACTTCAACGAACTGGATGCCAAGGGCCTGGCCATGTACGGCCAGATGACCGCCGGCAGCTGGATCTACATCGGCAGCCAGGGCATCGTCCAGGGCACCTACGAAACCTTCGTCGAAGCCGGTCGCCAGCACTACAACGGCAGCCTCAAGGGCAAGTGGGTCCTGACCGCGGGCCTGGGCGGCATGGGCGGTGCCCAGCCACTGGCCGCAACCCTGGCCGGCGCCTGCTCGTTGAACATCGAATGCCAGCAGAGCCGCATCGACTTCCGCCTGAGCAGCCGTTATGTCGACGAGCAGGCCAAGGACCTGGACGACGCTCTGGCACGCATCGCCAAGTACACCGCCGAAGGCAAGGCCATCTCCGTCGCCCTGCTGGGCAACGCTGCCGAAATCCTGCCTGAGCTGATCAAGCGTGGCGTGCGCCCGGACATGGTCACCGACCAGACCAGCGCCCACGACCCGCTCAATGGCTACCTGCCAGCCGGCTGGACCTGGGAGCAGTACCGCGACCGTGCGCAGACCGAACCGGCTGCCGTGGTCAAGGCCGCCAAGCAATCGATGGCCGTGCACGTCAAGGCCATGCTCGAGTTCCAGAAGCAGGGCATCCCGACCTTCGACTACGGTAACAACATCCGCCAGATGGCCAAGGAAGAGGGCGTGAGCAACGCGTTCGACTTCCCGGGCTTCGTACCGGCCTACATCCGTCCGCTGTTCTGCCGCGGTATCGGTCCGTTCCGCTGGGCGGCACTGTCGGGTAACGCCGAGGACATCTACAAGACCGACGCCAAGGTCAAGGAACTGATCCCGGACGACGCCCACCTGCACAACTGGCTGGACATGGCCCGCGAGCGCATCAGCTTCCAGGGCTTGCCGGCACGTATCTGCTGGGTTGGCCTGGGTCTGCGTGCCAAGCTGGGCCTGGCGTTCAACGAAATGGTCCGTCGCGGCGAGCTGTCGGCACCGATCGTCATCGGCCGCGACCACCTGGACTCCGGCTCGGTCTCCAGCCCGAACCGCGAAACCGAAGCCATGCGTGATGGTTCCGACGCCGTTTCCGACTGGCCGCTGCTCAACGCCCTGCTCAACACCGCCAGCGGCGCGACCTGGGTCTCGCTGCACCACGGTGGTGGCGTCGGCATGGGCTTCTCCCAGCATTCGGGCATGGTTATCGTCTGTGACGGTACCGACGAGGCTGCCGAGCGTATCGCCCGCGTTCTGACCAACGACCCGGGAACCGGTGTGATGCGTCACGCCGATGCCGGTTACCAGATCGCCATCGATTGTGCCAAAGAGCAGGGCCTGAACCTGCCGATGATCACCGGCTGATCCGAGGGCTGCTTGCAGCCCATCGCGGGACAAGCCCGCTCCCACAGAAGCAGCACCACCTCCTCTGTGGGAGCGGGCTTGCCCCGCGATGAGGCCTCTAGCACCGACATCGTTTCATGGAAAAGGGACGATCGCTCGCATGGCCGCGTTTGCCACTGGACTGCCGATATCCACTTTCATGTTTGGGAGCGTCACCTGATGAAAATGACCAAGACCCTGCTCGCGTCGCTGTTCGCCGTTGGCCTGCTCGGCAGCGCCGGCGCCCAGGCGGCCACCTGGTGTGAATCCGGCAAGCCGGTGAAATTCGCCGGGTTGAACTGGGAAAGCGGCATGTTGCTGACCGACGTGATGCAGTTCGTGCTGGACAAGGGCTACGGCTGCAAGACCGACAGCCTGCCGGGCAACTCCATCACCATGGAGAACGCCCTGGGTACCAACGATATCCAGGTCTTCGCCGAAGAGTGGGTAGGTCGCAGTGAGGTCTGGAAGAAGGCCGAGGCGGCCGGCAAGGTGGTCGGCGTCGGTTCGCCCGTGGTCGGTGCGGCCGAAGGCTGGTATGTGCCGCGCTACGTGATCGAAGGCGATGCCAAGCGCAAGCTCGAGGCCAAGGCGCCTGAGCTCAAGGGTATTGCTGACCTGGGCAAATACGCCGAAGTCTTCCGCGATCCGGAAGAGCCAGGCAAAGGTCGTTTCTACAACTGTCCGGCCGGCTGGACCTGCGAGCTGGATAACAGCCGCATGCTCAAGGACTACGGCCTGGAAGACAAATTCACCAACTTCCGCCCGGGCACCGGCCCGGCGCTGGATGCTGCGGTATTGTCGAGCTACAAGCGCGGCGAACCGATCCTGTTCTACTACTGGTCGCCCACCCCGCTGATGGGTCAGGTCGACCTGGTCAAGCTGGAAGAAAAACCCGGCGTGGACAACAGCGTGTCGATCAAGGTCGGCCTGTCCAAGACCTTCCACGACGAGGCGCCCGAGCTGGTCGCGGTGCTGGAGAAGGTCAACATGCCGATCGATTTGCTCAACCAGAACCTGGCCCGCATGGCCAAGGACCGCATCGAATCGCCGGCACTGGCCAAGATCTTCCTCAAGGAACATCCTGAAGTCTGGCATGCATGGGTCAGCGAAGACGCCGCGAAGAAAATCGAAGCAGCGCTCTGAGCTTCCACTTCTACCTGATGAGTGAACCCTATGTTTCCCGAAAACTTTACCTTCTCCATCGCTGACTGGGTCAATGGCTGGGTCGATGCGCTGGTGACCAACTACGGCGATGTGTTCCGGCACATCTCCGACACCCTGCTCTGGGCCATCGTCAACCTCGAAGGCCTGCTGCGGGCAACGCCCTGGTGGCTGATGCTGGGCCTGGTGGCAGTCATTGCCTGGCACGCTACCCGTCGGATCCTGCCGACCGTGGTCATCGCCGGCCTGTTGTTCCTGGTCGGCATGGTTGGCCTGTGGGACAAACTGATGCAAACCCTGGCGCTGATGCTGGTGGCCACGCTGATTTCGGTGCTGGTGGGCGTCCCCCTGGGGATCCTCTCGGCCCGCAGCAACCGCCTGCGTGCGGTGCTGATGCCGATGCTCGACATCATGCAGACCATGCCCAGCTTCGTGTACCTGATTCCGGTGCTGATGCTGTTCGGCCTGGGCAAGGTGCCGGCGATCTTCGCCACCGTGATCTACGCCGCGCCACCGCTGATCCGCCTGACCGACCTGGGTATCCGCCAGGTGGACGGCGAAGTCATGGAAGCGATCAACGCCTTCGGCGCCAACCGCTGGCAGCAACTGTTCGGCGTGCAACTGCCGCTGGCCCTGCCAAGCATCATGGCCGGCATCAACCAGACCACCATGATGGCCCTGTCGATGGTGGTGATCGCCTCGATGATCGGCGCCCGTGGCCTGGGTGAGGACGTGCTGATCGGCATCCAGACCCTGAACGTCGGTCGCGGCCTGGAAGCGGGCCTGGCCATCGTGATTCTCGCGGTAGTGATCGACCGCATTACCCAGGCCTACGGTCGGCCACGGCATGAGGTGAGCAAATGAACACGCAGGTCAGCAAGATCGAAGTGAAGAATGTCTTCAAGATCTTCGGTAACCGGGCCGACGAGGCCCTGCAACTGATTCAGCAAAAGCGCAGCAAGGAGCAGGTACTGGCCGAGACCGGCTGCGTGGTCGGGGTCAACGACCTGTCATTGTCGATCGGCAGCGGCGAGATCTTCGTGATCATGGGCCTGTCCGGTTCCGGCAAGTCGACCCTGGTGCGTCACTTCAACCGCCTGATCGACCCCACCAGCGGCGCGATCCTGGTCGATGGCGAAGACATCCTGCAGTACGACATGGAAGCGCTGCGCAACTTCCGCCGACGCAAGATCAGCATGGTGTTCCAGAGCTTCGGCCTGCTGCCGCACCGTAACGTGCTGGACAACGTCGCCTACGGCCTGAAGGTGCGCGGCGAGAGCAAGGAACTGTGCAACGAACGCGCCCTGCACTGGATAAACACCGTGGGCCTGAAGGGCTACGAGAAGAAGTACCCGCACCAGTTGTCCGGCGGCATGCGCCAGCGGGTCGGCCTGGCCCGCGCCCTGGCGGCGGACACCGACATCATCCTCATGGACGAAGCCTTCAGCGCCCTGGATCCGCTGATCCGCGCCGAAATGCAGGACCAGTTGCTGGAACTGCAGAAGACCCTGCACAAGACCATCGTGTTCATCACCCATGACCTCGATGAAGCCGTGCGCATCGGCAACCGCATCGCCATCCTCAAGGATGGCCGCCTGATCCAGGTCGGTACGCCGAAAGAGATCCTCCATTCGCCGGCCGACGAGTATGTCGACCGTTTCGTTCAACGCCGTGCGGCAACAGTCTGAGGTTGGCCATGTCGCAAGTTGAAACCATCGTGATTGCCGACGCCCCGCTGCGTTGGCAGGACATCGCCGCCGTGGCCCGCCATGGCGCGCGCCTGGAGCTGGCGCCACTGGTGTGGGCGCGCATCGACAATGCCCAGGCCATCGTTCGTCACATAGTCGAAAGCGGTGAGCGTGCCTACGGCGTGAACACCGGCCTGGGCGCACTGTGCAACGTGTCGCTGCAGGGCGAGCAGCTCAGCGCGCTGTCGCGCAACACCCTGCTCAGCCACGCCTGCGGCGTTGGCCCGGCGCTGCCCGATGAGCAGACCCGGGCGATCATCTGCGCGGCCATCGCCAACTACAGCCATGGCAAGTCCGGTATCCAGCGCGGCGTGGTCGCAGCGCTGCTGGCCCTGCTCAACCGCGGCATCACCCCGCAAGTGCCGTCCCAGGGCTCGGTGGGCTACCTGACCCACATGGCCCATGTCGGCGTGTGCCTGCTGGGCATCGGCAAGGTCAGCTACCGCGGCCAGATCGTCGACGCGGCCCAGGCCCTGGCCGCCGAAGGCCTGGAGCCGGTGCAGCTGGGGGCCAAGGACGGGCTCTGCCTGGTCAACGGTACGCCGTGCATGACCGGCCTGGCCAGCCTGGCACTGGACGACGCCACCCGCCTGCTGCACTGGGCCGACGTGATCGGTGCCATGAGCTTCGAGGCCCTGCGTGGGCAGATCGCGGCGTTCGATGCCGAGATCATCGCCCTCAAGCCGCACCCGGGCATGCAGGTGGTAGGTGAGAACCTGCGCGCGCTGCTCGATGGCAGCGAAGTGATCGCTTCGAGCAAGGGCATCCGTACCCAGGACGCCCTGAGCATTCGCTCGATCCCGCAGGTGCATGGTGCTGCCCGTGACCAGCTGGCCCATGCCGCGCGGCAGATCGAAGCCGAACTCACCGGCGCCAACGACAACCCGCTGCTGCTGGGTACGCCGGACAACTTCCGGGTGATGTCCCAGGCCAACCCGCACGGTCAGTCGGTGGCCATGGCCGCCGACCTGCTGGCCATCGCCATGGCCGAGATCGGTTCGATCGCCGAGCGGCGCCTGGACCGTCTGGTCAACCCGCACGTCAGCGGCTTGCCGGCGTTCCTGGTCAGCAACCCCGGGGTCAACTCGGGAATGATGATCGCCCAGTACGTCGCCGCTTCGCTGTGCGCCCAGAACCGCCAGCTGGCGCAGCCGGCGGTGCTGGATAACTACGTCACCTCGGGCCTGCAGGAAGACCACCTGAGCCTGGGCACCAACGCCGCACTGAAGCTGCACCAGGTGCTGGAGAACTGCACCCAGGTGCTGGCCATCGAGTACCTGCTGGCGGCCCAGGCCTTTGAATTCCTCAAGACCCAGCGTTTCGGCGCCGGTACCGATGCGGCGTGGCAGCTGCTGCGCGAACAGGTACCCGCCTATCTGGAAGATCGCTGGCTGGCACCGGACATCGCCCGTGCCGCCGAGCTGCTCAAACAACCGCAACTGCTTCAGCGCGTACTGACGACGCTGCACTGAATAAAGACAAGGAGTAAAAATATGAACGCATTCAATCTGGTTCCCGGGCAACTGACCCTGGCCCAACTGCGCAGCATCTACCGTCAGCCCGTACGCCTGACCCTGGACGCCAGCGCCAACGCACAGATCGACGCCAGCGTTGCCTGCGTCGAGCAGATCCTGGCGGAAAACCGTACCGCCTACGGCATCAACACCGGTTTCGGCCTGCTGGCCTCGACCCGTATCGCCAGCCACGACCTGGAAAACCTGCAGCGCTCGCTGGTGCTGTCCCACGCCGCCGGTGTCGGCGCGCCGCTGGACGACGCCATGGTGCGCCTGATCATGGTGCTCAAGGTCAACAGCCTGAGCCGTGGCTTCTCCGGGATCCGTCGCAAGGTCATCGACGCGCTGATCGCCCTGGTCAACGCCGAGGTCTACCCGCACATCCCGCTCAAAGGTTCGGTGGGCGCTTCCGGCGACCTGGCACCGCTGGCGCACATGTCGCTGGTCCTGCTCGGCGAAGGCAAGGCGCGCCACAAGGGCCAGTGGCTGTCGGCCACCGAAGCCCTGGCGGTTGCCGGCCTGGAGCCGCTGACCCTGGCGGCCAAGGAAGGTCTGGCCCTGCTCAACGGCACCCAGGCGTCCACCGCCTATGCCTTGCGCGGACTGTTCGAAGGTGAAGACCTGTTCGCCGCCGCCACCTCGATCGGCGCCCTGACCGTTGAAGCCGTGCTCGGCTCGCGTTCGCCGTTCGATGCGCGTATCCATGCCGCCCGTGGCCAGCGTGGGCAGATCGACGTCGCCGCTTGCTACCGCGACCTGCTCGGCGACGGCAGCGAGATTTCCGCCTCCCACGAAAACTGCGGCAAGGTCCAGGACCCGTACTCGCTGCGCTGCCAGCCACAGGTCATGGGCGCCTGCCTGACCCAGTTCCGCCAGGCGGCCGAAGTGCTGGCCATCGAAGCCAACGCCGTGTCCGACAACCCGCTGGTGTTCGCTGCCGAAGGTGACGTGATCTCCGGTGGCAACTTCCACGCCGAGCCGGTGGCCATGGCCGCCGACAACATGGCCCTGGCCATCGCCGAGATTGGTTCGCTGAGCGAGCGCCGCATCTCGCTGATGATGGACAAGCACATGTCGCAACTGCCGCCGTTCCTGGTGGCCAATGGCGGGGTCAACTCCGGCTTCATGATCGCCCAGGTCACCGCTGCCGCCCTGGCCAGCGAGAACAAGGCCCTGGCGCACCCGCATAGCGTCGACAGCCTGCCGACCTCGGCCAACCAGGAAGACCACGTATCGATGGCGCCGGCTGCCGGCAAGCGCCTGTGGGAAATGGCCGAAAACACCCGTGGCGTACTCGCCGTGGAATGGCTGGGCGCCGCCCAGGGCCTGGACCTGCGCGAGGGCCTGAAGACTTCGCCGAAGCTGGAAAAGGCCCGTGAGATCCTGCGTGGCAAGGTCGCCCCTTACGAGAAAGACCGCTTCTTCGCGCCGGACATCGAGGCGGCCATCGTCCTGCTGGCCGAAGGTCAACTGACCGGCCTGCTGCCGGCCCAGGTCCTGCCTAGCCTGTAACGTCCCCGGGGCCGCCTTGCGGCCCATCGCAGGCTTCGCCAGCTCCCACACCACCTGTAGGCGCTGGCGAAGCCTGCGATGGGCTGCAAAGCAGCCCCAATGTCATCCAGCGACACTCCAAGAACAAGAAGAAGGACGCGACATGCAACAAGCAGAAGGCCTCAAACGCGGCCTGACAGCCCGGCACATTCGCTTCATGGCCCTCGGTTCGGCCATCGGCACCGGCCTGTTCTACGGTTCCGCCTCGGCCATCCAGATGGCCGGCCCCGCAGTACTGCTGGCCTACCTGATCGGCGGCGCGGCAGTCTATATGGTCATGCGCGCCCTGGGCGAGATGGCCGTGCACAATCCGGTGGCCGGCTCCTTCGGCCACTACGCCAGCACCTACCTGGGGCCGATGTCCGGCTTCATCCTGGGCTGGACCTATGCCTTTGAAATGATCATCGTCTGCCTGGCCGACGTGACCGCCTTTGGTATCTACATGGGCTTCTGGTTCCCGGAGGTGGCCCGCTGGATCTGGGTGCTGGGCATCGTCTTCCTGATCGGCGGGCTGAACCTGTGCAACGTCAAGGTTTTCGGCGAGATGGAGTTCTGGCTGTCGCTGCTCAAGGTCGGCGCCATCGTGGCAATGATCCTGGCCGGTTTCGGCATCATGATCTTCGGCCTGAGCACTGCCGGTGCCGACAACGCGGTGGGCATCAGCAACCTGGTGGACCATGGCGGCTTCCTGCCCAACGGCATCGGTGGCCTGATCGCCTCGTTCGCCGTGGTGATGTTCGCCTTCGGCGGCATCGAGATCATCGGCATCACCGCCGGTGAAGCCAAGGACCCGCAGCACGTGCTGCCCAAGGCCATCAACGCTGTACCGATGCGCATCCTGTTGTTCTACGTCCTGACCCTGTTCGTGCTGATGTGCCTGTACCCCTGGCCACAGATCGGCAGCCAGGGCAGCCCGTTCGTGCAGATCTTCAGCAACCTGGGCATCGGCTCGGCGGCGACCGTGCTGAACATCGTGGTGATCTCGGCGGCGGTGTCGGCGATCAACAGCGATATCTTCGGCGCCGGCCGCATGATGTACGGCCTGGCCCAGCAAGGTCACGCGCCCAAGGGCTTTGCGAAAATCTCTCGCCACGGCGTGCCGTGGATGACCGTGCTGGTCATGGGCGCGGCCTTGCTCGGCGGCGTGGTGCTCAACTACCTGATCCCGGAAAACGTGTTCCTGCTGATCGCCTCGATCGCCACTTTCGCCACCGTCTGGGTGTGGCTGATGATCCTGGTGACCCAGGTCGCGATGCGTCGCAGCATGAGCCGTGAAGAAGTGGCCCAGCTCAAGTTCCCGGTGCCGTTCTGGCCCTACGGACCTGCAGCGGCGATTGTCTTCATGCTGTTCGTGTTCGGCGTGCTCGGTTATTTCCCTGATACTCAGGCAGCGCTGCTGGTCGGCGTGGTCTGGGTGCTGTTCCTGGTCGCCTCCTACCTGTTGTGGTGCAAGCCACGGGCAGGGCAGGGCGCAGCGTCGCAAGCCCAGGATATTTCCCAACTTCAGCGTTAACAACGGAGACATTGCATGAAAACCCTCTGGCAGCATTGCCATGTGGCGAGCATGGCCCAAGGCACTTACTCGATCATCGAAGACGCGGCGATTGTCACCAGCGCCGGACATATCGAGTGGATTGGTCCGCGCCAGTCGCTGCCGGCCATCAGCGCTGACAGAACGGTGGACCTGGGCGGCGCCTGGGTCACCCCGGGGCTGGTCGACTGCCACACCCATGCGGTGTTCGGCGGCAATCGCAGCGGCGAGTTCGAGCAGCGCCTGCAAGGCGTCAGCTATGCCGAGATCGCCGCCCAGGGCGGCGGTATCGCCAGCACCGTGCGGGCGACCCGGGCGGCCAGCGAGGACGAGCTGTTCGCCAGCGCCCGCCAGCGGGTCCAGGCGTTGATGCGCGATGGTGTGACCACCCTGGAGATCAAGTCCGGCTACGGCCTGGACCTGGACAGCGAGCGCAAGTTGCTCAAGGTGATCCGTCGCCTGGGCGAAGAGTTGCCGCTGACCGTGCGCAGCACGTGCCTGGCGGCCCACGCCTTGCCGCCGGAGTACAAGGACCGCGCCGACGACTACATCAGCCACATCTGTGACGAGATGCTGCCGGCCCTGGCCGCCGAGGGGCTGGTCGATGCCGTCGATGCCTTCTGCGAATACCTGGCGTTTTCCCCGGCCCAGGTCGAGCGGGTGTTCATCAAGGCCCAGGCCCTGGGCTTGCCGGTCAAGCTGCATGCCGAGCAGTTGTCGTCGTTGGGCGGCTCGAGCCTGGCCGCGCGCTACCACGCGTTGTCGGCCGATCACCTGGAATTCATGACCGAGGACGATGCCATTGCCATGGCTGCAAGCGGCACTGTCGCGGTGCTGCTGCCCGGTGCGTTCTACTTCCTGCGTGAAACCCAGTTGCCACCGATGGACGCCCTGCGCAAGCATGGGGTGAAGATCGCCATTTCCACCGACCTCAACCCCGGCACCTCGCCGGGATTGTCGCTGCGCCTGATGCTGAACATGGCCTGCACCCTGTTCCGCATGACCCCGGAAGAAGCCCTGGCCGGCGTGACCCTGCATGCGGCCACCGCCCTGGGCCTGGGCGACAGCCATGGTTCGCTGGAAGTGGGCAAGGTGGCGGACTTCGTCGCCTGGCAGATCGAGCGTCCGGCAGACCTGTGCTACTGGCTGGGGGGCGACCTGCCCAAGCGGGTCGTGCGCCTGGGCCGTGAAATTTTCAATTGAGGGAGCGCCTATGGACAAGGTACTGAGTTTTCACCAGGGCAGCCTGCCGCTGCTGATCAGCATGCCGCACGCCGGCCTGCGCCTGAGCCCGGTGGTCAAGGCCGGGCTGGTCGAGCCGGCGCGCAGCCTGCCCGATACCGACTGGCACATTCCGCGCCTGTACGATTTTGCCCGCGAGCTGGGGGCCAGCGTGGTCGCGGCCGAGTACTCGCGCTTCGTCATCGACCTGAACCGTCCGGATGACGACAAGCCCCTGTATGCCGGCGCTACCACTGGCCTGTATCCGGCCACCCTGTTCGAGGGCGAGCCGCTGTTCGAGGCCGGCAAGGAGCCGTCCGCCGAGGAGCGCGCCGAGTATCTTGAAGGTATCTGGCGCCCGTACCACGACACGATCCGTCGCGAACTGGCGCGCCTGCGCGAGCAGTTCGGCTATGCGCTGCTCTGGGATGCCCACTCGATCCGCTCGCATATCCCGCACCTGTTCGAGGGCAAGCTGCCGGACTTCAACCTCGGCACCTTCAATGGCGCCAGTTGCGATCCGCAGCTGGCCGAGCGCTTGCAGGGCGTCTGCGCCGGGTTCGAGCGGTACAGCCATGTGCTCAATGGGCGCTTCAAGGGCGGGCATATCACCCGTCACTATGGCGATCCGGCCAATCACATCCATGCGGTGCAGCTGGAGCTGGCGCAGAGCACCTATATGGAGGAGGTCGAACCGTTCGAGTATCGCGAGGATCTGGCCCAGCCGACCCAGGAGGTGTTGCGCCAGTTGCTGCAGACGGTGCTGGTCTGGGGGCGGGAGCGCTACCAGGCTTGAGATCGGGGTGGTCCCATCGCCGGCTATGCCGGCTCCCACAATGGATTGGCATCCATCAATCCCTGTGGGAGCTGGCGAAGCCTGCGATAAAGGCGCCCAAGCGCAACACAGGTACATGCTCAAAGCGCAATTCAGGTTTATGATGCCCAACGGCAGAATAATTCCCCACACGGAGTGCGTAATGCAGACCTTGTACCCGCAGATCAAACCCTACGCCCGGCACGATCTGGCCGTGGAAGCACCGCATGTGCTGTATGTCGACGAGAGCGGTTCGCCCGAAGGTCTGCCGGTGGTGTTCATCCATGGTGGCCCGGGTGCGGGCTGCGATGCCCAGAGCCGCTGCTACTTCGATCCCAACCTGTACCGGATCATCACCTTCGACCAGCGCGGCTGCGGTCGCTCGACCCCCCATGCCAGCCTGGAAAACAACACCACCTGGCACCTGGTCGAAGACCTGGAGCGCATCCGCAAGCACCTGGGCATCGACAAGTGGCTGCTGTTCGGCGGCTCCTGGGGCTCGACCCTGGCCCTGGCCTATGCCCAGACTCACCCCGAGCGGGTCCACGGCCTGATCCTGCGCGGCATCTTCCTGTGCCGTCCGCAAGAGATCGAATGGTTCTACCAGGAAGGTGCCAGCCGGATGTTCCCGGACTACTGGCAGGACTACATCGCGCCGATCCCTGCCGAAGAGCGCGGTGACCTGGTCAAGGCCTTCCACAAGCGCCTGACCGGCAACGACCAGATCGCCCAGATGCATGCGGCCAAGGCCTGGTCGACCTGGGAAGGGCGCACCGCGACCCTGCGGCCCAACCCGCTGGTGGTCGACCGCTTCTCCGAGCCACAGCGCGCGCTGTCGATCGCCCGCATCGAGTGCCACTACTTCACTAACAATGCCTTCCTCGAACCGGACCAACTGATCCGCGACATGCCGAAGATCGCCCACCTGCCGGCGGTCATCGTCCATGGCCGCTACGACGTGATCTGCCCACTGGACAACGCCTGGGAACTGCACCAGGCCTGGCCGAACAGCGAGCTGAAGGTGATTCGCGATGCCGGCCATGCCGCATCCGAGCCGGGCATCACCGATGCCCTGGTGCGTGCCGCCGACCAGATGGCCCGCCGCCTGCTCGACCTGCCTTTGGAAGAAGCATGAAGGGGCTGCTGCAACGGGTACGGGGCGCACGGGTGGATGTCGACGGAAAGACCGTCGGCGCCATCGACCAGGGCTTGCTGGTGCTGGTGGCGGTCGAGCCCGGCGACACCCAGGCCCATGCCGACAAGCTGCTGCACAAGCTGCTCAACTACCGGGTGTTCAGTGACCCACAGGGCAAGATGAACCTGTCGCTCAAGGACATCGACGGCGGTTTGCTGCTGGTGTCGCAGTTCACCCTGGCCGCCGACACCCAGAGCGGCCTGCGCCCGAGCTTTTCCACCGCGGCACCGCCGGCGCTGGGCGAGGCGCTGTTCGACTATTTGCTGGGCCAGGCGCAGGCCCGGCATGCCACGGTTGCCAGTGGCCAATTTGGTGCAGACATGCAGGTGCACCTGGTCAATGATGGCCCCGTAACATTTATGTTACAAATCTGAGGGCAAAAAACCCCTGTTTGCAGGAAAACAAGGGGTTTTGTAGCATAAATAGTTTGCTTGGCCTGATGCGTTGTAACGCGCCCTGCTGGATAATCGCGCGCTATGTGGACCTGCGTTCGTGGGTTCGTTTCACTCTGACTTGAGCCTGTCCGGAACCGTTTGGGGAATCATTGCGCCCTTTCGGAGTCCGAACAGTGCTCGCCAACCTGGCATATGTCGCTGGCCGTTGGTTCTTTGATCTGTTTTCGGCGAGGGTTGCTCGTGATTGTAAGTCCCTGTAATGCACCAAGTACTCCCGGCAATCGGCTGCGCAAGGCCTTGTTGGCAGGCGCAACGCTGGTAGGCCTGTTCAGCGCTGGCCAGCTCTGGGCGTTCAACCTTGACGACGTGGCTGCCAAGGCAAAGGATCTTGCCGGACAAAAGTACGAGGCACCGAAAAGCAATCTGCCGGCCGTGTTCCGTGACATGAAGTACGGCGACTACCAGCAGATCCGCTTCCTGCCGGAAAAAGCCGAGTGGGCCAAGGAAAAGACCCCGTTCAAGCTGTCCTTCTATCATCAGGGCATGCATTTCGACACGCCGGTGAAAATCAACGAAATCACCGCCAACTCGGTCAAGGAAATCAAGTACGACCCGAGTCGCTTCGATTTCGGCACCGTGCAGTTCGATCCCAAGGCCACCGAAAACCTGGGCTACGCCGGTTTCCGTGTGCTGTACCCGATCAACAAGGCCGACAAGCAGGATGAAATCATGACCCTGCTCGGCGCCAGCTATTTCCGCGTGGTCGGCAAGGGCCATGTCTATGGTCTGTCGGCCCGTGGCCTGGCCATCGACACCGCACTGCCGTCGGGCGAAGAGTTCCCGCGCTTCACCGAGTTCTGGGTCGAGCACCCGAAACCGACCGACAAGCACCTGGTGATCTACGCGCTGCTCGACTCGCCGCGCTCCACCGGCGCCTACAAGCTGACCCTGCGTCCGGGCAGCGACACCATTGTCGACGTCAAGTCCAAGGTGTTCCTGCGTGATCACGTCAGCCGCCTGGGCATCGCCCCGCTGACCAGCATGTTCCTGTTCGGCGGCAACCAGCCGTCCAAGGTGCTCAACTACCGTCCGGCCCTGCACGACTCCGAAGGCCTGTCGATCCACGCCGGCAACGGCGAGTGGCTGTGGCGCCCGCTGAACAACCCGAAACACCTGGCCGTGAGCAACTTCAGCGTCGAGAACCCGCGTGGTTTCGGCCTGCTCCAGCGTCAGCGTGACTTCAGCCAGTTCGAAGACCTCGACGACAACTACCAGAAGCGCCCAAGCGCCTGGATCGAGCCGGTCGGTGACTGGGGCAAGGGCACCGTCGACCTGGTCGAGATCCCGACTGCCGACGAAACCAACGACAACATCGTTGCCTTCTGGAGCCCTGAAAAGCTGCCGGAGCCAGGCACCCCGTTCGAATACGCCTACCGCCTGCACTGGACCATCGACGAGTCCGAGTTCCACTCGCCGAAGCTGGGCTGGGTCAAGCAGACCCTGCGTTCCACCGGTGACGTCAAGCAGTCCAACCTGATCCGCCAGCCAGACGGCAGTGTGGCCTTCCTGGTCGACTTCGAAGGCCCGGTACTCAAGGCCCTGCCGGAAGACACCGCGGTGCGTAGCCAGGTCAGCGTCGGCGACAACGCCGAACTGGTGGAAAACAACCTGCGCTACAATCCGGAAATCAACGGCTGGCGCCTGACCCTGCGGTTGAAGGTCAAGGACCCGAGCAAGTCCGTGGAAATGCGCGCGGCGCTGCTGCGTGACGTCCCGGTCGAGCCGGCCAAGCCTGCAAAACCTGCCAAACAGGACAAGGCAGCGGCCAAGCAAGCCAAGGCCGAGAAACCTGCCGAGCAACCTGCCGCCGACGCGGCGTCCACCACCGGGACACCGGCCACCACCGAACAGGTGCTGACCGAGACCTGGAGCTACCAGTTGCCTGCCGATGAGTAATTCTCAAGCTCGGCCAGAATCGCTTGGCGAATACCTGGCCCACCTACCACTGAGCGACGAGCAGCGGGCAGAACTTGCCAGCTGCAACTCCTTCAGCGAGCTGCACCAGCGCCTGTCGGCGCAGCCGGCCGTCCGTGATGCCGAGGCCGTCCAGGCTTCGGTGGGCAGCCGCCTGACCATGACCTGCGCTGCCGACATGGAAGAGGCCGAGATGCTCGGCCTCGACGCCAGCGGTCGCGTGTGCCTCAAGGCCACGCCGCCGATCAAGCGCACCCGGGTGATTCCCGAGCCCTGGCGGACCAACATCCTGATCCGCGCCTGGCGCCGCCTGACCGGGCGCACCAATGCCCCGGCACCGGCCAAGCGCGAGCTGCCCAAGGCGCGCTGGCGCTGGGTCGGTTCCATGCGCCGCTACATCCTGCTGGCGCTGATGCTCGGCCAGACCATCGTTGCCGGCTGGTACATGAAGGGCATCCTGCCGTACCAGGGCTGGTCGTTCGTCGACCTCGACGAGGTCATGCACCAGTCGCTGCTGCAAACGGCCACGCAAGTCTGGCCCTATGCGCTGCAGACCAGCATCCTGATCCTGTTCGGCATCCTGTTCTGCTGGGTGTCGGCGGGCTTCTGGACCGCGCTGATGGGCTTCCTCGAACTGTTGACCGGCCGTGACAAGTACCGCATCTCCGGCAGCAGTGCCGGCAACGAGCCGATCGAGGCCGGTGCGCGTACCGCGATCGTCATGCCGATCTGCAACGAAGACGTACCCCGGGTGTTCGCCGGCCTGCGCGCGACCTTCGAGTCGGTCGCGGCTACCGGTGACCTGGACCGTTTCGACTTCTTCGTGCTCAGCGACACCAACGACACCGATATCGCCGTGGCCGAGCAACAGGCCTGGCTGGAAGTCTGCCGCGAGGCCAAGGGCTTCGGGCGGATCTTCTATCGCCGCCGTCGTCGCCGGGTCAAACGCAAGAGCGGCAACCTCGACGACTTCTGCCGTCGCTGGGGTGGCGACTACCGCTACATGGTGGTGCTCGACGCCGACAGCGTGATGAGCGGCGAATGCCTGACCAGTCTGGTGCGGCTGATGGAAGCCAACCCGGACGCCGGCATCATCCAGACCGCGCCCAAGGCGTCGGGCATGGACACCCTGTATGCGCGCATGCAGCAGTTCGCCACCCGCGTCTATGGTCCGCTGTTCACCGCCGGCCTGCACTTCTGGCAGTTGGGCGAGTCGCACTACTGGGGCCACAACGCGATCATCCGGATGAAACCCTTCATCGAGCACTGCGCCCTGGCGCCGCTGCCGGGCAAGGGCGCCTTCGCCGGTGCGATCCTGTCCCACGACTTCGTCGAAGCTGCGCTGATGCGCCGTGCCGGCTGGGGCGTGTGGATTGCCTACGACCTGCCGGGCAGCTATGAAGAACTGCCGCCGAACCTGCTCGACGAGCTCAAGCGCGACCGGCGCTGGTGCCACGGCAACCTGATGAACTTCCGCCTGTTCCTGGTCAAGGGCATGCACCCGGTACACCGTGCGGTGTTCCTCACCGGGGTGATGTCGTACCTGTCGGCGCCGCTGTGGTTCTTCTTCCTGGTGCTGTCGACGGCGCTGCTGGCGACCAACACCCTGATGGAGCCGCAGTACTTCCTCGAACCACGGCAGTTGTACCCGCTGTGGCCGCAGTGGCACCCGGAGAAGGCCATCGCGCTGTTCTCCACCACCATCGTGCTGCTGTTCCTGCCCAAGCTGCTTAGCGTCATCCTGATCTGGGCCAAGGGCGCGAAGGAGTTCGGCGGGCGCTTCAAGGTGACCCTGTCGATGCTGCTGGAGATGCTGTTCTCCATGCTGCTGGCGCCGGTGCGGATGATCTTCCACACCCGCTTCGTCCTGGCTGCCTTCCTGGGCTGGGCCGCGACCTGGAACTCGCCACAGCGTGACGACGACTCCACCCCGTGGAGCGAAGCGGTGCGTCGCCATGGTCCACAGACCCTGCTGGGCGTGGCCTGGGCCTTGCTGGTGGCCTGGCTGAACCCGAGCTTCCTGTGGTGGCTGGTGCCGATCGTAGGCTCGCTGATGCTGTCGATCCCGGTGTCGGTGATCTCCAGCCGGGTGCACCTGGGCCTGCGGGCCAAGGACGAGAGCCTGTTCCTGATCCCTGAGGAATACGCTACGCCCCATGAGTTGCTGGCGACCGACCAGTACACCCACGAAAACCGTTGGCATGCCATGCACGACGGCTTCGTCCGGGCTGTGGTCGATCCGCAGCAGAACGCCCTGGCCTGTGCCCTGGCCACGGCCCGCCATGGCGTTGCCGCACCGATCGAGTCGCTGCGTGCCGAGCGCATTGGCAAGGCCCTGGACCTGGGGCCGTCCGGTATCGACGGCAACACCCGCCTGGCGCTGCTCAGCGACCCGGTCGCCCTGGCGCGCCTGCACAACCGCGTGTGGGACGAGAAGAACGACGCCTGGCTGGGCGTCTGGCGCGCGTCGATCGCCAACGATCCGCACTCGCCGTTGCTGCCATTGCATCCTGAGCCCGTGGCACAGCCTTCGTTGGCCAGTGCCTGACCCTTCGCGGGACAAGTCGAGTCGGGGGGGGGGCGCGCCCGAACGGGGCCGGGGCGGGGGCGCGGGGGGGGGCGGGGGCCCCGCGGGGGGCGCG
>NZ_JALRNF010000168.1 GCF_030272895.1 Pseudomonas sp. BGr12 | reverse complement strand
GCGGTGTAGGTGATTTCACCGCCTTCGTTGACCGATGGGGTGGCGGTCAGCTTCAGGCCGGTAGTGTCTTCGGTGCCCGGACCGTCGGTGACGGTCACAGTGGTTTCACCGGAAGCGGTCAGCTCCTCGTAGTTACCACCACTGACGTCCTTGATGCTGTTGGTCAGATCCAGGTTGCTGTTGTGCACGTTGTCTGGCGCGGTGAACTGCACGGTGCCCGTGCTCTGGCCGACGCCGATGACGATCTGCTGGCCGTTG
>NZ_JALRNF010000167.1 GCF_030272895.1 Pseudomonas sp. BGr12 | reverse complement strand
GGCGAACGGATTGCCGCCGCTGTAACCATTGCTCGCCAACAGCAACTGATTGATGTTGAGGATGTCGCCATTGGCGCCAGCGGCGAAGTCGCTGGCAATCAGCTGGCCGATGGAGCTTTCCTGCAAGTTGTAGGTATCACGTCCGCTGCCGCCAACAACCGTGGTGACGGCATTGGCGTTACGCTGATAGACCAAGAACGTGTCGTCGCCCGCCCCTCCTTCAAGGGTGTTGGTGATGGCCTGGCCGCTGTTGTCGAA
>NZ_JALRNF010000166.1 GCF_030272895.1 Pseudomonas sp. BGr12 | reverse complement strand
GATGCCCTTGATGTCCCTGGCCATGGCCATGGTCAGCCTGGGCCTTCGCCTGAGCTACGGCGCCCTGGCCGGCGCGCGGGTGTCCTTGATCGGCGTGTTGCTGGTGGTATCGGCCGGTGACCTGTGCGTGTTGCTACAGCACGGGCTCAACGGTGGGGATGCTCTGTTGCTGGTCGCCTCCCTGGCCTATGCGCTGTACTGCACCCTGCTGATTATATGGCTGTTGCGCGTGCCGCCGCTGCTCCTGCTGTACCTGCAGG
>NZ_JALRNF010000164.1 GCF_030272895.1 Pseudomonas sp. BGr12 | reverse complement strand
CGTCGGATCCGGCCGGTCCGCAATGCTTTCGATCGCCTCGGGGGCGACCCCCGCATTCCGCGCCATGACGCCTGACCCCATGTCCGGGAAACACAGCGCCGAAGCGCCGTTTAGAGGGCCCGAGATAGACGATTGCGCGCCGACCAGCAACGCCGCCCGTGCGTCCAAAAACCTGCGATCAGACGGCGACGTTCAGCTTGCGGGCCAGGGATTCAATCTCGTTTCGGACCGAGCCGGTGGACAGGTTCAGCAGATTGGCCA
>NZ_JALRNF010000163.1 GCF_030272895.1 Pseudomonas sp. BGr12 | reverse complement strand
ACGATGCTGCGGCCTTCCGGCGTTTCGTCGGCCAGCGAGGCCAGGCGCGCCGCATCCGCCAGTTCGCGCGGCGACACGCCGGGCGCGGGCAGGAAGGTCGAGGCCTGGCGGTTGCCGAAGGTGATGGTGCCGGTCTTGTCCAGCAGCAGCACGTCGACGTCGCCGGCGGCCTCCACCGCGCGGCCCGAGGTGGCGATGACGTTGGCGCCCATCATGCGGCTCATGCCCGCCACGCCGATGGCCGACAGCAGGCCGCCGATG
>NZ_JALRNF010000162.1 GCF_030272895.1 Pseudomonas sp. BGr12 | reverse complement strand
TACGCTGACATTGCAGGACTCGACCATTGCGGTCGACGGCGCGACCGCGGATGTGACGTCGTATGTTTCCACGAATACGGCAAACGCCGTCGCCCTCCAAAGCGGAATCCCTGTCGCGGGCATGGCCGTATCGGACGCGAAGGCCGGTCGGGTGGTTCTGCCGCCTTCGTTCTTCACCAGCGGCGGATTCTCCCAGTACACCCTGACCGATATTTCTGGCGGGGTCACCGTGACCGCGGGCACGCAGCTGCTGCTGCAGAA
>NZ_JALRNF010000161.1 GCF_030272895.1 Pseudomonas sp. BGr12 | reverse complement strand
GTGGTGCCGGCCTTCGCCATTGCCCGCATCGGCGAGAACGGCGGCAGCACGCCGATGGTCCAGGGCCGCTTCGAGGCCGAGGCCTGGGGCAAGGACGCCAAGGGCGAGCCGCTGCGCATCGGCGACCTGCCGGCCAGCTGGACGGTGGAGCCTTTCGACGAAAGGGCCAAGGAGGACGAAGACGTCAAAGACGCAGGAAAAATGCAGGACAACGGCGTCTTCCTGCCCGGTGGCGCCGGGCCCAACCCCGAGCGGCGGATG
>NZ_JALRNF010000160.1 GCF_030272895.1 Pseudomonas sp. BGr12 | reverse complement strand
AAGGGTGCTACGCACCCGCCCCCTCCAGACACCTACGCTCGGCCTCCTGAAGTCGCGAAGTTACGGGCGGCGCCTGCACGGGCGTATCTTCGAAATCAGAGGTTGGCGCAGTCAGGCAGACGCCATCGCGGGGCAAGCCCGCTCCTACTCTTGCTCTTCATGCGCGTTGTTACAGGCGCCGCAGAATGCGACTTCAGGAGGCCGAGTGGAGGTGCCTGGAGGGGCCGTGCGCAGCACCTTCGGCGTCAGCCGAAGAACGCG
>NZ_JALRNF010000159.1 GCF_030272895.1 Pseudomonas sp. BGr12 | reverse complement strand
GAAGGGTGCTACGCACCCGCCCCCTCCAGACACCTACGCTCGGCCTCCTGAAGTCGCGAAGTTACGGGTGGCGCCTGCACGGGCGTATCTTCGAAATCAGAGGTTGGCGCAGCCAGGCAGACGCCATCGCGGGGCAAGCCCGCTCCCACTCTTGCTCTTGATTTTCATGCGCGTTGTTTCAGGGGCCGCAGGACGTGGCGTCTCTCGCGTTCCAGGGCATGTCGAATTCCCGGCAGCTTTACCTGCCGAAAAGTGTCAACC
>NZ_JALRNF010000015.1 GCF_030272895.1 Pseudomonas sp. BGr12 | reverse complement strand
GTGGTGAGCGCGCCGCGGGTGTGGTCGATTTCACCGTCGAGGTAGGCATGGGCCTGGCGGTGGTCGTAGGCGCGGATGTTGACCTGTTGCTCGACTACCTTGTGGCTGGCCTGCAGCTGCCAGACGGCATCCTGGTCGCCGCTGCTCAGGCCCGACGGCGACAGCAGCGGCAGTTCGAGGCCGAACTGGTAGTGGCGGGTGTCGTCGTGGAATTCGATCACTTCGATGTGCAGGCGGTCGTCGCTGCTGAAGCGGTACCAGATGCCGACCTCGGCCAGCAGCCGGCTGATGAAGGCCAGGTCGCTTTCACCGTACTGCATGACCTGTTCGCGCCGCGGGTATTCGCGGGCCAGGGTGAAGAGGAAATCTTCGCCGCGAAAGCCATGGCGCTCGCGCAGGACTTTTTCCACGATCTGCGGCACCGACTGGTCCTGGTAAATACGGTACTGCTGGCCGAGGCCGAGCCGGGCCAGGCGTGGTTGCAGGGTGACTTTGTAGCGGGCCTCGTCACGGGAGGCGGACAGGCGCTCGAAGGCGCTGATCACCCCGTAGCGGGTGCGCAGCGGCTTGATCTCGGGTTCGGGCAGGCCCAGGGACGGTAGCTGTTGCGGCCGCGGTTGCAAGCTGAAGCAGGCGCTGCGGCCGAGCAGTTGCTCGGCGGCCAGGTCCAGCTCGGGGCAGGTGAATTCGATCTGGTAGCGGTACGGCTGGCTCAGGTGCTCCTTGCCGTCGAAGGCCAGCACGTCGAGTGCGCTGTCGAGACGGGAGACCTGGAGGCGGTGACGGTTGTGGTCGAACAGCAGGTTGATCGCTTGCGCCATGTTGTCATGCCCCCCCGACCAAGGAGGGTGCATCGTCGAACTGCAGGGTGATGCCGTCCTGGTCGCTGTAGCCCACTATTACCCGGTGGGTTTTCTGCCGGACTGCCTGGCGCTGCAGCAGCTGCTGGCTCAGTACCGGCAGGATCTGCTGGTTGAGCAGGCTGTCGATATTGCGCGCTCCGCTATCGGGTAGCAGGCAAGCATCGACCAGCGCGTCCTCTAGTGGCGCGTCGATCTGACAATCAACGCCGTAATGGCGCCGCAACCGCGCTGTGACTTGAGCCAGTTTGATCGCCACGATGCGCTTGAGGGCTTCAACCGGCAGCGGGCGGTAGATCAAGGTCTGGAAACGTGCAAGCAACGCTGCCTGGAAATGCTCGCGCAGGATCGGCCGGAGCATTTCATGCAGGGTGCTGTCCGACGTTTCCGGCTGTTGTTGCAAACAGGCCTGCAGTTCATCACTGCCCAGGTTGGAGGTCATGAGGATGACGGTGTTGCGAAAGTCGATCTCGCGCCCTTCGCCATCGCGCATGAAGCCGCGATCGAACACCTGGTAGAACAGGTTGATGACGTCACGATGGGCCTTTTCCACCTCATCGAGCAGCACGACGCTGTAGGGGCGTTGGCGCACGGCTTCGGTCAGCACGCCGCCCTGCCCATAGCCGACATAGCCAGGCGGCGAACCTTTGAGCTGGCTGACGGTATGGGCTTCCTGATACTCGGAAAGATTGAGGGTGATCAGCGCCTGTTCCCCACCGAACAAGCAGTCAGCCAGGGCGTGCGCGGTTTCGGTCTTGCCCACGCCACTGCTGCCCACCAGCAGGAATACCCCCAGGGGGGCCTGCTCGTCGGTCAGGCCGGTCCTGGCGGCCCGCAGTCGCTGGGCCAGCGCGGTCAAGGCCGGCGCCTGGCCGATGACGCGACGGCCCAGGTGCTGTTCCAGTGCCAGCAAGTTGGCCTGTTCATCCTTGAGCAGGCTACCCAGTGGTACGCCGGTCCAGTCGGCCACCACTTCGGCGACGCATCGGGCATCGACATCGAGCGAGAGCAATGGCTGCTCACCCTGAACGACCTGCAACTGCTTTTGCAACTGTGCGCAGCGCTCGGCCTGGGTGGGTCCTGCCTGGCGTGCGTCGAGCAACTGGCGAGCCAGGTCAAGTTCCAGGTGGTACTGTTGCTCCAGTTCGTTTTGCCGGACCTTGAGATCCCCGATCTGCCCGGCGATCACCGCCAGGCGTTCAGGGGCGTTGCCTGCGCCCACTTGCGCGTCTTCTTCCACGGCCTGTTGCTCCAGGCTCAGGGCTGCCTGCCGAGCCTTCGAGCGGACCAGCTCCTGTGGTTCGCAATCCAGGCTCATGCGCACCCGTGCGCTGGCCGTGTCGAGCAGGTCGACAGCCTTGTCCGGCAGTTGCCGGCCAGTCAGGTAGCGCCGCGACAGGCTGACGGCCGCCTGCACCGCCGCATCCTGGATATGCACGCCATGGTGGCTGGCGTAGCGGGCCTTGAGGCCGCGCAGCATGATGCAGGCGCCGGTGTCGTCGGGCTCCTGCACCTTGACCATCTGGAAGCGCCGCTCCAACGCCGCGTCGCGTTCGAAGTACTGTTTGTATTCTCTCCAGGTGGTGGCGGCGATGGTGCGCAGTTCGCCACGGGCCAGGGCGGGTTTAAGCAGATTGGCAGCATCGGCGCCGCCGGCCTGGTTACCGGCGCCGATCAGGGTATGGGCTTCGTCGATAAACAGTAGAACCGGTGTCGGGGACTGCTGGACCGCCTCGATGACCTGCTTGAGGCGTTGTTCGAACTCGCCTTTGACGCCGGCTCCTGCCTGCAGGAGCCCCAGGTCAAGGGTACGTACGCTGACACCCTTTAGGGTGTCCGGCACATTTCCCTGGATAATTCGCAGGGCCAGCCCCTCGACCAGGGCGGTCTTACCGACCCCCGGTTCACCGACCAGGATCGGATTGTTCTTGCGCCGGCGACCGAGGATGTCGATTACCTGGCGGATTTCGTCGTCACGACCGAACACAGAGTCGATCTGCCCTGCCCCGGCCTTGGCGGTAATGTCGTGTGTGAACCGGTCCAATGATGCAGGCGCTGCTGGGCCTGGTTCGGCCACGTCCATGCACGGGGCAGGCGATTCCCGCACTTGGGGTCTTTCTTCCGAGGTCTGATCGAGCCATGGCTGCAATTGCCTGAGCTGGCTATCGCCGAGGCTGAGCAGCGGCCAGGCGTCCTGGCATGCGAGCAAGCCCGGATGTTCCAGCAATGCGCTTAGCAGGTGTACCGAACGCAATTGATCGCTGTGCTCATCCAGGGACGCGTGCAACCAGGCCTGGGTAATCAGTTGCTTGAGCTTGCCGCACAATTGCGGCCTGCCCTGCACGCTGCGAGGCAGGGCATCGAGGTGTACGAGTAAACCGTCCCACAGCCTGTTCATATCCCATTCGAAACGACGGGCGATAAGTGTCAGGTCGCCCTCGCCTTGCCCCAGCAACTTGAGTAGCCAGTGCTCGATGGTGACCTGGCCATGGGCGCGGCTTTGGCAGTGTGACGCCGCAGCGATCAGTGCCTGGGCACAATAGGGATTGAGGCGGCGAAGCAGGCGGGTAGAGTCCTGTACCATCGGAGGCGTCCTTGTGATGATTCCGGAAAGCGGAACTGTCCAGGGCCGGCAGACGAAAAACGATCTGCCGGCCCTTTTAAATCAAGCGCTCGGGCGCTCGGCCCAGGCATCCGAGTGGACGATGTTGCCGTCCTTGTAGGTCCAGATAATCTTTTCGTAACGCAGCTCGATATCCTCGAGGTGGTTGTGCTTCTCCTTGGTCGGGTCCTTGATGTCGTGCATTTTTGGTGCAACCTTCACGACCTTGACGTTTTCCAGCCGGGTGTTGAAGTACTCGACTTCCTGGCCCGCGTCGTCAATGCAGTACCACTTGAACTCCGCGCTTTTTAAGGTCTGGCCGGTACTCACCGCCTTATAGAGGTAGGGGCTGGCGGCATCGATTTCCTTGGTAAACAGGAACGGGGTGTGAATACGCGCGCCGGTCAGCTTGCCGGTGTTGTTGTCGGTGGGGATGTAAATGTCGTGGCTTTGGGCGACCACCTCGATACTGCCCACGCGATTCTGCACATTCACCGATCCTTTGATCTCCGCGCCGCCGTCATCTTGCAGCCACAGGTACAGGGGAATAGCCATTTGAAGCTCCTTTTCTCAGTAGTTGAATGCCGCCGAATGCGACAGGGGTTGCAGGTCCGCTTCCGCCGTGGAGGGCATGCACGCCCCCAGCGTCGGAACCAGACGTATCTCGACGCGCCGGTTGGCAGCGCGACCGGCTTCGCTGTCATTGCTGGCGACCGGCTGGCTGGCTCCGACCCCCTGGACAGCAAAACAGCTGTCCGGGATGTCGCCCATTTGCCGCATCCAGTCATGCACCGCGGCAGCCCGGGCACGGGACAGGCGCAGGTTCTGTTCGGCGCTGCCCGTGGCATCGGTATGCCCGGTGATCACCACCAGCCAGCCTGGCTGGATCTTGATGTCGACTAACGCATTGACCAGAACTTTGGTTGAGCCCGGCTTGAGCTGTGCACTGCCCGACCCGAACAAGGAGAGGCTGTCCAGGCGCAAAGGCTCAGGTGCGCTGGCCGGGACTGCCTCTGGCTCGCGGTAACCGGCAATCGCAGCCTGTAGCAGATGGCGCAACCGCTCGCCGTGATACAGACCCAGGCCAAGCGACCAGGGCACGCCATGTCGGTAGTAGCTATCCAGGCGCAAGGCGTCCTGGCGGAGCACGGCCATGGCTTCCTCGCGCCGGGCGGACGCTGCCTGCCCCGGATGTTCCAGCAGCGCGCTGTAGCGGCGAAGGTCATCGGTGACCTGACGTATCAGTAACGTGTTCTGCCAGGCCGAACTGGCCAGGGCGACCATACCCGCCAGCACGAACAACCAGAGCCCGATGACTGTCACGCGTTGAGCCCGCGAAGGCGGTGCGGATACCGGAAGCAAGTCAAGCAAGGCATCCGGAAAAGGCAGCGACAGTGCGCTGTCAGCTGTACCCTGCCCTCCTTCGATCAAGCCGGTCCTGCACTGCAGCCATTGCTGCCAAAGATTGCCCTTGGCCTTGCCGGGCAGTTCCGGCACCAGCGAAATGGCACAAGCCTCCACGAAACTGGTCGCAGGCCCATGCTCACGAGGCGCGAGGTGTGCAAGAACGGCTTCATCCAGCCACGCCCCGGCACTGTTCAGCCTCACGCAAGCCTGAATGCGCGCGGACTGCGCCTGGGCGTCAGGGGCCTGGCGTTGCCAGTCGAGCAGGCTTAGACGCTCACCCGCTTCACGTACCTGGGGAACGGCTTGCTCCGCTTCCCAACTGAACCAGGGGCCCGCTCCCCGGGACGCTTCCAGGTAGCTCACCAGCAAAAGTGGCAAGGGCATGCCGCGCTTACGTTGTCGCTCCAACTGACAACGGAACGCCCGCACATTGCCGACCAACACACCACGGTCGGTGTGCTCGCCCGGGTTGACGACGAACATGACCCCCAATTGCCCGCACCACTCAGGTCGCCAGGCTTCGAGGCAATTGACCAGTGGCACCAGTTGCTCCAGGTTGCTGACCCGCACATAACAGCCCTGCCCCGTAGTCCGCAGGGCCAGTGACTCGTCCGGCACCTTGCCAAACAGAGCGGCCAGTCCGTCACCACAGACCAGTACCACTGGCTTTCGGTAGCTTGCCAGCGGCCAGCGTGCACCGTCGGCCAGTGCCGGCGCCTCGCCCTGAGACGCGCCGATTCGCCCTGCCCAACGCCAGGCCAGAGCAACAGCACACACCAGGATCAGTGCGACGGCTACGCGCACCCCGACAGCAAGCGGGAAGACCATCACCAACGCCAGGGCAAGCGCGCCCGCCCACAGCCAGAGCGCTCGTGTCAGCTTGAGTGTCATCTGCACGTCCTCACACCTGTCCGAGCAGGTACGCGAAGATCAACTTGCCGAGCATCGCGTCCAGTCCCCACCAACCACCTGCAAGCAGCAAGGCTGCTGCCAGGGCGTGTGCCCATGGAGAACGCAATCCGCGCAGATTGCCCGTTGGCAGACCGGGGCCCGCCAGGGCGACTGGTACCGGGCCGGTGCTCAACGGAGCGACCTGCGCATTGAGCGCAGTCAGCAGCTGTGCGCGCTCGGGGTCGTTGATGTCGCGATAGCGGCCCTGAAAGCCAAGGGCCAGCACCCGCTGGAAGGCGGTGAGGACCTGAAGGTCCGGTGCAGGCTCGCGCAGCACTTCACGCATGTCTTCGTAGAGGGATTCCCCGGCCTGATGATGGCTGAAGAATTTCGCCTGCAGCGGCTCGCTTGCCCAGCCGTCGTGGGCCACGCCCTTGGCACAGCCAAGCATGACCTCGTCGAGCAAGGCGCATTGGGCATGACTGATGTGATCGATGCTGCGTTGACTGACCCCAGCCGCGGCAAGCTGCTCGCGTACCCGCTCGACCTGCCTGGCACTGCGCTGTTGCAGTTCCAGACTGTTCTGCGCCGACGCGCCATGGCGCAGCTCGACAACCAGCAGGTAGCTGTCTTGCAGCAAGGCATCGACGTCCACTGCCACTGTGGACGGTGTACCTGTCGTTATCGGGTTCATGTGCGCAGCACCGCGAACAGCTCGAGCTTGACCTCGGCCAGTGTGGCGGGAACGTAGAACGCGCACACGCCCTCGGCCAGCATCGCGCGGCCCTTTGCATGAGCAAGGTCAAGGGCGAAGTACTGGTTTTCCAGGCGCAATGGAATGGCAGCAGGCACATGACTGAGCGGCTGCAAGGGCACACCGTCGAGCGCGGCATTGACCAGTTGGTCGACCTCATCCGGTGTACCGACCTTGCACAAGCGCGGAAATTGGCTCTGGACCTGGACGGCGGGCAGACGGCAACGCACCGACAGGTAGAAATCGACACCTTCGTGTTCTCGCAGCCGCGCGTCGTTGAGGCTGACCTTCCAGCGATTGGCGCCCTGCTCCTCCAGGGCCAGGGCAATGACCCGCGACGGCAGGCTGGCCTCCAGCAACGTGGACAGCAGGCGTATCAACGGCGCAAAGACACTTTCCAGCTGTTCGTGCCGGTAGGCCGGAAGCTGCTCGATGTCATGCTCCAGCGAGAACGTCAGCAAACTGCCCGCCAGCTTCGTCAGTTCCAGGTAAAGCTGTTCCGGGTGCCGCGCCGGATGTGCAAGGAAATCCGCCAGTACCGGCTCATAGGTATTCAAGGCGTTGAGCAGCCAGAACAGAGAAACGTCCGCCACGGCGAAATCCGCCATGCGCTGGTTGCTCTCGCGGCGCATGCCCATCAAGCGCTGGCGTTTGGCCGATAACTGGGTCTGCAGGTTATGCAGCTGTGCCTGCAGTCCGGGATGAGCCGCAACGCTGAGCAACGGCGGCACATGATCAGGGTCGAGGCACCAGCCTCCTTGGCTGTCGCGTACCAGGCGCACGACGGGACAGGTCAGGTAGTCAGCATTGTCGTCGCTCTCAAGGCGCAGGGTCAGCGAGTGCTCAAGTACACCCATCGACTCGACTTCGTCGGCGAAGACATCCTGAACGTCGCGCCAGGCCTGGCGATAGCGCATCGGTCGATCGTTTCTGCTCCCCTCGAACAGGCAGTTGTTGCCATTGGCCTGCTCCATCGGCAGCGAAAGCACCACCGTCAGGTGCAAGTTGTCATCGGTCGATAGTCGGGAGATTTCTAGCGCTGGCGGTAACGGGTCCGCATGATCGGTATCGATCAGCGTGCCGTCGGGCATGCGCAGGCACAGACGGGTGGCCTTGAGCTTACCCAGGCGCAGGGCCTCCAGGTCGAATGACGCTGCCTGCACGCCCCAAGGGTGCACCAGTGACAACCTGGCAACGCATTCGTTGGTCCAGGCCTCCCAGCGTGCCTGTTGCTGAAATTGTTGCGGGGACAGCATAGCCCCCGCGACCCATAGGGGGCGGTCGATTTTCATGGTGAGGGTTCCTTGTCGATTGACTCAGGCTTTCGCCTTGGGCATCTGCGAAACCAGCGACAGGTTCACGTCCATGCCTTCTACCTGGAAGTGCGGCACGGCATACAACCTGACACGGAAGAACCCTGGGTTGTCCTCGATGTCCTCGACGGTCACCTTGGCGTCGCGCAACGGGTGTGAGGCCTGAAGGTCGTCACTGGGATCGGTCATCTGCGTCACCAGGCCACCGACCCATTTGTTCAGCTCCAGCTCGAGCAGGCGTCGATCCTTGGTGGTACCTATGTTTTCCCGCTGGATGAGCTTCAGGTAATGGGCGATGCGTGACAGCAGGAAAATGTACGGCAGGCGCGAATTGATGCGACTGTTGGCCGTTGCATCCGCCGTGTCGTACAGGGCGGGCTTCTGGGCAGAGTTGGCGGAGAAAAAACAGCCGTAGTCGCGGTTCTTGTAGTACGACAGCGGGATGAATCCGAGGTTGGCAAACTCGAACTCGCGTGTCTCCGGAATCATGACTTCCGACGGGATCTT
This sequence comes from Pseudomonas sp. BGr12, assembly GCF_030272895.1. Lineage (GTDB taxonomy): Bacteria > Pseudomonadota > Gammaproteobacteria > Pseudomonadales > Pseudomonadaceae > Pseudomonas. Next base: position 112,890 of record NZ_JALRNF010000015.1, on the reverse strand, counting down.
CACCTGGTTGCCGGTACCCAGGTCGTACAGGTGGATCGGCAGGTCAGTCACCGCGCCACCTGACTGTGGACCACGGATCTGTACGCACCAGCCGTTGCGGATGAAGCTCTTGACCATGTTCGCCGCGAAGGCGAACGAAGCATTGGTCCAGAGGTACTTGTCGTGATCCGGGCCCTTGACACTCTCGATGTAGTTGAAGCTACGCACCGGAACGGTGTCGGGCCCATAGGGCAATCGCCCCAGCACGCGCGGCATGGTCAGGCCGATGTAGCGGGCATCGTCGCTGTCGCGAAACGCCTTCCACTTGATGTACTCCGCCCGATCGAAGTAGTTGCCGATGTCCTTGATGGCGGCCACTTGCTCCATGGTCTGCTTGCCGAAAAATGCCGGCCCCACCGCACCGATGAAGGGCATGTGCGCTGCCGCCGAGACCTTGGAGATATTGCCCAACAAGGCGACATCCTGCGGGCTGCTGTCAAAATCGTAATTGGAAATGGCTGCCGCTATCGGTTCGCCACCCGGCGTATCGTACTCATGGGTGTAGGTATGCAGGTACAACCCGCTTTGTGCGACTTCCGGCGCATCATCAAAATCCTGCACCAGGTCGTGCTTGCTGATATCGAGCAACTCGATACGGACATTCTTGCGAAAGTCGGTCTGGTCGATCAGCGATTTCACCCCACGCCAGGTCGACTCGACACGCTGAAATTCGGGATGGTGCATGACCGCGTCGAGCTGGCGGCTGATTTGCGCATCCAGCGAGGCGATGTGCATGTCCAGCAATGCCCTGTCGAGGCGTTCTACTTTGCGTGCAGATTGATTGAGCAAATCAAGGAACACACTGACAGAAGCGGTTACACGCTTGTCAGCCGAAGCTTCGGACAACGCCTCTTCGTTCTGGAATATATCAATACCCCCAAGCGCTTCAATGGGGTTCAGGTTGATCTTTTCAAACAGCGCGGCATAGACACTCTGGTTAGTTTCAGGCTGCACCGAGGCGCCACGAGAGGCTGTGGAGGATTGCTCTACGGACATAAGTAAACTTCCTGTAATTAAAACCTGGAGGCGTTAATGATTGACTTGGTGACCACCCAGGGCCGCCAGTTCATCACGCAACTCATTACTCAGCGCCTCGTCCTTGAGGATTCGCTCCAGTTCATGGCGGAAAGTGGCGTTGTCCAACAGGTTGGACTTCAGGTCGCGCAACAGGTTGCGCATGGCCAGCAGCGCTCGAAGCTGCGGGATCTGGCGGGCAACCTGCTCCGGCTCGAAGTCTTTCATGTGCTGGAAGTTCAACTCGACCGTCGTATCGGTGCCTTCATTGGCCAGTGTATTTTGCACCGCCAGTTTCAGGCCAGGTGAGTACTCCGCCAGTACGCTGTCGAAATTAAGTTTATTGATGCCTGTCTTGCTTCTTTCAGACAATGGACGCTGTTCTTTACCGTTGCTGTAGTCCCCCATCAGCATCAGCCTGAGCGGAAGCTCGACGTCTTTCCGGGCACCGCCGGTATGCAGGTCTAATTTTATATTGACCCGTGCCTTTGGCACTTCATTTTGAAAACTGCTGGAAGCCATAACCCCCCCGAATATGCCTCAATTGGAAGTGACGTTCACATCTGCATACGATGCGAACGCCGTCCTTACAACTTTGGGACTTATCGAGGAAGTATTCCACCCCACAAAACACGATAAAGAAACGTCCTACATACTTACCGGAAATGCCCGTGTAATTTATGTACTGATATTTCTACGTTGCGCCATCTCAACGCCCGTCAGCAAACGCCCCCTGCGCATCCCACCCGCCCCCCAACGCCGCAATCAACTGCACACTGGCCACCAGCCGCCCCTGCAACAGGTTCAGCACGCTACGCTCGTTGCTCAGTGCGGTGGTCTGCACGTTGACCACATCCAGGTAGGCAATCAGCCCGGCCTTGTACTGGTTGTTGGTCAGGCGCAGGGATTCGCGGGCGGCGTCCAGGGCTTCGCTACGGATGCGCGCCTCGTCTTCGTAGACCTTGAGCTGCACCAGGTAGTTTTCCACTTCCTTGAAACCGTCGAGCACGGTCTGGCGGTACACGGCCACGGTCTGGTCATAGACCGCCTCGCTGCGATCGACCTCGGCGGCGCGCTGGCCGAAGTCGAGCAGGGTCATGGCCAGTTGCGGGCCCACCGACCAGAAGCGGTTGGGCACGCTGATCCAGTCGCTGAAGCTGCTACTGCTGTAGCCGCCATTCATGCTCAGGGTCAGGTCCGGGAAGTAGGCGGCCCTGGCCACGCCGATGCTGGCATTGGCCGACATCACATTGCGTTCGGCCGAGGCGATGTCCGGGCGACGTTCGAGCAACTGCGATGGCAGCGCCACCGGGACGTCCGGCAACGCCGGGATGTCCTGGCTGTCGGCCAGGGCGAAGTCGGCCGGGGCCTTGCCCAGCAACACGGCGATGGCATTTTCCAGCTGGGCGCGCTGCCAGACCAGGTCGACCAGGTCGGCCTGGGTGGTTTTCAGCTGGGTCTGCGCCTGGGCCACCGCATCCTTGCCCGAGACGCCGGCACGGTACTGGTTTTCGGTCATGGTCAGCGAGCGCTGGTAGGCTTCGACCGTGGCTTCGAGCAGGCGTTTCTGTTCGTCCATTACCCGCAGTTGCAGGTAGTTCTGTACCAGTTCCGACTGCAGGCTCAGGCGAATCGCGGCCATGTCGGCGAGGCTCGCCTGGGCGCTGGCCTCGTTGGCGGCCAGGCCGTCGCGCAGCTTGCCCCAGAGGTCGGCTTCCCAGCTCACGCCCAGGGTGGTGTTGTAGGTGTTGCGAATGCCGCTGCTGTTGTTGCTCAGGCTGGAGCTGGAGCTGCCGGTGCCCTGGCTGGAGCGGGTCTTGCCGGCGCTCAGGTCGAGGGTGGGGAACAACGCGCCCCGGGCACTGCGCACCAGGGCCTGGGCCTGGCGGTACTGGGCTTCGTACTGGGCGACGGTCTGGTTGCCGGCATTGAGCTGCTCGACCAGGCTGTTGAGCCGGGCGTCGCCATACAGTTCCCACCAGGCACCTCGCTCCAGGGCATCGGAGGGGTTGGCCTGGGTCCAGCCGGCAGCATGCTTGAACTGCGCCGGGGTCGGGCTGTCGGGGCGTTGGTAGTCCGGGCTCAGGGTGCAGGCCGTGAGCAGCGCCAGGCACAGGCTGGAGGCCAGCAGGCGCGAGCCACGGGTGCCCGGCAGTTGCTGCAGCAAGCGGTTGGAGAGAAGCGGACGTCGGGTCATAGCGGGGTTTCCAAAGCAGCGTCGGTACGCACGCCGCGCCAGCGGTTGAAGCGGTGGCGCAGGCGGTCCAGATAGAGGTAGACCACCGGGGTGGTGAACAGCGTGAGGACCTGGCTGAACACCAGACCGCCAATGATGGTCAGGCCCAGCGGCTGGCGCATCTCGGCGCCTTCGGCCTGGCCCAGCAGCAACGGCAGCGCGCCGAGGATGGCGGCCATGGTGGTCATCAGGATCGGCCGCAGGCGCAGCAGGCAGGCGCGACGGATCGAGGCTTCCGGGCTCAGGCTTTCATGGCGCTCCAGTTGCAGGGCCAGGTCGATCATCAGGATGGCGTTCTTCTTCACCACACCGATCAGCAGGAACAGGCCCAGCAGGGAGATCAGGCTGAACTCGCTGCCGACCACGTAGAGCGTGAGCAAGGCCCCTACCCCGGCCGATGGCAAGGTGGAGAGGATGGTCAGCGGGTGGATGTAGCTCTCGTAGAGGATACCCAGCACCAGGTACACCGCCAGCAAGGCGCCGAGGATCATCCACGGCTGGCCCTGCTGGCTCTTGGTGAAGGCATCACCAGTACCACCGAGCCTGGCGATCACCGACTCGGGCAGGCCGACCTTGGCCACGGCCCGCTCCACGGCGGTCATGGCCTGGTCCTGGCTGTAGCCTTCGGCGACGTCGAAGTTGATGTTCTGGGCGGCGAACTGGCCTTCGTGGCTGACGCGGTCGTCGGCCAGGCTGTTCTCATAGTGGGCGAAGGTGGCCAGCGGCACCCGCACGCCATCGGCGGTGATCACCTGGACCTGCTCCAGGGTACGCGGGTCCTGGGCGTACCTGGGGTTGATCTCCATCACCACCTGGTACTGGTTCAGGCTGTCATAGATGGTCGAGATCTGCCGCTGGCTGTAGGCGTTGTTCAGCACCGCGGTGACCATGCTCATGTCGATGCCCAGGCGCTTGGCCTGTTCGCGGTCGACCACCAGGGTGATCTGCTGGGTGCCGCCGCCGTCGCGGGCGTCGATGGCGGTCAGCTCCGGCAAGGCCTTGAAGGCGGCGACCACCTTCGGGTACCACTCGCGCAATGCCGACAGATCGCTGCTCTGCAAGGTGTAGAGGAACTGCGAGGTGCTCTGCTCGCGGCCGCCCCCGAACTGCAGGTCCTGGTCGGCCATCAGGAACAGCCGCCCGCCCGGCACCTTGGGCATTTCCTTGCGCAAGCGGTCGATGATCTTCTGCGCCGACTGTTTGCGCTCGCTGATGGGCTTGAGCTTGACCAGCACCATGGCGTTGTTGGTGCCGTTGTTGCCGCCGATGAAACCGGCGACGCTCTCCACTGCCGGGTCCTTGAGCAAGGCACGGCGGTAGATTTCCATCTTCGGCTGCATGACCTGGAACGACAGGCCGTCGTCGCCGCGAACAAAGCCGATCAACTGGCCGGTGTCCTGCTGCGGCAGGAAGGTCTTGGGCACCACCACGTAGAGGGCGATGTTGACCGCAATGGTCACCAACAGGCTTGCCAGGGTCAGGCGCCGGTGGCGCATCACCCAGTCCAGGCTGCGTCCGTAACTGGCCATCATGCGCTCATTGAGGCGTTCGCTCCAGCGTTGCAGGGCGGTCTGCCGGCCTGGCGTGTGTGGCTTGAGCCAGCGCGCGCAGAGCATCGGCGTGAGGGTCAGGGACACCAGCAGGGACACCACGATCGCCGCCGCCAGGGTGATGGAAAACTCACGGAACAACGAGGTGACGATACCGCCCATGAACAGGATGGAAACGAACACCGCCACCAGCGATACGTTCATCGACAACAGGGTAAAGCCGACTTCCTTGGCACCCAGGTAGGCGGCGCGCATCGGCGCCACGCCTTCATCGATGTGCCGGGAGATGTTCTCCAGCACCACGATGGCATCGTCCACCACCAGGCCGGTGGCAAGGATCAGCGCCATCAGCGACAGGTTGTTCAGGGAAAAGCCGCACAGGTACATCACCGCGAAGGTGCCCACCAGCGACACTGGCACCGCCAGGGTCGGGATCAGCGAGGCACGCAGGTTGCCCAGGAACAGGAACACCACCAGGATCACCAGGGCCACGGCGATCAGCAGGGTGTGCTCGGCTTCCTTGAGGGTGGCGGTGATCACCGGCGAGCGGTCCATGGCCACATCGAGCTGGACACTGGCAGGCATCAGCGATTCGAGCACGGGCAGCTGTTCCTTGATCTTGGCCACCGTCTCGATGATGTTGGCCCCGGTCTGGCGGTTGATCACCAGCAGCACGGCATCCTGGTCATTGAAAAAGCCGCTGTTGTAGCGGTTCTCCACCGCGTCGCTGACCTTGGCCACATGGCTCAGGCGCAGCACCGCGCCGTCCTGGTAACGGATCACCAGCGGCTCGTAGTCCTTGGCCTTTTCCAGCTGGTCGTTGGCCTGCACCTGCCAGTTGCGCTGGCCGTCTTCGATAAAGCCCTTGGGCCGGCGCTGGTTGGCGTTGGCGATGGTCTGGCGCACGTCGTCCAGGGCCACGCCGTACTGGTTGAGCAGTTGCGGCTCCAGCTCGATACGCACCGCCGGCAGCGAACTGCCGCCGATCTGCACCTCCCCTACTCCCGGCACCTGGGACAGGCTCTGGGACAGGATGGTCGAGGCCAGGTCGTACAGCTGGCCCTTTTGCAGCACATTGGAGGTCAGGGCCAGGACCATGATCGGTGCCTGGGCCGGGTTGATCTTCTTGTAGGTCGGCATGCTGCGCATGCCGCTGGGCAGCAGGTTGCGCGAGGCGTTGATGGCGGCCTGTACTTCGCGGGCGGCGGCGTCGACGTCGCGGTCCTGGTCGAAGGCCAGTACCACCCGGGTCGAGCCCTGGCTGGAGTTGCTGGTCAAGGTGGTGACCCCGGCGATGGCGCCCATGGAACGTTCCAGGGGCGTCGCCACGGTGGAGGCCATGACCTCGGGACTGGCCCCCGGCAGGTTGGCCTGGACCACGATCACCGGGAAATCCATCTGCGGCAGCGGCGCCACCGGCAGCAGGCCGAAGCTGACGCCGCCGAGCAGCATGATCGCCAGGCTCAGCAGCATGGTCGCCACCGGGCGCCGGATGAAGGGTGCTGACAGGTTCATGGCTTGGCCTGCACCACGGCGTCAGGCTGACGGCGCCAACGTCGCGCCAGGCGATCGAAGTACAAATAGATGACAGGCGTGGTGAACAGCGTCAGCACCTGGCTGACCAGCAAGCCGCCGACCATCACCAGGCCCAGGGGCTGGCGCAGCTCGGCGCCGGAGCCGGTGGCGAGCATCAGCGGGATGGCACCGAACAGCGCCGCCAGGGTGGTCATCAGGATCGGCCGGAAACGCAGCAGCGCCGCCTGGTAGATCGCCGCCTGCGGGTCCATGCCCTGGTTGCGCTCGGCCTCCAGGGCGAAGTCGATCATCATGATCGCGTTCTTCTTGACGATACCGATCAGCAGGATGATGCCGATGATGGCGATCATGCCCAGGTCGTTGCCGGAGAGGATCAGCGCCAGCAAGGCGCCCACCGCCGCCGACGGCAGGGTCGAGAGGATGGTCACCGGGTGGATGTAGCTCTCGTAGAGCACGCCCAGGACGATGTACATGGTCACCACCGCCGCCAGGATCAGCAGCAAGGTGCTCGACAGCGAAGCCTGGAAGGCTTCGGCCGCGCCCTGGAAGCGGGTCTGCACGCCCACCGGCATGCCGATCTCCTGCTGCACCTGCTCGATGGCCTTGACCGCGTCGCCCAGGGCCACGCCCTGGCCGAGGTTGAACGACATCATCACCGCCGGGAACTGGCCGATATGGGCAATGGCCAGTTGCGCCTGGCGCTGTTCGATGCGTGCCAGGCTCGACAGGCGCACCTGCCCGCCATCGACGGCCTTGACGTGGATCTGCTCCAGCACCTGCGGCCCGAGGCTGGTCGCCGCCTCGGCCTGCAGCACCACCCTGTACTGGCTGGCCTGGGTGTAGATGGTGGAGATCTGCCGCTGGCCGAAGGCGTCGTACAGCGCGTTGGTGATGTCGGCAACATTGATGCCCAGGCGGCTGGCGGCGTCACGGTCGATCACCAGGTACACCTGCAGGCCCTTGTCCTGCAGGTCGCTGGCAACGTCGGTGAGTTCAGGGCGCTGCTGCAGGGCGTCGACCAGCTTGCCGCTCCACTGCGCCAGCAGCTCGGCGTCGGGGGACGACAGGCTGAACTGGTACTGGGTACGGCTGACCCGGTCTTCGATGCTCAGGTCCTGCACCGGCTGCATGAACAGGCGAATGCCCACCAGTCTGTCGAGCTGCGGCTGCAAGCGGGTGATCACCTCGGCGGCGGTGACGTCGCGCTCGCCGTGGGGCTTGAGGTTGATCAGCAGGCGCCCGCTATTGAGGGTGGCGTTGTCGCCATCGACGCCGATGTAGGACGACAGGCTCTGCACCGCCGGGTCCTTGAGGATCACCGCACTCAGCTCCTGCTGGCGCTGGCTCATGGCGGTAAAGGAGATCGACTGCGGGGCTTCGGAAATACCCTGGATGACACCGGTGTCCTGCTGCGGGAAAAAGCCCTTGGGCACCATCAGGTAAAGCACCACGGTGAGCCCGAGGGTGGCCACCGCCACCAGCAGGGTCAGCGGCTGATGGCGCAGCACCCAGGTCAGGCCACGGCCATAGTGCTCGATCATCCAGTCGATGAACGCTCCGCTGGCCCGGTAGAAGCGCCCCTGCTCCTCTTCCTTGGGCTCGCGCTTGAGCAGGCGGGCGCACATCATCGGCGTCAGGGTCAGGGACACCACCAGGGAAATCAGGATGGCCACCGCCAGGGTGATGGCGAACTCGCGGAACAGGCGGCCGACCACGTCGGCCATGAACAGCAGCGGGATCAGTACCGCGATCAGCGAGAAGGTCAGCGACACCAGGGTGAACCCGATCTGCCGGGCGCCCTTGAGCGCCGCCTGCATCGGTGTCTCGCCCTCCTCGATATGCCGGGAAATGTTCTCCAGCATGACGATGGCGTCGTCCACCACGAAGCCGGTGGCGATGGTCAGGGCCATCAGCGTCAGGTTATTGATCGAGAAGCCGGCCAGGTACATCACCGCAAAGGTGCCGATCAGCGACAGCGGTACCGCCACCGAAGGAATAATGGTGGCACTCAGGCGACGCAGGAACAGGAAGGTGACCATGACCACCAGGGCGATGGCCAGCAGCAACTCGTGGCGTACGTCCTTGACCGAGGCGCGGATGGTCTGGGTGCGGTCGGTGAGCACCATCACGTCCAGGCCGGCCGGCAGGTTGTCGGTGATGGTCGGCAGCATGGCCTTGATCCGGTCGACCACCTCGATGACGTTGGCCCCGGGCTGGCGCTGAATGTTCAGCAGCACCGCCTGGTTCTGGTTGGCCCAGGCTGCCAGGCGTTCGTTCTCGGCGCCGTCGACGATCTCGGCGACGTCCTTCAGGCGCAGCGGCGCGCCGTTGTTGTAGGCCAGGATCAGGTTGGCGTATTCCTCGGGGGAGCGCAACTGGTCGTTGGCGTCGAGCATCGACACCCGGGTCGGGCCGTCGAAGTTGCCCTTGGGCTGGTTGACGTTGGAGGCACCGATCAGAGTGCGCACGTCGGCCAGGTTCAGGCCCGCCGAGGCCAGGGCGTCGGGGTTGACCTTGATCCGCACCGCCTGGCGCTGGCCGCCGGCGATGCTGACCATGCCCACGCCGCTGATCTGGGCGATCTTCTGCGCCACCCGGGTGTCGACCAGGTCGTTGAGCTTGGGCAGCAGCATGGTCCTGGAGGTGATGGCCAGGGTCAGCACCGGGGTGTCGGCCGGGTTGACCTTGTTATACACCGGCGGTGCCGGCAGGTCGCTCGGCAGCAGGTTGGTGGCAGCGTTGATCGCCGCCTGCACCTGTTGCTCGGCGACGTCCATGTTCATGTCCAGGCTGAAGCGCAGGGTCAGCACCGAGGCGCCACCGGAACTGGTGGAGGCCATCTGGGTCAGCCCCGGCATCTGCCCGAACTGACGCTCAAGGGGGGCGGTGACCGCGCTGGTCATCACCTGGGGGCTGGCGCCCGGGTACAGGGTCATGACCCGGATGGTCGGGTAATCAACCTGGGGTAATGCCGCCACCGGCAGCAGTTTGTAGGCGATCAGGCCAGCCAGGACGATGGCCAGCATGCTCAGGGTGGTCGCCACCGGGCGCAGGATGAACAGCCGCGAAAGGTTCATGCGCCGGCCTTGCCGTGCTTGCGCTGCTTGTCCGCGTCCGCGGAAGCGTCTTGCTCGCCCTGGCCCTGCAGGTGCTGGCCGGGGCTGGCAGGCACCTCGGAGCTGTCGTTGACCACTTCCACGTCGCTGCCGTCACGCAGGCGGTCGGTGCCCTCGAGCACCACCCGCTCGCCCTTGGCCAGGCCTTCGAGGACCACCGTGTTGTCGCCGTCACTGGCACCGACCTTGAGCGCACGGATACGCACCTTCTTGTCCCCTTCGAGCACATAGACGAAGGTGCCATCGGTGCCGAACTGGATCGCCGCCGAAGGGGCCAGCACCACGTTCTTCAGGGTATCGGCGAGCAGGCGCACATTGACGAACTGGTTGGGGAACAGCGCTTCGTCCTGGTTCTCGAAGCGCGCCTTGAACTTGAGGGTGCCGGTGGTGGTGTCGATCTGGTTGTCCAGGCTGCGCAGCACGCCGACCGCCTGCTGCTTGACGTCGCCACGGTCCCAGGCTTCCACCGGCAGGTTGGCGCCGCTGCGGTAGCGCGCCAGCACGGTACCCAGCTCCGACTCGGGCAAGGTGAAGGCCACGGTGATCGGCTGGGTCTGGGTGATCACCACCAGGGCGGTGGTGTCGTTGGCCGCCACCAGGTTGCCGACGTCCAGCTGACGCAGGCCCAGGCGGCCGGAAATCGGCGCGCGGATGCGGGCGAAGTCCAGGTTCAGCTTGGCATCGCCAACCGCGGCCTGGTTGGTCTTGATCGTGCCCTGGTACTGGCCGACCAGCGCCACCTGGGTGTCGAGGGTCTGCTTGGCGATGCTGTCTTCGGCGTACAGGCCTTTATAGCGCGCCAGGTCGATCTGGGCGTTCTTCAATTGCGCCTGGTTCTGCGCCAGGGTGCCTTCGGCCTGTTGCAGGGCGATCTGGTAGCTGCGCGGGTCGATCTCGGCAAGCAGGTCGCCGGCCTTGACCTTCTGCCCTTCCTGGAAATTGACCTTGACCAGCTCACCGGCGACCCGGCTGCGCACGTTGACAGTGTTGGTCGCGGTGACCGTACCCAGGGCCTTGAGGTAGACCGGGAAGTCACCGACGGTGGCTGGCGCCACCCGCACCGGTACGGGCCCGGCAAAGGCGCCGAACCCCGGCCGCCCGCCCTTGCCGCCTGGTCCGCCCAGCCCGCCCGCCGGCTTGTTGGCTGCAGGTGCAGGCCACAGCCACCAGCACAGGCCGGCGACCAGCAGCAGGATCAGCAGGCCGACAAGCCAGCGACGAGGGGAACGGGAACGAGAAAGCATCGGTTGATCGACCATTGTGCGAATAAGAATTCTTTTGAGGAGGCTGAACGATAAGCACTGAACGAGGATAAGCAAAGCGCCTTTACCGGCAATTTACCTTGGGCTTACGTTGCTAAGACAATGAACTATAAATAAAAACGGCCTGGACTAGGGCCAGGCCGTTACAACTGCTAGCAAATTAGCAGCATCGCGGGGCAAGCCCGCTCCTGTGGGAGCGGGCTTGCCCCGCGATCGCTTTACTTCAACACGGCCAGCGCAGCGTCGTAGTTAGGCTCGTCGGCGATTTCGCCCACCAGCTCGCTGTGCAGCACCTTGTCGTTCTCGTCCAGTACCACCACGGCGCGGGCGGTCAGGCCGGCCAGCGGGCCGTCGGCGATGGCAACGCCGTAGTTCTCGATGAACTCACGGCCACGCAGGGTGGACAGGTTCTTGACGTTTTCCAGGCCTTCGGCGCCGCAGAAACGGGACTGGGCGAACGGCAGGTCGGCGGAGATGCACAGCACCACGGTGTTGGCGACGTCGTTGGCCTTCTTGTTGAAGGTGCGGACCGAAGTGGCGCAGGTCGGGGTATCGACGCTTGGGAAGATGTTCAGCACTTTGCGCTTGCCGGCGAAGTCTTTCAGGGTCACGTCAGCCAGGCCGGCGCCGACCAGGGAGAACGCTGGCGCCTGGGCGCCGACTTTCGGCAGATCGCCCTTGACCTGAACCGGGTTGCCTTTGAGAGTCACTTGAGCCATGAGCTGAGTCCTTATGCGGGGGTGAGTTAAGGACCAGAGTTAATCATGAAAGTGCCCGGGCACCTATGGGCGAAATGATAAATTGTTGTATTGCCAGACAACTTTTGTGGACAAAGCGAGTGTCCGGAAGCTGACAATCCAGCTTCCGGAGCGCTTCACAGCATCAGCTCAGCAGCGAATAGACCAGTGCCGAAATGGCCACCAGGCCCACCGCAACCACGAAGACGTTGGACATCTGCCCGCTGTACTTGCGCATCGCCGGCACCTTGCGGATGGCGTACATCGGCATCAGGAACAGGATCGCGGCGATCACCGGGCCACCGAGGGTCTCGATCATGCCCAGGATGCTCGGGTTGAGGGTGGCGACGATCCAGCAGATCACCAGCATGAAGGCCGCGGTCATGCGGTCCAGTGCTTTGGCGCCCGGGCGCTTGCCGCTCTTGACGATCAGGCCCTTGAGGCCTTCGCTGGCGCCGATGTAGTGGCCCAGGAACGACTTGGCGATGGCCACGAAGGCGATCAGCGGCGCGGCAAAGGCGATGGTCGGGTTGCTGAAGTGGTTGGCCAGGTACGACAGGATCGACAGGTTCTGCGCCTTGGCTTCGGCCAGTTGCGCAGGCGTCAGGGTCAGTACGCAGCTGAACACGAAGAACATCACCATGGCCACCATCAACAGGTGGGCGCGGCCCAGGATCTGCCCGCTGCGCTCGTCGGCATGGGCACCGTAGCGGCGCTTCTGGTCAACGGCAAAGGCCGAGATGATCGGCGAATGGTTGAAGGAGAAGACCATTACCGGAATCGCCAGCCACAGGGTGTGCAGGAAGGCTGAACCCGATGGCAACTCGTTGGCGGTGGTGAGGATGCCGCCGTTCCAGTGTGGAATCAGGAACACCGCCAGGAACGCCAGGGCGACGATGAACGGGTACACCAGCAGGCTCATGACCTTGACCGTGGCCTGCTCGCCGCAGCGCACGATGGCCAAAAGGCCGAGGATCAGCACGAAGGACAGCACCGCGCGCGGTGGCGGCTCGATGTGCAGCTGATGCTCCATGAAGCTGCCGACCGTGTTGGTCAGGGCCACGCTGTAGATCAGCAGGATCGGGAAGATGGCGAAGAAGTACAGCAGGGTGATCAGGGCACCGGCCTTGATGCCGAAGTGCTCTTCGACCACTTCGGTGATATCGGCGCCGTCACGACCGGAGAGCACGAAGCGGGTCAGGCCACGGTGCGCGTAATAGGTCATGGGGAAGGCCAGCAGTGCCAGAATCAGCAAAGGCCAGAAACCACCGAGCCCGGCGTTGATCGGCAGGAACAGGGTTCCGGCGCCGATGGCCGTGCCAAACAGGCCCAGCATCCAGGTGGTGTCGTGACGGGACCAGCTGCCGAGGGCGGCTGGGGTCGATTCAAAGCGTTGTTCAACGCTCGGGGCCTGCTCATTCATCCGGGTGCAACTCCACTCGCAAGACTGCAACAGCGCTGAGAGTGGCGAAACAGACGCTTCACGCACCCCAGCCATAAAAGAGGGGCGCGATTGTGCGCTCAAAGGTTGCACTTGAGAAGCCCCCTTCCGAGGAGCGGTTGCACCTTTACCAAAAAACAGCGCGGGGCAAGCCCGCTCCCACACCTGTTGCGTGGGAGCGGGCTTGCCCCGCGATCAGCGTCTACACCGATTACTGAACCGCAGCAATCGCCTCGGCCACCTGCTGCAGGTTGTCCGGACGCAGGCCCGACATGCACACCCGGCCGCTGTCGATCAGGTACACACCGAACTCGTCACGCAGGCGACGCACCTGGGCAACGCTCAGGCCCGTGTAGCTGAACATGCCGCGCTGTTCCAGGAAGAACTGGAAGTCCTGGCCCGGCAGCAGCACTGCCAGGGCGTCGACCAGCCCCTGGCGCATGTCCAGGATGCGCAGGCGCATCTGCTCGACTTCCGCCGCCCACTGGGCATTGAGTTCGGCATCGCCGAGCACCGCGGCCACCAGCTGGGCGCCGAAGCTGGGCGGGCTGGAGTAGTTGCGACGCACGGTGGCCTTGAGCTGGCCGAGCACGCTTTGCGCGGTGTCGGCATCGTCACAGACCACCGACAGGCCCCCTACCCGCTCACCGTACAGCGAGAAGATCTTCGAGAACGAGTTGCTGACCAGGCACGGCACGCCGGCGCGGGCCACTTCGCGGATGGCATAGGCGTCTTCGGCCAGGCCCTCGCCGAAGCCCTGGTAGGCGATGTCGAGGAACGGAATCAGCTCGCGCGCCTTGACCACCTCGATCACCTGTTGCCACTGGTTCTGGCTCAGGTCGACGCCGGTGGGGTTGTGGCAGCACGGGTGCAGCAGCACGATGCTGTTGGCCGGCAGGGTCTTGAGAGTGGCGAGCATGCCGTCGAAATCCAGGCCACGGCTGCCCTGGTCGAAGTACGGGTAGGTGTTGACCTTGAACCCTGCGCCTTCGAAGATCGCCCGGTGGTTGTCCCAGGTCGGGTTGCTCACCCAGACCTGCGACTCGGGGAAGTAGCGCTTGAGGAAGTCGGCACCGACCTTCAGCGCGCCGGAGCCACCGACAGTTTGCACGGTGGCCACGCGGCCGCCCTGCACAGCCGGGTGATCAGCACCGAACAGCAGCGCCTGGATCGCCTGGCGATAGCTGTGCAGGCCTTCCATCGGCAGGTACAGCGAGGCTTCATGAGGCTGTCCGGCCATGCGCTTCTCGGCTTCGCCAACGGCAGCCAGCTGTGGTACCACGCCTGCGGCATCGTAATACAGGCCGATACTCAGGTTGACCTTGTTGGCCCGTGGGTCGGCCTTGAAGGTCTCCATCAGGGAGAGGATCGGGTCGCCGGCATAGGCATCGACATGTTTGAACACAGCGTGCAGCTCCTTGGTTCTGGGCAATTCGAAAAGGACTGTGGCGAGAATACCTGTAGCGGCGCCGAAGGAACATGTCTGCGGGTGCAACTAATCAATGCATTCATGCACGCCTGTCGCCTGGTCGGGCCAGGGCAGCCAGCCTTCACGGTAGGCAAGGTACAGCAGCGCACAGACATTGGCCGTGGCCGTCTTGTCGAGCATGTTGCGTCGATGCGTGCGGGCGGTCTGGTCGCTGATCCCCAGCGCACGGGCCACCTGCTTGTCGCTCAGCCCCCGGGACAGGCAGCCAAGCACCTGCTGCTCGCGTGTCGACAACGGTGTCGCCGACGATTGCCGGGCTGGATCGCGCCCAGGCACAGGTAGATCGCCACCAGCGCGCTGGCGCGGCCGAGCTTGAGCTTGTCGAGCAGGTTCTCGCGGTGCTTGCGTGCAGTGGAAAAGGCGATGGACAGCTGCAGGGCCACTTCCCGGTCCGTCAATCCCTGTGCAATCAACGAAAGCACCACGGTTTCCCGCTCACTCAATCGCATGTTCGCTCCCTGAACCGTTCGCAACTGCGCCGAGGCTTGCCCGCACCTGAAGAGCAAGCCTAGGACCTGCCCTACCCCTGTCAAGTCGGGCCAAAAGCCCCTTTTGCATACCGCATTTGCCGAATGTTCTCAGCCCCCCATACAGATGGACGATTCAGTTGCCGACGTTATTCAACCCGGTGGTCGGCGGCAGGGAATGTCGCTGCGAGTCGCTGTTCGGCCCACTCGAACACTCAACGGAAAAGGAATGCGCATCATGAACTGGAACCGCTCGTTTACTGATCTGATCCGCAATGGCCGTGCCGCGTACTGGGGCAACTGGACCCTCGACCAGAAGCTCAAGGTCGGCTGTGTCGGCTTTGTTTCTCCCGACAGCGGTGATTTCACGCTGGTGCAGGAACAAGCGCCCGGGCTGACCGTCAGCACCCGAAATGCCCCCAACCAGTGGAAACTATCGTCGAGCAATGTGAAACGCAGCCAGAGCAACGTTGCCTTGGACGGATCGGCGACCGACCCGGAAACCGGCACCAAGATCACCGCGGGCACCGAGGTGAAATGGGACTTTGCCTCCACCGGCTCGATCGCCTCGGAGTTCGGTATTGCCTCAGAGGACTACCTGGGCGACCTCACGGTGTTGACCCAACCCCAGACCCTGCAATGGCTCAAAGACCAAGCCAGCCGGGTCAGCATGGCGTCCAGCGCAGGTATCGCCCAGGGCTTCGGTGTGGTCACCAGCGTGATCTACGCCACCAGCGGCCTGAACGTCGGCTCGCAGGACAACAGCTCGTCGTTCTCCATCACCGGCTCCGTGGGTGGCGTGCAAGACCTGCTGGCCAGTGCCGACGCCAAGGGCTCCTACGTTTCGACCAATCAGACCAAGAGCGTCGACCAGCACTTGTGGCCCGACAAGGCCGGCACACTGGCCACCCAGTCGATCCCGATCGCCTACACCTTCGCGTCATTCGACGGCGAGCTGCTGATCCCCAACTGGATCAATCGCCTGGGCGGGCTGGAGATTCTGTTCAACAACAAACCCGGTTGCACCTACATCACCGCCATCACCCTGGACTACGACACGCCGTCAGGCAAGCAGCACCAGTCGTTCAGCTTGAGTGGCGGCCTGTCGAAAACCGTGGGGAACATTCCGCTCAACGCCACCAACATCGCTGTCCAGGTGACGTTCAAAGGGATGGTGAACAGCGACAACTACAGCTTCAGCTGGCCCAGCCCGCTGGGCCAGTGGCTGACCGGAAGCCGGGAAATCCAGATGACGGGCGTATGGCCGGGCAAGACCTCGGCCAAAGATCTCGAACATTGACCAGCGCCCGCTCAATCAACCTGCACAGGGCAGCCCGCAAGGGCTGCCGCGAGGACACCATCATGTGTAATTGCACATCCGACTTCCTGGTCAAGCACGTGCGCATTCTTGGCCAGCGCCAACCTGACGATCTGTACAACCAACTGATTCAACGCGATCTCGAGGTGCCTGTGGAAGCGATGCTCATCCTTAACCAGAAGATCGACAACACCCGTGAAGCGGTGACACACCGGGCGGGTATCACCCTCCAGGCGAGGGTCGAAGAGTTCGGTCACCAGTATCCCAATACCGTGATGTTCATGGACCTGGCGACGCTGCAACAGCTCTGCACATCGCTCAACCCGTTGCAACGTAGCAAGCGTGACTTCGACTGCAGGGTGCGCATTCCCTGGATCGTGACCTGGACGGGCACCAACACTTACGAGGTGGTGCAGAATGCAGCGGGCTTTGGCGCCTCTACCGACGCCGAGGGCCTCTGCAATCATTACCGCCTACCGCTGAAGGATGGACACAGCAACACCAGCAACTGGAAAGCCACAGGCCTGTAGGAACAGACCCCATCGCCAGCCAGGCTGGCGATGGGGTCTGGGCACTCAGGCCTGCGCCATGGACTGCAACTGCGCCAGCTCTTCCACCGTCAGGCTCACCCCGTCACGCGCCGAGGCTTCACGCTCACGGTAGCGCCGCTCACCGGGCATGCGGGTCAAGCCCACCGCCTGCATCTGCTTGACCAGCTCATGGCTGCGCTCGGCGAAGCGATTGCCTTCAGCCTTGCTCGGGTCGATGACGATAATCAGTTGCCCGGTCCATGGGGTTTTCGCCCCCGGGTGCTGCGTCCAGTCGAACTCCCAGGAGAAATTCCCTCCGGTCAGCGCCGCCGCCAGCAGCTCGACCATCATCGACAGCGCCGAGCCCTTGTGCCCGCCGAACGGCAGCAGCGCCCCGCCGTCGAGGATCTTGCCCGGCTCACGGGTCGGCTGGCCGTCGCTGTCCACGCCCATGCCTTCGGGCAGCAGTTCACCCTTGCGTGCGGCAATCTGCACATCACCGTGGGCAATGGCGCTGGTGGCCATGTCGAAGACAATCGGATCGCAGCCGGCACAAGGTGCGGCAAAGGCGATCGGGTTGGTGCCGAACAGCGGCTTGCGCGCGCCATGGGGCACCACGCAGGTCATGCTGTTGACCACGCTCAGGGCCACCAGGCCTTCGTCGGCAAACGGCTCGACATCCGGCCAGAGTGCTGCGAAATGGTGCGAATTATGGATCGCCAGCACGGCGATGCCGGCACTGCGCGCCTTCTCCACCAGCAGCTCGCGGGCGGCAGCCAGCGCAGGCTGGGCGAAGCCGCCCCGGGCATCGACGCTGACATAACCACTGGCGACATCGCTGACCACAGGCACAGCCTGGCCATCGACCCAGCCACTGGCCAGGGTCGAGACATAACCGGGGATACGGAACACCCCGTGGCTGTGCGCGCCATCACGCTGGGCACTGGCACAGTTGAAGGCAAGGCTGGCGGCCACCGCGTCGCTGCAGCCGTGACGAACGAAGATGCGGTGCAGCAAGGCCTGCAAATCGGCAAAGGCAATCTGTGTGACGGCGGTGTCGGGACGTGCGGACATCTGAAGCTCCCTTATTGGATTTGGTATGGGCTTACAGCGCAGGGCAAGGCCTGGAACTCTCGCGCAGTGACAGCAAACTGTCAAATATTGACTTGATGACAGAAAACATTCATTTTCTGTTTCCAAGTGCAACCGCCTTCGAGAATCGCCCGTGAGCCAACCGATCAAGCAACGCCTGGAAAACAGCCTGCACAACGCGGCGGCTTCGGGTCGCAAGATCGCCAGCTACATGCTCGCCAACCTCACCGACCTGCCCTTCGAAACCTCGGCCAGCCTCGCGGCCAAGATCGGCGTCAGCGAGTCGAGCGTCGGGCGTTTCTGCCGTGCGTTGGGCTACGAGCACCTCAAGGCGCTCAAGCACGATCTCAAGGACGACCTGGGCGATGGCCCCTGGCTGGTCGGTGATCGTTTGCAAGAATTCCGCCAACAGCAGGGCAAGGATGCCGCCGGCATCGCCCGCAGCCTCGAACAGGAAGTCGCGGCACTGGTGCGGGTCTACGAATACAGCCGTACCCCGGCCTGGGAAACGGTCAGCCAGCGCCTGGCGCAACGGCGCCGGGTATTCGTCGCAGGCTTTCAGACCGAGCGCGGCATCGCCCAGTGCATGGCCCACCTGCTGCAGTACCTGCGCGACGGCGTGCAGGTGGTCGATGGCAGTGCCGGGCACTTCGGCGAAGTGTTGCTGGCCGAGCCTGGCGAGTGCGCCCTGGTGGTGTTCGAGGCACGCCGTTACTCGCGCCACGCCCTGACCCTGTGTCGCAAGGCACGGGAAGCGGGCATCCCGGTAACACTGGTTACCGACACCTTCTGTGACTGGGCCGATGCCAACGCCGATGAGGTGTTTCGCATCCCCACCGAATTCAATCTGTTCTGGGAGTCGACCGCGACGATGCTGTCGTGGGCGCACCTGATGGTCAACGAGGTCTGCAAGAAGCTTGGACCGGATGTTGAAAAACGCTTGGAAGCAACTGCCGCTCTACACAATGAATTCGTTGGCTACACGTCAGCGAGCAAACAATAGCAAGAGTGCAAATAACAGATCGAGGTGTTACATGAAACCCGTTATCCGCTTTGCAGGCGCGTGCGCCCTGCTGCTCGCCAGCGCAACCATGGCCCAGGCCGAAACCCTGAGGTTCGCCACCGAAGGCGCCTACCCACCGTTCAACTATGTGGACTCGGATAACCAGCTGCACGGCTTCGATATCGATATCACCAAGGCCCTGTGCGAGCAGATGAAGGTCGAATGCACCCTGGTGGCCCAGGACTGGGAAGGCATCATCCCGGCGCTGATGGCCAAGAAGTACGACGCGGTGGTGGCGTCGATGATCGACACCGAGGAGCGACGCAAGAAGATCGCCTTCACCAACCACTACTACAAGACCCCGCTGTCGGTCGCCGTGGCCAAGGACAGCGAGATCAACGACGCGCAGACCAGCTTCAAGGGCTACACGGTCGGTGCGCAGTCCTCCTCGACCCAGGCGATCTATGCCGAAGACGTGTACGGCAAGGCCGGTGCCGACGTCAAACTCTACCCGACCCTCGATGAAGCCAACGCCGACCTTGCCGCCGGGCGCCTGGACGGCGTGATCGCCGACAAGTTCCCGCTGCACGAGTGGCTGGGCAAGGCCGGCAAGGACTGCTGCAAGATCCTCGGCGACGTCAACGGCACCAAGGCCGATGCCGCCATTGCCGTGCGCAAGGAAGATGAAGCCCTGCGCGAGCGCCTGAACAAGGCCCTGGACGAAATCGTCGCCAACGGCACCTACCAGAAGATCGCCAGTCGTTACTTCGACTTCGATATCTATCAGTGACCGATCGCGGGGCAAGCCCGCTCCCACCCAGTGTGGGAGCGGGCTTGCCCCGCGATAAAGCCCTCCTCAGCACCACACACTCTTTAACCGAGAGGGTTCGCCCATGCTCGAACAACTGTCCCTGTTATCTTTCGCCAGCGGCGGCTGGGGCCAGGCCCTGCTGGCCGGCGCCCTGGTGACCATTTCCCTGGCCCTGGCCTGCCTGCCCATCGGCCTGCCCCTGGGCCTGGGCGTGGCCCTGATGGCCCGTTCGCCCAAGCGCTTTCCGCGCGCCGTGGCCACGGTGTTTTCCACTGTATTCCGCGGCCTGCCCGAACTGCTCACGCTGCTGATCATCTACTACGGCTGCCAGATCGCCGCGCAGAAAATCCTCCTGGCCATGGGCTATGAGGGCGAGGTGATGATCAACACCTTCCTCGCCGCGATGATCGCCTTCAGCCTGGTGTTCGCCGCGTTCTCCAGCGAAATCTGGCTGGGCGCCTTCAAGACCGTCGCCAAGGGCCAGTACGAGGCCTCCCAGGCCCTGGGCCTGAGCAAGGCCACCACCTTTCGCAAGGTGATCTTCCCGCAACTGGTGCGCATCGCCATGCCGGGGCTGTCGAACAACTGGCTGTCGCTGCTCAAGGACACCTCGCTGGTCTCGACCATTTCCCTGGTCGACCTGATGCGCCAGACCAACCTTGCGGTCAGCGTGACCAAGGAGCCGATGTTCTTCTACGGCGTGGCCTGCCTGGGCTACCTGCTGTTCTCGGCGCTGTCGGGCCGGGTCTTCGTATTCATCGAGCAGTATTTCAGCCGTCACCTGCGGAGCGCCCGGACATGAGTTTCGATCAACTGCTGGCCTTCGTTCTCGACCCCGACCTGC
This sequence comes from Pseudomonas sp. BGr12, assembly GCF_030272895.1. Lineage (GTDB taxonomy): Bacteria > Pseudomonadota > Gammaproteobacteria > Pseudomonadales > Pseudomonadaceae > Pseudomonas. Next base: position 92,405 of record NZ_JALRNF010000015.1, on the reverse strand, counting down.
TGGAACGCTACGGCCCACGCTTTATCGACGGCCTGCTGGTGACCGCCAAGCTGGTGGCCATTTCCTTCACCCTCGGCGCGCTGCTGGGCATGCTCCTGGCCCTGGCGCGGCTGTCCAACAACCTGCTGCTGCAACGCCTGAGCGCCGGCTACATCTACTTCTTCCGTGGCTCGCCGCTGCTGGCCCAGCTGTTCTTGCTGTACTACGGCCTGGGTTCGCTCAAGGGCTTCTGGCAAGACGTCGGTATGTGGTGGTTCTTCCGCGAAGCCTGGTACTGCACCTTGCTGGCCTTCGTGCTCAACACCGCCGCCTACCAGGCCGAGATCTTCCGCGGCGCCCTGCTGGCCGTGGCCCCCGGCCAGTATGAAGCAGCCAAGGCCCTGAGCCTCAAGCGCTCGACCACCTTCTTCAAGGTGATCCTGCCGCAATCGCTGATCGTCGCCATCGGCCCGCTGGGCAATGAGCTGATCCTGATGATCAAGGCCAGCGCCATTGCCTCGCTGGTGACCATCTACGACCTGATGGGCGTGACCAAGCTGGCCTTCTCGCGCAGCTTCGACTTCCAGATCTACCTGTGGGCCGCCGTGCTCTACCTGCTGATCGTCGAGATCGTACGGCGCAGCCTCAAACACATCGAAGGCCGACTGGGCCGCCACCTGCGCTGATTGCCTGTTTTCTGAGGACCGTTCCAATGCACTGTCAAACCATCGTTCTGGGCGCCGGTATCGTCGGCGTGAGCACGGCGCTGCACCTGCAGGCCCGCGGCCGCAAGGTGATCCTCATCGACCGCGACGAACCGGGCAGCGGCACCAGCCATGGCAACGCCGGGCTGATCGAGCGCTCGAGCGTGATTCCCTATGCCTTCCCCCGGGAGCTGTCGAGCCTGCTGCGCTATGGCCTGAACCGTCAGTCCGACGTGCGCTACAGCCCGCTGCACCTGCCGAAGATCGCCCCCTGGCTGTTCAAGTACTGGCAGAACTCCTCCGCCGCCGGCCTTGCCGTGGCCACCAAGGCCATGCTGCCGCTGGTGCAGCGCTGCGTGGAAGAACACGATGCCCTGATCGAAGACGCGGGCCTGGCAGACCTGGTCAAGGCCCATGGCTGGATCGAGGTTTTTCACAACGACGCCGCATTTCGCAAGGCCCAGGCCGACGCTCATGCCCTGAAGTCGTTCGGCCTGAGCTACGAGATCCTCGATCGCCGGCAGTTGCGCGAACGCGAAACCGACCTCACCGAAAACGTGGTCGGCGGCATCCACTGGCTCGATCCCAAGACCGTCACCAACCCCGGCGGCCTGACCCGTGGCTATGCGGCGCTGTTCGTCAAGCGCGGCGGCCAGTTCATCCATGGCGATGCGCGGACCCTGCGCCAGGTCGGCAGTGACTGGCAGGTGGACAGCCGCCAGGGGCCGATCACTGCGCCGGAGGTGGTGGTCGCCCTCGGCCCGCAGTCGGGTGAGCTGTTCCGGCCGCTGGGCTACACCATTCCCCTGGAAATCAAGCGTGGCTACCACATGCACTACCAGGGCCGCGATGGGGCCGCGCTCAAGCATTCGATCTGTGACGCCCAGGGTGGTTATGTGCTGGCACCCATGGCCCAGGGCATTCGCCTGACCACCGGCATCGAGTTCGCCGCCAGCAGCGACGCCATCAATGAAATCCAGCTGCAGCGCTGCGAAGCCATTGCCCGCACGATCTTCCCCCTGGGCAAGCGCCTCGATCCCAAGCCCTGGCTGGGCCGCCGCCCCTGCCTGCCGGACATGCGCCCGGTGATCGGCCCGGCGCCGCGCCACAAGGGCCTGTGGTTCAACTTCGGTCATGCCCACCACGGCCTGACCCTGGGCCCGGTCAGCGGCCGCCTGCTGGCGGAAATGATGACCGGCGCCGACACCTTTACCGACCCTGCGCCCTACAGCGCGGCACGCTTCAACTGATCGCGGGAGAATAACAATATGACCGCTTCACTGAGCCTTGCAGCCTCCACCCCTACCCCACACACCGACCCGCGGAAGGTCGTGGTGACCATCGAAGGGCTGAACAAGCATTACGGCGCCTTCCATGTGCTGCGCGACATCAACCTGAACGTGCGCGAGGGCGAGCGCATCGTCCTGTGCGGCCCTTCCGGCTCGGGCAAGTCGACCCTGATCCGCTGCATCAACCGCCTGGAAATCGCCGAGCGCGGCACCATCCGCGTCCACGACACGGACCTGGCCCTGACCACCCGCCAGGCCGCCGAGGTCCGCAGTGAAATCGGCATGGTGTTCCAGCACTTCAACCTGTTCCCGCACATGAGCGTGCTGGACAACTGCACCCTGGCGCCCATGACCGTGCGCGGCCTGTCGCGCAAGGAAGCCGAGGAACGTGCGCGTTTCTACCTGAACAAGGTGGGCATCGAAAGCCAGGCCGGCAAATACCCCAGCCAGCTCTCCGGCGGCCAGCAACAGCGGGTAGCGATTGCCCGGGCGCTGTGCATGAAGCCGAAGATCATGCTGTTCGACGAGCCGACCTCGGCGCTCGACCCGGAGATGGTAGCCGAGGTGCTGGACGTGCTGGTGAAACTGGCCGACACCGGCATGACCATGCTCTGCGTCACCCATGAAATGGGCTTCGCCCGCCAGGTGGCCGAGCGCGTGCTGTTCCTCGATGGCGGGCAGATCATCGAGGACGCCAGCCCCGAGGCGTTCTTCAATAATCCGCAGAGTGCGCGGGCGCAGGGGTTCCTCGCGCAGATCCTGCATTGAGGTCAATCGCGGGGCAAGCCCGCTCCCACAGGGTGGGAGCGGGCTTGCCCCGCGATCGGGCTTACTGCGGATGCATCTTCGACTTGATCAACCCCACAATGAAGGTCAGCACCGCACCACCGGCACCACCGCCGACAATGCTGCTGATCAGCGACGGCAGGTCCATGGCCCCGCCCGCCGCGGCAGCACCCGGCTCTCCGGTAATCGCCGCGACGATCTGCCCGAGCACCACCCCGCCGATACCCCCGACGATCGAATTGAGCCCTGTGCCCATCCCTTGCTTGCTCATGCCGACGGCGTTGCCGCCGACCACGCCGGCAATGATCTGAACCACCAGACTGACGATATCCATCACGTTAACCCCATGTAGCGTTGAGAGATGACGACTCGCATCCACCGACTACAAAGGCATGACCACAGGATCAGAGGCGTCTCGATCCGGTCAACGACAGCGGGCTGTTGCCGAGTGACAAAGTATAGGTAGCACGCGGCCAGTGCGCCAAAGCCGGCCTTCGATCGGCACCTGGTAAAAATGCCAGGTTGCAACCCGGCTCCGGGCCCGGCGCGCTCAGGTCCGGCCGGTTTTGCAAGCCCCACGCATCGTTAATTATTATTGACTGGCAAACACCCTGACCTGCGCCAGTTCCTGCCGCGCTCAGCCTGATCATTGCATCCAGGCAATGACAAGCTTCGGCCGCGCAATCTGAAGTCGTTTGACATATTAAACGGCTCTGGCAAGCTTAATACAGGTTTCGACCGGAAACATTGGCCCCAAGCGGCGTTCCGGCAGTGCTCGAAACCTCAGGTAGCGCAGGGTTCCAGTTGCGCGCCTGCACAATAATGACAGGCCGCGCCTGTCCCAAGGTGACATATGCCCAACAGCAACATTGGCAATAAGAAACAAACCCTTCGCAAACCCGTCGTCCTGATGACCATGGGCGCCCAGGAGCGCAAAGGTCACGATTATCAGGTCATGACCCACAAATACATCGTGCCGCTGGTTGAACACGCCGGCTGCGTACCAGTACTGGTACCGACCTGCTGCGGCATCGAAGACCTGGAAACCTACCTGGACATGGCCGATGGCGTGTACCTGACCGGTGCAGGCAGCAACATCGACCCGGCCCTGTACGGCCAGGAAAACCAGACCCCGGGCAAGGGCCAGGACCGCGACCGCGACCTGTTCGACATGCCCCTGGTCAAGGCCGCCATCGCCCGTGGCCTGCCGATCTTCGGCATTTGCCGTGGCATGCAGGAAATCAACGTGGCCCTGGGTGGTGACATCCACCAGAAGGTCTACGCCGAGCCTGGCTTCAACGATCACCGGGAAAACCCCGAGGATCCGGTAGACGTCCAGTACAGCGCCGTTCACGGCGTGCGCCTGGAGCAAGGCAGCTGGCTGCACAAGCTGCTCAAGAGCGACGAGATCCGCGTCAACTCGCTGCACGGCCAGGGCCTGAACACGCTGGGCAAGGGCATCGAGCCACTGGCCTGGGCCGAAGACGGCCTGGTCGAAGCCATCCACGCGCCAAGCCTGTCGCCGTTCCTGTTCGCCGTGCAATGGCACCCGGAGTGGCAAGCAGCGAAGAACCCGGACTCGATCAAAATGTTCGAAGCCTTCGGCGAGGCCTGCCGCAAGCAGGTAGCGAAGGCCCAAGGTGTAAAGACCTTTAGTTCGGCAGCGTAATGGATCGCGGGGCAAGCCCGCTCCTACCGGCGGTGGGAGCGGGCTTGCCCCGCGATGCGTTCAAATACTGGCCGACGGCCCCTGCAACCGGGGCGCCCAATCCTCCACCTCGGCCTTTTCCAACCGACGCTCCAGCGTCCTGCGCCACGACGGCGCCAGCGGCAGCTCCAGGCACTGGCGAATCACCTCGGCATTGACCTGCCTCTCGAACAACACCGACGACAACCGCGCCACCGACCACTGCGGATGCGGACGCGCGATCAGTTCGAAGGCCGCACCTGCCGCCACGACCCCCTCCTCCAGCACCCGGTAATACCAGCCGGTACGACCACTTTGCTGGACCCGCAACGACATATCCTTCACCGCAAAACGATCATTGAGCTTCCAGCACGGCTGGCGCCCCTGGGACACCTCCAGGATGGCCGTGCCGGCACGGAACCGATCACCCAGGCAGACCTCGGCCTCGGTCAGGCCATGGCTGCTGAAGTTCTCGCCAAAGGCCCCGGGCGCCTGCAACAGCGGATGCTCGCCCAGTTCGGCGCGCCACTGCGCATAGTGCTCGCGGGGGTAGTGATGGATTGCCTTGTCCTTGCCGCCATGCACCCGCAGGTCGCCCTGCTCGTCACCGGCCAGGCCCAGTTCAGTCACGGCCAGTTCGCCATTGCGCGGCAGCTTGGCGATGGCACTGCTGGAACCCGGCCGGGTATAGGGCACGGCCTTGCCGGTCAGGATGGTCTCAAGCTTCATTGCCACTCACTCCGTCAGTTCGGCGAGCTGATGCTCGCGGCAAATCAGTTCGCGCTCGGCCGGGGCCAGCGGCTCCTGGGTCAGTTCGCAAAAACCACCCGTGGTGGTCTTGCGGTGAAAGCGGCAGGTCTTGCACAGGCCGAAACCCGGCACATCCTCGTGCTGCTGGATGGTGCGCAACAGCTCGCTCAGCAGCGCCTCCAGGTCCCCGGCGCGCTCACCCATGCGCGTACTGGCCGAAGCCAGGAACGCCGGCGGCATGACTGCGTCGAGCAGTGCACGCGCAGGCGCAGTCAGGCTCAGGTGCACGCTGCGCTTGTCGGCCTGGTCCTGGGTCTTGACGATCAGGCCCTTGGTTTCAAGGGCCTTGAGCGATTGCGACACCGTGCCCTTGGTCAGCCCCAGGTACTCGGTGACCGCCAGGGGCGTATTGGAGTAACGGTTGCAGCGCGACAGGTAGAGCAAGGCGCTGAGCTGGATCGGCTGCAGATCGGCCAGCAGCGGGTGCTGGCGAAACCAGACGCGGGTCAGGCTCGACAGCCTTTCCAACAGGTCGAATAGCACGGCAGGAGGCCTCGATTGATGATCTCGATAGATAGTATCGAATAAAAACCATATTGACAAAGCGCGGCATAGGCTTAGGCTATTTGGTATCGATTCGAAACCATAAACCGCACAGGAGCCACCCCATGAAACGCACCCTCGCCTTCACCCTCGGCCTGCTCGCCACCCAGGCCTGGGCCCACGAAAGCCCTGGCATCAATAGCGCCAAGGGCAATGCCGAAGCCGCCTTCGACCTGGTCCAGACCCGGGTCTTCAAGCAGGGTGACAACCTGGTGTTCGAGCAACTGGTCGACGGTAAGGCCGGCAGCCGCCTGCCCAGCGCCAAAGGTTCGTTTGCCGGCGCCGAGGTGTACAGCTATGTCTGGCCCACCAGCCTGGACAGCAGCAGCGTCGGCTTTGAAGCTCAGGCCGGCATCCTGGCCCTGGCCCTGACCTCGCACCCCGACTTCGACGACACACCCAAACTGGACGAAAACCGCGACGGCAAGAACGACAACGACGGCGGCTTGTGGCACTCGCACTGGGTAGTGCTGAGCAAGGACGCCAGCTGCGGCCCGAGCGGGCTGAAGGTGCGCGATATCCCTGAAGGGGTGAAGCCGAAGCTCCCGGCCACCTGGCCCGGTGCACCGATCTACATCGACTCCCCCGGCTACGACCTGAGCCTGGACAACAATGCCGCACGCATCAGTGTGCCGCTGGCCGCCGTGGGCTTCCCGCAAAGTTTCAACTACGACGGCGTGACGGCGGCACTGAAGGTCAATGCCGACCTGCACAACCCGCTGCTGTGCGTGAGCAGCGTATGGGATATCAGCTCTGGCGACCTGTCACTGCCGGGCACCTGGAAGCTCAAGGAGTAATGCACGAACCGCTGAGCGGATGAGCGCGACAGCTCCTCAGGCACTGCCACCGGTGCAGAAGCGCGCCAGGCTGTTGCTCAGGTGCAGCAGCATGGCGGCGCGCGCCGCATCCGGATCCTGGCGAGCGATGGCGGCCAGGATCGCTTCGTGCTCCAGGTTGGCCAGGTAGCCCAGTTGCGAGAAATCGGTATCGCCGCGCTCGTCGGCATTGACCCGGGTGCGCGGGATCATCGAATTGCCCAGGTGCTGCATGATGTCGGTGTAGTAGCTGTTGCCGGTGGCCTCGGCGATCAACTGGTGAAAACGCTTGTCCTGCTCCACGCAGCAGTCGTTGTTCTTCAGTGACGCCTGGTAGTCATCCAGGGCCTGGCGCATCTGCTGGAGCTGCGCGTCACTGCGGCGCAGCGCGGCCAGGGCGGCGGCCTGCACCTCCAGGCCCAGGCGCAGCTCGAGAATGCCGCGCACGCTGGCGGCCGTATCGACGTTCAGGCGCAAGCCCATCGAGGTCTCGCGGGCCAGCACGAAAGTGCCGATGCCGTGACGGGTTTCCACCAGCCCGGAGGCCTGCAACCTGGACAGCGCCTCGCGCACCACGGTGCGGCTGACGCCATGCTCGCGCACGATGGTGGTTTCCGAGGGCAGTTTCTCTCCCGGCTTGAGTTGCCCCAGCAGGATGCGCTGGCTCAACTGATCGACCAGCTCGTGGGCCAGGCTGCCCGTGCGCCGGCGCGCAACGCCGTTGTCTGAAGTGAGGTTGTCCATGAAGTACCCGAGCAAGGAAGGTTGAGGCCCGTACGAGCTTACCACTGCCTGAGGATCTGGTAGAGATCTCGGCTCAATAACTTGTATGACATCTAACCGACAAGTGGCATCTATCGCGTCCTTGGCACCAGCCAGCAAGCATCGCAGCAATCACAAACCCGCCAGCACAAGCGCATAATCAAAGAAAAAATCCCGCCACGCGATTGCACAGGTGAAAATCCACTTGTACGATGTCTATCAACATGATGCGCATCATGCCCCAGAAAACGCCACCAACAGACAACCCCGCATAACAACAACGAGTGGGAGATTGGCAACGTGACTACTCAACGCCCTGCATCGACGGCAGCCGAGCGCGACCCTACCCTGGCCAGTGCCGTGGCCAAGGTGAAGCGCCACATACTGCCGCTGTTCGTCATCATGTTCATCGTCAACTACATCGACCGGGTCAACATCGGCTTCGTCCGCACCCACCTGGAGCACGACCTGGGCATCGGCGCGGCCGCCTATGGCCTGGGCGCCGGCCTGTTCTTCATCGGCTATGCCCTGTTCGAAGTGCCTTCCAACATGCTTCTGCAAAAGGTCGGCGCACGAATCTGGCTGACCCGGATCATGTTCACCTGGGGCATCGTGGCGACACTGATGGCCTTCATCCAGAACGAAACCCACTTCTACATCCTGCGCTTTTTGCTGGGCATCGCCGAAGCCGGCTTCTTCCCCGGCGTGATCTACTACTTCACCCGCTGGCTGCCAGCCGTTGAACGCGGCAAGGCGATTGCCATCTTCCTCAGTGGCTCGGCGCTGGCTTCACTGATTTCCGGGCCATTGGCCGGGGCGCTGTTGCAGATCGAAGGCATGGGCCTGCACGGCTGGCAGTGGATGTTCCTGATCGAAGGCCTGGCCTCGGTGTTCCTGTGCGTGTTCGTCTGGTTCTGGCTCGATTCCAGGCCCCACGACGCCAAATGGCTGAGCCGCGCCGAACAGGATGCACTGGTCGATACCATCGATGCCGAACAGCGCGAGCGCGATGCCCAGACCACGGTCAAGCCAAGCATTGGCCAACTGCTCAAGGACGGCCAGATCCTGCTGTTCTGCGTGCTGTACTTCTGCATCCAGCTGACCATCTATGCCGCGACCTTCTGGCTGCCCAGCATCATCAAGAAAATGGGCGACATCAGTGACCTGCAGGTGGGCTTCTTCAACTCCATTCCCTGGCTGATCTCGATCCTGGCCATGTACGGCTTCGCGGCGCTGTCCGCGCGCTTTCGTGCCCAACAGGCGTGGGTGGCCACGGCACTGCTGATTGCCGCCGCCGGCATGTTCCTGTCCACCACCGGCGGGCCGATCTTCGCCTTCGTCGCCCTGTGCTTTGCCGCCATCGGCTTCAAGTCCGCCTCCGCGCTGTTCTGGCCGATCCCCCAGGCCTACCTGGATGCCCGCATCGCCGCGGCGGTGATCGCCCTGATCAACTCTATTGGCAACCTCGGTGGCTTCGTCGCCCCGACCACCTTCGGCTTCCTCGAGCAGAGCACCGGCTCCATCCAGGGCGGCCTGTACGGCCTGGCCGGCACCTCGGCGATCGCCGCCGTGCTGGTGTTTTTCGCCCGTACCCGACGGGCAACCCACGAGCAAGCGCTCGAGACGAGCCCGGCACCGACCGCCCTCGGCAAATCCCACTGACTCCCTTGGCCCTACCAGGACACGCCTGATGAACACACAACAACAGCACACCCCGGTCATCACCAGCCTGCAGGTCATTCCGGTGGCCGGCCATGACAGCATGCTGCTCAACCTGAGCGGCGCCCATGGCCCGTTTTTCACCCGCAACATCGTGATTCTCAAGGACAACGCCGGCAACACCGGGGTTGGCGAAGTACCCGGCGGCGAACGCATCCGCCAGACCCTGGAGGACGCCCGCAGCCTGGTCGTCGGCCAACCCATCGGCCAGTACCAGCGCATCCTCAACCAGATGCGCCAGACCTTCGCCGAACGCGACGCCGCCGGTCGCGGCCTGCAGACCTTCGACCTGCGCATCACCATCCATGCCGTCACCGCAGTGGAAGCGGCACTGCTTGACCTGCTCGGCCAGCACCTGCAGGTGCCTGTCGCCGCCCTGCTCGGCGAAGGCCAGCAACGCGAGCGGGTAAAGATGCTCGGTTACCTGTTCTACATCGGCGACCGCCGGCAAACCGACCTTGCCTACCGCAACGAAGCCGACGCCGCCGACGACTGGCTGCGCCTGCGCCACGAAGCGGCGATGACCCCCGAAGCGGTGGTGCGCCTGGCCGAGGCGGCCCGGGCCCGCTATGGCTTCAACGACTTCAAGCTCAAGGGTGGGGTACTGCGCGGCGAAGAGGAAATTCTCGCCGTCACCGCCCTGGCCGAGCGCTTCCCCGAGGCGCGCATCACCCTCGACCCGAACGGCGCCTGGTCACTGAAGCAGGCCATCGCCCTGTGCCGCGACCAGCACAAGGTCCTGGCCTATGCCGAAGACCCGTGCGGCGCCGAGAACGGCTACTCCGGCCGCGAAGTGATGGCCGAGTTCCGCCGCGCCACGGGCCTGCCGACCGCCACCAACATGATCGCCACCGACTGGCGCGAGATGGGCCATGCGATCCAGTTGCAATCGGTGGACATTCCCCTGGCCGACCCGCACTTCTGGACAATGCAAGGCTCGGTGCGGGTGGCGCAAATGTGCCATGACTGGGGCCTGACCTGGGGTTCGCATTCGAACAACCACTTCGACATTTCCCTGGCCATGTTCACCCAGGTCGCCGCCGCGGCACCGGGCGAGATCACCGCCATCGACACCCACTGGATCTGGCAGGACGGCCAGCAGCTGAGCCACAACCCGCTGCAGATCGTCGACGGCCATGTCCAGGTGCCGAGCAAGCCGGGCCTGGGCGTGGACATCGACATGGACGCCGTGGGCCGCGCCCACGAACTGTACAAAGGCATGGGCCTGGGGGCGCGGGACGACAGCGTGGCGATGCAGTACCTGATCCCGGGCTGGCGCTTCGACAACAAGCAACCCTGCCTGGTGCGCTGAGTACAAGGCGAGCCGCCCGACGACAGGCAGCGGCTCGCCTCTGGGCAAAAAGCCGTGCTCATCGCTATGCTTGGGGCATGAACGCCACCCTGCCCACTCGTTCCCCCTGCCCGCCTGGCGCCTGCAATTGCGGGCGCGAGACGCTGCAGGACCTGCGCATCCTGCTGCTGACCCGCCAGGAAGAAAAGCGCCTGCTCGAGCGCCTGGAAAACCTGCAGAGTCTGGCCGACCTCGAGCACATGCAGCGCAAGCTGTACGAGAACCTCGGCATCCGCCTGCAGATCAGCCCCAGCGACAACGAAGTGCGGACCATGCGTGGCTTCAACATCCAGATCGAGGAACTGCCGGGCTTGTGCCGCAAGACCCGGCAGAACATCCCTGCCGCCATCCGCCGGGCCCTGGAGCGTCGACCGGAGATCGCCTGGCGCTTGCTCGATGCCCAGGACTTGCTGCGCGACGCCTGAGGGTATCCTTGATCTGTAGGAGCGGGCTTGCCCCGCGATGCTATGTGACTGACAGTACGCGATCGCGGGGCAAGCCCGCTCCTACCGGTGCAGGCGTGCTCCGCGCTATCCTGAGGGCCATCCCGTTACCGAGCACCCTGCCGATGCCCACCCTCAACCCCCGCGAGGTCTACCAGCAACTGCGCGACGCCGCCCTGGGGCTGCGCCCGTTGCGTCGCCTGGGTGATGAGGTCGACATTGAAGGCTGGCGCCTGACGCTGGATTTCGATGGCACCCACCTGCACCACTGCCTGCACTGCCGCAGCACCGATGGCCGCGAGGGCGCCCTGGACGACTGGCCGCGCGGTACCGACCCGGTCAGTCTGCTCAGCACCTGGGAGCTGGCGCAGGTCGAGCGGTTGCTGCGCCTACAAAAACCCACCGGCAACAGCGCAACCGACCACCACTAGCCAGGGCGGCAGCCTCCAGACCATCAGTGCCAGCAAGGCGACCAGCGCCAGAACAAAGTCCTGCAGCTGGAGGATGGCGCTCCACGCCGCCTGATACAGCGCCGCGAGCAATAGCCCCACCACCGCCGCGTTGATCCCGAACATCGCCGCCTGCATGCGCAGGTTGCGCCGCCACTGCGCCCAGAACGGCAGTGCGCCGAACACCAGCAGGAATGACGGCAGGAAGATGGCGCCAAGGCACAGCACAGCGCCATATATCCCGTGCATCGACGCCCCCAGAAACGCCGCAAAGGTGAACAAGGGCCCCGGCATCGCCTGGGCTGCGCCGTAGCCGGCCATGAAGGTTTCATTGCTGACCCAGCCAGGCGACACCACTTCAGCCTGGAGCAACGGCAGCACCACATGCCCGCCGCCGAACACCAGCGAGCCGCTGCGGTAGAAGGCTTCCAGCCTGCTCAGGGTCGGGTCCTGCCAGAGCCCGGCCAGCAGCGGCATGCCCAGTAGCAGGAGAACGAACAGCGTGAGCCAGCACAGCCCCGCACGCCGGCTGACGGCGACCGGCAACGGCTCATGGGCCTGGCGCTGCGCCGGCTTGAACATGACCAGGCCGGCAACGCCCGCCGCCACAATCACGCCCACCTGCCCCCAGGCCGAAGGCACCAGCAGCACCAGGGTGGTGGCCAGGACCATCAGTGCGATGCGCGGTGCGTCCGGACACAGGTTGCGCGCCATGCCCCAGACCGCCTGGGCCACCACCGCCACCGCCACGACCTTCAGGCCCTGCAACACGCCGGCGGGCATGGCCTGACCAAGGCTCGCCAGCCCAAGGGCGAAGCCGGTCAAGAGCACAGCCGACGGCAGGGTAAAGCCGAGCCACGCCGCCAACGCGCCACGGTAGCCCGCCTGTGACAACCCCAGGGCAATGCCCACCTGGCTGCTGGCCGGCCCCGGCAGGAACTGGCAGAGCGCTAAGAGGTCGGCGTAGCTGCGCTCGCCCAGCCAGCCACGGCGAGTGACGAATTCATCGCGAAAGTAGCCCAGGTGGGCGATGGGGCCGCCAAAGGAGGTCAGCCCCAGGCGCAGGAAGATAAGAAACACCTGCCATGGGCTGCTGGGATGAGTCGCGTGCATGTTCTGACTTCCAAAGGACGGCAGAGCGCACAATAGCTCAATCAGCGCGTAGTTGTTGCCTGCTGCGGGCACTGGCCACCACCGTGGCCGGGGCGCTGTGCGTCGTTTTCAACCACACTGTAGTATCTGACGAGGGACCCGCCACGATGCCCGACAACCTGTTCAACCCGCTTCCCTTTGCCTTGGCGCAGGAGCAGTTCGACCTGCTCCTGGCGCGCCCGGGGCTGCGAATCGAACGAATCGTCTCCTGTGGCCAGGCCAGCCCGCCGGGCTTCTGGTACGACCAGCCGCAGGACGAATGGGTGCTGGTGCTCAGCGGCTCGGCTGGCCTGCGCCTGGAGCACGAGGCCCATGAACGGGTGCTCGGGCCTGGTGATCATACCGAGATCCCCGCCCACTGCCGGCATCGGGTGGAATGGACCGACAGCCAAAAGGCAACAGTCTGGCTGGCGGTGCATTTCGGTGGCGCCGACGAGCTCCCGTAGCCGCTGCCTGGCCCTGGTGGGAGCCGGCAGCGCCAGCTCCCACAGTGGTTGCAGGGGATCTGTGGGAGCTGCCGACAGGCTGCGATCGGGCGCGAAGCGGCCGCAGTACCAGAGCGCCTCAGTACGGCTAATCGAACGAGGTGGCCGGGTTGCGACTGCTGCGCAGTCGATCGCAGGCTTCGCCAGCTCCCACAGTGGTTGCAGGGGATCTATGGGAGCTGCCGACAGGCTGCGATCGGGCGCGAAGCGGCCGCAGTACCAGAACGCCCCAGTACGTCTGATCCAGCGAGGTGGCCGGGTTGCGACTGCTGCGCAGTCGATCGCAGGCTTCGCCAGCTCCCACAGTGGTTGAAGGGGATCTGTGGGAGCTGCCGACAGGCTGCGATCGGGCGCGAAGCGGCCGCAGTACCAGAGCGCCTCAGTACGGTTAATCGAACGAGGTGGCCGGGTTGCGACTGCTGCGCAGTCGATCGCAGGCTTCGCCAGCTCCCACAGTGGTTGCAGGGGATCTATGGGAGCTGCCGACAGGCTGCGATCGGGCGCGAAGCGGCCGCAGTACCAGAACGCCCCAGTACGTCTGATCCAGCGAGGTGGCCGGGTTGCGACTGCTGCGCAGTCGATCGCAGGCTTCGCCAGCTCCCACGAGACGGATTCGGCCGAGACCAGGCTACGCAACCCGGTACGGCAGTTCCTCTCCCGGGCTGCGGTCGAAATGGCGCTTGTACTCGCGGCTGAACTGCGAAGTGCTCTGGTACCCCACCCGGTGCGCCACCTGCGCCACCCCCAAGCCTTCGCCGATCAGCATCTGCTGGGCCTTGAGCAGGCGCAGGCGCTTGAGGTACTGCATCGGCGAGAGCAAGGTGCTGCGCTTGAAGTGCTCATGAAAGGTCGATGCGCTCATGTTGGCGCAGCTGGCCAGGGCCTCGACACTCAAGGGTTCGGCGTAGTGGTCGCGCAGGTGGTTGAGCGCGGCGGCGATGCGGGCGAAGTGGCCCTGCTGCTCGACCAGGGCCCGCAACACCCCGGCCTGCGGTCCGCGCAAGGCCACGTACAGCACCTCGCGCACCCGCGCCGGGCCCATGACCTGACTGTCCAGCGGATCGAGCAGGCAACGCAGCAAGCGCTCGACACTGTCGCGCATGGCCTCATCCAGGGCGGCCGAGCTCATCGACTCCGGCGTCTGTGCCTTGATCGCCCGGTCCACCGGCAAGCCCATGCTCTGCACCAGCTCACCGAGCACGATGCGGTCGATCGCCACGGCCACCCCCAGCAGCGGCTCCTGGGGCGTGGCGAAGGTTTCGCACATGAATGGCACCGACAGTGCCTGCACCAGGTAATGCCCGGCACCGTACTCCAGGGTACGCGGCCCCAGGCGCGCCAGCTTGCTGCCCTGGGCGAGGATCATCAGGCTCGGCTCATAGATCTGCGGGCTGCTGGCCACATACTGGTCGGCCGACAGCACCTGCACCTGGGGCAGGCGGGTGTCGACGAAGCCCGGGCGCACAGCCAACTGGCGAATCAGGGTACAGAGGGTGGCGTTGGCATCGAGGTGGCGGGTCAGCTGCATAAGAATCCGGACGGAGGAATAGACACTGACATGATCGCAGCTTGGCGGCCCGCTGTGTGCAGCGCCGACCCAAGTACGGAGCTTTAGGCATGACTGGCGGAGGAATGACGGTGGGCAGCCCCCCCTGCTCCTGCGGACAATGCGCAGCCTGTACCGCTTAAACGATTCATCGAGGTTTTTATGTACACCGCCATTGGCTACGCCGCCCAGTCCGCCACCGCGCCCCTGGCGCCCATGACCTTTCAACGCCGGGCCCTGCGCCCGGACGATGTGGCTATCGAGATCCTCTACTGTGGCGTGTGCCACTCGGACATCCACCAGGCCCGCAATGAATGGGGCATCGCCGTCTACCCGCTGATGCCCGGCCACGAGATCGTCGGCCAGGTCACCGCCGTGGGTGCCAGCGTCAGCCGCTACCAGGTCGGCGACAAGGTCGGTGTCGGCTGCATGGTCGATTCCTGCCAGCACTGCGACGCCTGCCACGCCAACCTCGAGCAGTACTGCCTGGAAGGCCCGACCATGACCTACGCCACCCCGGATCGCATCGACGGCAGCAACACCATGGGCGGCTACTCCAGCAGCATCGTGGTCAGCGAGCGCTTCGTCCTGCGCATCCCGGCGGCCCTCGACCTGCCGAGCGCCGCGCCGATTCTCTGCGCCGGCATCACCACCTACTCACCGCTCAAGCACTATGGCGTCAAGGTCGGTGACCGCGTCGGTATTCTCGGCATGGGCGGCCTGGGCCACATGGGCATCAAGTTCGCCAAGGCCATGGGCGCCGAAGTCACCCTGTTCACCCGCTCCCCGGCCAAGGCCGAGGAAGCCCGGCGCCAGGGCGCCGATCATGTGATCGTGTCCACCGATGCAGCGCAGATGCAGGCCGCCGCCGAACGCTTCGATTTCCTCCTCGACACCATCCCGGTGCAGCATGACCTCAATCCCTACCTGCAGACCTTGAAGTTCGACGGCGTGCACATCCTCGTCGGCCTGATCGAACCGGTGGACCCGGCCCTGCACGCAGCCAACCTGGTGATGAAACGCCGGGTGCTGGCCGGCTCGCTGATCGGCGGCATCAAGGAGACCCAGGAAGTGCTGGAGTTCTGCGCCGAGCACGGGATTGGCTGCGACATCGAGATGCTGGACATTCGCCAGATCAACGAAGCCTACAGCCGGATGATTGCCGGGGATGTGAAGTACCGCTTCGTGATCGATATGGCGACGCTCAACGGCTGAAATTGCGGTGAATCCATCGCAGGCTTCGCCAGCTCCCACAAGGGTTCCCGGTATGCCCGGACGCTGTGGGAGCTGCCGATAGTCTGCGATCGGGCGCGAAGCGGCCGTAAAACCAGACCGCCTCAGTACACCTGACCCAATGAGGTGACCGGATTGCGACTGCTGCGCAGTCGATCGCAGGCTTCGCCGGCTCCCACAAAGACAGTTGCTCCCACAGTAGGGGGGCAAGCCCAGGCCCTGTGGGAGCCGGCAACGCCGGCGATGGCTGCTCAGCAGCCCTGCGCTACACGTTGTAGCATCCCGCGCTCGACGATGAAGTCGATCACCCGCTGCAGCCCCTGGCCGGTCTTGAGGTTGGTGAAGGCCCAGGGACGCTCGGGACGCATGCGCCGGGTGTCGCTTTCCATCACTTCCAGCGAGGCGCCGACATAAGGCGCCAGGTCGATCTTGTTGATCACCAGGAAGTCCGACTTGGTGATCCCAGGCCCCCCTTTGCGCGGGATTTTCTCGCCTTCGGCCACGTCGATGACGTAGACGGTCAGGTCGGCCAGTTCCGGGCTGAAGGTGGCGCTGAGGTTGTCGCCGCCGCTCTCGACGAAGATCACTTCCAGGTTGCCGAACTTGCGCGCCAGTGCCTCCACCGCTGCCAGGTTCATCGAGGCGTCTTCGCGAATGGCCGTGTGCGGGCAGCCACCGGTTTCCACGCCGACGATGCGCTCCGGCTCCAGGGCGCCGGCTTCGGTGAGGATGCGCTGGTCTTCCTTGGTGTAGATGTCATTGGTGACCACGGCGATCTGGTAGTGATCGCGCATGGCCTTGCACAGGGCTTCGAGCAGCGCGGTCTTGCCGGAGCCGACCGGGCCGCCGACTCCGACGCGCAGGGGTTGCTGGTAGCTTTGCATGGGGTCTTCCTCAGGATCGGAACAATCGGGTGTATTGGGTTTCGTGACGGGCCGAGGCGATCGCCAGCAGCGGCAGGCTGCCGCCAAGCTGGTCGTCAGGCAGGGCCAGGGCCGTTTCCAGCACGGCGGGGAGTGCTTCGCTCAGGTCGTGCAGCAGGGTCTGGGCCGCCTGCTGGCCGAACGGCACCAGCTTGACCCCGGCCATCACCGCCCCTTCCAGCCAGGCGAAGCCATAACCCAGGGCCAGGTC
This sequence comes from Pseudomonas sp. BGr12, assembly GCF_030272895.1. Lineage (GTDB taxonomy): Bacteria > Pseudomonadota > Gammaproteobacteria > Pseudomonadales > Pseudomonadaceae > Pseudomonas. The sequence continues at coordinate 75,518 of NZ_JALRNF010000015.1, read as the reverse complement.
GCGCAACGGGATCTCCCAGTGCGCCCCCAGCCAGGCCATGCCACCGAGCTGGCTCAGCTCCAGCGACGCCCGCCACGCGGGTGCCTGGCACAGTTGCCAGCCATCGAGCAACCGGGCCAGGGCCATGCCGCGCTGGCGTTCTTCAAGGCGCAGTTCGGCGGTTTCGCGGTTGGCCAGCAGGAACCGACTCCAGTACGCGAAGGCCTCGGCATCCTGGTCCTGGCAGGCCCGGTACAGGCGCGCCAGCAATGGCCAGTCGAGGTAGCCGAGGCTGTCGTGCAACTGCTGGCGCTGCCAGGCACGAAAGCCGTCGGCGCCCTTCACCCAGCCGGTTTCCACCGCCCACTCCAGCCCCTGCGAGTAGGTGAAACCACCCACCGGCAGGTTCGGGCTGGCCAGTTGCAGCAGGCGCAGCAGCTTCAGTTCATGGCTCATCAACCGGCCATGACCAGCGTGGCGCCAGCCAGCAGGCCGCCGCCAAAGGCTTTTTGCAGGCCGCTGTGACGGCGCAGCAGGCAGCCCGTGGCAAAGCCTGCCAGCAACAACAGGCCGCTGACGCTGACGAAGCCTGCGCTGAATACCCAGAAAGCACCCGGGCTGGCCTCGACGCCATGAGCCCAACCATGGAACAGCGCAAACACTGGCATCGCCAGGGCCAGCAGTAATTGCCGGCTCGGCAGCAGCAGCGCGGCGGCCGCCACCAGCAGCGAGCCGATGATCATCTGCTCCATGCCCAGCACACCGCCGAACAGGTGGCCCAGCAACGCGCCGCCGAACATCGCGCACAAGGTCAGCAGCGGCAAGACCAGGGTGCGGCCGGTCAAGGCAGCGAGCACGCCGGTACCCAGCAGCATCAGCAGGTGATCCAGGCCGGTCAGTGGGTGCAGCAGGCCGTCCTGTAGCGGGTTGGCATCATGGCCAGGGTGGGCGAACGCCGGTGCGGCGATCAGCAGCAAGGCGAGTACCAGGGTGTTTTTCATACAACTATCTCCTTGACAGAATCAGTGCTGGGCAACGCGAACAAAGGGGTGATCGGCATAGGCGTGGCTGTGCGGCGCGCTCTGGTAGGCACCGGCTTCAGGCTCGAACGGGGCCTGCTCCACGGTGACCTGCAGGCCAAGGCCCCGGACCATTTCGTCCAGCACATGATCGTGCTGGTAGCGCACCAGGCCGGCCTCGATCTGCAAGGGCACGTGGCGGTTGCCCAGGTGGTAGCTGGCACGGGCCAGCAGCAAGGGATCGGCGCAATGAACGGTGGAGACCTGCTCGGCCGCGGCCAGCACGCGGATCACTTGTGCGCCCTGCGCATCCGCGAGCAGCTCGCCGCCGCGCAGCAACTGGCCGCGTTCGAGCATCAGGCCGGCCTCTCGACCGTCGTCGAGGGTGACGCGCACGCGGCTCTTGATCCGCGTGTCCAGGTTCAAGGTGACGGTGCCACTGATGCATGCGGCTTCGCTCAGCCGACGGGTCAACAGGATCATGCTCGCTCCTTCAGAACAGAAAATAACGTTGCGCCATCGGCAACACGGTGGCCGGTTCGCACACCAGCAGTTCGCCGTCGGCACGTACCTCGTAGGTCTGCGAATCGACTTCGATCAACGGCAGCAGATCGTTGTGGACCATGTCGCCCTTGCGCACCCGCCGGCAGCCCCTGGCCACGCCAATCAGGCTGCGCAGGCCCAGTTGCTGATGCACGCCGCACTCCACTGCCGACTGCGACAGGAAGGTCATGCGCGTGGCATTGCGCGCCGCGCCCAGGGCGCCGAACATCGGCCGGTAGTGCACCGGTTGCGGGGTCGGGATCGAGCCGTTGATATCGCCCATGGGCGCCATGGCGATCATCCCGCCCTTGATCACCAGCGCCGGTTTCACCCCGAAGAAAGCCGGCGACCAGAGCACCAGGTCGGCCAGCTTGCCCGCCTCCAGGGAGCCCACTTCATGGGCGATGCCATGGGTCAGCGCCGGGTTGATGGTGTACTTGGCGATGTAGCGCTTGACCCGGAAGTTGTCGCTGTAGCGGCTGTCCGGCGCCAAGGGGCCACGCCGGCGCTTCATCTGGTCGGCCACCTGCCAGGTACGCAACACCACCTCGCCGACCCGGCCCATGGCCTGGGAGTCGGACGAGGTCATGGCGAACGCTCCGATGTCATGAAGGATGTCTTCGGCGGCGATGGTCTCGCGGCGGATGCGCGATTCGGCGAAGGCCACGTCCTCGGCGATGCTCGGGTCCAGGTGATGGCAGACCATGAGCATGTCCAGGTGCTCGTCGACGGTGTTGACCGTGTAGGGCAGCGTCGGGTTGGTCGAGGATGGCAGCACATTGGCGCAGGCCGCTGCGCTGATGATGTCCGGTGCATGGCCACCGCCCGCCCCTTCGGTGTGGAAGGTGTGGATGGTGCGATCGCCAATGGCCGCCAGGGTGTCTTCGATGCAGCCGGATTCGTTGAGGGTGTCGGTGTGAATGGCCACCTGCACATCCAGCTCTTCGGCCACGCTCAGGCAGCAGTCGATGGCGGCCGGGGTCGAGCCCCAGTCCTCGTGCAGCTTCAGGCCCACGGCGCCGGCGTTGATCTGCTCGCGCAAGGCTTCGGGCCGCGAAGCGTTGCCCTTGCCGAGCAGACCGATATTGATCGGCAGCTCATCGGCGGCCTGGAGCATGCGCGCCAGGTACCAGGGCCCGGAGGTGCAGGTGGTGGCATTGGTGCCGGTGGCAGGCCCAGTGCCGCCACCGATGAAGGTGGTGATGCCCGAGGTCAGCGCCTCCTCCACCTGCTGCGGGCAGATGAAGTGAATGTGCGAGTCGATGCCGCCGGCGGTGACGATCTTGCCTTCGGCGGCGATCACTTCGGTGCCGGGGCCGATGGGCAGGGTCACGCCGGGCTGCACATCGGGGTTGCCGGCCTTGCCGATGCCGAAGATGCGCCCGTTCTTCACGCCGATATCAGCCTTGACGATGCCCCAGTGATCGATGACCAGGGCATTGGTCAGCACCAGGTCCATCGCCTCGGCGGCGAGCATCTGGCCCTGGCCCATGCCGTCGCGAATCACCTTGCCGCCGCCGAACTTGACCTCTTCGCCGTAGCGCGTGAAGTCCTTCTCCACTTCCACCCAGAGTTCGGTATCGGCCAGGCGCACCCGGTCGCCCACCGTGGGGCCGAACATGTCGGCATAGGCCCGCCGCGAGATCCGGCTCATCCGTACACCTCCAGCTTGCCCATCACCTTGCCCTGGAAGCCGTAGACCTCACGCTTGCCGGCATAGGGCACCAGGTTCACGCTGCGCGCCTGGCCCGGCTCGAAGCGCACCGCCGTGCCGGCGGCGATATCCAGGCGATAGCCGCGGGTGGTTTCGCGCTCGAACACCAGGCAGTCGTTCACCTCATAGAAGTGATAATGCGAGCCGACCTGCACCGGACGGTCGCCGTGATTGGCCACGGTGACGCTCAGGGTCGGGTAGCCGGCGTTGAGTTCGATGTCGCCGTCGGCGACCTGTACTTCTCCTGGGATCATCCTGCGCTCCTAGACAATCGGCTCATGCACGGTCACCAGCTTGGTGCCGTCGGGAAAGGTGGCCTCCACCTGCACGTCGGTGATCATGTCGCCGACCCCGTCCATCACCTGGTCGCGGCTGAGCACCTCGCGGCCCAGGCTCATCAGTTCGGCGACGGTACGCCCGTCGCGGGCGCCCTCCATCACCGTGGCGCTGATCAGGGCCACGGCTTCCGGGTAGTTGAGCTTCAAGCCACGGGCCAGCCGGCGCTCGGCGAGCAGCGCGGCGGTGAACAGCAGCAGTTTGTCTTTCTCTCTCGGGGTCAGCTCCATGGCGTTCTCTCAGGTGGCCCAGATCCGCGGCGGGCATGGCGCCAGGCCGACCACGGCCGGTCGCAGGGCATGCCAGAGCCGCTGCAGGGTGAGTTGCAGGCGAAGGTTGTCGTGGTCCAGCAGGCGCACCACCAGCAGCTGACCGAGCAGGGTCGCGCCGCTGGGTACGCACAGTTCGTCGATCAATGCGCGGGCCTGTTCGAGCAAGGCATCGTTGGCCGGATACGCGCAGAACGTCGCCTGCAGCGGGTAGCCGGCGAGCTTTTGCAGCTGCCCGCCTTCGATGCGCAGGCGCTCCTGCAGGCCGGGGTCGTCGGGCAGTTCGATATGCAGGCGGCTGTCCAAGGCGCCATGGCTGAAGCTTTCGTTAATCACCGGGCGGCCCAGGCACAAGGTCTCCCAGGCCAGCAAACGCGCGCCCGGGGCCAGGCTGAAGCGGTTCTGAAGGCGCACACGGGCGCCAGGAAAGCAGATGCTGCCCTGGGGCAGCCACTCCAGCACGCTGCCGGGGGCCAGGTGGAAATGCTGGTCGAGGGTCGAGGTATCGCCCGCGCTGCGGTAGAACTTGGTGGCCCCGGGCATGGTCAGCAACGCATGGCTGCCCGGCTCCAGGTGCACATCGAGCACCAGCTTGTCGCCTCCGACCACCCCACCGGGCGGGTGCAGCACATAAACGTGACAAGGCCCGCCCTCCGGATAGAACGGTCGCTGCACCAAAAGAGGACCGAAATGCCGACGCGCACCAATACAGGTCTTCGTCCCACGGCGAACAAAGCGCAGCATCAATTCGGCACTCCAGCCGGAATCGCGGGCGGCGAGGTCGAGGGGTTGGGCAAGCGTCATGCATCTGATCCCTGTAAATACGGAGTCCGACGTATTTGAAGGATTGGTCTTACTCAAGCATTCGGAGAAAAAACCTGAAGGCTTGACCAATCGATCAGCAATCGATGCAGGAGGCAAAGCACATAGCGGGCCAGAATGGCGCGCACGAGGAAAAGGGCCAAACAGGTGCCTTGCACCGGTTTAGCGCTATAGCGGCTGAAGGTGTTTAATCCGCGGTGCCGGAAACGGCCGACATCACAGCTCGCGCAGGCGCTTGCGATGCTCGGCGACCTTATGCCGGTTGCCGCACAGCGCCATGCTGCACCAGCGCCGGCGATGGGACTTGGTGCGGTCGTAGAACCAGAGAATGCACTCGCTGTGCTCGCACTGCCTGACCAGGGTGAAGTCCCCGGTGGCGATCAACTCACCCGCCTGCTCCGCCAGCGGCGCCAGCAGCTGCTCGGCCGAACGGTGTTCGGCGACCCGCTGCAAACGGGGGCCATCGTGTTTGCTCCAGACCAGCTGGGCATGGCTGGCCGCCTGCTGCAGGAAGCCATTGAGCTCAGCCGGATCGCCCCAGCCGCCGGCCTTGCGCTGCTCCACCAGTACACGCACCGCTTCGCGCAGGCGCCGCGCCGTGTCCAGCAACACGCCCCGGGCCAGGCGTGGCAGCGGCCCTTGATGCAGGCCAAGGCGTTGCAGCCAGGCCAGTACATCGGCGTCGCTGCGCCAGAAGTCGGTGACCTGGCCCTCGACGATGGCCTGGGTATTGAGCATGTCGAGCACCGGGTGGTCAGCCAGTACAAAGGGTTCGCTGAGGGTGTCGGTCATGATCGAAGCCGCCTGGGGGAGTTGATCCATGGTAACCCTTTTGACGCCTTTATCAAGTTACAGGTCTGACCTGGAGGCCGTTGATCACCTTGAGCGTGTAACCCCTATAAATAATTTGACAGGTTACATAGCGTGTGCAATTTTTGCCCTCGCAGTAACCCATTAAATGAATTTAAACGGTTACACAGGAGCATCCCCATGAATTCCCAAGCCTCCAGCGTCATCCGCTACAAGTTCGTCGAAGCCGACGGTGTCCGTGTGTTCTACCGCGAGGCCGGCAACCCCGAGCTACCGGTGCTGCTGTTGCTCCATGGCTTCCCCAGCTCTTCGCATCAGTTCCGCGAGCTGATCCCGCTGCTGGCCGAGCGCTTCCACCTGATTGCCCCGGACCTGCCCGGCTTCGGCTTCAGCGAAGTGCCGGCCGAGCGCGACTACCGCTACAGCTTCGACGCCCTGGCACAGACCCTGGGGGCCTTCGTCGACGCCCTGGACCTGCGCCGCTATGCCCTGTACGTGTTCGACTACGGCGCCCCGACCGGCCTGCGCCTGGCGGTCGAGCACCCGGAACGGGTGACCGGGTTCGTTTCGCAGAACGGCAATGCCTACCTCGAAGGCCTGGGTGACGCCTGGGCGCCGATCCGTACCTATTGGGACGAGCCCTCGGCGGCCAACCGCAAGGCTGTGGGCGATGCGGTGCTCAACCTTGACGCCACCCGCTGGCAGTACCTGCACGGTGTTGCCGACCCGACCCTGGTGGCCCCGGAGTCCTACACCCTGGATGCGCTGTTGATGGAGCGGCCTGGCAACAAGGAGATCCAGCTTGACCTGTTCCTCGACTACGCCAACAACCTCAAGCGCTATCCGCAGTTCCAGGCGTTCTTCCGTGAAACCCGAGTGCCTTCGCTGATCATCTGGGGCAAGCACGATCCGTTCTTCATTCCGCCGGGGGCAGAGGCATTCAAGCGCGACAATCCCGACGCCGTGGTCGAGCTGCTGGATACCGGGCATTTCGCCCTGGAGACCCACGTGGCGTACATCGCCCGCCGGATAAGCGAAGTATTGGCCTGATCGCTGTAGGAGCGGCGGTGCGACGACTCGACTTGCCCCGCGATGCTATGTGACTGACAACACGCGATCGCGGGGCAAGCCCGCTCCTACAGGGATATGTGTATTGCATGCAGCAATGAACTGCAGTAAACCTGATTGTTGCGCCATGGCTTGGTAATTACCCTCGAAGACTCTTCTTAGCGCTTCAGGAATCAAGCCATGGTCATGCACATCCGTCTCCAGCAAACCGGCGCCCCGCACGTCCTGCAACTCGAACAGACCGAACCGCAAACACCCGGCCCCGGCGAAGTCTGGCTGGACCAGGCCGCTATCGGCGTCAACCCACTGGACGTCAACCAGCGCAAGGGCGATGTCCCCATCGCCCTGCCTTCAGGCCTTGGCCTGGAAGGCGCCGGCACCGTCGCCGCAGTCGGCCCGGGCGTGACCAGCGTGCAGGTCGGTGATCGCGTGGCCTACGCCACCGGTCCGCTGGGCGCCTACGCCAGTGCCCGCCTGTTTCCGGCCGAACGCCTGGTCAAACTGCCCGACCTGCTGACGGCCACGGATGCCGCCGCCGTGCTGTTCAAGGGCATCACCGCCCAGTACCTGCTCAAGAGCACCTACCCGGTCGGCCCCGGCACCCGGGTGCTGATCTACGGCGCCGCCGGTGCGCTCGGCCAGTTGATGGTGGCCTGGGCCCGGCATCTGGGTGCCTTCGTGATCGGCGTGGTCTCCAAAGTGCAAAGCGTGGCCCGGGCACAGGCGGCAGGCTGCAACGAGACGCTGGTGTTCGATGCACCCACCCTGGCTGCGCAGGTACTGGAGGCCACCCAGGGGCACAAGGTCGATGTGGTCTACGACTCGGTCGGCCGGGTGTCGCTCGACGCCTCGCTCGACAGCCTGCGCCCACGCGGCCTGCTGGTGTCCTACGGGGTGACCTCGGGCGCGCCCGAGCCCCTGGCCATGGCCACCCTCAACGCCAAGGGCTCGCTGTTCGTCACCCGCCCTTCCCTGGCGGCCCACACCGCCACGGCGCAGGAGTACCAGCACCGCGCGCAGGATGTGCTGACGGCGGTGGCCGCAGGTATCATTACCCCGCACATCTGGCGCAGCTATCCGCTGGCCGAGGTGGCCAATGCCCACGACGACCTGCAGCACGGACGGTCCCAGGGCGCGATCATCCTCACCCCCTGAAGCGAGACGCCACACCGACATGGACCCGTTCGACAGTCGCCAGGCCGATGAACTGGCCACGCTCCTCGCACTGTTCGCCCACGGCTCGTTCGCCGCCGCGGGCCGGCAGCTGCAACGCCACCCTTCGGTGCTGTCCAAACGCCTGGGGGCGATGGAGCAGCGCCTGGGCATTCGCCTGGTCGAGCGCACCACCCGCCAGTTGCGCTTTACCGATGAAGGCTTACGTCTGGTCGAACGCCTGCAACATGCCGCCAGCCTGATCAGCGATGCCGAGCGGGAAGCCGGCCAGGGCGCGACCGAAGTGCGCGGACGCCTGCGCCTGGCCCTGCCGGCGAACCTGGGCCGGCTGTGGCTCTGCACGATGCTGGCCGAGTTTGCCCTGGCCTTCCCGCAGGTGACGCTGGAAACCGAGTACGCCGAGCGCTTCGTCGACCTGGTCGGCGAAGGCTTCGATGCCGCCATCCGCATCGGCGAGCTGGCCGACAGCCGCCTGGTGGCGCGCAAGCTGTGCGAGCACCGGCGCATCCTCTGCGCTTCACCCGCTTATCTTGAGCGTCACGGACAGCCGCAGTCACCCGAAGACCTGGGCGCACACAATTGCCTGGGCTTTACCGGCCTGCGCAGCTATCCGCAGTGGCACCTGTACCGTCACGATGAAATGCACAGCGTGAAGATCCAGGGCTCGATGCAGAGCAATGACAACGAGGCGCTGCTGGGCGCCGCGCGTGCGGGCCTGGGCATTGTTGCCGGCGGGGACTGGATGATGAAGAAGGACCTGGACAGCGGGCGCTTGCTGCGCGTGCTGCCACAGTGGCAACTGGATCGTGATGCCGGTATCTATTTCGTTCGCCCGGGGGCGCGGTTCAATACGGCGGCGCTGCTGGCCTTCAAGCAGTGGATCGAACAGCAGTTCGCCGAGGGTGCGCCGTGGCGTTAGCGTAAACGCATCGCGGGGCAAGCCCGCTCCCACAGGTAGGAGCGGGCTTGCCCCGCGAAGGGATTGTCAACCTGTAGGAGCGGGCTTGCCCCGCGAAGAGGCCAGCAAACTCAGTAGTAGGCGTTCTCTTTCTGACTGTGGTCAGTCACATCACGCACACCCTTGAGCTCGGGAATGCGCTCGAGCAAGGTGCGCTCGATGCCTTCCTTCAGGGTCACGTCGGCCTGGCCACAGCCCTGGCAGCCGCCACCGAACTGCAGCACGGCGATGCCGTCCTCGACCACTTCGATCAGGCTGACCTGGCCGCCGTGGCTGGCCAGACCCGGGTTGATCTCGGTTTGCAGGTAGTAGTTGATGCGCTCGTTGATCGGGCTGTCTTCGTTGACCATCGGCACTTTGGCGTTCGGCGCCTTGATGGTCAGCTGGCCACCCATGCGGTCGGTGGCGTAGTCGACCACCGCATCTTCCAGAAACGGTACGCTGACCGCATCCAGGTAGGCGGTGAAGCTTTTCAGGCCGACGGCGGTGTCTTCCGGCTTCTCTTCGCCCGGCTTGCAATAGGCGATGCAGGTCTCGGCGTAGGTCGTGCCCGGCTGGGTGATAAAGATGCGAATGCCGATACCCGGGGTGTTCTGCTTGGACAGCAGATCAGCCAGGTAATCATGCGCGGCGTCGGTAATAGTTATGGCGCTCATGGAAGTTCCTCACAGACATGGCGGCAGTTTACGCCAAGCTGGCCTTCGAACAAAGTCCTAGTATTTAAGTCAGGAAACGCGAACGGATCGCAACGCCGGGAAAGGTCAGGCGACCTTCCCGGCGGTCATCCTCACAGGTTCTCGTAGCGGTTCATGTCCAGCACGCCCGACTCCACCGGGTCGGTCTCCTGGATGTAGCGGTCCAGGTCATGGAAGTACTGCCAGAACTGCGGGTGGCTGCGGCGCACGCCCCAGCGCATGACGATGCGCTCGAACTTCGCCGTGTCGTCCCGCGCCGCTTCCATGTCCTCGACGAACTCCGGCACATCGCGGGCCGGAACGTTGAACATGAAGTTCGGGTAGCTGCTGAGCACGCCCGGGACCAGCGTCAGGGTGTCCAGGCCCGGCTGGTAGCGGTAGGCCTCGCCGAGCATGAACGCCACGTTGCTGTGGGCACGGTTGCGCAGCAGGCTGTAGACCTGGCGCTGGCCACCCTGCCCTTCGATGCGCAGCATGGTGGCCTCAGGCAGCTGGTTGATCACCTTCAGGCCCGCTGCCGGACGCGACACCAGGCGGCTCAGGCTCTGTTCGACGCCACGGAACTCCTCGTTCATTTGCGGGCGCGAGCAGTAGGCATCGACGCAGCGGTTGATCGGATCAGGTGCGGCATTGAGGCTGCCGGTGCGCTGGATCAGCTTGAAGCCGAAATCACGCTTGGGATCGGCCGCATCGAGCTTGAGCGCGCTCGGGGTGTCGGTGTCGATCTCCTCGTAGTCCAGCCACATCTTCACCTTGCCGCTGTTCTGGTACCAGTCGCTGAGGATCGCGCCACGCGCATCGGCCGGCATCAGGCGCAGGAAATTGACCTCGGCGCCATTGCGGATCAGGTCGAAGTACAGCCGCGTCTGCGCCTGGTGCGAGACGTTGCCGAACACGTCGAAGTTGACCGCCAGTTGGTAGTAGGTGCGTTCGAACAGCGGGTAGTCGAACAGCCACACGGTCTTGGGCACATCGCCGATCAGGCCCTTGGTCACCGAGGCGCTGTCGAAGTGGCGGAAGATGGTCAGCAGCGCATTGTCGTTGCCGGCCCACAGGGTCGACCAGCTCGGCGCCGGCATGTCGGCATAGGCATCGCGGCGCAGCTTCTCATACTCGTTGCGCTTGTCGCGGTAGGCGTGCCAGAGGCTCAGGATGCTGCCCACGTCGTCGATCTGCCCAGGCATGGCCAACAGCGGCGTGGCCTGGCCGCGGTACTCGGCATCGGTCAGGTAGCGGTCGTGGGCCGGCTCCTGGAACAGCGCCCAGAAGTGGTCGCGGATCACGTCGGTGGCGATCTGGCCACGGCATACCGGGCCACGAATGAAGGTGCGCACGAAGTACTCGGCGTTATCCAGCATGAACTGGTAACGGGCCACCGCCGGGATCGCCTCGAAGGTTTCGAACGGGTTGGCGCGGTGGCGCGGGCCATAGCCTGGCAGCGCCTTGGCATGCCAGTCGCCGCTGTAGAACAGCTGCTTGACACGCTTGAGCTTCTGCGGCCCCATCGGGTAGGTGATGTGGGTTTTATGCACGATCACGCCCTGCACCGGGATCAGCCGGTAATAGAAGTCGGTGCCTGGCGGGTCGTTGGGCCGGCGCGAAGCGATCAGGTCGACCGGTTGGCCGCTTGGCGTGCGCGAACGTACCCACTGGAAGAAATGCCCTGGCTCACCGCCAACGAAATAGATGTGGGCGAGGAACAGGTGCTCGTACAACCAGCGGCCGACCAGCGCCTCGGTCGAGCCCGGGCTGTTGAGCAGCGCCTCCCACTCGGCGATCTGTGCAGCTTCTTTGGCGCTCGGCTGGATCGGGTTGCTCTCTACCGGCGCACCGGCCTTGAGCCAGCGTTGCAGGGTCTGGTACTGGGCATCGGTCAGGCCGGTGACCGCCAGCGGCATGCCCTCCTTGGGATGGGCGCCGGCGTAGGCGTCGAATTCACCCGGCAAGGGGCACATGTTGGTGCGGTTCAGGCCCAGGACGATCTCTTCGGGCAGCTTGGCGTTGGGCGTCAGCGGGGTGTTGTGGCCCAGCTCCAGCATTCGCGCCATCAGCGCCGCCTGGCTGCCCTGGTTGTCGAGCACCGAATAGAAGCCCTTGCGCTGCCAGGCCTCGGTGCTCTGGGCGTCGAGGAACAACCGGGTCGGCGGCACCGCCGTGCTGCGCCCCCCTTCATAGACCGGCACCTTGGAGGCACCCCGCGCGGCGCCCTCGGCGCTGCCCAGGTTCAACTGGCAGGCAGCGTCGTTACAGGCGTGGCAGGCGACGCACTTCTCGGTGAAGATCGGTTGGATATCCCGGGTATAGGAAATAGCCGGGGTGGATTGAGGGGCTTGCCCCAACGCCACGCCGCTGATGAGCAGAGCGAAAGCGCCGGCAAGTAAACGATGCACCATGTGCCGAATGTCCTGGTTTTGAAAGCTTCACGATTCTACCGGTGCTGGCGGCGCGTCAACATGAATGAAATTCATGTAAATCCCCGACACGTCTAAAAACCGCGCAGCTTTGTTATTATTCCGCAACTTTTGTCTTTGCCCGACCAGGTAGTCCTATGTCTGACCGCAGCGCTCGTTTCCAAGCACTTCAGCAAGCACTCAAAGAGCGCATCCTGATTCTCGATGGCGGCATGGGTACTATGATCCAAAGCTACCGCCTCGAGGAACACGACTATCGTGGCACGCGCTTCGCCGATTGGCCAAGCGACGTCAAGGGCAACAACGACCTGCTGCTGCTCTCGCGTCCGGACGTGATCGCCGCCATCGAGAAGGCCTACCTGGATGCCGGTGCCGACATTCTCGAAACCAACACCTTCAACGCCACGCAGATTTCCCAGGCCGACTACGGCATGGAGTCGCTGGTCTATGAACTGAACGTCGAAGGCGCGCGCATCGCCCGCCAGGTGGCCGACGCCAAGACTCTCGAGACCCCGGACAAGCCACGCTTCGTCGCCGGCGTGCTCGGCCCGACCAGCCGCACCTGCTCGATCTCCCCGGACGTCAACGACCCGGGCTTTCGCAACGTCACCTTCGACCTGCTGGTGGAAAACTACGTCGAGGCCACCCGTGGCCTGATCGAGGGCGGCGCCGACCTGATCCTGATCGAGACCATCTTCGACACCCTCAACGCCAAGGCGGCGATCTTCGCCGTGCAGCAGGTGTTCGAGGACGACGGCGTCGAGTTGCCGATCATGATCTCCGGGACCATCACCGACGCGTCCGGCCGGACCCTGTCCGGGCAGACCACCGAAGCCTTCTGGAACTCGGTGCGTCATGCCAACCCGATTTCGGTGGGCCTGAACTGCGCCCTCGGTGCCAAGGACCTGCGCCCGTACCTGGAGGAGCTGTCCGACAAGGCCGGCACCCACGTCTCCGCGCACCCCAACGCCGGCCTGCCGAACGCCTTCGGCGAGTACGATGAAACCCCGGCCGAGATGGCCGTGGTGGTCGAGGAGTTCGCCGCCAGTGGCTTCCTCAACATCATCGGCGGTTGCTGCGGCACCACCCCGGGGCATATCCAGGCGATCGCCGAGGCCGTGGCCAAGTACAAGCCGCGCCCGATCCCGGACATTCCCAAGGCCTGCCGGCTGTCGGGCCTGGAGCCGTTCACCATCGATCGCAACTCGCTGTTCGTCAACGTCGGCGAGCGCACCAACATCACCGGCTCCGCCAAGTTCGCCCGCCTGATCCGCGAAGAGAACTACACCGAGGCCCTGGAAGTCGCCCTGCAGCAGGTCGAGGCCGGCGCCCAGGTGATCGACATCAACATGGACGAGGGGATGCTCGATTCCCAGGCGGCCATGGTCAAGTTCCTCAACCTGATCGCCGGTGAGCCGGACATCTCCCGCGTGCCGATCATGATCGACTCCTCCAAGTGGGAAGTGATCGAAGCCGGCCTCAAGTGCATCCAGGGCAAGGGCATCGTCAACTCGATCTCGATGAAGGAAGGCGTCGAGGCCTTCAAGCATCACGCCAAACTGTGCAAGCGCTACGGCGCCGCCGTGGTGGTGATGGCCTTCGACGAGGTCGGCCAGGCCGACACCGCCGCGCGCAAGAAGGAAATCTGCCAGCGCAGCTACGACATCCTGGTCAACGAAGTGGGCTTCCCGCCGGAAGACATCATCTTCGACCCGAACATCTTCGCCGTGGCCACCGGCATCGAAGAGCACAACAACTACGCCGTGGACTTCATCGAAGCCTGCGCCTACATCCGCGACCACCTGCCGTATGCCCTGAGCTCGGGTGGGGTGTCCAACGTGTCGTTCTCCTTCCGCGGCAACAACCCGGTGCGCGAGGCGATCCACTCGGTGTTCCTCTACCACGCGATCCAGAATGGCCTGACCATGGGTATCGTCAACGCCGGCCAGCTGGAGATCTACGACGAGATCCCCGCCGCCCTGCGCGAGAAGGTCGAGGACGTGGTGCTCAACCGCACCCCGGACGGCACCGACGCCCTGCTGGCGATCGCCGATGACTACAAGGGCGGCGGCGCCAGCAAGGAAGTGGAGAACGAAGAGTGGCGCTCGCTGCCGGTCGACAAGCGCCTGGAACACGCACTGGTCAAGGGCATCACCGCCTTTATCGTCGAAGACACCGAAGAATGCCGCCAGCAATGCGCGCGCCCGATCGAGGTCATCGAAGGCCCGCTGATGAGCGGCATGAACGTGGTCGGCGACCTGTTCGGCGCCGGCAAGATGTTCCTGCCCCAGGTGGTCAAATCCGCCCGGGTGATGAAGCAGGCGGTAGCCCACCTGATCCCCTTCATCGAAGCCGAAAAAGGCGACAAGCCCCAAGCCAAGGGCAAGATCCTCATGGCCACGGTCAAGGGCGACGTGCACGACATCGGCAAGAACATCGTCGGCGTGGTGCTCGGTTGCAACGGTTATGACATCGTCGACCTGGGCGTGATGGTCCCGGCGGAGAAGATCCTGCAGACCGCCCGCGAGCAGAAGTGCGACATCATCGGCCTGTCCGGGCTGATCACGCCGTCGCTGGACGAAATGGTCCACGTTGCCCGCGAAATGCAGCGCCAGGACTTCCACCTGCCGCTGATGATCGGTGGTGCGACCACGTCCAAGGCCCACACCGCGGTGAAGATCGAGCCCAAGTACAGCAACGATGCGGTGGTCTACGTCACCGACGCCTCGCGCGCGGTGGGTGTCGCCACCCAGCTGTTGTCCAAGGAACTCAAGCCGGGCTTCGTCGAGAAGACCCGCCAGGAGTACGTCGAGGTCCGCGAGCGCACCGCCAACCGCAGCGCCCGCACCGAACGCCTGAGCTACGCCCAGTCGATTGCCGCCAAGCCGCAGTACGACTGGACCGGCTACCAGCCGGCAGTGCCTAGCTTCACCGGGGTCAAGGTGCTGGAGGATATCGACCTCAAGGTACTGGCCCAGTACATCGACTGGACGCCGTTCTTCATCTCCTGGGACCTGGCCGGCAAGTACCCGCGCATTCTCACCGACGAAGTGGTCGGCGAAGCGGCCACCGCGCTGTTCAAGGACGCCCAGGACATGCTCGCCAAGCTGATCGACGAGAAGCTGATCAGCGCCCGCGCGGTGTTCGGCTTCTGGCCGGCCAACCAGGTCAACCATGACGACATCGACGTCTATGGCGCCGACGGCCAGCCCCTGGCCCGCCTGCACCACCTGCGCCAGCAGACCATCAAGCCGGACAACAAGCCGAACTTCTCTCTGGCCGACTTCGTCGCGCCGAAGGAAAGCGGCCTCACCGACTATGTCGGCGGCTTCATCACCACCGCCGGCATCGGCGCCGAGGAAGTGGCCAAGGCCTACCAGGACAAGGGCGACGACTACAGCTCGATCATGGTCAAGGCCCTGGCCGACCGCCTGGCCGAAGCCTGCGCCGAATGGCTGCACGAGCAGGTGCGCAAGGACTACTGGGGTTACGCCAAGGATGAGCACCTGGACAACGAGGCGCTGATCAAGGAGCAGTACTCGGGTATCCGCCCTGCCCCGGGCTACCCGGCCTGCCCGGACCACACCGAGAAAGAAACCCTGTTCCGCCTGCTCGACGGCACCGAGATCGGCGAGACCGGCCCGAGCGGCGTGTTCCTTACCGATCACTTCGCCATGTTCCCGGCGGCGGCGGTCAGCGGCTGGTACTTCGCCCATCCGCAGGCGCAGTACTTTGCCGTGGGCAAGGTCGACAAGGACCAGGTCCAGAGCTATAGCGCGCGCAAAGGCCAGGAGCTGAGCGCAAGTGAGCGTTGGTTGGCGCCTAACCTGGGTTACGACAACTGATGTGATCGCGGGGCAAGCCCGCTCCCACAGGGATTGCATTTACCCTGTGGGAGCGGGCTTGCCCCGCGATGCGGTCTACACTGAGGGAGATGCCTTCACCCAAAGGAGCCCCTCATGGACGAACCCACCCAGGGCAAACCCCCGACCTTCTGGCAGATGCTGCAAAGCATCCTGGCAGCAGCGTTCGGCGTGCAAAGCGGCAAGAACCGCGCCCGCGACTTCACCTACGGCAAGGCCAGCCATTTCATTGCGCTGGGCACCGTCTTCACCCTGGTCTTCATTCTGGTATTGGTAGGGCTGGTGCAACTGGCCATGCACCTGACCGCCCGCTGAAATGCAAACCGCCCGCAGGTGTCCATTCTGCGGGCGGTACAAGGTTACCCATCGCGTGATGTCACTGGTGGCTGACCCAATACACGGCGGTCACGACAGCCAGGATGATCAGACAGAGTATCGCCCAGGCGTCGACACTGCTGTCACTCTTACCCGCTTTGGTCGAGTTACCCATTGCATCGCCTCTTGTAGTGTTTATCGGGAATGCATGTCACCCGTAGCAGTTAAGTCCAGCAATGTCCGTTGCTCAAGCAAGGGCTTTCTAATAATTGACCGGCCCTCTCAGGAATGGGTAGCGGTACCCGGCAGCGTGCCCCTGGGCACTGAAGCGGTTGAAGTCCAGGCCATAGTCGGCCTGGTTTTGCAGCTGCAACCAGCGGCGCGCCCGCAGCGGGTCGATCAACTGCAACACCGGGACCTGCTGTTCGCCGCGACCGTCGCGGTTGATCGGCAGCTTCAGGGCATCATCGTGCAACAGCACCATGGCCCAGCCGCCCAATGAAAAGTGCCCGCCCATCAACACGCTCAATTGCCCGTCGATACGCGCCTGCAAGGCCTGCGGGGAGCTGTTGACGGCACTGAACAGGACATCTCTGCCTGGTGTGCGCCCAGCCTCGGTGAAAGCCTGCATGGCGCCGAAGGCCATCTCGTCATTGGCCGACCAGACCAGCTCCACCTTCGGGTAGCGCTGGATCAGTTGCCGTGCCTGCTCGTAAGCCCGCGCCTTGACCCAGCCGCCATAGACCACCTGGCGCAGGCGCACCTCCGGATGCTCGGCCAGGGCCCGGCGCATGCCCTGCTCGCGCAACTGCGAGACAGGCGTGGTCTTGATCCCGGAGAATGCCAGCAACTCGATCGGCCGGGTCATGCCTGGCCGGGCGCGCAAGGCGATCAGTTCCTTGAGCATCTGGTAACCGGCCTGTTCGTCGTTGCCGACCAGGCTGCCGAGCACCGGCGGGTATTTGTCCGGGTGCTCTTCGATCAGGCTCGCCTGGTCCGGGGTCAGGCCGTTGTGCACCAGGAACAGCTTGACCCCGCTGTCGCGCGACAGGCGAATGATCTCGGGGGCGATGTACTGCTCATTGACCAGCACCAGGTAATCCGGTCGATCCTTGCCTTCCAGCACCTGGCGCGCCTGGGTCAGGGCCAGTTCGGGGCGCCGTTCGCTGTACTGGACCTGCAACTGCATGCCCAGATCGCTCGCTGCGGCCTGCATGAACCGCGAGTAGCTGACCCAGAAGGTTTCGCTGGAATAGCCCGGATTCAGAAACACCACCGACGCGGCCTGCGCGCTGGCCGCCAGCGGCAGGCTCAGGCAAAGGCTGTGGCACAAGGCCTTGAGCATGCGGATTCGCTCCTGCTATTCAAAGCCGCCGATTATAAACACCCGCGGGGTTGAAACGGCGAAATGCCAGTCAGTCTCACTTAGTCCAAATGGTTCTTTTCATATGCTAAAACATCACTTTTGCGCATAAACGCAAACTGCTATCTTTCCTCCGCTCCGCTTGGGAGTGCGCGGCCGTGCGCGCGATTAGCTGCAAGCAGCTTGAGAACAGGACCCCTATGTACGTATACGACGAGTACGATCAGCGGATCATCGAGGACCGCGTCAAGCAGTTCCGTGATCAGACCCGCCGCTACCTGGCCGGTGAGCTGAGCGAAGAAGAGTTCCGCCCCCTGCGCCTGCAAAATGGCCTCTATGTCCAACGTTTTGCCCCGATGTTGCGGGTCGCCGTGCCTTATGGCCAGCTGACCTCCCGCCAGACGCGGATGCTGGCGAAGATCGCACGCGACTACGACAAGGGCTACGCCCACATCAGTACCCGGCAGAACGTGCAATACAACTGGCCTGCGCTGGAAGACATCCCGGACATACTCGAAGAGCTGGCCACCGTGCAGATGCACGCGATCCAGACCAGTGGCAACTGCCTGCGCAACGTCACCACCGACCAGTTCGCCGGTGTCGCTGCCGATGAAGTGATCGACCCGCGCCCCTGGTGCGAGATCGTCCGCCAGTGGACCACCTTCCACCCCGAATTCGCCTACCTGCCGCGCAAGTTCAAGATCGCCATCAACGGTGCATCGAGCGACCGCGCGGCCATCGAAGTGCACGACATCGGCCTGGAGCCGGTGTACAACGACGCCGGCGAGCTGGGCTTCCGTGTTTTGGTCGGTGGCGGCCTGGGCCGTACCCCGGTGGTCGGCGCCTTCATCAATGAGTTCCTGCCCTGGCAGGACCTGCTCAGCTACCTGGACGCGATCCTGCGGGTGTACAACCGCTATGGCCGTCGCGACAACAAGTACAAGGCGCGCATCAAGATCCTGGTCAAGGCCCTGACGCCGGAAGTCTTCGCCGAGAAGGTCGAGGCCGAAATGGTCCACCTGCGCGGCGGCAGCACCACCCTGACCGAAGCCGAAGTGCAGCGCGTGGCCAAGCACTTCGTCGACCCGGACTACAAGGCGCTGGACAACCTCGACTTCAGCGAGCTGGAACAACAGCACCCCGGCTTCGCCCGCTGGCGCACCCGCAACGTACTGGCGCACAAGAAGCCGGGCTACGTGGCCGTGACCCTGTCGCTCAAGCCCACCGGCGTAGCGCCAGGCGACCTGACCGACAAGCAGCTCGATGCGGTGGCCGACCTTGCCGAGCGTTACAGCTTCGGCCAGCTGCGCACCTCCCACGAGCAGAACATCATCCTCGCCGACGTCGAGCAGAGCCAGTTGCACGCGCTGTGGCTGGAACTGCGCGAGAACGGCTTCGCCACGCCGAACATCGGCCTGCTGACCGACATCATCTGCTGCCCGGGCGGCGACTTCTGCTCCCTGGCCAACGCCAAGTCGATCCCGATCGCCGAATCCATCCAGCGCCGCTTCGACGACCTGGACTACCTGTTCGACATCGGTGAACTGGACCTGAACATCTCCGGCTGCATGAACGCCTGTGGTCACCACCACGTCGGTCACATCGGCATTCTCGGGGTGGACAAGAAAGGTGAAGAGTTCTACCAGGTCTCCCTGGGTGGCAGCGCCAGCCGCGACGCCAGCCTGGGCAAGATCCTCGGCCCTTCCTTTGCCCAGGACGACATGCCGGATGTGATCGAGAAGCTGATCGCCGTCTACGTTGAAAAACGTACCGAAGACGAGCGCTTCATCGACACCTACCAGCGTATTGGCATCGACCCTTTCAAGGAACGCGTCTATGCAGCGAATCATTAAGAACAACGCAATCGTCGACGAAACCTGGCACCTGCTGCCCAAGGATTTCAGCATCGACGAAGTGACCAACTGCGACGACTACATCGTGCCGTTGCAGCTGTGGCGTGAACACAGCCGTATGCTCAAGGCCCGCGATGGCGGCCTGGGCGTGTGGCTGGACGCCGATGAAGAAGCCGAGGAAATCGGCGAGGTGGCCAACGAGTTCCAGGTCATCGCCCTGAACTTCCCGGCCTTCACCGACGGGCGCAACTACTCCAATGCGCGCCTGCTGCGTGATCGCTACAAGTTCACCGGCGAGCTGCGAGCCATTGGCGATGTGCTGCGTGACCAGCTGTTCTACATGAAACGCTGTGGTTTCGACGCCTTCGCCCTGCGCGCCGACAAGGACCCGGTCGAAGCGCTGCAAAGCCTGCAAGACTTCTCGGTGACCTACCAGGCCGCCACTGACGAACCGCAACCGCTGTTCCGTCGTCGCTGATCCGTCAGCCTTTCGCGGGGCAAGCCCGCTCCCACAGGCATCACCTGGTGGGAGCGGGCTTGCCCCGCGATCATTTCAAGCCCGCCACTGCCCCAGCTTGCTCCACAGCCCCAGCACGGTTTTCTCGATCGTGGTGCCGGCCGCCAGCCCTACCCGCTCCTGCAGGCTTTTGCGCTCGGCATAGTGCAGGTGATACAGGTTGGCTTCACGGGCACGCTGGCCCAGGTACTCGTCGCTGGTCATCAGCTCATCGACCAGGTGCTTGTTCAGCGCAGCAACGCCCAGCCAGACCTCGCCGGTGGCCACCTCGTCGATGTGCAACTGCGGGCGATAGCGGGAGACGAAATCCTTGAACAGCTGGTGAGTGATGTCCAGGTCCTGCTGGAACTTCTCCCGGCCCTTCTCGGTGTTCTCGCCGAACACGGTGACGGTGCGCTTGTACTCACCGGCGGTGAACACTTCGAAATCGACATCGTGCTTCTTCAGCAGGCGGTTGACGTTGGGTAGCTGCGCCACCACGCCGATCGAACCGAGGATGGCGAACGGCGCACTGACGATCTTCTCGCCGATGCAGGCCATCATGTAGCCGCCGCTGGCCGCCACCTTGTCGATGCACACGGTCAACGGCACGCCGGCCTGGCGAATGCGCGCCAGTTGCGAGGCGGCCAGGCCATAGCTGTGGACCATGCCGCCGCCGCTTTCCAGGCGCAGCACCACTTCGTCACGGGGGGTGGCCAGGCTCAGCACGGCGCTGATCTCGTGGCGCAGGCTCTCGGTGGCCGAGGCCTTGATGTCGCCGTCGAAATCGAGCACGAACACCCGCGACTTGTCGTCGGGCTTTTTCTTCTGCTGCTTCTGCTCCTTGGCCTGCTGCTTGCGCAGGGCCTTGAGCTCGGCCTTGTCGAGCATCCCGGACTCCAGGCGCTCGCGCAGGTCCTTGTAGAACTCGTTGAGCTTGTTGACCTGCAATTGCCCGCCGGCCTTGCGCCGGCCCTTGCCGCGCAGCCCGGCGATCGCCGAGAGGACAATCAGGATCGCGATCACCAGGGTCGCGGTCTTGGCGAGAAAGCTTGCGTACTCTGCAAGAAACTCCACAGTAACTCCTTAACATACCTGCGCCCGTGCGGCGCGAACCAATAGTCAAGCATACCGAGGCCGCCCTGCCCCTACCAGCGTAGGAAATCTCCGGCAACGCAGTTCAAACGCTCTTTTCAAACGCTTGTATGTTTTTTCATTGACAGCCTGCTGGCGGCAACCTAACCTCGGCTCATCCTTAGTGCAGGCGGACGACGTGGGCAGTATCTACCTGATTCGACATGGCCAGGCTTCATTCGGTGCGGACGACTACGACGTCCTCTCGCCCGTGGGCATCCGCCAGAGCGAGGTACTCGGCGCGCACCTGGCCCAACTGGGCCTGCGCCTGGATCGCTGCCTGGCCGGCGACCTGCGCCGTCAGCAGGACACCGCGCGCCTGGCCCTGGCGGCCATGCACAACACAGGTTGTAACGTCCCCCTGCTGGAAACCGACAACGCCTTCAACGAGTTCGATGCCGACGCGATGATCCGCGCCCTGCTGCCCGGTCTGCTGCCGGAAGAGCCCGAGGCCCTGAACATCCTGCGCAACGCTACACAAAACCGCAGCGAGTTCCAGCGCCTGTTCGCCCTGCTGGTGCAGCGCTGGCATGGCGGTGAGCACGCCTGCGAAGGCGCCGAGTCCTGGCAGACGTTCGTCGCGCGCGTCGACGGCGGCCTGCAGCGGGTACTGCAGCAGGCCGGCAGCGGCGACAACATTGCCATCTTTACCTCCGGCGGCACCATCGCCGCCCTGCTCCACCTGGTAACCCGTATCACTGCCGGCCAGGCTTTCGAGCTGAACTGGCAGATCATCAACACCTCGCTCAGCCACCTGAAGTTCCGTGGCCGCGAGGTGACCCTGGCTTCCTTCAACAGCCAGGCACACGTGCAGCTGTTGAAGGCGCCGGAGCTCATCACCTACCGGTGAGCACCGGCACGTTGCGACCCGCAAGGTCGCGCAAATCACTTAACAAGGAACACACCATGAGCGATGTAGCAAAAGCCGTCGAAGCGATGAAAGCCAAGTTCAACCCAGCCGCTGCTGCCGGTCTTGACCTGGTGTTCGGTTTCAACATCACCGACGAAGACAAGCACTACGCCCTGATCGTCAAGGATGGCACCTGCGAAATCCAGGAAGGTGAAAACCCCGACGCCAACTGCACCCTGGTGCTGGACAGCGAAACCCTCAAGGGTATCGTCAGCGGCGACACCGACGGCATGCAGGCCTTCATGGGCGGCAAGCTGCGCGTCGAAGGCGACATGATGCTGTCGATGAAACTGAGCGAGCTGTTCCCGGCCTGAGTCCGAGCCACAAAAAAACCGAAGCCTGGGCTTCGGTTTTTTTTGCGTTTCAGTTGTGCATTCAGGCTGGCGGTGCTGGCCTGAACACTTCTTCGAGCAGGGCGCGCCTCAAATCCACCCAGTCTTGCCTGAGCAATGTTTCCAGGCGCTCCCGCCACTCGTCCAGGCGCGCGTCCCGTTGTGCTGCAGGAAGTCTGGAACGGGCAATGTTCGTCGCCTGCACCTCAGTTGGCGCAACCTCCATGACCCTGGCCAGCAGTGACCGGACCGCTTCGCTCGGCACAGCGGGCTGCGCCGTCGTAAACGCTTGGGTAAGGTAATCCCTGGCGCTTTGCGCGACGGCCAGCGCCTCATCGTAGCGCTCGGCAAATTCGTTTCGCAGGTAATTTATCCAATGAAGGTCCGCCAGTGCCCACCGCACAACGTCCCGACCTTCCCTGCTCCTTATCGCATCCGCTGCCGCCTGTACCATCGCATCGTTGATCCAGTCGAGTTCAACCAGGGGCCTGCGTTCGAACAAGGGCAGATGGAGCGTCATCACCCTCGCCAACCTGGATTGGAAGCCATTGAGCACCTCGGCGAAATCGACGACTCGCCCCGGTGCGATCCATTCATGAATGTGCTCCTCCACATACCGGATCAATGCAACCCCGCGCCCGTACTCGCGCGTCAGCTGCATCAGCATGCTCCGCTCCCTGCCGGGCTCCCGGTCAACTGTGTGCGCTTGTGCGTACACCATTACCCCATGAAATATTTCTAAGTGATTGTGCCCCGTTTCGCTCTGCCGGAGGACATAACTACAAACCATTTCTCTGAAATCCAGGTTGGCAACCATCAGCCTGAACAACGTTTGTACCGCCTCCAGGAAGTTGGACCGGTTACCGGGTACCACCTCAGTCGATGCCATCGAATAAAGCTGCCTGGCAAAGTGGTACATGCCAGGTGTTTCGGACGCCAGCATCTCCTCCCACTGCCATCGCTCCTCCGGCGCCGCGCCCTCCATCAGTTCCATCTGCCGGTACTCGAAGGTGAGCGAAAAGCGCTGCAGATTGTGGACTGTCGCCATCTCGTCAATGACCCGCTGGCGTTCAATCGCTTCCAGATTCCCAAGCGACAGCCGCAGCCCGACGACACGTCCGGCGCCGACCGGCACCCGGGCAATAGGGTTGTATAGCAACGACGCCCCAGTCACTGCGGGCAAACTTTCCAGCCCCGCTGGCCATTCACTGATGTCACATTGCTCCAGCATCACGCTACGCAACTGTGTCATACCCACCAGGCTGGGCGCATGCCCCAGCGGGTTGTCAGAGAGGTTGAGGTACTGCAACCCTGTCAGGCCCTGCCACTGCCCCGCCGATCCGGCATCGAGCGCAATCCGGTTGCCGCTCAGGTTCAGCCGCTGAAGTTGTCCCAGCCCGGCGAACGCTCCGGCCTCGAACGTTGCGGCGCTGCCCACAATGTCCAGCCCCCTTAACGTCAAGATGGCTGACAAGACTGACATATGGTCCACCGTCCAGTGCGACGGCACTTCACCGAAATTGATGTACAGCTCCGTCAAGCTCCGCGCAGTGCGTAAAGGCGCCAATGCCTCGGGCCGCATACCCGGACAGCTGAGCTCCAGGACCTGCAGCGAGGCCAGATTGCCGATGGCTTCGGGTAGCGCTTGCAACGCCACATCCCGGATTCTCAACTCACGGAGGTTGCGCAAGGCCCGCAGGAAGCTCTCAGGGATACTGGAAATATCCAGATCCTCGAGCTCAAGAATCTCCACCGACGCCAGTTCATCGCTCAATGGCGGCAGACTGGCAATGGGTCGGTCTATGATGCGCAAGCGCAGTCCACCGGAGGAAAGCCTGAAGGTCCGGCCATTGAGCACTTGAAAGCGCCATGCCGAACCGAGCAACTGAGCGAGCTCCATGCGCCGTTCAGGTCCGCAGACGTAGTTGATTGTTCCTCCTCTTACCCGTCTCCTGACAGACTCATTCCCGGTATCCCTGGCCCAGGTATGAAGCTGCGACTCGAACGACGCCAAACGCTGCTCGAGGCCTGCTACCACCTGTTCATTCTGCGTCGCACTACCCACGAGGTATTGGAGCCGAACAGCGATCTGTTCCGGGGTGTCGTCGACGAACAACGCTTCCAGGCGCTGCTGCAGCGTACGCCTGCCAAACACCCGGTTGACCAGGCTGCTGCCTGGATAAACACGGCGCCCGGCCGCGTCGGGCTGACGCAGACTCAACCAGCTAGACGCCGCAACCATCCCCAGCAGCCTGCGCGCCCGCTCCGGATCCCCGGTCGCCATGTCGCGCAAGCTTCGACGCAAGGCTTCGGCGCTTGTAGGCCAGGTTTGCAACGATCGCAAGGTCAGTGCCGGCAAGGCAGCGAACAGCGCCTCAAAGAAGCTGTAGCTTCGGTTGTAGTAAGTACCCAGGCGCAGCCCACCGGCATCGTACAGCTCCCATCCCCGCATGACGCGGACCAACACCCGGTGGTTGGTTGCACTGAGCGCCCCGATCCCAGCCAGCAGACGTCCTTCGCGACTCAGGTCACGCACCTCCAGGCGCAATTGCCCCGGCCAGCCAGGCAACTGCTCAAGCAGCCTCAGGGCCAGCACCTGGGTGTCTTCATTCTGCAGATAACCAAGTTCGAAGTCGGTGAATGCGCGACTCAAGCGCACGCGCCTTCCTGCTTCTTCCGCCCTTTGCGCCAGCTGCAGGGACGGCGCCTGGATAGTTTGCCAAGTGGCCCTTTCGCGGGCGTCAGCCATTTGCAGCAATTGTACGGCGACTGGCCTTGGCAAGACGGGAAACAAGCGTTGCAAATTGGCCAATGCCTGCTCATCGTCGACCGGGACAGCCACCAGCGTCGGCAGTTGCGCATAGAACCGCTGGAACAGTCCCCGGCGAGTCTGCTCCAACCCTCCCGCCACCGTCTGGCACAGCGCGTCACGCGCAGACGCGTCGTCGCCGTCGTCTTCTTCATCCGATGTGTCACGTCGAGGCCGGGCGGCGGCACGAAGCACCTCGACGATCCGGTCAAACAGTCGATCTTGCTGCTGATCGGTGCGTGCAATCTTCAGCGGCGCCACGCCTTCGATAGCGGTGCCATGTACTTCCACGGGGGAGCCAAAGTATTCGACACTGTCATACAGCTCCAGCGTCTTGCCTCGTGGCCAGTTCGGCAACGTCACCAGCAACGCTGCCACATGGGTGAAATCCCCCGGCAACAGCGCGCCCCGACGTGCTCGACTGATCAGGTCCTGCACCTGGCGATCGGCGGTAAGTCGAATCAAGGTGTCGTGCAGCACGCCTGGCAACGGTGCGTCGTCACGAAATACCTCATGCAACTGCGCTGTAGTCACACCACTGATTGCCCCCAGCAGCTCCAGTTGCGCCACATCGAACCGCTCGGTCACGTACCCGAGGCGGCGCAGCAGCGTCCTGCGACTCCAGAGGTGGGGTTGCTCCATCACATGGTGCCAGGCGCCCTGGCCATTATGTTCGAGCAGCGGGCGAAACAAGGCCGGATCCCGGGGCGAGACAATGCGCCATTTGTCCAGCCTGGGGTCTTTTTCGATCCGATAGATTTCGTTGTTGATCCGCACCCACTGCTGGGATTCCACGTCATAAATGCCGTCGGGGCGATTAGGTGCCAACTGGTTCTTCCAGCGAACCTCCTGTGCATAGGGCAACACGTTGGGGTGCCAAAGCCGCTCCTGGCCGTTCTCCAGGCGCACCGCGATCAGCCGTGCCATCTCGGTTGGCACCTGCAGGTCGTCTTCCTCCTCGCCATCGGCAATGGCCGCATTGAGCAGGACCGCACGCAAGAACGCCTGACCACTTTCGTGCACACGCGCATTCCAATGGTCGGCAGCATGGAAGTAGCGCGTCAACCACTTGGCCGTAAGCACGGCGGTAAAGGCGACAACACCCACCGCAGGCATAACCAGCGCGCCTAGACCAGACGCAGCAAGTGCCGAGTTGTAGAAGGTGTCCAGGTCTCCCCGGTCGCTGTCCAGGGTACTCCTCACCAATGCCCGGGCCTGGTCTTTGATGTAGCGGACACTTTCGGTGTAGAGCGCATCGAACAACTCCCGATGCACGTTGAACAGCTGCCAGTGTTGCGCCCGGTAAAGGCCAGGCTCCAGCAGCAGGTCAAGGAAAGCTGGCCGCTCGTTGAGCGTGACGAAACGCGCCAGGAACTGCTGGAAGTCCCTGGCCGCAAGTCGATTGACAAGGTCACGCTTGAAATCCTCCAACGAGGCATACTGCTTGAGCGGGTGCAGCGGATCGCCCGGGATAAAGACGATACAAGGCACGATGGCACTGGCGTCTGTCACGGAAGGTGCCATGATCACGATTTGCGTCAATGCCACGCCAGACAAGCTCAGCCGCATGCACCGGGTGTCAGTGAAGACATGGCCCGAGGGCAGGCTGGGGCTGAGCGGCACTTGCGCCTGGGCGACCTCTGCCTGGCGCAACAACGCGGCCAACAGGGTATACCCCTGCTCATCGATGTCGCCCTTGATCCGTGCGATCGTCGCATCCACCCGCAGCAGGTCGCGCAGCACGGTCTTCTTCTTGCTGCGCAGCAGTGCCTGGTCCTGTGCCGAATCCAGCACGCTTTTCAGGTGTTCCTGATAGTGCCGGCCCAGATCAAGCTCCCGGCACGCCTGGGCAAATTCGGCCGCCGAAACAGGCAAGCGATCAGGATAGGCCGGCGAACTCGCGGCCCGGCTCAGGAGGCTGGATGTGTCGCGCCGAAGTGCGACTACTTCATCGGCGGTGAAGTTCTTCATTGCAGCTTCGAACACCGAAGTGCTGCTCACATTGAAGCCAGCCACACGTTTCACGAACTGCGCTTGAAGGCAATCGACCGTAACGTCGAACTTTTCCTTGAGCATCGCATCGATTTTCGGCAAGCAGAACTCATAGGCGCTTTGCAACGCAGCGAATGCCTTGGCCGCCTCATGGCGCGAGGCATGGCTGCGGGCCTGGTTGGCCAGCAACTCCTTGCGCATTCGAGCGGATGCACTGCGTAGCCATTGCGGCTCGCTGGCGGTGGCGCTGTCAGGCAACAGGCCTGCCAGCTCCTTGCGCTTGAGTCGGGCAACCCAGGTGGGAATGCGCGCCTGGATGAAATTGATAGCGGGGTGGGTTGGTGCCATGGCGTACTACCTCAGCGGAATGAGTTCACGAGTTGAACTCATCCCATCAGTACCCTTGCGGTACATATTGCATGAACAATCTGCCATGCATCAGGCTCAGTGATCGCGGCGCAACACAGTGATCTATAACAGTGGGCAATGCTTGTTAGGCCCGGTTCAACTCATTAGATTGTTCAATGATCCCGACCAACCATCATAAGGGAAAAGCATGACGCTCACTGACCAGTCCACCCAGGTCCGCCCCGGCGAAGAACTCGATGCCGCTGTGATCGACCCTTATCTGAAGGCCAACATCCAGGGTTTGAGCGGCACGCCCCGGATCAGCCAGTTTCCTGGCGGCGCCTCGAACCTGACCTACCTGGTGCAGTACCCCGAGCGCGAATTCGTCCTGCGCCGTCCACCGTTCGGCCACAAGGCCAAGTCGGCCCACGACATGGGCCGCGAGTTCCGCATCCTCAACCA
The DNA here is from genome assembly GCF_030272895.1 of Pseudomonas sp. BGr12. Classification (GTDB taxonomy): domain Bacteria; phylum Pseudomonadota; class Gammaproteobacteria; order Pseudomonadales; family Pseudomonadaceae; genus Pseudomonas. Next base: position 47,844 of record NZ_JALRNF010000015.1, on the reverse strand, counting down.
GCTCAACAGCGGCTTCCCCTACTGCCCCAAGGCCTACGTGCACTGCACCGACGAGTCGTTGATCGGGGGTGAGTTCTACGTGATGGACCGGGTCAAGGGCATCATCCTGCGCTCGGACCTGCCGCCGGAACTGGGCCTGGACGCCGAACGCACCGAAGCGCTGTGCAAGAGTTTCATTGATCGCCTGGTCGAGCTGCACCGGGTCGACTACAACGCCTGCGGCCTGGGCGACCTGGGCAAGCCTGAAGGCTATGTGCAGCGCCAGATCGAAGGCTGGAGCAGCCGCTATGAAAAAGCCCTGACCCCCGACGCGCCGCGCTGGGAAAAGGTCATCGCCTGGCTGCGCGAGAAAATGCCGGCCGATCATCCCAAGCCTGCCATCGTGCACAACGACTACCGCTTCGATAACGTCATCCTCGATGCCGACAACCCGATGCGCATCATCGGCGTGCTCGACTGGGAAATGACCACCCTCGGCGACCCGCTGATGGACCTGGGCAACACCCTGGCCTACTGGATCGAGGCCGCGGACCCGGCACCGGTGCAATTGATGCGCCGCCAGCCGAGCAACGCCCCGGGCATGCTCAGCCGCCAGCAGTTCGTCGACTATTACGCCGAGCGCGCCGGCATCCGCATCGACAACTTCGACTTCTACTACACCTATGGCCTGTTCCGCCTGGCCGGGATCGTCCAGCAGATCTACTACCGCTTCTACCACGGCCAGACCCAGGACAAGCGCTTCGCCCAGTTCATCCACATGAACAAACTGCTGGAGCACATGAGCCTGCAGGTCATCGCCAAGTCCAGCCTCTGACGACTACAACAAGGAAAAGACCATGTCCAAGACCCACCTGCTCGACCTCGACGGCAAAATCGCCTTCGTTTCCGGCGCCAGCCGTGGCATTGGTGAAGCCATCGCCCACCTGCTGGCCCAGCAAGGCGCCCATGTGATCGTCTCCAGCCGCAAGCTGGAGGGCTGCCAGCAGGTGGCCGATGCCATCATCGCCGCCGGCGGCAAGGCCACCGCCGTGGCCTGCCATATCGGCGAGATGGAACAGATCAATGCAGTGTTTGCCGGCATTCGCGAACAGTTCGGGCGCCTGGACATCCTGGTCAACAACGCCGCCACCAACCCGCAATTCTGCAACGTACTGGACACCGACCTCAGCGCCTTCCAGAAGACCGTCGACGTCAACATCCGCGGCTACTTCTTCATGTCGGTGGAAGCCGGCAAGCTGATGCGCGAGCACGGTGGCGGCAGCATCATCAACGTCGCCTCGATCAATGGCGTCTCGCCCGGCGTGTTCCAGGGTATCTACTCGGTGACCAAGGCCGCGGTGATCAACATGACCAAGGTCTTCGCCAAGGAGTGCGCGCCGTTCGGCATTCGCTGCAACGCGCTGCTGCCGGGCCTGACCGACACCAAGTTCGCCTCGGCGCTGGTCAAGAACGACGTGATCCTCAACACCGCCCTGCAGCAGATCCCGCTCAAGCGCGTGGCCGATCCGAAGGAAATGGCCGGCGCGGTGCTGTACCTGGCCAGCGATGCCTCGAGCTATACCACGGGTGTGGCGTTGAATGTGGATGGCGGGTTCCTGTCCTGAGGGCCTGATCGCCGGCTCCCACGGGGCGCGTAGCGTCCCCCGTGAAGTTCGGTACATAACTGGGCTTCGCAAACGTTCTCCTTTACCATAGCGACCGTTTGCCGCAGCCCACCGACCAAGCCGATCCCATGCCTTTCGAACTCAGCGTAGAACCCACCACCCTGCTTATCCTCGCCGCCGTGGCCTTCGTCGCCGGCTTCATCGACGCCATCGCCGGCGGCGGTGGCCTGCTCACCACCCCGGCCCTGCTCACCGCCGGCATGCCACCGCACCTGGTGCTGGGCACCAACAAGCTCAGCTCGACCTTCGGCTCGGCCACCGCCGGCTTCACCTACTACCGGCGCAAGCTGTTCCATCCGGCGCAGTGGCGCCACGCCCTGTTCGGCACCTTTGTCGGCGCCCTGCTCGGGGCAATCATCGCCCACTACCTGCCGGCCGAGTGGCTGAACAAGATGCTGCCGGTGATCGTCTTTCTCTGCGGCGTCTACCTGTTGTTCGGCGGCACGCCCAAGGCGCCGCTGGACGCCGACGTACCGGTGAAAAAGAAGTGGCAACTGCCCCAGGGCCTGACCCTGGGCTTTTACGATGGCGTGGCCGGCCCCGGTACCGGCGCCTTCTGGACCGTCAGCACCCTGCTGCTCTACCCCATCGACCTGGTCAAGGCCAGCGGCGTGGCGCGCAGCATGAACTTCGTCAGCAACGCCGCCGCCCTGTCGGTGTTCATCTTCTCCGGCCAGGTCGACTGGCTGGTGGGCTTGTCCATGGGCTCGGCGCTGATGGTCGGTGCCTTCTTCGGGGCACGCACCGCCATCAGCGGCGGCAGCAAGTTCATCCGCCCGGTGTTCATCACCGTGGTGCTGGCGTTGACGGTGCGGTTGGCCTGGCAGCATTGGTTTGGGCAGGCGTGACTACTTGATGCTAGAGCAACCCTTTGTTCCGCAGATGCGCACGGATCTGGTTGCCCAGCACACCGTCAACGTCATGAACCGCTTCCCGTCGAGGTTCTTCTGGAACTACGTCCATCTCTGGAACGACGTCCATCAATGCAACGAAAGGATTGCGGGGCGCTGGGGTAATGCCAGTCTCCGTGGACACCAGGTCAAATTCATGCAAACCGCTGTACAACGTGGCCAGATCAGACCGATGCTTAAGTCCGTGGCACCCGGACTCCACATCGAAAACGACGCCGGCCCCGCTCTCGTTGCAGGTGAACGCAACAAGCGCCTGAGGAAACGGGTAGCTCTGACGGGCCTCTGCTCCCGCAACACCACCTACGACAAAAAGTGGCTTTGCCGCCAATTTAACGAATGGATCAACCAATACACCCGAGACTTTCGCCTCATACAGTATTGAGTCAGCGGAACGTCGATCCGCCTCTGATAAATTGTTCTTGGCAGAAGTCTCGAACAGCGTCATCAACAGGCCGTAGGTGCGCTCGGCCGAGCCTGTACCGGCTGCCCTGGCACTTTGAGCCTCTCTAAATTCGGCCTGCACCTGTTCGAAGGTTGGCGCCTGCGATGGCCTCGTACTTAACTGAACGGCACTGGTATCGATAGGTGAGATTGGCATGTTTTGAGCCTTCAGTTGAAAAGTTGCACATACTGAGCTTTCTCAAAACGAATACGCACCAGGAAGTAATTCCTCATGTATTCCCACACATCGAACCCGTGCCTCAACTGACCAGCACCGGCTCCGCCAACCCCAACCGCCGCGCCACATAGAGGTCGATCAGGTACCGCGCAATCGAACGCCCCGCCGGCAACGGCGGCAGCGCATCGACCCGGAACCACTGGGCATCCTCGATCTCGTCCGGTTGCATGACGATCTCGCCGCCGGCGTACTCGGCATGGAATCCCAGCATCATCGAATGGGGGAACGGCCAGCACTGGCTACCGATGTACTGGATGTTCCGCACCTCGATCGCCACCTCTTCACGCACCTCGCGCACCAGGCAGTCCTCGGCCGACTCACCGGGTTCGGCGAAGCCCGCCAGGGTGCTGTAGACCCCGGTGACGAAACGCGGCGAACGGGCCAGGAGAATCTCGTCGCCACGGGTGATCAGCACGATCATGCTTGGTGAGATCCGCGGGTAGTTGCGCAGGTCGCAGGGCTGGCAATACATCGCCCGCTCCAGCTGGATCTGGCTCATGGGCTGGCCGCAGCTGCCGCAGAAGCGGTGCTCGCGGGCCCAGGTGCCGATCTGCGCGGCGTAACCGAGGATCTTGTAGGTGTCGAAGTCGCCTTCGAGCATGAACTGGCGCAGGCCGCGCCAGCTGCAACCGGCCACCGCCTGCGGGCCCTTGAGTTCCAGCAGGTACACCGGCTGGCCGTCGAAATGACCGATGCCGTGCTCGAACAATACGTCCAGTTCCTGGCGCTTGAGCCAGTCGCGCGGGAACAGCGCGCCGTTGCCATCAACCAGAAAGCCCTCGTTGCAGCGGGCGACCGCCCAGCCGCCGGCGAGGTTCGTGTCCAGTACTGCGGTGGTCCAACGCGCTGACATCGTGCGGCTCCTTGCTCGGTGCGCCGCTGTGGGTCAGTCGGCGAACTCGGGTTTCTGTTTGCTCATGTGGGCAGCCACGGCCACCCGCAGATCGGTGGATTGCAGCATGGCGGCGTTCCAGGTGGCGATGTACTCCAGGCCATCGTCGATACGGTGATCGCGCATATAGCTGAGCATTTCCTTGGTGCCGGCCACGGCAATGGGGGATTTTCCCGCAATTTCAGCGGCAATGGCAAAGACTCCGTCGAGCAACGCCGCGTGATCGTCATAGACGCGGTTGACCAGGCCGATGCGCTGCGCCTCGTCGGCCTCGACCGTGCGTCCGGTGTAGGCCAGTTCACGCATGATGCCGTCGCCGATGATGCGCGGCAGGCGCTGCAGGGTACCGACGTCGGCGGCCATGCCCATGTCGATTTCCTTGATCGAGAACTGCGCATCGCGGCTGCAGTAGCGCATGTCGCAGGCCGAGACCAGGTCGATGGCGCCGCCGATGCAGTAACCCTGGATGGCCGCCAGCACTGGCTTGCGGCAGTTGTCCACGGCATTGAACGACGCCTGCATGCGCAGGATGGTACGGCGCAGCAGGCGGGCGTTGCGGCCGACATCCTTGCCCAGCTCGTTGGCCACCGACGCCAGCAGCATCAGGTCGATGCCGGCGGAGAAGTGCTTGCCGGCACCACTGATCACCACCACGCGAACGGCGTCGGTGTCATCGATCCATTTGAAGATCTCGACGATCTCGCTCCAGAACGCCGCGTTCATCGCGTTGTACTTTTCCGGGCGGTTGATCTGCACGTGGGCGATGCTGTTCTTCAGCTCGACCTTGAAGGCCTGGTATTCGCCCGGTTCGACTTCGAGTGCTTTGTTTTCGCTCACAGTTGCATTCCTTGAGAGAGCCGCTTCGATCGCCTGACTATATCAAGGCATTGATTTCGACCAAGGCCGTACTTGTGCCAAAACCGGGACTTTTGCCTTGATCTGACGGCCCGTATCCGGCACCGTGCGCACCTGTTTGAATTATTAGGATACATTTCATGTCCCGCTCCCTGGCCGGCGCCCTGGCCCACAACTTCCTCGGACAATCGCCCGGCTGGTACAAGGCCACCCTGTGCCTGTTCCTGCTGCTCAACCCGCTGCTGCTGTTTACCCTCGGCCCGGTGGTCACCGGCTGGGTGCTGGTGATCCAGTTCATCTTTACCTTGGGCATGGCCCTCAAGTGCTACCCGCTGATGCCCGGCGGCCTGCTGGTGGTCGAGGCCCTGGTGCTGGGCATGACCACGCCCCAGGCGCTGTATGACGAGCTGCAGCACAACTTCCCGGTGATCCTGCTGCTGATGTTCATGGTCGCCGGCATCTACTTCATGAAGGACCTGCTGCTGTTCGTGTTCTCGCGAATCCTCCTGGGGGTGCGTTCCAAGGCCCTGCTGGCCCTGCTGTTCTGCTTTCTCTCGGCCTTCCTGTCGGCCTTTCTCGATGCGCTGACCGTGACCGCGGTGATCATCAGCGCTGCAGTGGGCTTCTACTCGGTCTACCACCGGGTGGCGTCGGGCAGTAACCCGCGGGAAGACTCCGACCTGGACAGCGACCAACAGATCGCCCACCTGCAGCGCGGCGACCTCGACCAGTTTCGCGCCTTCCTGCGCAGCCTGCTGATGCATGGCGCGGTCGGTACTGCCCTGGGCGGCGTGTGCACCCTGGTGGGCGAGCCGCAGAACCTGTTGATCGGCCACGAAATGGGTTGGCATTTTGCCGAGTTCTTCTTCAAGGTCGCGCCGGTGTCCCTGCCGGTACTGGTGGCGGGCCTGGTGACCTGCGTGCTGCTGGAGAAGCTGCGCTGGTTCGGCTATGGCACCCTGCTGCCGGAGAGCGTGCGCGATGTGCTGGCCGCCTATGCCGCCGAAGACGACGCCCAGCGCACCAGCCAGCAACGCGCCGCCCTGGTGGTGCAGGGTGTGGCTGCGCTGATCCTGATTGTCAGCCTCGGCCTGCACATCGCCGAGGTGGGCCTGATCGGCCTGCTGGTGATTGTGCTGATCACCGCCTTCACCGGCATCACCGACGAGCACCGCCTGGGTCGCGCCTTCCAGGACGCCATGCCGTTCACCGCCCTGCTGGTGGTGTTCTTTGCCGTGGTGGCAGTGATTCATGACCAGCAGCTGTTCACGCCGCTGATCCAGTGGGTGCTGGCCCTGCCGAGCGAGCAGCAGCCGGGCATGCTGTTCATTGCCAACGGCCTGCTGTCGGCGATCAGCGACAACGTGTTCGTCGCCACCATCTACATCACCGAGGTCAAGCAGGCGTTCGTCAACGGCCACATGAGCCGCGAGCACTTCGAGGCCCTGGCGGTGGCGATCAACACCGGTACCAACCTGCCGAGCGTGGCCACCCCCAATGGCCAGGCGGCGTTCCTGTTCCTGCTGACGTCGGCCATTGCACCGCTGATTCGCCTGTCGTACGGGCGGATGGTGTGGATGGCCCTGCCCTACACCGTGGTCATGGGTGGATTGGGATGGTGGGCGGTGACCTACTGGCTGTAAGTAGCGGCCTTATCGCGGGGCAAGCCCGCTCCTACGGGTCGGTAGGAGCGGGCTTGCCCCGCGATGGCTTTCAACCGATGCTGTGCCACTCCCTGTGATCCCTGGCCAGCAACTCATCGGCCGCCGCCGGCCCGTCCTCACCTGCGGCATATGGCTGAACCTCACCGCCCTCCTTCCAGGCATCGAGGAACGGCTGCACTGCACGCCAGCCGTTCTCGATGTTGTCCGCCCGCTGGAACAGGGTCTGATCGCCGGTCAGGCAGTCATAGATCAGCGTCTCGTAGCCGGTGGACGGCTGCATCTTGAAGAAGTCCTTGTAGGCAAATCCCAGCTCGACGTTCTCAATGACCAGCGCCGGCCCCGGCCGCTTGGCCTGCAGGTCGAACTTCATGCCTTCGTTGGGCTGGATCTGGATCTTCAGGTAGTTGGGCTTGAGTTTTTCCACCTCGGTGTCGCGAAACTGCGCGTAAGGCGCCGGCTTGAAGCAGATGGCGATCTCGGTGTCGCGCACGCTCATGCGCTTGCCGGTGCGCAGGTAGAACGGCACCCCGACCCAGCGCCAGTTATCGATCATCACCTTCAGGGCCACGTAGGTTTCGGTCTGGCTGTCGGGATCGACCCGGGGCTCATCACGATAACCGGGCAGCTTCTTGCGCCCCTGTTTGCCGGCGGTGTACTGGCCGCGCACCGAGTTTTTCAGCGCCATGTGCTTGGACCAGGGGCGGATGGCGCCGATCACCTTGGCCTTTTCACTGCGCACCGCATCGGCGCCGAACGCCGCCGGCGGCTCCATGGCGACCATCGCCAGCAGCTGGAACAGGTGGTTGGGAACCATGTCGCGCAGGGCACCGGTGCTGTCGTAGAAAGCCCCGCGGCTTTCCACGCCGACCATTTCGGCGGCGGTGATCTGCACGTGGTCGATGTAGTGATTGTTCCAGAACGCCTCGAACAGACCATTGGAAAACCGGCTGACCAGGATATTCTGCACCGTCTCCTTGCCCAGGTAATGATCGATCCGGTAGATCTGCTTTTCGCTCATCACCTTGAGCAGGCAGGCATTGAGCGCCTCGGCGCTGGCAAGGTCGGAGCCGAAGGGCTTTTCCACCACGACCCGGCGAAAGCCGTTGGTCTCATCGAGCAAGCCGGCGGCGCCCAGGCGCTGCACCACTTCGCTGAAAAACCGTGGCGAGGTGGCCAGGTAGAACACTGCGTTGGCACTGGGATTCTTTTCGATCCGCCGGGCAATGGCCTGGTAGGTGGCCTCGTCCTGGAAGTCGCCGGTCAGGTAGCCGATGCGCTTGGCCAGCTGGCTCCAGAGCTTATCGTCCAGGCACTTGCCAGCATCGCTGCTGGCTTTTTCGCGCTCACGCATGAAGGCGTGCAGGCGTTCGGCGAATTCGCTGTCGCTGGCCGGGTTGTGGTCGATACCGATGATGCGCAGGTTCTTGTCCAGCAAGCGGTCGCGATTGAGGTTGTACAGCGCCGGCATCAACAGCCGCTTGACCAGGTCGCCACTGGCGCCGAAGAGGAACAGGTTGCAAGGGGGTGCGGCTTCGATCTGTGCACTGGTCATTCGGCTTTTTTCTCGACATGGCCGCCAAAGCCGAAGCGCATCGCCGAGAGCATCCGGTCGGCGTAGGTGCCCTGCTGCTGGCGCGAACGGAAGCGCGCGAACAGCGCACTGGACAGTACTGGCACCGGCACCGCCTGCTCGACCGCGGCATCAATGGTCCAGCGCCCTTCGCCACTGTCGGCCACCGAGCCGCTGTAGCCACCCAGTTGCGGATCGGCCACCAGGGCGTCGGCCGTCAGGTCCAGCAGCCAGGAGGTGACCACGCTGCCACGGCGCCAGACTTCGGCGATCTCGGCCAGGTCCAGGTCGAAACGCTGATCGGCCGGCAACGCCTCGCTGCCCTTGCTCTTGAGAATGTCGAAGCCTTCGGCGTAGGCCTGCATCAGCCCGTACTCGATGCCGTTGTGGATCATCTTCACGTAGTGCCCGGCACCGGCGGGACCGGCATGGATGTAGCCCTGCTCGGCGCGCCCGGCCGGGCCCTGGCGGCCACGGGTACGGGGGATGTTGCCAATGCCCGGGGCCAAGGTGGCGAACAAGGGATCGAGGCGCTCGACCACGGCCTTTTCGCCGCCGATCATCATGCAGTAGCCACGCTCCAGGCCCCACACGCCCCCCGAGGTGCCGACATCCACGTAATGCAGCTGGCGCCCGGCGAGGTTCGCGGCGCGGCGGATGTCGTCCTTGTAGAAGGTGTTGCCGCCATCGATGATCACGTCGTCGGCGTCCAGCAGGTCGGCCAGTTGCGCGATGGTCTGTTCGGTGGGCTCACCCGCCGGCAGCATCACCCAGACCGCCCGCGGCTTTTCCAGCTTGGCCACCAGGGCGCCAAGGTCATGGGCGCCATTGGCCCCTTCGGCGACCAGGGTTTCCACGGCCTTGCGGTCGCGGTCGTGGACCACCGTACGGTGGCCGCCCTTCATCAAGCGCCGCGCGATATTGCCGCCCATGCGGCCCAGCCCCACGATTCCCAGTTGCATGTGCCGATGCTCCCAATCAGATAAAAACCGCCCGTTCAGGCCTTCAAGGTTAGTCCAGCCCGCGCGCCCGTGGTTCAGCGACCGGCGGCGAGACAGCAAGAAACAAAAAAGTTCCCATGACAGAAAAAAGAATTCAGAATCGCCGCCGGATCGAGCCGCTACGCTTGTAACAACTTTCTGCCATTTGCGAGGTGTGCAATGGGAACCCTGCTACCGAAGATGCCGCCACAGACCCTCTACGTGACGGTCCGCCGGGACGAATTGCAACGTTTGCGTGAAGAGCGCGACCTGCTCCGGCAACAAGTGAATGCCCTGAGCCTGCAGTTGCAGCAAGCCCAGGCGAGCGACAAGCCAACCCTCTCCTGAACTGCCCCGGCCTTCCTAGAGCGCCTTGGTCCAGAACTGCATGGCGCCATGGGCCGGGTCGAAGCAGGCATGCTCGAAGCCGAACGAGCGGTAGCTGCCCTGGGCGGCGGGATTGCCTTCGAGCACTTCCAGGGTCAGTTTGCAGCAGCCGCGCTGGCGGGCGATTTCCTCGACCTTGGCCAGCATCTTGTGGCTCAGGCCCTTGCCGCGATGGGCCGGCACCACCGACACGTCATGGATGTTCACCAGCGACCGGCAGGCGAAGGTGGAAAAGCCCTCGAAGCAATTGACCAGCCCCGCCGGCTGGCCGTCGACAAACGCCAGTACGCTGAAGGCATGGGGCCGCTTGGCCAGCTCCGCCGGCAATTGCGCCAGCAGCTGCGGGTCCAGTGGCTGGCCACCGCCCATGGGGTCGCGGGCATAGTGGTCGAGCACCAGGGCGATGGCCTCGGCGTGCATCGGATTGGTGTAACTGGCTTGCAGCACCAGAATCTTTTCAACGTCCATTGTCATTCCCATTGCGAGCGAAGTGGCGGCCCGCGCGGCGTTGGCGCGGTCGGCTGATTGTACGGCACGGCAACACAGCAAAGTAAAGTGACCAATGGGTCACATTTTCTCAACTTCTCTCCTACACTCTGTAGCGGCCCCGGGATTGTCCGGAAAATCCGACCGAAAAAAGTCGAACTTTCCGGAATCGCAACAGGTCAGCAATTTTAGGAGGCCACCGCTACTGGACATCCAGCTGCGGCTCACATACCCCTTTCGTCAGTACGCCTGCGGCGGGAGCGCCGATTGGCACAGCGCTTGCGCGCAAGTTTTCAGGGGCATGGAACGCACTACACACCTTATACACAGAGAGATGCCTTCAGCACGACACAACCGCGGGTGAGCACACCCGCCACATAGGGACGGAGAGAAGTATGATCAGTGCCGCTGTCGAACCCAACGTAGAGCAGTTTACTTCGGACACCCGTGATGCCTCGATCGCGGATTTGCGCACGACAGCCAAGGCACCCGGCGCCGACTCCCGGCACAATCCGCATAAACGCAAGGTCCTGTTCGTGACCTCGGAAATCGCCGACCTGGTCAAGACCGGCGGCCTGGGCGATGTCTCTGCCGCCTTGCCACGGGCGATCCGTCACTTGCATGACGTGCGGGTGCTGATTCCCGGCTACCCGCAGGTACTGGAGAGCGACAACCCGATCCACCTGGTGGGCGAGCTGGGCGGGCATGCGGCCTTGCCGCCCTGCAAGATCGGGCGCATGGACCTGGCCGATGGCCTGGTCATCTATGTGCTGATCTGCCCGGAGCTGTACCAGCGCGAAGGCACGCCCTATGGCGCCAACAATGGTCGCGACTGGCCGGACAACCATATCCGCTTCGCCCGCCTGGGCCTGGCAGCCGCGGAAATCGCTGCCGGTGAAGGCATGGTGCACTGGAAGCCCGATCTGGTGCACGCCCACGACTGGCCAGCCGGCCTGGCGCCGGCCTACATGCACTGGCGCGGCCTGCGTACCCCGACCCTGTTCACCATCCACAACCTGGCCTACCAGGGCGTGGTCAGCCGCGCCTGCTGCCCGGAACTGGCGATCCCCGACCATGCCCTGCAACAGGAAGGCATGGAATTCTACGGCAAGCTGTCGTTCCTCAAGGCGGGCCTGGCCTACTCCAACCACATCACCACGGTCAGCGCCACCTATGCCCGGGAAATCACCACCCCGGACTTTGGCTGCGGCCTCGATGGCTTCCTCGGCAGCAAGGCCCAGCAAGGCCTGCTCAGCGGCATTCCCAACGGCATCGATGAAAGCTGGGACTCGGCCAGCGACCCGCACCTGGCCCACCCCTTTAGCCTCAACGACTGGGACGGCAAAGCGAAGAACACCCATCAGGTACGCGAGCTGTTCAACCTCAAGCCCTCGACCGGGCCGCTGTTCGCGGTGGTCTCGCGACTGGTCTACCAGAAAGGCCTGGACCTGACCCTGGGGGTGGCCGACTACATCGTCAGCCAAGGCGGCCAGATCGCGATCATCGGCCGAGGCGAGCCGGAGGAAGAACAGGCCATGCGCGAACTGGCCCTGCGTCATCCCGGGCAGGTCGGCGTGCGCATCGGTTTCAATGAAACCGATGCCCGGCGCATGTTCGCCGGCAGCGACTTCCTGCTGATGCCGTCGCGCTATGAGCCCTGCGGCCTGAGCCAGATGTATGCCCAGCGCTTCGGCTCGCTGCCGGTGGCGCGCAATACCGGGGGGCTGGCCGATACCATCGAGAATGGCGTCACCGGTTTTCTGTTCGACGAATCCACCGTCGACAGCTACCGCGAGGCGCTGAGCCGGGCTTTCTATGTCTACACCAAGCCAGACCTGCTGGGCGCCATGCGCTGCCTGGCCATGACCCAGCCGTTCAACTGGTGCCAGGCGGTGGAGCCCTATGCACGCTTGTATGAGGAACTGGTCGAGCGCGCCCACGTAGGTCGCTGAGGACGAGGTGGCAGGCATGCCCTTGAGCTCAGACCGGCTCGCGACCCACGGGGCCGTGATGCTCGACAGCCATACCGCACGCTTTGCGCTGTGGGCACCCGATGCCCGCAGCGTCGAGCTGTGCCTGGCGCCCAATCAGCGCCTGCCCCTGGCGCGTAGCGCGCACGGCTGGTTCAGCGCCTGCCTGCTCGCTGCCGTCGGCAGCCGCTATGGCTACAGCATCGACGGCGGGCCACCACTGCCCGATCCGGCCTCGCGCTACCAGCCCGAAGGCGTGCACGGCCTAAGTCAGCTGGTCGATCCGTCGGCCTGGCGCTGGCAGCACCCTCACTGGCAAGGCCGGCCCTGGCATGAGGCAGTGATCTACGAGCTGCATGTCGGCCTCCTGGGTGGCTATGCCCAGGTCGCTAGGCAATTGCCCCGGCTCGCGGCACTGGGCGTGACCGCCATCGAACTGATGCCCCTGGGGCAGTTCCCCGGTGAGCGCAACTGGGGCTACGACGGCGTCCTGCCCTTCGCGCCGCAGCACAGCTATGGCACCCCGGAACAACTCTGCCAGTTGATCGACCAGGCCCACGGCCTTGGCCTGATGGTGCTGCTGGATGTGGTGTACAACCACTTCGGCCCCGACGGCAACTACCTCGGCCAGTACGCCAGCGCGTTCTTCGATCAGGACCGTCATACGCCCTGGGGTGCGGCCATCGACTTCGGACGCAGCGAAGTCGCCGATTACTTCATCGAGAATGCCCTGATGTGGCTCACCGACTACCGCTTCGACGGCCTGCGCCTGGATGCGGTGCACGCCATTGACGACCCGCACTTTCTTGGTGCGTTGGGCCGGCGGGTTCGTCAGTCGCTTGAGCCCGGGCGCCAGGTCTGGCTGGTGCTGGAGAACGAGCACAACCAGGCGAGCCTGCTCACCGATGACTTCGACGCGCAGTGGAACGACGATGCCCACAATGCTTTGCACGTGTTGCTGACCGACGAAGCGCAAGGCTACTACGCCGACTTTCGCCACAACCCCATTCATAAACTGGCCCGCTGCCTGAGCCAGGGTTTTGCCTTCCAGGGCGAGAAGGACCGCAACGGCCGGCCCCGCGGCGAACCCAGCGCTCACTTGCCGCCCAACGCTTTCGTGCTATTCCTGCAGAACCATGACCAGGTCGGCAACCGCGCCCTGGGTGAACGGCTGATCCACCTGTGCCCGCCCCAGGCCCTGCGCGCTGCCACCACCCTGGTGATGCTGTCGCCGATGATCCCGCTGCTGTTCATGGGCGAGGAAGCAGGCTGCGAGCAGCCGTTCCTGTACTTCACCGACCACCACGACGCGCTGGCTGATGCCGTGCGTGAGGGCCGCCGGGCCGAGTTCGCCCAGTTCGACGCCTTCGCCGACCCACAGCGGCGGGCGGCGATTCCCGATCCCAATGCGCTGGCCACCTACCAGGCCTCACGCCCGCAAACGCCGGATGACCCGCAGCAGACCTGGCCGGCGTTCTACCGCCAGTTGCTGCACCTGCGCCGGCAACGGCTTGTCGACCGGCTGCCCGGTTGCCGCGCCCTGGGCGCCGAAGTGATCGGTGCCAAGGCCCTGACCGCCCGCTGGCGCCTGGCCAATGGCGCTGAGCTGCGCATCGACCTCAACCTGGGCCCGGCAGCAGTGCCCTGCGCACTGCCCCCGGCTGCGGCGCAGTGCTACCTGTGTGCCGACGAGCCGCTGTCCGGCGATCGTCTGCCGCCCTTCTCGACCCTGGTCAGCCTGCTGCCCAGCCACCCGCCGGAGACTGCCCATGACTGACCCACAGCTGCAGCAACTGGCAGAACTGGCGGGTATTTCCGTCGACTGGATCGATGCCAACGGTCGTCCTCAACGGGTCGCGGACAGCGCCCTGCGCGCCGTGTTGAACGGCCTCGGTCATCCGGCGCACGATCCGCAGGCCATCGCCGCCAGCCTGCAGGCGCTCAAGACCGCTCACGATGCCCGCCACCTGCCGCCGCTGTTCACCGTCGACGTGGGCCAGGCCCTGGACTTGTCCATGTTCTTCAGCGCCGGCAGTGCCTTGCGGGTACGCCTGGAGGATGGCAGCGAACAGCTATTGCAACTCGATGCCCAGGGCGCACTGCCCCCCGGCCTGCCGATCGGCTACCACCGCGTGCAGATCGACACCCATGGCTTTACCCTGGCGGTCGCCCCGGCACGCTGCTTCAGCCTCGGTGATGCGTTGGGCACCCCGACGCCGCGCTGCTGGGGCATCAGTGCCCAGCTTTACAGCCTGCGCCGTGAAGGTGACGGCGGCTTCGGCGATTGCCTGGCTCTGGAGCAACTGGCCCGCAGCGCCGGGGAGCGTGGCGCCGACGCCTTGGCCATCAGCCCGCTGCACGCCATGTTCGCCAGCGACACCCGGCGCTACAGCCCCTACTCGCCGTCCAGCCGGTTGTTTCTCAACAGCCTCTATGCCAGCCCCGCCGCCTTGCTGGGGGACCGCGCGGTACGCGTGGCGATCGAAGCCCTGGACCTTGCGCAAACGTTGCAACAGCTGGAGCAATTGCCCCTGATCGACTGGCCAGAAGCGGCGGCAGCACGCTACCGGTTGCTGCAGTTTCTGTTCGACGACTTCATCGACGGCGAGCATCCGCTGCGCGCCGACTTCGACAGCTACCGGGCTCAAGCCGGCCAGGCCCTGGAGCAGCATTGTCGTTTCGAGGTGATACTCGGTGAGTCCCAAGCCAGCGGCCTGGGCCAGGATTGGCGCCAATGGCCCAGTGCCTGGCACGACCCTGACAGCGAAGAGATGACCGCCTTCGCCCGCCAGCACCAGCGCCAGATCCAGTTCCATGCCTTCTGCCAGTGGCTGATCCAGCGCGGCCTGCAACGCGCCCAGGATGCTGCGCGCAGCAACGGCATGGGCATCGGCCTGATCGCCGACCTGGCCGTAGGTGCCGACGGCGCCGGCAGCCAGGCCTGGAGCCGCCAGGATGAACTGCTGGCCGGGCTCAATGTCGGCGCCCCACCCGACATCCTCAACCGCGCCGGGCAGAATTGGGGCATCTGCGCCTTCTCGCCTGAGGGGCTGCGGCGCAATGGCTACCGCGCGTTCATCGAGATGCTGCGGGCCAGTTTCGCCCATGCCGGCGGCCTGCGCATCGACCATGTCATGGGCCTGCAGCGCCTGTGGCTGGTGCCCCTGGGTGGCCATGCCAGCGAAGGCGCCTACCTGAACTACCCACTGGACGACCTGCTGCGCCTGCTGTGCCTGGAGTCGGTGCGCCACCGGGCCATCGTCCTGGGCGAAGACCTGGGCACCGTGCCCGAGGGGCTGCGGGAAAAGCTCGCGCAACGAGCCATCCTCGGCATCCGCGTGTTGCAGTTCGAGCAGGATCCACCCGGTCGATTCAAACCCATCCTCGACTGGCCGGACGATGCCCTGGCCACCTCCAGTACCCACGACCTGCCGCCACTGGCCGGTTGGCTGGCGGCCCGCGACATCGACTGGAACCAGCGCCTGGCGCTGATCGACGACACCACCGAGCGGCACTGGCGCGACAGCCGCCAGCACGAACGCCAGGGCCTGAAGCGCGCGCTTGAGGAAAACTACGGCGTGCAGGGCGACGACGAAGCCGTGCTCGATACCTGCGTGCGCTTGCTCGGCCACACTCGCGCGCCCCTGGTGCTGCTGCCACTGGAAGACCTGCTGGGCATCGACGAACAACCCAACCTGCCGGGCACCGTGGACACTCACCCGAACTGGCGTCGGCGCTTCGCCCTGGACGCCGCGGCGCTGCTCGACGATGCCGATGCCGCCCGCCGCCTGGAGCTGCTGGCCCAGGCCCGGGAACAGGCCTGGGAGCGCGACCGATGAAAACCCTGACAGCCACCCTGCGCCTGCAGTTTCATGCCGGCTTCACCCTGGACGATGCGCTGCCACTGGTGCCCTACTTCGCCCGCCTGGGCATCAGTCACCTGTACGCCTCGCCATTGCTCAGCGCGCGGCCGGGCTCGCTACATGGCTATGACGTGGTCGACCCGACCCGCATCAACCCGGAGCTCGGCGGTGAGGCAGCGCTGCGGCGCCTGGTCGCCGCGCTACGCCAGCACGGCATGGGCCTGATCCTCGATATCGTCTCCAACCACATGGCCGTCGGTAGCGACAATCCCTGGTGGCAGGACCTGCTGACCTGGGGCCGGCGCAGCCGCTATGCCGGCTTCTTCGATATCCAGTGGCACTCCAGCGACCCCTTGCTCGAAGGCCAGTTGCTGCTGCCTTTTCTGGCCGGCGACTACGGCGCCATGCTGCGGGCCGGCGAGATACCGCTGTGCTTTGCCGCCCACGACGGCAGCTTTCATATCCGCCACCATGAACACCGCTTCCCCATCAGCCCCACCGATTTCGGCCGGGTCCTGTGCCTGAGCGAACACACCGAGGTACAGGCGCTGGGCATGCGCTTTGCCGCACTGCACAGCGCCACCCAGGCGGCCGACAAGGCCGTCGGCCTGAAGCAGGAACTGGTGGCGCTGGCCGCGAAGGTGGCGATCGACGACTTGCTCGACGCCTTCGACGGCCGCACCCCGGCCGGCTTCCAGCGCCTGCACGAGCTGCTCGAACACCAGGCCTATCGCCTGGCCAGCTGGCGCACCGCCGCCGATGACATCAACTGGCGGCGGTTTTTCGATATCAACGAACTGGGCGGCCTGCGCGTCGAGCGCAACGACGTGTTCGAGGCGACCCACCAGAAAATCTTCGCGCTGATCGGCCAGGGCCTGGTCGATGGCCTGCGCATCGACCATGTCGACGGCCTTGCCGACCCCCGTGGCTATTGCCGCAAGCTGCGCCGCCGGGTCGACGGGTTGCTGGCCGAACGGCCGGTCGAGGCGGCACTGGAGCACCTGCCGATCTACGTCGAAAAGATTCTCGGCGCCCACGAGCACCTGCCCCGCGACTGGGGCGTGGACGGCACCACCGGCTACGAGTTCATGAACCAGGTCAGCCTGCTGCAGCACGACCCGGCCGGTGAAGCGGCGCTGCGCGAAGCCTGGAGTGCCCTGAGCGAACGCCCGGCCTTTGCCGAGGAAGTGCACCTGGCCCGCCGGCACGTGCTCAACACCAGCCTTGCCGGCGACTTCGAATCGGTGGCCCAGGCCCTGTGGCAAGTGGCCCGGGACGACCTGATGAGCCGCGACCTGACCCTGGGCGCGATCCGCCGGGCGCTGCAGGCGCTGGTCGAACACTACCCGGTGTACCGCAGCTACCTGCATGCCGGCGGGCGCCGCGCTGAAGACGAACCTTTCTTCCAGCACGCCATGACCGCCGCCCGGCAACAGCTGGGCGAAGGCGACTGGCCAGTGCTCGACTACCTGCAGCACTGGCTGGGCGGCCAGCCCTGGCGCAGCCTGCCCCCGGGCCGGGCGCGCAAGCACCTGCGCCATGCCTGCATCCGCTTTCAGCAACTGACCGCACCGACGGCGGCCAAGGCTGTGGAAGACACCGCCTTCTACCGCTCGGCGCTGCTGCTGTCGCGCCATGACGTAGGCTTTGACGCCGAGCGCTTCAGCGCCCCGGCCGAGGACTTTCATCACGCCTGCCAGCAGCGCCTGGCGCAGTTCCCGCACAACCTGCTGTGCACCGCCACCCACGATCACAAGCGCGGCGAGGACAGCCGCGCCCGCCTGGCCGTGCTGAGCGAGCGCAGCCAATGGTGGAGCAGTCGCGTCGAGCATTGGCGTGAACTGGCGACGCCGCTGCGCAGCGCCCTGGCGGACGGCATCGCCCCGGGGCCGGAAGAGGAATGGATGCTGTACCAGACCCTGGTCGGCAGCTGGCCCATGAGCCTGGATGAACACGATCCCCTGGCCTTGCGCTCGTTTGCCGAACGCCTGCAGCAGTGGCAACGCAAGGCCCTGCGCGAAGCCAAGCTGCGCAGCAGCTGGAGTGCACCGAACGAGGGCTTTGAACAGGCCTGCCTGGGCTACATCGAAGCCCTGCTGCTGGACACGCAGAACCAGCAACTGCGTCATTCCCTGGCCGCTGCGGCGCACGCCATTGCCTGCGCCGGCGCCCTCAACAGCCTGAGCCAGTGCCTGCTGCGCATGACCGTCCCCGGGGTGCCCGACCTGTACCAGGGTACCGAATACTGGGACCTGAGCCTGGTCGATCCGGACAACCGCCGCGCGGTGGACTTCGCCGCGCGCCGCCAGGGCCTGGATGACAGCACCACCACCGCGCAGCTGTTGCAGGACTGGCGCAGCGCACGGGTCAAACAGGCGCTGATCGGCCAGGTGCTGGAGCGCCGCCAGCAGTACCCCCGGCTGTTTGCCCAGGGCCAGTACCTGCCCTTGCCGGTACAGGGCCGGCACGCCGGACAGGTGCTGGCCTTCGCCCGGGTGAGCGACGACGAACGGGCGATAGTGATCGTCCCGCGCCTGGCCTGCCACTTGCTTGGCGATACCCCGATTCCCTTGATCCCGGCACAGAACTGGGACGATACCCGGCTGCTATTGCCGTTTGCCTTGTCAGCTGCCAACTGTTCGGGACTTTTTGCCAGCGCCGCAGTCACACCCTCAAAGGAGGTGTTGCTCAGCGCTGTACTCAAGGAGTTCCCGGTCAACCTGTTGATTGATCATGCCTAAGCCATCAGGAGCGTCGAGATGAGTGTCGAAGAAAAACGTATCCGCGAATTCGCCTACCAGATCTGGGAATCCGAAGGTAAGCCAGAGGGCCAGGAGTCCCGCCACTGGGACATGGCGCGCAAACTTGCCGAAGCAGAATCCCTGGCGCCCAAGGCGACGCCGCGCAAGGCCAGGGCCAAGCCGGCGACACCGGTAGCGACCCCGGCCAAGCCGGCAGCGGCGAAAAAACCACGGGCGCCGAAAAAGCCGCCGGTGGCCTGACGCCATAAGCGCAAAGAACTGTGAGAGCGGTGGGAGCTGTTGAAACTGTGGGAGCTGGCGAAGCCTGCGATAGCGCCAGCCCCGCACCTGTCTGCACGGCGAGTGCTGCGCACTCGATCGCAGGCTTCGCCAGCTCCCACAGCCCTCACAGGCCCCACAGGCCTACAAACCTGGGAAGCCCCATGACCAAGCCCACGCCTGTCGTCGAACCCTCGCGCATCCGCGAAGGCCTGCCCTTTCCCCTGGGCGCCACCTGGGACGGTCTGGGCGTCAACTTTGCGCTGTTCTCGGCCCATGCCACCAAGGTCGAGCTGTGCCTGTTCGATGCCAGCGGCGAGGTCGAGCTCGAACGCATCGAACTGCCCGAATACACCGACGAAATCTTCCACGGCTACCTGCCCGACGCCCACCCCGGCCTGATCTATGGCTACCGGGTGCATGGCCCCTACACGCCGCAGGACGGCCACCGTTTCAACCCCAACAAGCTGTTGATCGACCCCTATGCCAAACAACTGGTGGGCAGCCTGAAGTGGTCCGAAGCGCTGTTCGGCTACACCATCGGCCACCCTGATGGCGACCTCAGCTTCGACGAACGCGACAGCGCCCCGTTCGTGCCCAAGTGCAAGGTCATCGACCCAGCCTACACCTGGGGCCGCGACCAGCGCGTGGCCATCCCCTGGGAACGCACCATCCTCTACGAAGCCCATGTGCGCGGCATCAGCATGCGCCACCCGGCCGTGCCCGAAGCCCACCGCGGCACCTTTGCCGGGCTGATGTGCGATGAGCTGCTCGAACACATCAAGCAGCTGGGCGTGTCGTCCATCGAGCTGCTGCCGATCCATGCCTTCGTCAACGACCAGCACCTGTTGCAAAAAGGCCTGAACAACTACTGGGGCTACAACAGCATTGCCTTCTTCGCCCCGCACCCGCGCTACCTGGCCAACGGCAAGATCGCCGAGTTCAAGGAGATGGTCGCCCACCTGCACGATGCCGGCCTCGAGGTGATCCTCGACGTGGTCTACAACCACACCGCCGAGGGCAACGAGCTGGGCCCGACCCTGTCGATGCGCGGGATCGACAACGCCTCGTACTACCGTCTGATGCCGGACGACAAGCGTCTCTACATCAACGACTCCGGCACCGGCAACACCCTGGACCTGAGCCACCCCTGCGTACTGCAACTGGTCACCGACTCGTTGCGCTACTGGGCCGGCGAGATGCACGTGGACGGCTTTCGCTTCGACCTGGCGACCATCCTCGGCCGTTACCACGAGGGCTTCGACGAACGTCACAGCTTTCTCGTCGCCTGCCGCCAGGACCCGCTGCTACGCCAGGTCAAGTTGATCGCCGAGCCCTGGGACTGCGGCCCCGGCGGCTACCAGGTGGGCAACTTCGCCCCTGGCTGGGCCGAATGGAACGATCGTTTTCGCGATACCGTAAGGGCCTTCTGGAAAGGCGACGAAGGCCAACTGGCCGATTTTGCCGCGCGCATGACTGCCTCCGGCGAGCTGTTCAACCGGCGCGGGCGCAGGCCTTACGCTTCGGTGAACTTCGTCACCGCCCACGACGGTTTCACCCTGCGCGACCTGGTCTCGTACAACCACAAGCACAACGAAGACAACGACGAGAACAACCAGGACGGCAGCAACCACAACCTGTCCTGGAACCACGGCGTCGAAGGCCCCACCGACGACCCGGCCATCAATGCCCTGCGCCTGCGCCAGATGCGCAATTTCTTCGCCACCCTGCTGCTGGCCCAGGGCACGCCGATGATCGTCGCCGGCGACGAGTTCAGCCGCACCCAGCACGGCAACAACAATGCCTACTGCCAGGACAGCGAGATCGGCTGGGTCAACTGGGCGCTGGACGATGAAGGCGCCGCCCTGCTCAAGTTCGTCAAGCGCCTGACCAAGCTGCGCCTGGCCTACCCGATACTGCGCCGCTCGCGCTTTCTGGTCGGCGACTACAATGAGGCGATCGGCGTCAAGGACGTGACCTGGCTGGCAGTGGATGGCAGCGAAATGAGCATCGAGCAATGGCAGGACAACCAGGGCCGCAGCCTTGGCATGTTAATGGACGGCCGCGCGCAGGTCAGCGGCATCCCCCGCCCGGGCGCCGACGCCACCTTGCTGCTGATCGTCAATGCCCAGCACGACGGCATCACCTTCACCCTGCCCCCGGTCCCCGAAGGCGAGCACTGGAACTGCCTGCTCGACACCGACCGACCGCAACTGCGCAAGGGCGAGCGGCATCCCTTCGACAGCCCGCTGCAGGTGTCAGGGCGTTCATTGATGTTGCTGGAGTTGCAACGCGAAGACGACAATTGAGCAGAGGGAACTGCCGCCCCCGGCGCCAGTCTCATGCAATAGGCTTGCTGACCAGGAGTGACCGTGAAGTTCGAACCGGATCCGGCTCATCATGCAAGAACCCGCGAAGCGCCCGCCGTGCAGCGCCTGCGGGTCCTGACCGTCAACACCCACAAAGGCTTTACCGCCTTCAACCGGCGCTTCATCCTCCCTGAACTGCGCGAAGCGGTGCGCAGCACCCAGGCCGATATCGTCTTTCTCCAGGAAGTGCTCGGCAGCCACGATCGCCATGCCGCGCGTTATGCCGGCTGGCCGCAGACCTCGCAATACGAATTCCTCGCCGACAGCATGTGGACCGACTTCGCCTACGGGCGCAATGCCGTCTACCCCGATGGCCATCATGGCAATGCCCTGCTGTCCAAGTTCCCGATCATCGAACACCGCAACCTGGATGTCTCGATCACCGGCCCCGAGCGCCGCGGCCTGCTCCATTGCGTACTGGATGTGCCCGGGCAGCATCAGGTGCATGCGGTCTGCGTGCACCTGTCGCTGCTGGAAAGCCACCGGCAGAAACAGTTGCATCTGCTCAGCCGGCTGCTGGACTCTTTGCCGGCCGAGGCACCAGTGATCATTGCCGGTGACTTCAATGACTGGCAGCTGCGCGGTAACCGCACCCTGGGCCTGCACCGGGGCCTGCACGAAGCGTTCGAACGTCATCATGGCCTGCTGGCCAGGACCTATCCTGCACGTATGCCGCTGTTGCGCCTGGACCGGATCTACCTGCGCAATGCCAACAGTCATGCGCCGAAAATCCTCGGCAACAAACCCTGGAGTCACCTCTCCGATCATCTGCCTTTGGCGGTGGAAGTGCAGCTTTAACAATGATTCGGAATAGCCATCACCGCTGAAAGATCGGCCATCACTATGGAAGGTGAATAATTGTTTAATATCAGCCAATTGGGCCATCAGCACCCTTGACAACGGCTGCTCAGCACTTTCTTGACGCGCCGCGCCACCTCTCCTTATCTAAAAGTAATGCAACACTAGCTTGAATTCATTCCGAGCCTCTAGCTCGCGCCTTTCAGCGCGCGAAAGGGACCGGTTTGCTGGTTTGGGTCGCCCTCTGGTTTTGCCTTACAGCCCGTGACATCAGGCCAGATCCTTGGCTGTTACAACAGAGGAGTTCCGTCATGAAAAAAACTCCGACTCCTGCGGGCTTTGAGTATGCTTATTACGCGATTTCCATGTCGTTGCTGCTGGCGACCCCGTTGGAAACCCATGCGTTGAGCCTGGAGGACAACGACCCGTTCATTACCCTGGTACAAACGCAGGCGCAAACCCTGCCGACACTGTCGCTCGCCCCCGTTGGCGTCAGCGGCCTGGGCCTGAACACCTTGAGTGTGTTTTCCGATCGCATGGCCGAGCGCCATGTACCGGCGGCCACCGACCACATCGCCAGCCAGTGGGCGCAGTTCTTCCCGGCACCGGTGAAATCCGGCGCACCGGCCCCCTCGCGCCTGGAAGCACCCAACCAGAGCCTGCAGATCAGCCCGGACCTGTTCGTGCGTGAAACCGGTGGCGGCAATACTCACCGCATTGGTTTCTTCGTCGGCCACAGCAACCTGCAAAGTGGATTCGACGGCCTGCGCAAACCCCAGGTCGATGACAAGAAAGCCACCGTCAACCTCTCCGGCGACAGCCTGGGCATGTACTGGAGCATGACCCATGAGCAGGGCTGGCACGTGGATGCGGTGGCCATCGGTACGCGCTTCGACGTCAATGGCCGCAGCGAAAGCGGCGAACGCCTGGACAGCAATGGCCATGCCCTGACCCTGTCGGTCGAAGGTGGCTACCCGATCAACCTGGGTGAAACCTGGACCATCGAACCCCAGGCCCAGTTGATCAACCAGCAGTACTTTCCCGGCAGCCAGACCCAGACCGAGGCCCAGCAGGCGTTCGACCAGCAGCCGAACTGGACCGGCCGGGTCGGGGCGAAACTGTCGGCGCGCTACAACGTGCGCGGCATGCCCATCGAACCCTTCGTACGCACCAACGTCTGGTATGACTTCTCCAACGCCGACACCGTGAGCCTGGACAAGGTCGACAAGATCAGCAGCGGGCGCAACTCGGCCACCGTGGAACTGGGCCTGGGCCTGGTGGCACGGGTCTCGCCGACCGTTGCGCTGTTCGTCAGTGCCGATTACAGCAGCGATGTGGATGACAATGACCTGAACGGCCTGGTCGGCAACCTCGGCGTGCGGGTACGCTGGTGACTGGTCTTTACTCCGCCAGCCGGGCTCGTCAACGACGAGCCCGGTAAGCCAGCAGCGCTCACCGCTGCGCGGGGTCATCAACCTTTGGCGAGGTCCAAAGGCGTTTCACTGCCAAGATCCGCCGTGGTCAGCCGGCTATTGAGGCGAAACTTCGACTCGATAGCTATATCGATGCTGTTCAGTTCGAACCTCGGTGCCTTGGCTGTGCCATACACCCGATAGACCTTGTTTAGCTTCCTGTCGGAAAAATAGTGTTTGAGCAGTGCCTCAAAGTCGCTGAAGCGCTCGAATTCAACCAGCCCGGTATTGGGATCATAGAAATGATAGACAGCCCGTCCATTACTGATGCGCGCGCCAATGAGCATGGCATGGTTGCGCGTACCTAGCTCATAATATCGGGTCGCCGTCAGCGCTTTGAGTCGGTCGAACACATCGCTGAGCGGGAAGTGTGCGCCGGTGCGGGAATGTAGCGATCCTTTGTTCAGGACCGCCAGGCTTTGCTTCAACAGTTTACTTTCGGCGGCCCCGGTGTTCGCCGCGTAGAAAAACAGCCTGTCAACCAGGTTATTCTGAGTCCCGGCATCCAGTGCTACCGCCATGGCCTTGACCAGCCCCAGGCATTTTCCCTCACCTGTACCGATGACCAATGCCTGAGGCACCGCTCGGTATACCGCGTTACCCTGAACCGAAAAGTATTTAAACCTGTTGCCCGCCCGCAGCAGGTTCTTCATCACTGATTCAGCGTAGGAGGATTGCTCGATACGTGCTGCCAGCGCCCCTTTCTCCCGGTCGCTGAGCTTATCCGCAAACTTGAGATACCATGCTTTGAGCCTGGCACTTGACCAACGCTGCGTATCGACCGGTAAGCCGGGAACGACAGTCGGCTTTTTTTTCCCCAGTGCGTATTCAGCGCTTCTGCCAGCGCTCGCTGTCCTCCATTTGTTCAGTTCCTGATCGTAACGTGTATCGTCTGCAGAAGATGACGTTAACGCGGTGGCCTTTGCCTGCAAGCCTCTACCCGTCAACCGCCTATAGATCTGCGGTGCATTGACCAGCACTGCACCTTGCTGAAACTCAACGGGTGACAGGGCTTGCGCCTGAACGGCATAGGACTTGGCATCCGTGAGGCTGTCGAATTCCCGATACTTCACAGTCCAGCCTCTGGCCTCTGTCTGATAAGTGCCAATCCACACGTTTTCTGGCAAGACCATCGAAGTATCAAGCACCTCGCTGCGCCACAGCCCCGATGCCGCAGGCTTCAAGTCAAAGACCACACGCTGCCCCTTCGCGTCAGTGCCAACGGCGAGATAATGGAGAATCATGCGATCGTTTCTCCAGGCACTCATGACCCTGACCTTGGCATCACTGAATCCATGGGTCTCCATGTATTCCAGCGATCGTTGACAAGCGTCTATTTCCCCCGGCAGATTCTCGGCCCAAAGGTCAGCAAGATATGCTTGCTGAGCAAGGGTTTCAGCGTTGTTGAGTGCAGTCCTGACGGGAGCGAGCAGCGGCTCGCCCCTGAACTCCGGCGCAGAAGCATCGACGTAGACAAGGACGCCTGCACCGTTGCAGTGGATGCCGTCCGGGCCAAATTTCAACTGTTCCTTGAGGTCGACAGCCGTCCAAGGCCTGGCGGAGGTCTTGGCAAAGAGCGTCTGCTGCGCCAGACCTGTGACCTTGCCGTTGCCCAAGCTCACCGATCCATGCAGGAGCTCGCCATCGCTTTGTGCGACCACCGCGACGCGGTAACCACGAGGTAAGGCCTCGAGGTCTTCAGCAGTGAAGATCTGCTTTGCCTCGCGACCCAGAAAGACCACGCGCCAGTCAGGGGCCATCGAGCCTTGCACGGACACCGAGGCCGGTATGCCTGCGCGCGATTGCACATGCATGACCTGCTGCCAGGCCGGGCGATGCTGCCCGGCGGCTGGTTCGAAGCCCAACTCGGCCATCATGATCGAACGCTCGCGAGGCGAGGCTCGGAAAAAGGCAGCTAAACTCAGCCGCTCACCGTTTTGCGATTGCAACTGCTGGCGAAACAACCTGACTATTTGTTTCATATCCGCCGTCAACGCCCCGACCATTTCTACTGATTCCATGAACGGGCGAACGGCCTGCATCCCGGCGGACGCTCCACTCAAGATCAGCATCAGTCTATCTGCACTGATATCGGCCTCTGCCTCTCGAATCAGGTCGGCGCTGTCTGCAACTTCAAGTAACTCATAGTCCAGATGCAGGCTGGCCACACCCGTCGCGACATCCACCCCCAGCGCGATCACCAGAGGCAGAAGTTCGCCCCCAGCACCCAGCGTCAAGGCAAGTGTGGCGACGGTGGCGCCAAATTGCATCAATCCCCTTTCAAGGTTGATCTCTGCGGCCTGGCGCTGCTCATCGGCTGTGAACACGTAACCGTTCAGGTTCGAATCAAGCCAGTCCATCTCGGCAGTGAACAAACGCGCATAAGGATTGTGGCGTTGTTCAAAGGAAATTTTTGCAGTCCAGTATTGAGCGTCCTTGATTGATGAACGCTGGGCAATGATGTCTTCAGACTTGATCAGTTGTTGATCCACGTGTGACAGGTGGTAGCGAATGAAACGCTCAAACTCGGTAGATTGATCGTACTCCGGCCACAAATAGACTTTGCCTGTTGCCGTCGAGACCAGCATGGCCCCTGCTGTTGCCCAGAGAGCCAACAGGTGAGGAACGACCTTGCCATTGACCAACACCAAGCGCTCATGGGTCTGCCCCAGCATCCACTGGTTGATCAGGTATCGAACGTGGCCACTCGCGCCATTCAACAGGTATTTAGCCAGCACGCCTTGAAATCGCTGCCTGGCAACATGCTCATACTGCTCGCCATACAGCGGATCCTTCTTGAGCGCTGCCGTATCAGCTGAAAACTGTTTTGCCACATACCCTGCAAACTCGCGACGCCTCAAGAAAGCCGCAACCGGATGATGCTTCAACCTATCGCCTGGATTCACATTGGCTACTACCTTGCCGCAGCGATAGTGCTTTCCGAGCAAAATGTCTCTTACACTGTAACGCGTGAGGTCACCCACAAATGCGTTGCTGAATGAAAAGCCCTTGGTTGCAAACTTCACACTGACCTGTTCGTCCAGTACCTTGCGGTCAAAGGCTAGACCACTATTGTTGTGTATCCGTAACTGATTGAGCAGCACTTCATCGACATATTCATCGCTCCCCAGCGCAGGGCTGGAAGGTGCTGCGCTCGAGGTGAGCGACGGTCGATCAACATCATCGGCAGCGTTAATTGCTTGCGTCAGGGCACCCTTCAAAACGCGGATGCGATCCTGGAGGGTGGAAATCTTGAATTGCATGGCTATCCGCTGCTGATAATTCCCCCTGATCAACAACCTGTAGTAGTGCTTTTCAGAAATGAAACCTGGATACGAGCCCGGCGGAAGAGGCAATTCGCCTGTCGCTTTTTGAAGTGCGGCTTCATAGACCGCCTTCTGCTCTACAAGTTGCCGACGCTGCGCCTTCAAACGGCTGATTTCCGTCTCCTGCTCAGCGACCGACTCCTGAACAGCAACGATGTTAGCCAATGGGCGCTGTCCTACAGGCGCTGCCTGGACACTCGAACCCACCAGCAGCATCCCAGCCATCAGGCCTGATCCCCATCCGCCAGAAGGACCTTGAGCCGCCACCACAGCTGCAACGACTGGCAGCATGAAATCCACACTAGTGCTTGATGTCGGCGCCACTTCTTCAGCTGTCGGGGCGGCCGAAGACGGCTTCACTTCGGATTCGACGAAAGTGAGTTGCCTGTCTGGTGGAATCGGAGGGACAGAGCCGGCCTTGTACATCTGTCCCGGAACGAGTCCGGGGACATTCAAGTAAACCGCCAACTCGATTGCCCCCCCAAGCAAGCGCCGGGGTGGCGTCAAGACGGGCTGTCGGCGCTTGTTCGTTCGGACTGCTCGCAGCCAATCAGCGGGGCGCAAGTGCTCAAGCAGATCTGTGGCGGTCTGCCACGGCTCGCGCTCCTCGAACATTCTTTTTAGATTGACCGTCACTGTCTCCAGGTCCAGCTCTGCCATCAGCCCGTGGAGCTTGCGCAGCAGAATATCCAGGTGACTGTCATCCAGACCCGGCAGTTGCCTGGCCAAATGCAACAGCAGGTGCTCGCGACTCTCGCGCGGCCCTTGCTCAGCCAGGTGCAAGGTTGCCGCCAGCGGCAGACCCAGGTACCAGGCGCCAAGCAGCATTGGAGCGAAGCTGCCAAACACCCCGAAGGTGGCAGCGGTCGCAGCCACGACACCGCCGCGCCACAGCATGCTGACCGGGTTGGCCGTGTCCTCCACCGAGGGATGCGCCTGCGCCCAGATCCGCGACATCAACGGGTCGTCCAACAGAACCCGGTCGGCCAGCTCGTTACGCAGGTCCGACACTTCCAGATTGGTGATCTGTTGAGGATCACAATCCTTGACTACCGCGGCCACCACCTTGAAAAAGGCATCACCTTCCAGGCTGATCGCCCGGTACTCGCCCCTGATCATTGGGCCAATGCGCGTGGGCTCCAACCTGATCGTGACTACGTTGCCCAGCCCGACACCCAACTGTCCCTCCTCCAGTGGGCAGGCGGGATCGCTAATGCTGATTCCGTACAGCACTTGGCCATCCACCCCTTCCAGTACCAGGGTGTCGCATTCGAGCACGCCACTGGCCACCAGCAATCCTGGCAGCAGGGTCATGGCGATGTTTTCTTCGACCGCAGCGCTGCGTAACGCTTCTGCGATGCGCTGCGACTGCATGCCCGGCGGGTTTGAGACTGCCACTGAGCGCGGTGTAGGTGTAAGGAACTCTTTCGGGATGAGAGGTTGGTTGGAAGGTGAATTAGTGACGATGGGCATGACTGTACGTCCGTAATACCGGACGTACAGTAAACATCCCTTTTCAAGATAGGGCTTTTACAAAGCGCTCAGCCGATCATCGCGGCCGCAGGACCAGCACCCCCAGCGGCGGCAGGTTCAGGGCCAGCGACAGCGGCTGGCCATGGCTGGCCACCGCCTCGCAGGCCACCTCGCCCAGGTTGCCAAAGTTGGACCCGGCGTAGCCTTCGGCATCGCTGTTGAGCACCTCGGCCCAGCGCTCGCCGAAGGGCACGCCGATGCGATAGCCCTTGCGCGGCACCGGGGTGAAGTTGGCCACCACCAGCATCGGCTGGCCGCTGGCGCTCCAGCGCAGCCAGGCATAGACGCTGTTGTGCGCATCGTCGCCGATCAGCCACTGGAAGCCCTGGGACACGCAGTCCTGCTCGTACAGCGCCGGCTCGTTGCGGTACAGGCGGTTGAGGTCGCCGACCAGGCGCTGGACCCCCAGGTGCTCGGGGTACTTGAGCAGGTACCAGTCCAGCTCGCTGTCGTGGTTCCACTCGCGCCACTGGCCGAACTCGCAGCCCATGAACAGCAGCTTCTTGCCCGGGTGGGTCCACATGAAGGTCAGGTAGGCGCGCAGGTTGGCGAATTTCTGCCAGCGGTCGCCGGGCATCTTGTCGATCAGCGAGTGCTTGCCGTGCACCACTTCATCGTGGGAGATGGGCAATATGAAGTGCTCGGAGTAGGCATAGATCAGGCCGAAGCTCATTTCGTTGTGGTGATAGGTGCGGTGGATCGGGTCGTTCTGGATGTAGTGCAGGGTGTCGTGCATCCAGCCCATGTTCCACTTGTAGGCAAAGCCCAGGCCACCCTGCTGGGTCGGCTGGCTGACCCCGGGCCAGGCCGTGGACTCTTCGGCGATGATCAAGGCGCCGGGCACCTCGAGGGCGACCACATCGTTGAGGTGGCGCAGAAAGTCGATGGCCTCCAGGTTCTCCCGCCCGCCATGGCGGTTGGGCACCCACTCCCCGTCCTTGCGCGAATAGTCGCGGTACAGCATCGACGCCACGGCATCGACGCGCAGGCCATCGATATGGAAGTGCTTGAGCCAGTGCAGGGCCGAAGCCAGCATGAAGCCGTGGACCTCGGTGCGCCCCAGGTTGTAGATCAGCGTGTCCCAGTCCTGGTGGAAGCCTTCGAGGGGGTTGTCATACTCGTACAGCGCCGTGCCGTCGAAGCGCGCCAGGCCATGGGTGTCGGTGGGAAAGTGCGCCGGTACCCAGTCCAGGATCACGCCGATCGAGGCCTGGTGACAGGCATCGACGAAGGCCGCGAAGTCTTCGGCCGAACCGTAGCGCGCGGTGGGCGCGAACAGCGACAGCGGCTGATAGCCCCAGGAGCCGCCGAACGGATGCTCCATGATCGGCATCAGTTCGATATGGGTAAAGCCCAGTTGCTGGACGTAGGGCACCAGCCGCTCGGCCAGTTCACGCCAGTTGTAGAAACGCTCCACTTCACCGGTGTCGTCCATCTCGCACTGCCAGGAACCGGCGTGCAATTCATAGATCGACAAGGGCGCCGTGGTCACCTGGCGTTCACCACGCTCTTGCATCCACTGCAGGTCCCGCCAGTGGTGGGCCAGGGGCCCGGCTACCCGCGAGGCGGTGCTGGGTGGCAACTCCGTGGCGCGGGCCAACGGGTCGGCCTTGAGCGGCAGGATGCCGTCACGCCCCAGCACTTCATACTTGTAGGCTTCGCCGGCGCCCAGGCGTGGCACGAACAGCTCCCAGACCCCGGAGGCGTGGCGCAGGCGCATCGGGTGACGACGGCCGTCCCAGTTGTTGAAGTCGCCCACCACCGACACCCGCCGGGCATTGGGCGCCCACACCGAAAAACGCACACCCTCGACGCCATCGACCTTCACCGGCTGTGCGCCCATGCTGCCGGCCAGATCGCGGTGGTTGCCTTCGGAGAACAGGTACAGGTCCATGTCGCCCAACTGCGGACCAAAACTGTAGGGGTCTTCGGTGATCTGCTCGCCCCCGGCCCAGTTGATACGCAGCAGATACGGCTGCTGCTCCGGCAGGTGGGCAATGAACAACCCCGGTATCGGCTCTTGCTCCAGGTCTCCCAACAGCCGTCCGTCGTCACGGGCCAGGGCCTGGACGCTCAGGGCATTGGGCAAATAGGCGCGGACAAACTGGCCGCCCGCACCATCCGGGTGCGGGCCGAGCACGGCGAACGGGTCTGCGTGCTCGGCCCTGACCAGCGCCTCGCTGTCACGATGTCCCAGTCCACCTTCCTCGCGCTTGCGTTGAATCATCAGCTCTCTCCCCAGGTACTTGTCAGGCCATGCAGGCCATGCAAAGGCACGGCCAGCCAACTTGGGCGGTTCTCGGCTTCATACAGGATTTCGTAGGCGGCCTTTTCCAGGCTGAACAGTTCCAGTGCCGCACGCTCGCCGTCGGCATGTTCCCAGGCATGGGGCATGGCCGCGGTGGCCAGCCCGTAGGCCTCGACAAACGCTTGTCGGGCCTGGTGCAGATAACGCCTGGCGACGCGCTGACGAGCCTTGAGGGCAACGTCCGAGAGGTCGACACTGGAGGCACTGCGCAGCACCATGGCAGCAGCATAGTCGAAAGATCGCAGAACGCCGCTGACATCCTTGTACGGACTGTGCCGGGCCCGACGCTCCTCCAGCGGCCTCGCCGGTTCGCCCTCGAAATCGATCAGGTAGGCATCGCCCTGCACCACCAGTACCTGGCCCAAATGCAGGTCGCCGTGCACGCGCATCAACAGCCCGCCCTGGACTTGTTTGCTCAGGGTCGTCACGGTGGCCAGCAGTGCCTGGCGTTGCTGCAGCAGGTCATCGACCAGGCTCTGGCTTTCACTGTCCAGCTCGGCGCGGTGCTGGTCGAGCAGGTCCAGGGCACGATTCAGTTGCGCTCCGATGTGCTTGCCCCAAGCCTGGCAGTCGCGGGCGCTGCTCGGTTTCGGTGCAAAGGCCGGATCTTTGCTCGGCGCTGCCAGCAATAGGTGCATCTCACCCAGGCGCTGGCCCAGCAACGCAGCGAAACCGGCCAGCTCTTGCAGGGCGTCGGCGTGCGCATCGCGGGCAGATTTGCCCGGCTCCAGCTCGTCGCGAATGGCCCGCTCCAGGTTGTTCTGGGTCCAGTCCCAGGCGTCGCCCTGATTGCTCAGGTAGCCCTGGGCGATCATCAGCAGGTGGGGTTGGCCCTGGGCATCCACCCGGCTTACCCAGCCCAGCAGCGGCGAGATATTGGCAAAGCCGGCGGCGGTCAGGTAGGCACTCATTTCCAGCTCCGGGTGCACCCCGGGATTGACCCGACGGATCAGCTTGAGCACCAGGCTGCCCCCGACCACCACCGAGCTGTTGGACTGCTCGGCCGAGAGGTAGCGCACCGGGGCATCGTCCGTCAGGTTCAGGCCGGCCAGCTGCCCGCTGGCCTCGAAGCACAGCTCGCCTTCACTGCAGGGCAGCCGGGTGCCGTCGCGGCAGGCCACGAGCACGGCACGAATGAAGCTTTCGAGCACGAAGCCGTCGGTGATCAAGCCTACCTGACGCCCGCGCCGCACCCGCGCCAGTGCCAGTTGTTGGGGCGCGGCCGTGGTGATCTGCTCTTCACCGATCAGACCGAATGGCAGTTGATAGCGGCTGAGCTGCTCGCCACTGCCCACCTCGATCTCGCTCCACAACACCGGGCTGGTGGGCGTACCGAAGCGCACACCGTAGGCAATGCGCACCTGGTCGATGCTGGCGCCCTTGCCGGCGAACCAGCGGCGCTTGGGCAGGTACTGGGGCAGGATGCTGTCTTCCAGGGTGTTGCGGGCGGGCGCGTCCAGCAGCTCTTCCATACGTTTTTTCAGCACCAGGGTGGTGAACTCGGGCAGGCTCTGCGCCGGCTCCACATGCCAGCTGGGCATCTGGTCCCGGGGCGCGAGCAGGAACCAGTAGAACCCGTAGGGCGACAGGGTCAGCAGGAACGGCAACTGGCCGATGGGCGGGAAGGCGCTGCCGCCGAGCATCTCCACCGGCACGCTGTCGGCGTACTGCGACAGGTCGAGCTCCGCCGCCTGGGCGGCCCGCGAGACGTTGGCCACGCAAAGGATGATTTCCTGCGTGCCATCGGCGCCGCTGTACTCGCGCAGGTAGGCCAGGATCCGCCGGTTGCTCGGCGACAGCATTTTCAGGCTGCCACGGCCGAAGGCCTTCTGCTGCTTGCGCACCGCCAGCAGGCGGCGGTTCCAGTTCAGCAACGAGTGCGGGTCATGGGCCTGGGCCTCGACGTTGACCGACTGGAAGCCGTACAGCGGGTCCATGATCGGCGGCAGCACCAGGCGGGCCGGGTCGGCCCGGGAGAAACCGCCGTTGCGGTCGATCGACCACTGCATAGGCGTGCGCACGCCGTCACGGTCGCCCAGGTAGATGTTGTCGCCCATGCCGATCTCGTCGCCGTAGTACAGGGTCGGTGTGCCCGGCATCGACAGCAGCAGGCTGCTGAGCAGCTCGACCCGGCGCCGGTCGCGTTGCAACAGCGGCGCCAGGCGCCGACGGATGCCGAGGTTGATCCGCGCCCGGCGATCCTCGGCGTAGTAGTTCCACAGGTAGTCGCGCTCGCGGTCGGTGACCATCTCCAGGGTCAGTTCATCGTGGTTGCGCAGGAAGATCGCCCACTGGCAATTGGCCGGGATCTCCGGGGTCTGGCGCAGGATATCGGTGATCGGGAAGCGGTCCTCCTGGGCCACGGCCATGTACATCCGCGGCATCAGCGGAAAATGGAAGGCCATGTGACACTCATCGCCCTGCCCTTCACCGAAGTACAACTGGGTGTCTTCCGGCCACTGGTTGGCTTCGGCCAGCAGCATGCGGTCGGGGTAGTTGGCATCGATTTCGGCCCGGATCCGCTTGAGCACCTGGTGGGTCTCGGGCAGGTTCTCGTTGTTGGTGCCGTCGCGCTCGATCAGGTAGGGAATGGCGTCCAGGCGCAGGCCATCGACGCCCAGGTCGAGCCAGTAGCGCATTACGCCGATGACCGCCTTCATCACCTGCGGGTTGTCGAAGTTGAGGTCCGGCTGGTGCGAGTAGAAGCGGTGCCAGAAATACTGGCCGGCCACCGGGTCCCAGGTCCAGTTGGACTTCTCGGTGTCGAGGAAGATGATCCGCGTGCCGTCGTACTTCTGGTCGCTGTCGGACCACACATAGAAATCCCGGGCCTTGCTGCCAGGCCTGGCATGGCGCGCCTTCTGGAACCAGGGGTGCTGGTCGGAGGTGTGGTTGATGACAAGCTCGGTGATGACCCGCAGGCCACGCTGGTGCGCCTGGGCAATGAAGCGCTTCACATCGGCCAGGGTGCCGTAGTCCGGATGCACGGCCTTGTACTCGGCGATGTCGTAGCCGTCGTCGCGCCGTGGCGAGGGGTAGAACGGCAGCAACCACAGGGTGTTGACCCCAAGTTCGGCGATGTAGTCGAGCTTGGCGATCAGGCCGGGGAAATCGCCGATGCCGTCATTGTTCGAATCGAAGAAGGATTTGACGTGCACCTGGTAGATGATCGCGTCCTTGTACCACAGCGGATCGTCGATAAAGGCTGCCGGGCGGTTGCGCTTGGCCATGGTCGACTCCTTTCCCGTGTGTCTAGAGGGCTTTTTCGATACGCCAGATTCCGAACGGCAGGTGCCAGGGCTCGATGCGCATCCATTGGGTCTTGCCGTGCCAGGTCCAGCGATGGCCGGTCATCAGGTCTTCGCCACGGGTGTCGGCGTTGTCGTCCAGGCCCAGCTCCCACAGCGGCAGCTCGAACTGCGCCTCCTGGGCGTTGTGCGGGTCGAGGCTGACGGCGATGAGGATGAAATTGTCGCGATTGGCGGTGCGCTTGCCGAAGTACAGGATGTTGTCGTTCCAGGCGTTGTAGCAGGCCAGCCCCAGGTGGGTTTGCAGCGCCGGGTTCTGTCGGCGGATGCGGTTGAGCTGGGCGATCACGGCAATGATATTGCCGGGTGCGGTGAAGTCCCGGGGACGGATCTGGTACTTCTCCGAATCCAGGTATTCCTCCTTGCCCGGGATCGGCGTGGCCTCGCACAGCTCGAAGCCCGAGTACATGCCCCACAGGCCCGAGCCCATGGTGGCCAGGGCGGCGCGGATGAGGAACCCCGCACGTCCGGATTCGTGGAGGAAATACGGGTTGATGTCCGGGGTGTTGACGAAGAAGTTCGGCCGGTAGCACCAGCACCAGGGCGGCTGGTTGAGTTCCTCGAAGTAGCTTTGCAGCTCGGCCTTGGTGTTGCGCCAGGTGAAGTAGCTGTAACTCTGGGAGTAACCGACCTTGCCCAGGCGCGCCATCATCGCAGGCTTGGTGAAGGCTTCGGCGAGGAAGATCACCTGCGGGTGCTGACTGCGGACATTGGCAATCAGCCAGTGCCAGAACGGCAGCGGCTTGGTGTGCGGGTTGTCGACGCGAAACATCGTCACCCCTTCCGCCACCCAGCCCAGCACCACGTCGCGCAGCGCCAGCCACAGCGATGGCACGGACTCGGCGGCATAGAAGTCGACGTTGACGATGTCCTGGTATTTTTTCGGCGGGTTCTCCGCATAGCGGATGCTGCCGTCCGGTCGCCAGGAGAACCAGCCGGGATGTTCCTTGAGCCAGGGGTGGTCCTGGGAACACTGGATGGCGAAATCCAGGGCGATCTCCAGGCCATGCTCGGCGGCCGCGGCCACCAGCCGGCGAAAGTCCTCGCGGCTGCCCAGCTCTGAATGGATCGCCTCGTGGCCGCCCTCCTCGCTGCCGATGGCATAGGGGCTGCCGGGATCCCCCGGTTCGGCCTGCAAGGCATTGTTGCGGCCCTTGCGGTAGCGCATGCCGATGGGATGGATGGGCGGGAAATACAGGACATCGAAGCCCATGTCGCGAATCATCGGCAGGCGTTGCTGCACATCGTTGAAGGTGCCGTGGCGCTCGGGGTCGTCGGTGATCGAGCGGGGGAACAGTTCGTACCAGCTGGCGAAGCGCGCTTGCAGGCGTTCCACATCCAGCGGGTATTCGGGGCTGCGACTGAGGTACATGCGGTGGTCGGCTTCGGCCATCAGCAGCGCCGTGTCGGCATGCAGCAGCAAGGTCACCTGCTCCTCCACGGGCAACGTGGGCAAGCGCTTGTGCAAGGCCCGTAGCTGTTCACGCAAAGGCCCGTCGCTACGGGCGATGTTCTGCTCGATGAACAACTGCCCTTCCTTGAGCTCCAGCGACACGTCGAGGCTTGCGGTGAACTTTTTCTCCAGGTCATGGCAATAGGTGGCGAACGGGTCGATCCAGGCTTCGATGCTGAACAGGTGCGGGCCCTGCTCGCTGACGCTGAACGCCCCCTGCCACAGGTCGTTGCCGACAAACTGCATCGGCACACAATGCCAGCGCCGGCTATGAGCCTGGCGCCAGTTCAGCCTTACCGCCAGGGTGTCGTGGCCGTCGGCGTAGACCTTGCTGCTGACCGTCACCGCCTCCCCCACCGTGGCCTTGACCGCGAACAGCCCGCCGTCGAGCAGCGGCTGGGTGTTCTCGATCACGATCCTGGGCTCCAGCAGCGCCTGGGACAGGCTGATGGCCTGCTCGGGATGATCGTCTACCGGGGTCGTGCGGTCGGTTTCGAAGGGCTCTTCGCGGGTCATCGATCCTTGCTCCGTTACGAGGTGACGTAAAAGTTCAGAACGGATGGGCGGCCCGGGGTTCAAAAAAAAATGAGCGATGGGTGCTGTGTGCAGTCGAAAGGAATGGTGTCCCGCCATCCAGATCCCGGTAGCGAGGTCAGGCCGACCGTGCCACCGGTGAAAGCTTAGACAGTCTTGATCGCGGGGCAAGCCCGCTCCTACAAGCTGTAGGAGCGGGCTTGCCCCGCGATGGACTCACTGCGAGGTCAGCTCCTGGATACTGATTTCGCGCATCCGGAACTTCTGCACCTTGCCCGTCACCGTCATCGGGAACTCGTCGACAAAGCGGAAGTAGCGCGGGGTCTTGTAGTGGGCAATGCGGTTCTTGCACCACTGTTGCAGCTCGATCTCGCTGGCACCGTGCCCCGGATGGAACTTGATCCAGGCGACGATCTCCTCGCCATAGCGGTCATCGGGAATACCGATCACCTGCACGTCGGCCACCGCCGGGTGGGTGAAGAAGAACTCTTCCAGCTCACGCGGATAAATGTTCTCGCCGCCGCGAATGATCATGTCCTTGTTGCGCCCGGCGATGCACACATAGCCCGCTTCGTTCATGGTCGCCAGGTCGCCGGTGTGCATCCAGCCCGCCGGGTCGATGGCTTCGCTGGTGGCCGCCGGGTTGCCCCAGTAGCCGAGCATCACGCTGTAGCCGCGGGTGCACAATTCGCCGATCTGCCCGCGCGGCACGATGCAGCCGTGCTCGTCGACGATCTTGCTCTCCAGTTGCGGCTGGGTGCGCCCCACTGTGGTCACGCGCAACTCCAGGTCATCGTCGGGGCCGGTCTGCAGCGACACCGGGCTGGTTTCGGTCATGCCGTAGGCGATCTGCACTTCGCTCATGTGCATCTGGTCGATCACCCGGCGCATCACCTCGATCGGGCAGGTCGCCCCGGCCATGATGCCGGTGCGCAGGCTGGACAGGTCAAAATCGCTGCGCTGGGGATGGTCGAGCATGGCGATGAACATGGTCGGCACGCCATACAGCGCGGTGGCCCGCTCCTCGGCGACGGTGCCCAGGGTCAGCACCGGGTCGAAGGCGTCGTTGGGGTAGATCATGGTGCTGCCATGGGTCACGCAGCCCAGGTTACCCATGACCATGCCGAAGCAATGGTACAGCGGCACCGGGATCACCATGCGGTCCTGCTCGGTCAGGCCCAGGCTCTCGCCGACCATGTAGCCATTATTGAGGATGTTGTAGTGACTGAGGGTGGCCCCCTTGGGGAAGCCGGTGGTGCCGGAGGTGTACTGGATATTGACCGGCTGGTCGAACTGCAGGCTCTGCTGGCGGGCCAGGTAGTCGGCCGGCTCGACCTGCGCCGCCAGTGCGGCCAGCTGCTCCCAGGGCAGGAAACCGGCCGGCGGCGTGGCGTCCAGGCTGATCAGCCCGCGCAGCTCGGGCAGCCGCTCGCTGTGCAACTGGCCAGGCGTGTAGCCGCCCAGGTCTGGCAGCAGCTCGGCGAGCATGGCGTGGTAATCGGAGGACTTGAAGGCCCCGGCGCAGATCAGCCACTGACAACCGGACTGCTTGAGCACATACTCAAGTTCGCTGGTGCGGTAGGCGGGGTTGATGTTGACCAGGATCACACCGATCTTGGCCGTGGCGAACTGGGCAATGCACCACTGCGCGCAGTTGGGCGCCCAGATCCCCAGGCGATCGCCGGTCTTGAGCCCCAGGGCCATCAGCGCCCGGGCGTGCTGGTCGACGCTGTCGGCCAGTTGCCGCCAGCTGTAGCGTACTTGCTGGTGGCGCACCACCAGGGCCTCGCGCTCGGCGAAGCGCGAGACGGTATTGTCGAACGCCTGGCCAATGGTCATGGCCAGCAAGGGCTTGTCCTGACGCCCCTGGGTATAGCTCGGTTGATTCATGGCGATCCCTTGTTGTGTTTGTTTTGGGAGCTGATTCAAGCGGGACTTACTGTGGCTGATATTTACGTTAACGTAAAGGTCATGATGCGATTGACAGCCACCGAATGCAGGTTTACGTTAACGTAAAGGTGATCGATACCGGCCAATCTCGGGGCAAGCCCGCTCCCACCCTGTAGGAGCGGGCTTGCCCCGCGATTGACTCCACACCGACCCGACTCCAAGAACAATCAACAGAAGGTGCCTCGCATGCGCTATCCGACCCTGAACTTCGCCCTGGGCGAAACCATCGACATGCTGCGCGACCAGGTTCAGTCCTTCGTCGCGAATGAGCTGGCGCCCCGCGCCGCACAGATCGACCAGGACAACCTGTTCCCGGCCGACATGTGGCGCAAGTTCGGTGACATGGGCCTGCTCGGCATCACCGTCAGCGAAGAATACGGCGGCGCCGGCCTGGGCTACCTGGCCCACGTGGTGGCCATGGAAGAGATCAGCCGCGGCTCGGCCTCGGTCGCCCTCTCCTACGGCGCCCACTCCAACCTCTGCGTCAACCAGATCAACCGCAACGGCAACGCCGAGCAGAAGGCCAAGTACCTGCCCAAGCTGATCAGCGGCGAGCACATCGGCGCCCTGGCCATGAGCGAACCCAACGCCGGCTCCGACGTGGTGTCGATGAAGCTGCGCGCCGAGGAGCGCGGCGACCATTTCGTCCTCAACGGCAGCAAGACCTGGATCACCAACGGCCCGGATGCCAACACCTACGTGATCTACGCCAAGACCGACCTGGACAAGGGCCCCCACGGCATCACCGCGTTCATCGTCGAGCGTGACTGGAAAGGCTTCAGCCGCAGCAACAAGTTCGACAAGCTGGGCATGCGTGGCTCCAACACCTGCGAGCTGTTCTTCGACAACGTCGAAGTGCCGAAGGAAAACATCCTCGGTGCCCACAACGGCGGCGTGAAGGTGCTGATGAGCGGCCTGGACTACGAGCGCGTAGTGCTGTCCGGCGGCCCGACCGGGATCATGCAGGCCTGCATGGACCTGGTGGTGCCTTATATCCATGACCGCAAGCAGTTCGGCCAGAGCATCGGCGAGTTCCAGCTGATCCAGGGCAAGATCGCCGACATGTACACCCAGCTCAACGCCAGCCGCGCCTACCTGTATGCCGTGGCCCAGGCCTGCGATCGCGCCGAAACCACCCGCAAGGACGCCGCCGGGGTGATCCTCTACACCGCCGAACGCGCGACCCAGATGGCCCTCGAAGCGATCCAGATCCTCGGTGGCAACGGCTACATCAACGAGTTCCCGGCCGGTCGCCTGCTGCGCGACGCCAAACTCTACGAGATCGGCGCCGGCACCAGCGAAATCCGCCGGATGCTGATCGGCCGCGAACTGTTCAACGAAACCCGCTGAGCATAAGGACCAGGCGCCCATGGCTATCCTGCACACCCAGATCAACCCGCGCTCGGCGGAATTTGCCCAGAACAGCGCGGCCATGCTCGAACAGGTCCAGGCCCTGCGTACCCTGCTGGCCAAGGTCCACCAGGGCGGCGGCCACAAGGCCCAGGAGCGGCACACCTCGCGGGGCAAGCTGCTGCCGCGCGAACGTATCGACCGCCTGCTCGACCCGGGCTCGCCGTTCCTGGAGATCGGCCAGCTGGCCGCCCATGAAGTCTACGGCGAAGACGTACCGGCCGCCGGCGTGATCGCCGGCATCGGCCGGGTCGAAGGCGTCGAATGCATGATCGTGGCCAACGACGCCACGGTCAAAGGCGGCTCCTACTACCCGCTGACGGTGAAAAAGCACCTGCGCGCCCAAGCCATCGCCCTGCAGAACCGCCTGCCCTGCCTGTACCTGGTGGACTCCGGCGGCGCCAACCTGCCGCGCCAGGACGAAGTGTTCCCGGACCGCGAGCACTTCGGGCGGATCTTCTTCAACCAGGCCAACATGAGCGCCCTGGGCATTCCGCAGATCGCCGTGGTGATGGGTTCGTGCACCGCCGGCGGCGCCTATGTGCCGGCCATGGCCGACGAGGCCATCATGGTTCGCCAGCAGGCGACCATCTTCCTCGCCGGCCCGCCCCTGGTAAAAGCCGCCACCGGTGAGGTGGTCAGCGCCGAAGACCTGGGCGGTGCCGACGTGCACTGCAAGACCAGCGGCGTTGCCGACCACTACGCCGACAACGACGAGCACGCCCTGGCCATTGCCCGGCGTTGCGTGGCCAACCTCAACTGGCACAAGCTGGGCAAGGTGCAGCAACGCACGCCGATCGCCCCGCTGTACGACGCCCAGGAGCTGTATGGCGTGGTCCCGGCCGACGCCAAGCAGCCTTTCGACGTACGCGAGGTGATCGCCCGCCTGGTGGACGGTTCGACCTTCGACGAGTTCAAGGCACTGTTCGGCACCACCCTGGTGTGCGGCTTCGCCCACCTGCACGGTTACCCGATCGCGATCCTGGCCAACAACGGCATCCTCTTCGCCGAAGCTGCGCAAAAAGGCGCGCACTTCATCGAACTGGCCTGCCAGCGTGGCATCCCCTTGCTGTTCCTGCAGAACATCACCGGCTTCATGGTCGGCCAGAAGTACGAGGCCGGCGGCATCGCCAAGCACGGCGCCAAGCTGGTGACCGCGGTGGCTTGCGCCCAGGTGCCGAAGTTCACCGTGATCATCGGCGGCAGCTTCGGTGCCGGTAACTACGGCATGTGCGGCCGTGCCTACGACCCGCGCTTCCTGTGGATGTGGCCCAACGCCCGGATCGGCGTGATGGGCGCCGAGCAGGCCGCCGGCGTACTGGCCCAGGTCAAGCGTGAACAGAGTGAGCGCAGCGGTCATCCGTTCAGCGCCGAAGACGAGGCCCGCCTCAAGCAGCCGATCCTCGACCAGTACGAACACCAGGGCCACCCCTACTACTCCAGCGCCCGCCTGTGGGACGACGGGGTCATCGACCCTGCGCAAACCCGCGATGTGCTTGGCCTGGCGTTGTCCGCTGCCCTCAACGCACCGATCGAACAGAGCCGTTTCGGCATTTTCCGGATGTGACCATGAGCGACTTCACTACCCTTGAACTGATCAAGGACCCCCGTGGTTTCGCCACCCTGTGGCTGAGCCGGGAAGACAAGAACAACGCCTTCAACGCGCAGATGATCCGTGAACTGATCCTGGCGATCGACCAGATCGGTGAGGACGCCGGGCTGCGTTTCGTCCTGCTGCGCGGCCGTGGCCGGCACTTCAGCGCCGGGGCCGATCTTGCCTGGATGCAGCAGTCGGCGGCCCTGGACTACAACACCAACCTGGATGACGCCCGCGAACTGGCGGAGCTGATGTACAACCTGGCCAAGCTCAAGGTGCCGACCCTGGCCGTAGTCCAGGGCGCGGCCTTCGGCGGTGCGTTGGGCCTGATCAGCTGCTGCGACATGGCCATCGGCAGCCTGGAAGCGCAACTGTGTCTGTCGGAGGTGCGCATCGGCCTGGCCCCGGCGGTGATCAGCCCGTTCGTGGTGCAGGCCATGGGCGAGCGCGCCGCACGCCGCTATGCCCTGACCGCCGAGCGCTTCAGCGGCGAGCGTGCCCGCGAGCTGGGCCTGCTGGCCGAAGCCTACCCGGCGGCGGAGCTTGAGCAACAGGTCGAACTATGGATCGACAACCTGCTGCAGAACAGCCCCCAGGCCATGCGCGCCAGCAAGGAGCTGCTGCGTGAAGTGGGCCACGGTGAACTGACCCCGGCCCTGCGTCGCTACTGCGAAAACGCCATTGCCCGCATCCGGGTCAGCCCCGAGGGCCAGGAAGGCCTGCGCGCCTTCCTGGAAAAACGCACCCCGGCCTGGCAGACCGAGCCGTCGAACAAGGAGCCGCGCCCATGAGCCGCACCCCGTTGACCACCCTGCTGGTTGCCAACCGTGGCGAGATCGCCTGCCGGGTCATGCGCACCGCCAAGGCCCTGGGCCTGACCACGGTCGCCGTGCACAGCGCCATCGACCGTGAGGCCCGGCACAGCCGCGAGGCCGATATCCGTGTCGACCTCGGTGGCGCCAAGGCCAGCGAAAGCTACCTGGACATCGACAAGCTGCTGGCGGCGGCCAAGGCCAGCGGCGCCCAGGCCATCCACCCGGGCTATGGCTTTCTCTCCGAGAACGCAGGCTTTGCCCGCGCCATCGAGCAGGCCGGGCTGATTTTCCTCGGCCCACCGGCCAGCGCCATCGACGCCATGGGCAGCAAGTCGGCCGCCAAGGCCCTGATGGAAAAAGCCGGCGTGCCGCTGGTGCCGGGCTATCACGGTGAAGCCCAGGACCTGGAAACCTTCCGCGCCGCCGCCGAGAAGATCGGCTACCCGGTGCTGCTCAAGGCCACCG
Source organism: Pseudomonas sp. BGr12 (assembly GCF_030272895.1). Lineage (GTDB taxonomy): Bacteria > Pseudomonadota > Gammaproteobacteria > Pseudomonadales > Pseudomonadaceae > Pseudomonas. The sequence goes on along the minus strand of NZ_JALRNF010000015.1, from coordinate 5,565 downwards.
CCGGCGGTGGCGGCAAGGGCATGAAGGTGGTCGAGAGCGAAAGCCAGCTGGCCGAAGCCCTGGCCTCGGCCCAGCGCGAGGCGCAATCGTCCTTCGGCGATTCGCGCATGCTGGTGGAAAAGTACGTACTCAAGCCACGCCACGTGGAGATCCAGGTGTTCGCCGACCAGCACGGCAATTGCCTGTACCTCAACGAGCGCGATTGCTCGATCCAGCGTCGCCACCAGAAAGTCGTCGAAGAAGCCCCGGCCCCGGGCCTGAGCAGCGCCCAGCGCCAGGCCATGGGCGAGGCGGCGGTCAAGGCGGCCCAGGCCATCGGCTATGTCGGTGCCGGTACCGTGGAGTTCCTCCTCGATGCCCGCGGCGAATTCTTCTTCATGGAAATGAACACCCGCCTGCAGGTCGAGCACCCGGTCACCGAGGCCATCACCGGCCTGGACCTGGTCGCCTGGCAGATCCGCGTGGCCTGCGGCGAACCGCTGCCGATCAGCCAGGATCAAGTGCCCCTGGACGGCCACGCCATTGAAGTGCGGCTGTACGCCGAAGACCCGGCCAACGACTTCCTGCCCGCCACCGGACGCCTGGCGCTGTACCGCGAATCGGCGCCGGGCGAAGGCCGTCGGGTCGACAGCGGCGTCAGCGAAGGCGACAACGTCTCGCCCTTCTACGACCCGATGCTGGGCAAACTGATCGCCTGGGGCCAGACCCGCGAACAGGCGCGCCTGCGCCTGCTGGCGATGCTCGATGAATTCGCCATTGGCGGGGTGAAAACCAACATCACCTTCCTGCGGCGCATCCTTGCCCACCCGGCCTTTGCCGAGGCGGAGCTGGATACCGGGTTCATTCCGCGCTACCAGGAGCAACTGCTGCCTGCCAGCGAGGCACTGCCGGCCGATTTCTGGCAGGCGGCGGGTGAAGCCTACATCCAGAGCCAGCCCGCACAACCGCGCAGCGATGATCGCCATTCGCCCTGGGCTGCCAGCAGCGGCTTCCGCGCAGGCGTGCCGGCGCAAGTCAGCCTGCACCTGAACTGCAATGGCCAGGCCCAGGCCATCAGCCTGGTGCAGGGCGCAGCGCCGACCCTGAAGCTCGACGGCGAGCACCTGATGACCGAGCACGACGGCCTGCGCCGCCGGCACCTGGCCATCCGCCGTGGCGACGCCCTGTACCTGCAATGGGACGGCGAACTGCACACGGTGACCCCTTACGACCCGATTGCCGAAGCCGATGCCAGCCACAGCCATCACGGTGGCCTGGGCGCGCCCATGAACGGCAGCATCGTGCGTGTGCTGGTGGAAGTCGGCCAGGCGGTAGAAGCCGGTACGCCGCTAGTGGTACTGGAAGCGATGAAGATGGAACACAGCATCCGCGCTTCCCAGGCAGGGACCGTCAAGGCGCTGTTCTGCCAGGAAGGCGAAATGGTCAGTGAAGGCGCGGTGCTGGTGGAACTGGACGAGGCCTGAGTCGCTCCGCTGTGGGAGCGGGCTTGCCCCGCGATTGGCCGCACCGTGGCCAACGCTGGGCGATACCTGCGGTGAAGCCTGTGCCGGCCTCATCGCGGGGCAAGCCCGCTCCTACAGGAATTTCATCAAGGCCTGCACTACCACACCGACCACTTCGCACTGCTCGGTGCACAGGGTTTTCGGGTAGGTCGGATTGAGCGGTTTAAGATAACGCTGACCACCCTCCTCGATCAGCTGGCGAAAGGTCGTCGCCATGCTGCCAGAAGCCCGCACGATCACCAGCTTGCCTGGCGCAGCCGCTACACCACTGTCCACCAGGATCAACATGCCCTCCGGCACACTCACCCCTAGTGGCGCCGTCATCGCATCGCCCTCCACCCGCAACCAGAAGGCCGGCCCTTGCGCCTGATAATCGGTCGACTGGCGCACCGCGTCCGCAGGCAAAGACCCAAGGTCCAGCCCTGTCCAGCTCAGGACGGGATAACGAAAATACAATTCGTGTTGTAGGCCATCAGCGCCAGTCACTGTAGTCGGATTGCCCGATACCGAGTAAGTGCCACTGTCTTCCGCTGTACGAGCCGGGAACACCATCTGCAGCGGCGGCAGCCCCACCTCCACCAGGATCTGGTTGAGCACCCGCAGCTTGGGCTCGCGCTCCTCGCGCAACCAATGGCCGACGGCGCCCTGGGTGACCCCGATGCGTTCGGCGAGATTTTCCTGCGTGACCTTCAGTTCACGCATCCTGGCTTTGACCAGATCAGTCCATTTATCCATCGCTGGCACGATACGGACTGCTCCCGGACGCTCAATACACAAATTGTAGTATTTAAAAAGCCGAGACAACTACATTACGTATTATTGTTAGTCCAGACATCCGATTCCCCACCCTCTATGGCAGGTAGCCGAATGAAACCGACCTTTCCCGACATGGACATCAACCTGGACAGCGAAGCCCTGAGCAGCAGCGACGCCGCCCGGCGTGCACTGGATTTCTACCTCAACCCCGTCCCCGCGGCCCTGCCTCCGGACACTCCCTGGATGGTTCCCCATGGCAGCCTGAGCAACGCCCAGGCCGCCGAACGCGCCACCCAGCTGCTGCGCTGTGCGGCGGCCACCGCCTGCGAATCGGCCGATGGCCTGCAAGGCATGCCCAGGGACCTGGCACTGACCGTCGTGCACATGATCAACATGGCCAGAACCCTGCTCGAACACGTGCCGGCCGATCATCTGCGGCCTTGAATCAACAGTGGAATAACGTGAGCAGTCGAGGCAATGACGGCGTCGGTGCCGTGCATTGTAGGAGGGAGCGCATTCGGTAAGATTTTTTTACGGAATGGCAGAAAATTCATTTGACTTGCAAATGATAACGATTATTATTGCTTGCAACTGGTCGCGAGACTGGTTGGATAAACTGACAGCCCTTAGGTCGGACTCTCAGATTATCTCCTCATCAGGCTAATCACGGTTTTTGACCCGGCTTTTTCGCCGGGTCTTTTTTTTTGGCTCTTCAGGCTAATGAAGGCGGGTGTTGCTTGAATGGCCGCGATGATAGCAAAAGAATATCGCCCGGTGAAGGTCGATAGCACGCTTTGCAGATTTAGCACTTGAGAATCAATCTCGTTACTAATAAGCTAGGCCTGCGTCATGGAGGACGCCCCCTCCCCCAACCAGCAAGGAGCTTGTACATGACCCGTCTGTTGCTGCCCCTTGAGCATCACCCCCATTCCCACGACCTGACGGACCACAGCCAGCTACAGCAACTGAAGAAGCTGCCACGCCGTGTCCAGCAGGTATTCCTGCTCAGCCGCCTCGACCAGTTGGATTTCGCCGCCATCACCGAGCGCCTGGGCCTGTCCGCGCTGACCGTGGAGCGCTACATGAACCAGGCCCTGCACAGCGTCCAACCGCAGCCCGATGCGCTGGCAAGCCTGGCCGGGCAATGGTACGTGCGCCTGCAGAGCCCGCAGGTCACTGCCAGCGAGCGTATCGACTTTCGCCGCTGGCTGGATGCCAGCCCTGCGCACCGCGACGCCTTCCATGCCGTGGAACTGCGCTGGCGCACCCTGCTCGCCCCGGCCCGGCAACTGGGACGCGACGCCTGGTATCGTCAGCCGCGCGCGGCCTTGTCACTGGGCGGTTGCACGGTGGCCATCGGCCTGGGCCTGGCGGCATTGGCAGCAATCGGTTTGTGGTCGTGAGCCAGGCGTGTAGAGTGAGCCTCACAACAACTCTACAGGAGCCTGGTGATGACTGTGACGCTGTCCCCCCTGCATATCGATTGCGACTTCGATTCCGGCAATATCCTGATCAGCGACGCCAGCGACCCGAGCCGTACCCGCCTGGCGATTCGGCCTGATACCCGCAGCGATCACTTCCAGTGGTTTCACTTCAAGGTCAGTGGCCTGACCAAGGGACACGACCACCACTTCATCCTGGAAAATGCCGGGCAGTCGTCCTACAACCAGGCCTGGAAAGGCTACCAGGCCGTGGCCTCCTACGATCAGCAACACTGGTTCCGGGTGCCAACCGAGTTCGACGGCAAGGCGCTCAGCTTCAGCCTCAAGGCCGCGCAACCGCAGGTGTGGTTCGCTTATTTCGAACCCTATAGCCGTGCCCGCCACAATCAACTGATCGAGCGCGCCCGCAACCTGCCTGGCGTCGACCTGCTGGCTACCGGGCGCAGTGTCGAAGGCCGTGATATCCCGTTGCTGCGTGTGGGCGATGGCGCCGCCGGCAAGCGCAAGATCTGGATCATTGCCCAGCAGCACCCGGGCGAGCACATGGCCGAATGGTTCATGGAGGGCGTAATCGATCGCCTGCAGCACAACGACCCGACCGTGCAGGCGTTGTTGCAGGCCGCCGACCTGTACCTGATCCCCAACATGAACCCCGATGGCGCGATTGCCGGCCACCTGCGCACCAACGCCGCCGGCCAGGACCTCAACCGCGCGTGGCAGAACGCAAGCACCGACAGAAGCCCCGAAGTGCTGTTCGCCCAGGTGCAGATGAGGCAGTACGGCGTCGACATGTTCCTCGACGTGCATGGCGACGAGGAAATCCCCCATGTATTCACCGCTGGCTGCGAAGGCAACCCCGGCTTCACGCCACGTCTGGAAGCGCTGGAACAAGCCTTCCGCGACAACCTGTGCAAGCGCACCCGCGACTTCCAGCAGGTACACGGCTACCCGCGCTCGGCCCCCGGCCAGGCCAACCTGACCCTGGGCGCCAACAGCGTCGGCCAGGCCTACGACTGCCTGTCGCTGACCCTGGAAATGCCGTTCAAGGACCACGACGACAATCCCGACAAGAAAACAGGCTGGAACGGCCAGCGCTCCAAGGACCTGGCCAGCGCTGTGCTCGATGTGCTCGGACAGATGGCCGGCAGCTTGCGCTGAGACGCCTCAGGCCTGACCGTGGGCCTTGTGCTTGAGCTTCTCGGTGTCGACCCGCACGAACACCGAGTCGGCGCTCACGGTCAGTACATCGCCGGCCCAGACCTCGCAGATCACCCGGGTCTTGCGCCCTACCTCACCCTCTACCCGGGCCTTGAGCAGCAGCTCGACGCCCATCGGGGTGGGTTTGAGGTAGGTCAGGCCCAGATGCCCGGTGACGCAGTCGATGCGCGGCAGGCTGCCCGGCTCGCGCCCTTCGGCACGGTAATGCCAGGCCATGGCCGTCCAGTTGGAATGGCAGTCGACCAGCATGGCCAGCAAGCCGCCATATACCAGGCCCGGCCAGCCGAGAAAGGTGCCGTCGGGTGAATGCCGGCAGATCAGGTGCGTGCCGTCTTCGTCCCAGTGACTTTTAATGTGCAGCCCGCTGGGGTGGGAGCAGCCGCAGCCATAGCAGACGCCCTCGGGGGCGGCCAGTTCCTGAACGGATAACAGGTGATTGTCCATAAACTTCCTGGTTGTCTGTTTTGTAGGGAAAGCGTTGCCGATAGTAGCGCCGAACCATGTAAAAGCCCATGAGCGGGGGCTGGGGTTGGGTGTTGGGTTGTGAGCTTATCCATTCCATGCAGCGAGGCGGCCGGCCCCTTCCGCCTTTACGGCGGCCTACTTTTCTCTTGGGAAAAGTAGGCAAAACCGCTTGCTCCTGCATC
>NZ_JALRNF010000158.1 GCF_030272895.1 Pseudomonas sp. BGr12 | reverse complement strand
TCACAGGCAGAAAAGACGCGCCTAAAAAGAACAATAAAAAAAACACCACCAAGCACGGCCACCCGAGACAAAAAAAAAAACCACCAAAAAAAGAGACAGTTGACAAAAAACCAAAACCCCCCCCGCCCACCAAGAAAACGACAAAAAACACCCACACACCCCCCCCCAACACCCCCACAAAAGGGGAGTCTCAGACCGCCCCGGCCTGTTAAACACCACACCCCAGGCGCCACAAAACACAAGAGAAGGACGGAACAACAAAAA
>NZ_JALRNF010000157.1 GCF_030272895.1 Pseudomonas sp. BGr12 | reverse complement strand
AGGCCGATGGGATGGCCCAGGCCGTGTGGGAAGAACGCCGCGCTGACGCCGGTGGCGACCGCCGCCTCGGGCGAGACGGTGATGACGCCGAAGCCCTTCAGGATGCCCATCAGGGTCAGGTGCGCATCCACGTGCAAGTGCTTGTAGTCCACGCCGCTGCGCACGCCGGCGCACATCGCCTGCTGCGCGGCATCGACGGCGTCGATCATCGCCTGGAACTCGCTGGCGGTGTCGTAGGCGTAGGTGCGGGTGATGTCGCTGGCG
>NZ_JALRNF010000156.1 GCF_030272895.1 Pseudomonas sp. BGr12 | reverse complement strand
GGGCTCCTGCGGCACGCGAGCGAGTTCACCGCGGTGACGAACCAGTTCGTCAACTCCTACAAGCGGCTGTGGGGCGGCGGGGAGGCCCCCAGCTACCTCAGCTGGGGCCACAACAACCGTTCGGCGCTCGTGCGCGTGCCCCTGTACAAGCCGGGCAAGGCCCAGAGCGGCCGCATCGAGTACCGCGGGATCGACTCGGCGACGAACCCGTACCTCTCCTACGCGGTCCTGCTCGGCGCCGGACTCAAGGGCATCGAAGAGGGGTA
>NZ_JALRNF010000155.1 GCF_030272895.1 Pseudomonas sp. BGr12 | reverse complement strand
CCTCAAGCGTGCCTAGGGCAGCGCGGCATTCGACGGCGATGGCCTGGCGTCCTACGCCAAGCCGTTCGTCGAAAAGGGAGAGCTGGTGTCATATGTGCTGGTCACCTACTCCGGGCGCAAGCTTGGCTTGCCGAGCACCGCCAATGCCGGGGGCGTGCATAACCTCTATGTCACCCACGGTGTCGAAGAACAGGCCGCGCTGATCCGGCGCATGGGCCGCGGTCTGCTTTTGACCGAACTTATGGGCCACGGCCTGAACATGGTCACC
>NZ_JALRNF010000154.1 GCF_030272895.1 Pseudomonas sp. BGr12 | reverse complement strand
TGGGACAACGGCGCGGTGACCGCATTCTTCAGCTTGTCCACTCGCCTGGTGTCGTTGGCCGGGACGCCGCCCAATCCCGAGTTATACCTGATGGGACGCCTGCCCAGGGCCGCTAAGTGAGCGGTTCACACGGGCGTTTGAACGTTTTTTTACCCCGCCTGTGCGCCGCTAATGCACGGGCTTGAGCGCGTTGCGTGGCTATGCGCCATTTCTGAAACATTTTGTTAAAAGTTGTTCCTTTAGTCTTTGTAGGGCTTTTGTATATTTC
>NZ_JALRNF010000153.1 GCF_030272895.1 Pseudomonas sp. BGr12 | reverse complement strand
GTCCGGGCGCTGCGCCATGTGCTGGGGTAGTCGTCATACGGGCCTCTTGGCCACGGTTTACCCCGGTGAGTATGAGCCCCGGGACTTGAGGAAGAAAGCCTGACTACAAACGCGCCGGCGCCGGCGACCCGCCCCGCGCCTGGGCCATGGCGGCCAGACGCACGGCCACGTTGGCCGCACCATAACCGCTGTAGCCAGTGCGCCGCTGGATGATCTCGAAGAAGAAGCGCTCCTCGAACGGCTCGGTGTACACGTGGAACAGCTCGCC
>NZ_JALRNF010000152.1 GCF_030272895.1 Pseudomonas sp. BGr12 | reverse complement strand
CGCCTTGGCCTGGGCCTCCACCACCTAGTCGTTGACATCGAAGACGAAGTGCCCAGCGTGGCCATGCACGGCCACGTTGGCGACATCCATCTCGAACAGCGCCTTGAGCGCGTCTACGTTCACCTTGACCAGATCGAAGAACGCCGACTTCCTGAGCTCGATGCAGTCGCTCCCCCCCCGGTCCGCGCTCATCAACCCCCCCGCCTGCCCGACGTAGTGCGCCTCGATCCCCTCCACGGTCACCCTGCCAGCGGCCGGATCGGCCTTGA
>NZ_JALRNF010000151.1 GCF_030272895.1 Pseudomonas sp. BGr12 | reverse complement strand
GCCATCGGTCGCCTGGCCCTGGGCGGCGGCCTGGATCTGGCGCTGGCCTGCGGCTACCGTGTGGGCGAACCGCAGACCCACGTCGGCCTGCCGGAAATCAACCTCTGCCTGCTGCCCGGCGCCGGCGGCACCCAGCGCCTGCCACGGCTGGTGGGCGTAGCGCCAGCGCTGGAGTTGATGCTGAGCGGCGCCCAGGTGCCTGTGGCCCGCGCCCTGGAGCTGGGCATTCTCGACCTCCTGGCCGACAGCGCCGGGCAACTGCTCGACTT
>NZ_JALRNF010000150.1 GCF_030272895.1 Pseudomonas sp. BGr12 | reverse complement strand
GCCACCCCATCGGTCAACGAAGGCGGTGAAATCACCTACACCGCCACCCTGACCAACCCGGCCGGCACTGCCATGACCATCACCCTCAGCAATGGTGAATCGATCACCATCGCGGCGGGTGAGACTTCGGGCAGCGTCACTGTCGCGGCACCGGACGACGATGTGTACCTCGACGCCGGACAGGTCGAAGCCACCATCACCGGCACCAGCGGTGGCGACTTCGAGAATCTGGCTGTGGATAACACCCCGGCTGTCACCGAGGTCAATGA
>NZ_JALRNF010000014.1 GCF_030272895.1 Pseudomonas sp. BGr12 | reverse complement strand
TGAAACGTTCAACTCGTTGATTCTCAAGGAGTTTTCCGTTTCGACTGCGCCGGAAGTGGGGCGAATTATAGAGAGATAAAACGGGGCGTCAAGGGCTGATTTCAAAGTATTTCAAATCAGCCTGCGCCCCACTCTATATAGGCAGTGTTACTCCGCCTTCAGGGTGATGCGTGCAAACGCCTTTTTCCCCGCCTGGCAGACATGGGTAGCGCCAATAGCAAAGACAAAGCCGCGATCGACCACCTCACCATCAACCCGAACACTACCAGCAGCCAGCAGGTCACGAGCAGCAGCCGAGTTCTTCACCAGGCCCGCCTTGTTGAGCACAGCGGCGATCGGCATGTCTTCAGCGGCCAGTACCTCGACCTCCGGCAGGTCTTCCGGCAGCTCGCCTTCCTTCATGCGGTTACCGGCCGCACGATGCGCGTTGGCCGCAGCTTCTTCACCATGGAAGCGCGCAACGATCTCTTCAGCCAGCTTGATCTTGATGTCGCGCGGGTTCGCACCGGCATCGACGTCGGCGCGGAACGCATCGATCTCTTCCATCGAGCGGAAGCTCAGCAGCTCGAAGTAACGCCACATCAGGGTGTCAGGGATCGACACCAGCTTGCTGTACATGACGCCCGGCGCTTCCTGGATACCGACATAGTTACCCAGCGACTTGGACATCTTCTTGATGCCATCCAGACCTTCGAGCAGCGGCATGGTCACGATGTTCTGAGCTTCCTGGCCATAGGCACGCTGCAACTCGCGCCCCATGAGCAGGTTGAACTTCTGGTCGGTACCGCCCAGTTCGACGTCGGCCTTGAGCGCCACCGAGTCGTACCCCTGCACCAGCGGATAGAGGAACTCGTGAATGGCGATCGGCTGGTTGGTGGTATAGCGCTTGTCGAAGTCGTCGCGCTCGAGCATGCGCGCCACGGTGTACTGCGAAGCCAGGCGAATGAAGTCGGCCGGAGTCAGCTTGTCCATCCAGGTGGAGTTGAACGCAACCTCGGTCTTGGCCGGGTCGAGAATCTTGAACACCTGCTGCTTATAGGTCTCGGCGTTTTCCAACACCTGCTCGCGGGTCAGCGGCGGACGCGTGGCGCTCTTGCCGCTCGGGTCACCGATCATGCCGGTGAAGTCGCCGATCAGGAAGATCACCTGATGCCCCAGATCCTGGAACTGGCGCAGCTTGTTGATCAGGACGGTATGCCCCAGGTGCAGGTCGGGCGCCGTCGGGTCAAAGCCCGCCTTGATCCGCAGCGGTTGCCCGCGCTTGAGCTTCTCGACCAGTTCGGACTCAACCAATACCTCTTCCGCACCACGCTTGATCAGCGCTAGCTGCTCTTCAACCGACTTCATAACAGACCCGCAAGGCTCAGATTCAAAGGGCCCCAACCATACAAGATCAGCCATCAATTACAAGTTTTAGCCCGGAATGTGACCCCGTAGCCGACTGATGACGTCTGCGCGCTTGCACTGAAAGGGATTTGGTTATATTTTATACAGTTATTTCATCTTCATCATGTCATTCATCTTTTCCATTTCATCTTTTTCAAGCCAGTTCATCTATGACCAACGAACCGCCTAAAGCGCCCCCGCTTTATCCGAAGAGCCATCTGTTGGCCGCCAGCGGCATCGCCGCCTTACTCAGCCTGGCCTTGCTGGTGTTTCCCTCCAGCGAGGTAGAAGCCAAGAAAACCACCCTGAACCTGGAACTGGAGCTGGAGAGCCCTGCCGAGCAGCTCAAGCAGGAACCGAGCGCGCCACTGGCCCAGAACACAGACGCGTCCAGCGACTCGCCGTTCGCCCAGATCGACAACAGTGCCGCAGCGACCGAGGAAACCGCCAAGGTCGAGCCTGCATCTGCGCCCGCACCGCAGGCTGAAGCCGCGCCTGCGGCAAAAGTTGCTGCGGCCAAGGAACCGAGCCACCGTGAGGTGACTGTCAGCCGTGGCGACACCCTGTCGACCCTGTTCGCCAAGGTCGGCCTGCCAACTGCCGCCGTGCATGAAATACTGGCCAGCAACAAGCAAGCCAAGCAGTTCAGCCAGCTCAAGAACGGCCAGGTGCTGCAGATCGAACTGGACAAGGACGGTCAACTGACCAGCCTGCACAGCAAGGTCAGCAACCTGGAAACCATTCGCCTGACCAAGACCGCAAACGGTTACGCCTTCAACCGCGAGATCAGCAAGCCGGTCATGCGCTCGGCCTATGCCCACGGCACGATCAAGAGCTCGCTGTCGGCTTCCGGCCAGCGCGCCGGCCTGCCACACAACCTGACCATGGACCTGGCGAAGATCTTCGGCTACGACATCGACTTCGCCCAGGACATTCGCCATGGCGACGAATTCGACGTGATCTACGAACAGAAGGTCATGGATGGCAAGGTGGTCGGCACCGGTAACATCCTCTCCGCGCGCTTCACCAACCGCGGCAAGACCTTCAGCGCCGTTCGCTACACCAACAAGCAGGGCAATACCAACTACTACACCGCTGACGGCAACAGCATGCGCAAGGCCTTCATCCGCACCCCGGTTGACTTCGCCCGCATCAGCTCGCGCTTCTCGGCGGGGCGCAAGCACCCGATCCTCAACAAGATCCGCGCCCACAAGGGCGTCGACTACGCCGCGCCACGTGGCACGCCGATCAAGGCAGCCGGTGACGGCAAGGTGCTGCTGGCCGGTCGTCGCGGTGGCTACGGCAACACCGTGATCATCCAGCACGGCAACCGCTACCAGACCCTCTACGGACACATGCAGGGCTTCGCCAAGGGCGTGAAGACCGGCGGCACCGTCAAGCAGGGCCAGGTCATCGGTTATATCGGCACCACCGGCCTGTCGACCGGTCCACACCTGCACTACGAGTTCCAGGTCAACGGCGTGCATGTCGATCCGCTGGGGCAGAAGCTACCGATGGCCGACCCGATCGCCAAGGCCGAGCGCCAGCGCTTCATGCAACAAACCCAGCCCCTGGTTGCCCGCATGAACCAGGAAAAAGCGACCATGCTCGCTTCCAACAAGCGCTAAGCGATGGCGCTCTATCTGGGTGTGATGTCCGGGACCAGCCTCGATGGCCTGGACATCGCCTTGATCGAACAGGAGCAGCACACCCGGCTGCTCGCTACACACTACATTCCCATGCCCGCCAGCCTGCGCCAGGACCTGCTGGACCTGTGCGCCAGCGGTGCCGACGAGATCGCCCGCGCGGCCCTCGCCGAAGCGCAGTGGGTACGCCTGGCGGCCCAGGGCATCGAGCACCTGCTGGCGGCGCAAAACCTCAAGCCCGCGGATATCCGCGCCATCGGCAGCCACGGCCAGACCATTCGCCATGAGCCGGCGCGCGGCTTCACCGTACAGATCGGCAACCCGGCGCTGCTGGCCGAACTGACCGGCATCTGCGTGGTGGGTGATTTCCGTCGTCGCGATGTGGCCGCGGGCGGCCAGGGCGCACCCTTGGTCCCGGCCTTCCATGAAGCGCTGTTCGAACACCAGGGCGAGCGCCTGGCCGTATTGAACGTCGGCGGCTTCAGCAACCTGAGCCTGATCGAGCAGGACAAGCCGGTCAGCGGCTTCGACTGCGGCCCCGGCAATGTGCTGCTCGATGCCTGGATACACGAGAAGCAGGGCCAAGGCTATGACGCCAATGGCACCTGGGCCGCCAGCGGGCAGGTCAACGCGGGCCTGCTCGCAGCCCTGCTCAGCGACCCGTTCTTCGCCGGCACTGGCCCCAAGAGCACGGGTCGTGAGGTGTTCAACCTGCCGTGGCTCAAGCATCACCTGACCGCACAGCCGCTGATTGCCGATGCCAACGTCCAGGCCACCCTGCTGGAGTTGACCGCTCACAGCATTGTCAGCTCCCTGCAGGCCGCCCAGGTGGCTACCCAGGCGCTGCTGGTCTGTGGTGGCGGCGCCCATAACGGCGCGCTGATGGCTCGCCTGGCCACCCTGCTGCCTGCTGCCCGGGTGAGCAGCACCGCCGCCCTGGGTATCGATCCGGACTGGGTCGAGGCCATGGCCTTCGCCTGGCTTGCCCACTGCTGCCTGCAGGGCATACCCGGCAACCGCCCCAGCGTCACCGGCGCCCGCGGCCTGCGAGTGCTCGGCGCGATCTACCCGGCCTGACCCGCACATAGCAAAACGCCGCGCATAAGCGCGGCGTTTGCGGTGCAACCTGCCCTGCGATCAGATCGAGAACGAAGAACCGCAACCACAGGTGGTGGTGGCGTTCGGGTTCTTGATAACGAAACGCGAGCCTTCCAGGCCTTCCTGGTAATCCACTTCGGCTCCTGCCAGGTACTGGAAGCTCATTGGATCGACGACCAGGGCCACGCCTTCACGCTCGACGATGGTGTCGTCTTCGGCGACGTCCTCATCGAAGGTGAAACCGTATTGAAAACCCGAGCAACCGCCGCCGGTCACGAACACTCGCAACTTCAGGCGATCATTGCCTTCCTCATCGACCAGGGTCTTCACCTTGTGCGCTGCACCCTCAGTGAACTGCAATGCCAGAGGGGTGAAGGATTCGACGCTCATGCTGACTATCTCCCGGCGCTATGCCGCCATAATGCGTGATGACGCGCATTATCCGCTTCCCCGAGAAAATCGGTCAACAATTGTGCGGCTTTCGTCTGCCCTGCGTCGCCAAAAACAACAAGGCCCGCACAAGGCGGGCCCGTTGACAGCTGGCTGTCTTATGGCAGCAAGCCCGCATGGGACAGGCCCAGGCGCTCATCCAGGCCGAAGAGGATGTTGAGGTTCTGTACCGCCTGGCCCGATGCGCCTTTGACCAGGTTGTCGATCACCGACAGCACCACCACCAGGTCGCCGCCCTGCGGCCGATGCACGGCAATGCGGCAGACGTTGGCGCCGCGCACGCTGCGGGTTTCCGGATGGCTGCCGGCGGGCATTACGTCGACGAACGGTTCATCGGCATAACGCTTCTCGAACAGCGCCTGCAGGTCGACCGAGGTGTCGGCGACGGTGGCGTACAAGGTCGAGTGAATGCCGCGGATCATCGGGGTCAGGTGCGGAACGAAGGTCAGGCCGACGTCACCGCCTGCGGCCCGGCGCAGGCCCTGGGTGATTTCCGGCAGGTGGCGGTGGCCCTTGACCGCATAGGCCTTCATGCTTTCACCGGCTTCGCAGAACAGCGAGCCGACGGAAGCACCGCGACCGGCACCGCTGACCCCGGACTTGCAGTCGGCGATCAGGCGCGAAGCGTCGGCGATGCCGGCTTCGAGCAGGGGCAGGAAGCCCAGCTGGGTAGCGGTCGGGTAGCAACCCGGCACGGCAATCAGGCGCGCCTGGCGGATCTGCTCGCGATTGACCTCCGGCAGGCCGTAGACCGCATCCTTGAGCAGTTCCGGCGCGCCATGGGGCTGGCCGTACCATTTAGCCCACTCATCGGCATCCTGCAGGCGGAAGTCGGCGGACAGGTCGATGACCTTGGTGCCGGCAGCCAGCAGTTCGCCCGCCAGGGCATGGGCGACACCGTGCGGAGTGGCGAAGAACACCACGTCGCAGGCCGCCAGGGTTTTCACGTCCGGTACGCTGAACGCCAGGCCGTCATAGTGGCCGCGCAGGTTCGGGTACATGTCGGCAACGGCCAGGCCTGCTTCGGATCGCGAGGTAATGACCGCAACCTCTGCCTGTGGATGCTGTGCCAACAGACGCAACAGCTCGACCCCGGTGTAACCCGTGCCGCCAACAATACCGACCTTGACCATAACGCGTGCCCCTTATCAACGAACCGACTGGAAAGCCCACGATGATAGGGATCCTGCAACACGCTCACAACTGTTGAGATGGCCCGCCAGGCCCTCAGCCTCTACTATCTGACGACCGTGAACCCTGAAGGAACTCAACCCCATGCTTTACCTTTGGATCAAAGCCCTGCACATCGTCAGCGTGGTCTGCTGGTTTGCCGGCCTGTTCTACCTGCCACGGCTGTTCGTCTACCACGCCCAGAGCCAGGACAGCATCAGCCAGGAACGCTTCGTGACCATGGAGCGCAAGCTCTACCGCGGCATCATGGGCCCGGCGATGATCGCCACCTTCATCTTCGGCATCTGGCTGCTCAGCCTGACCCCGGGCTTCCTCAGCCAGGGCTGGATGCACGCCAAGCTCACCCTGATCGTCCTGCTCACCGGTTATCACCACATGTGCGGTGCCCAGCTCAAGCGCTTCGCCCGCGGTGAAAACACCCGCAGCCATGTCTATTACCGCTGGTTCAATGAAGTCCCCGTGGTGATCCTGCTCGGTATCGTCATCCTGGTGGTGGTCAAACCGTTCTAATCTCAGTTATCACTCAGCCTCGGGAAGCCCGTCATGTCATTGCCTGCCCTGCTCGAACACCGCTTGCGCCTGCCGGTGGTTGCGGCGCCGATGTTTCTGATCTCCAACCCGCAACTGCTGCTGGCCTGCTGCGCAGGCGGCGTGGTGGGCAGCTTCCCGGCACTGAACCAGCGCGACAGCGCAGGCTTCAAGGCCTGGCTGGAGGAAGTCGAAGCGGGCCTTGCGCTGCTGGACAATCCTGCGCCTTACGCCGTCAACCTGATCGTCCACCAGAGCAACCCGCGCTTGCAGGCAGACCTGGCGATCTGCGTCGAGCACAAGGTACCGATCGTGATCACCAGCCTCGGCGCGGTGAAGGAACTGGTCGACGCGGTGCACAGCTACGGCGGGCTGGTGTTCCATGACGTCACCACCCGCCGGCATGCGGAGAAAGCTGCCGAAGCCGGCGTCGATGGCCTGATCGCCGTAGCCGCCGGGGCTGGCGGCCATGCCGGCACCTGGAGCCCGTTTGCCCTGGTCGCCGAGATCCGTCAGTTCTTCGACAAGACCCTGCTGCTGGCCGGCTGCCTGAACCGTGGCCACGAAATCTTCGCCGCACAACTGCTTGGCGCCGACCTCGCCTACCTCGGCACGCGCTTTATCGCCACCCACGAAAGCCGCGCGCCAGATGCCTACAAGGAAATGATGCTGGGCGCCAAGGCCGCCGATATCATCCACACCGCCGCCGTTTCCGGAGTGCCGGCCAGCTTCATGCGCCAGAGCCTGGAGAATGCCGGCTTCGACATGGCGGCCCTGCGCGGCAATCTCGAAACCAAGCTCAAACCCATCCACGACGAGGCCAAGGCCTGGAAAACGGTGTGGTCCGCCGGGCAAGGCGTCGGCGCCATCGACGAACTGTGCCCTGCCGCCGAACTCATCGCCCGCCTGGATGCCGAATACCGCCAGGCGCAAGCCGCTGCGAGCGCCCTGGGCCAGCGCTGGCCCGGCTGATTCCTGTAAACTGGACGTTTCGACCCTATCCCCCTCTGGAGTACTGCATGACCCGTTACGCCATGATCACCGGTGCCTCCAGCGGTCTGGGCCTGGCGCTGGCCGAGGCCCTGGCGCGTCGGGGACGCAATCTGATCCTGGTGGCGCGGCAGCGCGACCTGCTCGAACCCATCGCCATCGAGTTGACCCAGCGCTTTGGCGTCGAGGTGCTGTTCCGTGCCTGCGACCTGGGCGAACCGCTGCGCCTGTCGGGGTTCCTGCTGGAGCTGGAGGAAAGCGATCGACAGATCGATCTGCTGGTCAACTGCGCCGGCATTCGCTCCTACGGCCCGTTCCTGGCCCAGGAGTGGGCTGATGAACAGGACCTGATCGAGGTGAACATCCTCGCCCTGACCCGCCTCTGTCACGCGCTGGGCAATGCCATGGCGGTCCAGGGTGGTGGGCAAATCCTCAATGTCGCCTCGCTGGCCGCCTTCGCTCCCGGCCCGTGGATGGCCAGCTATGCCGCCAGCAAGGCCTATGTGCTGCACTTCTCCGAAGCCCTGCGTGAAGAACTCAAGCGCACCGGCATCAAGGTCTCTGTGCTGTGCCCAGGACCGGTTCGCTCGCCATTGCGGCGCATTCCCCGCCTGGACAAGGGCAAGCGCAGCCTGAGCCCCGAGGAAGTGGCGCTGTACACCGTTCGCGCCCTGGACAAGAACCGCGCGCTGATCATTCCCGGTCGACGCAACCGCTGGCTGGCCTTCAGCCCCCGGCTACTGACACGCTGGATGGCGCGCAAGCTGGCCGGCGCCATCAACCAGGCCTATTGCCCACGCTGAGCGTACGGGACTGGGCGTCGGCGCCCGGCCTGAGTACACTCAGGCCCGATCACTCTCATGGAGCAACCGTAGTGGATACTCTGTTCACCAAGATCATCAACCGGGAGATCCCGGCCAAGATCATCTACGAGGACGACCAGGTCCTGGCCTTCCACGATATCGCCCCACAGGCGCCAGTGCACTTTCTGGTCGTCCCGAAAAAGCCGATCCGCACCCTCAACGACCTGACCGAAGAGGACAAGGGACTGGCCGGGCACATCCTGTTCACCGCCCAGCGCCTGGCCAAGGAACTGGGTTGTGAAGACGGCTTCCGTGTGGTCATGAACTGCAACGAGCAGGGTGGCCAGACCGTCTACCACATCCACATGCACGTGCTGGGTCAGCGCCAGATGCACTGGCCGCCGGGCTGATCCAGGGCAAGCCCGATCATCTCGATTGCGGTAAACTGTCGGGCACATTCTTGCGGAGGTGCCCGATGGCTACCGAACGTCACTATTCGCCGCTCGACCGCTTGTTGCTGCAGGCCGACACCGCCATGCGCACCTTGCTGCCCTTCAGCGGCCACCCTTCCCGCCCCTCCCCGGCGATCATCCAGCCGGACGCCGATCTGGACGACACCCAGACCCGCCACGTGGCCGGCTTGATGCGCATCAACCACACCGGTGAAGTCTGCGCCCAGGCGCTGTACCAGGGCCAGGCACTGACGGCCAAGTTGCCGCAGGTGCGCAAGGCCATGGAACACGCCGCCGAGGAAGAAATCGACCATCTAGCCTGGTGCGAGCAGCGTATCCGTCAGCTCGGCAGCCATCCCAGCGTGCTCAATCCGTTGTTCTATGGCATGTCGTTCGGCATCGGCGCCCTCGCCGGCCTGGTCAGCGACAAGGTCAGCCTGGGTTTCGTCGCCGCCACCGAACATCAGGTGTGCAAGCACCTGGACGAGCACCTGGAGCAGATTCCGAACGAGGATGAAAAATCCCGGGCCATTCTCGAACAGATGCGTATCGACGAAGAACAACACGCCGAATCGGCCCTCGAGGCTGGCGGCTTCCGCTTCCCGGCCCCGGTGCGCTTTGGCATGAGCCTGATGGCCAAGGTCATGACCAAGAGCACCTACCGCATCTAGGACACGCCATGACAGAACGCTTCGATGCCAAGGATCTGGCCCGCGCTGTCAGCGCCGGCGTTCTCAACCCTGGCCAGGACCAGGCCCTGCTCGAGTTTCTCAAGCGCCAGCCCGCCACGCAGGCCAGCTTCCAGCTGGCCCATGTAGCCTTCTACTTCGGTGCCCTGCTGATCATGGGCGCCATGGGCTGGCTGCTCAGCGAAGCCTGGATGCGCATCGGCGACAGCGCATTGCTGCTGATCGCCCTGGCCTACATTGGCGGCCTGACCCTGGCGGGGCTGCTGATGCAGCGGCGCGGCCAGACCATCCCCGCCGGCGTGCTCGGCGCGGTTGCGGTCAGTATCGTGCCCCTGGCGGTATTCGCCGTGGAGCGCCTGACCGGCTTCTGGCCACTGGACGACAGCCAGGGCAACTACCACAACTACTACACCTACGTGCAGGGCGGCTGGTTGCTGATGGAAGCGGCAACGGTGCTCGCCGGCCTGCTGATGCTGCGCCTGATTCCCTTCCCGTTCATTGTGATGCCGATTGCCGTGGCGCTATGGTTCATGTCCATGGACCTGAGCGAATGGGTCTACGGTGACGCCTTCAACTGGGATCAGCGGCGCACGGTTTCGCTGTGGTTCGGCCTGGCCCTGCTCGTGGTGTTCCTGCTGGTCGATGGCCGTACCCGCCAGGACTACGCCTTCTGGGGCTACCTGGCCGGATTGCTGGCGTTCTGGCTGGGCCTGACCCTGATGGACAGCGATAGCGAGCTGGGCAAGGCACTGTATTGCCTGGTCAACCTTGGCCTGATGGCCCTCGCCGTACTGCTGCGCAGGCCAGTGTTCATGGTTTTCGGTGCCATGGGCGTGGCCGCGTACCTGGGCTACCTGTCGTACGAAGTGTTTGCCGAATCCTTGCTGTTCCCGCTGGTGTTGACCCTGATTGGCCTGGGGGTCATCGGCCTTGGCCTGTTCTACCAGAAACACCGCGAGCGCTTGAGTGCGCGCCTGCGCGCGCAACTGCCGGCCGGCCTGCTGCAACTGCTGCCGGGATTGCGCCGCTGAGCGCTGGACACAACAAAACAAAAGGGCCCTTGATGGGCCCTTTGTTCAATCAACCCAGTTCGACGATCTCGTAACTGTGGGTGATTTCAACACCCGCCCGCCCGAGCATGATCGAGGCCGAGCAATACTTCTCTGCCGACAGCTCGACCGCACGCTTGACCTGGGCTTCCTTCAGGCCACGGCCCTTGACCACGAAGTTCAGGTGGATCTTGGTAAACACCTTGGGATCTTCAGTGGCGCGCTCGGCTTCCAGGAAGGCCTCGCAGCTTTCCACCGCCTGGCGGGACTTCTTCAGGATGCTGACCACATCGAAGTTGCTGCAGCCACCCAGGCCCAGCAGGAGCATTTCCATGGGCCGTACACCCAGGTTACGCCCACCGGCATCGGGCGGACCGTCCATGACCACGACATGGCCACTGCCTGATTCGCCCAGAAACATGGCTTCACCTGCCCACTGGATACGCGCCTTCATCACCCGGACTCCACTTGCTTGAAAAAAGGCTGCCAGCTTAGACCCAGACGGCCCCGTGGAAAAGCTCAAGCGTACGAGTAAATCTGCCGATACAACGACAAGTGTCTGATAAGCTGACGCCAAATCACTGGCGCCAGGCGCCAGGCACTCTATAAAAGTGATGAAGCGTCGCCTCTTACCGGGATTCAGCCATGGTTGCATCAGCCCTTTCAGCCAAGATCAAAAACATCGACAAGCTGCTCGCGCATTGCCAGCGGCGTCGTTACGCCGCCAAGAGCAACATCATCTGCGCTGGCGACACGGCCGATACCCTGTCGTTCATCGTCAAGGGCTCGGTCACCATCCTGATCGAGGACGATGACGGCCATGAGATGATCATTGCCTACCTCAACAGCGGTGATTTCTTCGGCGAGCTGGGGCTGTTCGAGCCCACCGGGCAGGAACAGACACGCAGCGCCTGGGTACGAGCCAAGAGCGAATGTGAAGTGGCGGAAATCAGTTACGACAAGTTTCGCGAGCTGGCGCGCCAGGACCCGGACATTCTCTACGCCCTGGGCAGCCAGATGGCCCAGCGCCTGCGCAATACCACGCGCAAGGTCGGCGACCTGGCCTTCTTCGATGTCACCGGGCGTGTCGCCCGTTGCCTGCTGGAGCTGTGCAAGCAGCCCGACGCCATGACCCATCCCGACGGTATGCAGATCAAGATCACCCGCCAGGAAATCGGCCGCATCGTGGGCTGCTCGCGGGAGATGGTCGGCCGCGTGCTCAAGGATCTTGAAGAACGCAGCCTGGTTCACGTCAAAGGCAAGACCATGGTGGTCTTCGGTACCCGTTAATCCCGGGCGATACCCTCGATCACCTGGGCGTAGGCACTGCCGAGGCGTTCGAGCAGCGGCGCTTGTGGAACCACTTCATGCAGGGCGATGTGACTGTCGGCCAGGCAGCGCTGCTCCAGATCGCAACATTCGTTGAAGCGGTTGACCGCGGCCACCATCGACTTGCGCTCGTTATCCAGCAGCAGGGCGCCATGCACCAGCACCACCGGACGCTTGCCACCCAGCCCCTGGCGCCAGCGCTGGGCCGTGCCGACCAGCTTGCGACCGTTGAGGTTAACGTTGTACCGACCATCGCAGAACGCCCCTTCGATCTCCCCGACCGAAGCCAGCCCACCCCACTCGCGCAACACATCGCACAAGGGCAGGCACAGACGTTCATAAGCATTCTCGATGCGGCCGTGGTCGCCCTCGCTGCGCGGCGCCACATAGACCAGGGCGATATTGATCACCGCAGGCGACTGCGGCACCGGCTCACCGCCGGTTTCGCGCAACAGCACCGGCCAGCCACCGATGGCAAGTTCGACGCAGGCTGCCTCGAAGCCCTCCAGGCGGCTCATGCGTCGCGGCATGACCAGGGCGCGATCGGTCGGTCGCCAGAACAACAGGCCATGGTCCTTTTCACCCTTGCACACCGCCGCCAGCAGATCCTGTTCGGCATGCAGGCCGGCCTCGACAGTCACATCCAGTATTTGATCAGTCATCACAGCAACCTTGTAGGTACAAAAAAGCCGGCAATGCCGGCTTCAACGTGAATCACTCCGGATCTTGCACCGGGTTATTGACTGGGATATGCACCTCACGCTCAGGGAAAAACAGGCGCTGCAGTTCCAGGCCCGGGTTCTGGGCACGCATGAAGGCTTCGCCCACCAGGAACGAGTAGACCTCGTTGATTTCCATCAGCTCGACATCGGCCCGGGTGAGAATGCCGCTCTCGGTAATGGCCAGGCGATCACGGGGAATGCGCGGCAACAAGTCGAGGGTGGTTTCCAGGCTGACGTCGAAGGTGTGCAAGTTGCGGTTGTTGACGCCGACCAGCGGGGTGTCGAGGGTCTTCAGGGCACGCTCCAGCTCGTCGCCGTCGTGAACCTCGACCAGCACGTCCAGGCCAACGCTTTTGGCCGTGGCGGCCAGTTCGGCCATCTTCACATCGTCCAGCGCGGCAACGATCAGCAGCACACAGTCGGCGCCCAGGGCGCGGGCTTCGACGATCTGGTAAGGATCGATCATGAAGTCCTTGCGGATCACCGGCAGCTTGCACGCGGCACGCGCCTGCTGCAGGTAGAGGTCGGCACCCTGGAAGTAGTCGACGTCGGTCAGCACCGACAGGCAGGTCGCACCGCCCTTCTCGTAGCTGACGGCAATCTCGGCCGGCACGAAGTGCTCGCGGATCACGCCCTTGCTCGGCGAAGCCTTCTTGATCTCGGCGATCACCGCCGGCTGCTTGCGCTTGGCCTGCTCGATCAGCGCCTTGGCAAAACCACGTGGGGCATCGGCCGTTTTAGCCAACTGCTCGAGTTCTGCCAGGCTGACCCGGGCACTGCGCTCGGCAACTTCTTCAACCTTGCGGGCGAGGATCTTTTCCAGCACCGTCGGTACACTCATGCTTCATTCTCCACCTTGAATACCGCGGTAAAGGCGCCCAGCTCCTGCAGCTTCTCCCAGGCCAGCCCGGTGTGCAGAACGTCGTGGGCCAGTTCCACACCGGCTTTGAGACTCATCGCGTGGTCGGCGGCATAGAGCGCCGCACCAGCGTTGAGCACGATCATTTCGGCGGCCTTCTGGCCGTTCTCGGTCTTGCGTCGGCTCAGCGCATCACGGATCAGCTCCAGCGATGCCTCTGGGCCTTCGACCGCCAGGCCATGCAGACTCTGGCTCTTCATGCCGAGGTCTTCCGGCTCGACCCAGTACTCGGTGATCTGGTCATTCTTCAGTTCGGCGACGAAGGTCGGTGCGGCCAGGCTGAACTCATCCAGGCCATCCTTCGAATGCACCACCAGCACATGCTTGCTGCCCAGGCGCTGCAGCACCTCGGCCAGTGGGCGGCACAGGGCCTGGGTGAAGACCCCGACCACCTGGTGCTTCACGCCGGCCGGATTCGTAAGCGGACCGAGCATGTTGAACAAGGTGCGCAGACCCAGCTCGCGACGCGGGCCGGCAGCGAACTTCATGGCCTTGTGATGGGTCTGGGCGAACATGAAACCGATGCCGAGGCTGTCGATGCAGCGGGCAACCTGCACGGGGGTCAGGTTCAGGTAGATACCGGCGGCCTCCAGCAGATCGGCGCTGCCGCTCTTGCCGGAGACGGCACGGTTGCCGTGCTTGGCCACCGTACAACCTGCCGCCGCCAGGACGAAGGCCGAGGCGGTGGAGACGTTGAAGATGTTGGCGCCATCGCCACCGGTGCCGACGATATCGACCACGCCGTCGAGGGTCTGCAGCTCGACCTTGTCGGCCAGCTCGCGCATTACCGACACCGCGCCGACGATCTCGTCGATGCTCTCGCTCTTCATGCGCATGCCCATCAGGAAGGCGCCGATCTGCGCTTCGCTGCATTGGCCGGTCATGATCTCGCGCATGACGTCACGCATTTCTTCGGTGCTCAGGTCCAGATGGCCGACGATGCGGCTGAGCGCGCTCTTGATATCCATGATCGATCCTTAGCGGCGGCCGCCGGTCTGCTTGAGGAAGTTGGCGAACAGCTCGTGGCCCTGTTCGGTGAGGATCGACTCGGGGTGGAACTGTACCCCTTCGATGTTCAGGGTCTTGTGGCGCAGGCCCATGATCTCGTCCACCGAACCGTCTTCGAAGGCGGTCCAGGCGGTCAGCTCCAGGCAGTCGGGCAAGGTTTCGCGCTTGACCACCAGCGAGTGATAGCGGGTGACGGTCAGCGGGTTGTTGAGGCCGGCGAATACACCCTGGTCCTTGTGGAACACCGGGCTGGTCTTGCCGTGCATCACCTGGCGGGCGCGCACCACATCGCCACCGAACGCCTGGCCGATGGACTGGTGGCCCAGGCAGACGCCCAGGATCGGCAGCTTGCCGGCGAAATGCAGGATGGCCTCCAGCGACACGCCGGCTTCGGTCGGGGTGCAAGGGCCGGGAGAAACGACGATGCGCTCGGGGTTCAGGGCTTCGATCTGGGCGATGGTCAGTTCGTCATTGCGAATGACCTTGACCTCTGCACCCAGCTCGCCGAGGTACTGCACGACGTTGTAGGTGAAGGAGTCGTAGTTGTCGATCATCAGTAACATCTGGGTTCAACCTCTTGCATCGACTGACTTTGATGATATGCCTTGCGTACCAAGGGCGTACGCAGACCGCTCTGTGTGCGACGGTGCAGTGACAGCGACAGCGGTTTGAGAAAGGCAAAGCGGTACTGGGCCGGAAGATCCGGCAGGAGATAAAGTCAGGCGCGCCAACGCCAACGGGCGTGGGCCTTGATAACGCGCATCAAGAGTTTGCTGACGATCAACACGGGGTAGGTCTCGTTCATACGTTCCCGCACAGTAGCCTACCGCAGCGGTACGCGCAATATGACGGAGGCATGCCGAAACGCTTTATCGATGGAAGACCGGCGCAATGCTTTGCTAACGTCCCTGGGCGTCATCCGATAACAACAACGAAAAAGGATCTTGCGATGTTGAAAGCGCGTTCGCTATTACCCTGTGCTTTTTCCCTGCTGGCCCTGGCCTGCTCCAGTGCCATTGCCAGCCCTTCCCCCTACTCCACCCTGATCGTGTTTGGCGACAGCCTCAGCGATGCCGGCCAGTTCCCCGACAGCAATGGCCCGGCAGGCTCCGTGCAGCGCTTCACCAATCGGGTCGGCCCGAGCTACGGCAATGGAGAACCGTTCGCCGCCGTGTCGCCCATGCTGCTGGGCACCCAGCTGGGGATCTCACCGACAGAACTGGGCGCCTCCACCTCCCCGGTCAATGCCGCACTGGGCTTGCCCGACGGCAACAACTGGGCAGTCGGTGGTTATCGCACCGACCAGATCCTCGACTCGATCACCGGCACCTCCGATGTGGTGATACCCCCGGGTAATCCCGGCGCCGGGACTGTGCTGCGGGAACGCCCGGGCTACCTGGCCGGTGGCCTGCGTGCCGATCCCAATGCCCTCTACTACCTGACCGGCGGCGGCAACGATTTCCTCCAGGGCCGTATCACCAGCCCGGCAACGGCAGCGGCGGCAGCAAATCGCCTGGCCGCCAGCGCCCAGGCCCTGCAGCAGGCGGGCGCCAACTACATCATGGTCTGGCTGCTGCCCGACCTGGGCCTGACCCCGGCGATCAGCGGCACGCCCCAGCAAGGCGCGGCCTCGCAGTTGAGCAGCCTGTTCAACCAGCAACTGATCGGCCAGCTGGCGCAAATCGATGCACAGGTCATCCCCCTGAACGTGCCCCTGCTGCTCCAGGAAAGCCTGGCCAACCCGGAACAGTTCGGCCTGGCCAGCGGGCAGAACCTGGTCGGCACCTGCTTCAGTGGCAATGGCTGCCGGGAAAACCCGCTGTATGGCATCAACAGCGCCACCCCGGACCCAAGCAAGCTGCTGTTCAATGACGGGGTTCACCCCACCAGCGCGGGCCAGGATCTGATTGCGGACTACGCCTTTTCAATTCTCTCCGCCCCCTGGGAACTGACGTTGCTTCCGGAAATGGCCCACGCCAGCCTGCGCGCCCACCAGGATGAACTGCGCAACCAGTGGCAAGGCAAGTGGCAAGCGGTTGGCCAGTGGCAGGCCATTGTCGCCGCCGGTGGACAGGACCTGGATATCGACAGCCAGCGCAGCTCGGCCAGCGCTGACGGCCACGGCTACAACCTGACCCTGGGCGGCAGTTATCGCCTGGATGCCGCCTGGCGCCTGGGCGTCGCGGTCGGCGCCTATCAACAGAAGCTGGAAGCGGGCGAGCAGGACTCCGACTACAAGCTCGACAGTTACCTGGCAACCGCCTTCGCCCAGTTCCAGCAGGACCGCTGGTGGGCCGACGCCACCCTGACCGGCGGCCACCTGGATTACAGCGACCTGAAGCGAGCCTTCGCCCTGGGCGTCAACGATCGCACTGAAAAGGGCGATACCAATGGCGAGCTCTGGGCCTTTGCCGCGCGCCTGGGTTATGACCTGGCCGCCCCTGGCAGCGAATGGAGCCTGTCACCCTTCGTCAGCGCCGACTATGCACGGGTGGAAGTCGATGGCTATGCCGAGAAAGGCACCCGCGCCACCGCGCTGAGCTTCGACGACCAGGATCGCGAGTCGCGACGCCTGGGTGTGGGATTGCAAGGCAAGTACCAGGCGGCGCCAGCCACGCTGCTGTTTGCCGAGCTCGCTCACGAACACGAGTTCGAGGACGATCGCCAGGACCTGGGCATTCATCTCAACAGCCTGCCGGGCAATGACTTCACCCTGACCGGCTACACACCGCAGAGCAACATGGACCGGGCAACGCTCGGTATCAGCCAGACCCTGGCGCCGGGGCTGGCCCTGCGCGGCAGCTACAACTGGCGCAAGAGCGATGAGCTGACCCAACAGGGGATCAACCTGGCCGTCAGCCTGGACTTCTGAGCCCCAAAAAAAACGGCGCCCACCTGGAGCGCCGTTTTTTCATCAACTGCGTGGCGTCTGTTCCGCCAGCGCCACCGCGCGGAACATGGCCCGGCGCTTGTTGATGGTTTCTTCCCATTCCAGGGCCGGCACCGAGTCGGCAACGATGCCGCCACCCGCCTGCACATGCAGTTCACCGTCCTTGATCACCGCGGTACGAATGGCAATCGCGGTGTCCATGTTGCCGTTCCAGGCGAAGTAACCGACGGCCCCGCCGTAGACCCCGCGCTTGACCGGCTCCAGTTCGTCGATGATTTCCATGGCGCGGATCTTCGGCGCCCCGGACAAGGTCCCGGCCGGCAGGATGGCACGCAGTGCATCCATGGCACTGAGGCCCTGCTTCAACTCGCCGGTGACGTTGGAGACGATGTGCATGACGTTGGAATAACGCTCGATCACCATTTTCTCGGTGACCTTGACCGAGCCTGTCTCCGATACCCGCCCGGTGTCGTTG
This sequence comes from Pseudomonas sp. BGr12, assembly GCF_030272895.1. GTDB lineage: Bacteria > Pseudomonadota > Gammaproteobacteria > Pseudomonadales > Pseudomonadaceae > Pseudomonas. The sequence goes on along the minus strand of NZ_JALRNF010000014.1, from coordinate 110,998 downwards.
CGACCCAGGTCGATCAGCATCAGGTGCTCGGCGATTTCCTTGTCGTCCGACAGCAGGTCCTCTTCCAGCGCCCGATCCGCTTCCTCGGTGGCGCCCCGTGGCCGGGTACCGGCGATCGGGCGGACGGTGACCAGGTTGTCTTCGACGCGCACCAGCACTTCCGGCGAGCTGCCGACCACATGGAAGTCGCCGAAGTTGAAGAAGTACATGTACGGCGTCGGGTTGAAGCAGCGCAGCGCCCGGTACAGGTCGATGGGCGCGGCCTTGAAGTCGATGGACATGCGCTGGGACGGCACTACCTGCATGCAGTCACCGGCCAGGATGTACTCCTTGATGGTATCGACCGCGCGCTCGTAGTCGCTCTGGGTAAAACTGGAACGGAAGGCCGGCTCGGCAGCGGGCGGGCCGCCCAGTTCCAGGCCACGACGCGGGGTGATCGGCTGGCGCAGTTGCTCCAGCAGTGCTTCCAGGCGCGCCAGGCCGTTTTCGTAGGCCTGCTCCCGGGCAGGGTCGACCAGCACGATCGCGTGCATCTTGCCCGCCAGGTTGTCGAACACCACCACGGCATCGGAAACCATCAGCAGGATGTCCGGTACGCCCAATGGATCGGGGTTCGGGCACTTGCCCAGACGGCGCTCGACATAGCGCACGCAGTCATAGCCGAAGTAACCGACCAGACCACCGTTGAAGCGCGGCAGGCCGGCGATGGTCGGCACCTTGTAGCGGTCCTTGAAGCTTTCGACGAAAGCCAGCGGGTCTTCGACCTCGTGGGTTTCGATCTCTTCACCGTCGTGGGTGATCCGCACCTGGTGATCATGCACCCGCATCACGGTGCGGCACGGCAGACCGATGATCGAGTAACGCCCCCACTTCTCGCCGCCCTGCACCGATTCGAGCAGGTAGGAGTTGGGTTGGTCAGCCAGTTTCAGGTAGATCGACAACGGCGTGTCGAAGTCGGCCAGGGTTTCGCAGGCCAGGGGAATGCGGTTGTAGCCGGCAGCGGCCAGGCGCAGGAATTCTTCGCGGGTCATGATAGCCTCGTGGCAAGCAGCAATGGGGTCAGGCAGGCAAACGGGCCGGCAACGGCCGGCAGACCAACGTCAGGCGCGCCAACGCCAGCGGGCCAGGGCCTTGATGACTTTCATCCAGAGTTTGCCGGATACCGCCACGATGGAATCTCGATCTGAGGGGGGATTAACGTCCGTCAACGTTATCCCAGTGGCCGGTTCTAAGCAACCTGGCAACAGTGCACGCAGGTCGTCGATTACCAGGCACGGGGCTTCCTCGCTGATCGGTCGCCCGTGGTTGTAGCCATAGGTGAGGCCCACGCATTTGACTCCAGCGGCCTTGGCGGCCAGTACATCGCTGCGCGAGTCGCCAACGAACAGGGCCTGTTCGGCCGGCACGTTGGCCATTTTCATCACGAACAGCAGGGCTGCCGGGTCGGGTTTCTTCTGCGGCAAGGTATCGCCGCCGATGATCCAGCGAAAGTAACGACCGATCTTCATCTGGTCGAGCAAGGGGCCAACGAAGCGTTCCGGCTTGTTGGTGATCAGGGCCATTTCCACGCCCTGCTTGTGCAGCCACTTGAGGGTGTCGCGCACACCGGGGTAGACCACGGTCAGTTCATGGCTCTCGGCATAGGCCTGCATGAACAGTTCAAGGCCCTGTTCCGCTTCGTCGTCATCGACTGAAGCATGGTCCAGGCCGCCGGCCAGGGCCCGGCGCACCAGCACCGGAGCCCCATTGCCGACCCAGTGGCGTACCGCCTCAAGGCCTGCGGGCTTGCGCCCCATTTCGAGCAGCATGCGATCCACCGCCGCCGCCAGGTCCGGTACCGAGTCGATCAGGGTACCGTCCAGATCGAACATCACCAGCCTGGGCAATGCGCCGGGAAACAGCTGCTCGAAGCCACTCATGGGCGGGCCAGGGCCAGTTCGGCATGCATCTTGGCGATGACTTCCTGGTAGTTCGGGGCGTTGAAGATCGCCGAGCCTGCAACGAAGGTGTCAGCACCGGCCGCGGCGATCTCGCGAATGTTGTTCACATTCACGCCACCGTCGATTTCCAGGCGGATATCGCGACCGCTGGCATCGATCAGCGCACGGGCTTCACGCAGCTTGTCGAGGGTGGCGGGGATGAACTTCTGGCCGCCGAAGCCCGGGTTGACGCTCATCAACAGGATCATGTCGACCTTGTCCATCACGTACTTGAGGGTGTCGAGCGGGGTGGCCGGGTTGAACACCAGGCCGGCCTTGCAGCCGCCGTCGCGAATCAACTGCAGCGAACGATCGATGTGCAGGCTGGCTTCCGGGTGGAAGGTGATGTAGCTGGCGCCGGCTTCGATGAAGTCGCCGATGATGCGATCGACCGGGCTGACCATCAGGTGCACGTCGATCGGCGCGGTGATGCCGTACTTGCGCAGGGCGGTGCAGACCATCGGGCCGATGGTCAGGTTCGGCACGTAGTGGTTGTCCATGACGTCGAAGTGAACGATGTCGGCACCTGCGGCCAGCACGTTATCGACTTCCTCGCCCAGGCGGGCGAAGTCGGCAGAAAGAATGGAGGGGGCAATAGCGTAGGGCTGCATGGCGCACCTTAGGGCAAAATCACGGTGGCGCGCATTGTACCTCAGGGAAGCGGCCAAGGGCTGACCGGTATCAAACCGTACGACAGATGTCTCCTACATCCCATCGCGGGGCAAGCCCGCTCCTACAGGTAGGAGCGGCGGTGCGACGACTCGACTTGCCCCGCGATCAGGCCCGCCAGATCAACCCGGCTGCTGGGTGCGCAGCTTCTCGCTACGCCCGCGCAGCCATTCCAGGGTCAGCAACAGCAGCACCGAGAAGGCAATCAGCAAGGTCGCCGCGGCGGCGATGGTCGGGCTGAGGTTCTCGCGGATACCGCTGAACATCTGCCGTGGCAGGGTCGCTTGTTCGGGGCCGGCGAGGAACAGGGTCACCACCACTTCGTCGAACGAGGTGGCAAAGGCGAACAAGGCGCCGGAGATCACTCCCGGGGCAATCAGCGGCAAGGTCACCCGGCGGAAGGTCGTCAGCGGCGAGGCGCCGAGGCTGGCGGCTGCACGCACCAGGTTGTGGTTGAAACCCTGCAAGGTCGCCGACACGGTGATGATGACGAACGGCACACCCAGCACGGCATGCACCAGGATCAGCGAGATGAAGCTGTTACCCATGCCCAGCGGGGCGAAGAACAGGTAGCTGGCAACACCGATGATCACCACCGGCACCACCATGGGCGAAATCACCAGGGCCATGATCAGCGACTTGCCGGGAAAGTCCCCGCGGGTCAGACCGATCGAGGCCAGGGTGCCGAAGACCATCGCCAGTACCGTGGCCGCCGGGGCGACGATGATGCTGTTCTTCAAGGCCCGCATCCACTCCGCCGAGGCGAAGAAGTCGTGGTACCACTGCAGCGAGAAGCCCTGTAGCGGGTACACCAGGAAGCTGCCCGAGTTGAACGACAACGGAATGATCACCAGCACCGGCAGTACCAGGAACAACAGGATCAGCCCGCAAAGGATGCGCAAGCTGTAGAACCAGACCCGCTCGACGGGCGACATGTAGGGGCTCAGCATGACAACGCTCCTCAGCTCAGACGCAGGCGGCTGGCGCCGACCAGCCAGCTATAGATCAGGTACAACAGCACGGTAGCCAGCAACAGCAGACCGCCCAGCGCAGTGGCCATGCCCCAGTTGATGCTGGTGTTGGTATAGAAGGCCACGAAGTAGCTGACCATCTGGTCGTTGGGGCTGCCGAGCAGCGCCGGGGTGATGTAGTAGCCGATGGCCAGGATGAACACCAGCAGGCAACCGGCGCCTACACCGGCGTAGGTCTGCGGGAAGTACACCCGCCAGAAGCTGGCAAATGGATGGCAACCCAGGGAAATCGCCGCACGCATGTAGGTCGGCGAGATGCCTTTCATCACGCTGTAGATCGGCAGGATCATGAACGGCAGCAGGATGTGGACCATGGAGATGTACACACCGGTGCGGTTGAACACCAGCTCCAGCGGCTTGTCGATGATCCCCAGGGCCATCAGCGCGCTGTTGATCAGGCCACCGGACTGCAGCAGCACGATCCAGGCCGCGACCCGCACCAGGATCGAGGTCCAGAACGGCAGCAGCACCAGGATCATCAGCAGGTTGCTTTGCCGGGTCGGCAGGTTGGCCAGCAGGTAGGCCAGCGGGTAGGCCAGCACCAGGCAGATGGCGGTGATCACGAAGCCCATCCACAGGGTGCGGGTAAAGATGTCCAGGTAAATGGCCTGGTCCGGGGTGGCCTTGGCCAGCTCGCCAAGGTCATCGATGCGATGATCCAGGGCCGCCAGCAGGTAGAACGGGGTGACGCTACTGGTGTTACGGCGGATGGCCTGCCAGTAGGCCGGATCGCCCCAGCGCTCGTCCAGTTCCTGCAGGGCGTCCTTATAGGAGGCCGGCTCGGTCTTGAACGGCAAGGCGCGGGCGGTCTTGGCCAGCAGGCTGCGATAGCCGGCCAGCTCCATGTTCAGGCGTTTGGAGGTATCGCCCAGGGTCTGGTTCTTGCGTGCCTGGCCGAGGTCTTCACTCAGTGCCTTGTACACCGGCTCACTGGGCAGACCCTTGCCATCCCACTGTGCCACCGCCTCGACGGTCTTCGGCAGGCCGGTGACGACTTCCGGGTTACCGACGCTCTTGTAAAGCAGCGCGGCGATAGGCACCAGGAAAACCAGCAGCAGGAACAGCGCCAGCGGCGCAATCAGGGCCTGCGCTTTCCAGCGGTTGACCCGCTCGGCATGGGCCAGGCGCTGCTTGAGGGTGGATCCGGCGCCTTCTTTGAGGGGCACTGCGATGGCCATAGCGAACTCCGAAATCTTGAGAACAGGGAGCGTCGGCAACGCGCCGACGCTCCATCAGCCAACCTTACTTGGCGGCCCAGGCGTTGAAGCGTTGCTCCAGCTGCTCGCTGTTGTCAGCCCAGAAGGCGACGTCGATCTGCACCTGGTTGGCAATGTTCTCCGGGGTGGTCGGCATGTCTTTCTTGATGGTGTCGGACAGCAGGCTCACCGCCTTGGAATTGGCCGGACCGTAGGCAATGTTCTCCGAGTAGGTCTTCTGCTGCTCGGGCTGGACCGAGTAGGCGATGAACTTCTTCGCCGCCTCTACGTCCTTCGCCCCTTTCGGAATGGCCCAGGCGTCGAAGTCGTAGATGCCGCCGTTCCAGACGACCTTGAGGTTGCTCTCTTTCTGTACCGCGGCGATACGGCCGTTGTAGGCCGAGCTCATGACCACGTCACCCGAGGCCAGGTATTGCGGCGGCTGGGCGCCGGCTTCCCACCACTGGATGCTCGGCTTGAGTTCGTCGAGTTTCTTGAAGGCACGGTCCTGGCCTTCCTTGGTGCCGAGCACCTTGTACACATCCTTGGGCGCCACGCCATCGGCCATCAGGGCGAATTCCAGGGTGTACTTGGCGCCTTTGCGCAGGCCACGCTTGCCCGGGAATTGCTTGGTGTCCCAGAAATCGGCCCAGCTGGTCGGTGCGGTTTTCAGCTTGTCGGCGTTGTAGGCCATGACCGTGGACCAGACGAAGAAGCCCACGCCGCACGGCTGGATAGCGCCAGGCACATAGTCGCCCTCGTTGCCGAACAGGGCCGGATCGAGCTCTTCGAACATGCCTTCATCGCAACCACGGGCCAGCTCCGGCGATTCGACTTCCACCAGGTTCCAGGACACGCTCTTGGTGTCGACCATGGCTTTGACCTTGGCCATTTCACCGTTGTACTCGCCGGCGACGATCTTGCCGTTGCCTGCCTTCTCCCATGGCTCGTAGAACGCTTTGACCTGGGCGGCCTTGTTGGCGCCGCCGAAGGAGATCACGGTGAGGTCGGCAGCCACGGCCTGGGCTGCCGCAAAGATACCCACTGTCAGGGCGGTCAACTTCAAGTGTTTGAGCATTATTATTCTCTCCACAGTACAGGGTTGGTGAAGCAAACCTTCAATTGGCTTCCTGGATCGGATCGAGCGCGCGGGCGTGTTCGACCTCCCAGCCAAGCGGTACCACATCGCCCACGGCCAGGGCCGGGTCGAGTTCGGCAATCGGCTGCTTCACGAAGAAATCGGCCTTGCCGCAGACTTCCAGGCGCACCCGCACGTGGTCGCCCAGGTAGATGAATTCGGCCACCCGGCCGGAGAAGCGGTTGACGCAGCTTTCGCTGTGGCCGTTGAGGCGCACGCGCTCGGGACGGATCGACAGGGTCACCGGTTCGCCGGTCTGGCCGACATTCACCGCCAGCGCCTCGACCTTCTCGCCACGCGCCAGCTGCACATGGCAACGGTCGCCGTCCTGGCTGATCAGGCGGCCGTTGATGCGGTTGTTCTCGCCAATGAAGTTGGCCACGAAGGTGTTCTTCGGCTCTTCGTAGAGGGTCCGCGGGTCGGCGATCTGCTGGATCTCACCCTGGTGGAACACCGCCACGCGATCGGACATGGTCAACGCCTCGCCCTGGTCGTGGGTCACGTAGACCACGGTGACGCCCAGGCGCTGGTGCAGGTGCTTGATTTCCATCTGCATGTGTTCGCGCAGTTGCTTGTCGAGGGCGCCCAGCGGTTCGTCCATCAGCACCAGCTGTGGCTCGAACACCAGCGCCCGGGCCAGGGCCACACGCTGCTGCTGGCCGCCGGACAACTGGCCCGGGTAGCGTTTGGCGAAGGCGTCGAGCTGGACCATGTTGAGCACGCGCTTGACCCGCTCGCTGATGTCGGTCTTGCTCAGGTTGCGCACGGTCAGGGGGAACGCCAGGTTCTCGGCCACGGTCATGTGCGGGAACAGGGCGTAGTTCTGGAACACCATGCCGATGTCGCGCTTGTGCGGCGGCACGTTGTTGATCGAACGGCCAGCCAGCTGGATCTCGCCGGCGGTCGGCGTTTCGAAGCCGGCCAGCATCATCAGGCTGGTGGTCTTGCCGGAGCCGGACGGGCCGAGCAAGGTCAGGAACTCGCCTTTGCGAATATCCAGGTTGAGGTCTTTGACGATCAGCGACTCGCCGTCGTAGCTCTTCTGCACACCACGGAAGCTGACCAGCACTTCGCCGGCTGCAGCGCTCGAATTCACCTCACTCATACCTGTACCTTCTTGTTGGATGACTGCCGTTGTCACAGCCTAGAGAAGGTGCAAGCCCCCGGAAATCGGGGGTGGAGAGAGATTGATATCAGCCGCATGGAAGGTTTGGGGTAGGGATTGCCCTACAAGGATGACGCTTTCAGACAAGACCCGAGGGATTCTCCGGCTTCAGTATCGCCATCGCTGGCTACGCCAGCTCCCACATACCTAGTCCCTGTGGGAGCTGTGGGAGCTGTGGGAGCTGGCGTAGCCTGCGATGGCAGCACCACGATGTCGCAATTGGAACACTCAGACCAGCTTGTGTTCCATGGCGTACTTCACCAACTCTGCCAGCGAGTTCACGTTGAGCTTCTGCATCAGGCGCGCCTTGTGGGTGCTGATGGTCTTGTTGCTCAGCGCCAGTTGCTGGGCGATGTCGTTGACATTGGCGCCCTGGGCCAGGCGCTCGAACACCGAGAACTCGCGCTCGGACAGCAACGAATGCAGCGGCCGGGCATCGGTCAGGCCGACCTCGAAGACCATCCGGTCGGCCAATTCCGGATCGATGTAACGACCGCCGCCGGCCACCCGCCGGATCGCCGCCAGCAGCAGGGCCGGATCGCTGTCCTTGGTGGCATAGCCCGCCGCCCCGATCTTCAGCGCCCGCGCCGCCATCTGTGCTTCGTCATGCATCGACAGCACCAGGATCGCCGGCGGATCGTTCAGCGCACGGATCCGTGGAATAGCCTCCAGGCCATTGACGCCGGGCATGGAGATATCCAGCAGCACCACCTCGCACTCGGTATGGCGCAGGGTCTCCAGCAACTGCTCGCCATTGGCGGCCTCCCCCGCCACCTGCATGTCCTTGGCCAGGCCGATCAATTGCTTGATACCCTCGCGGACGATGGTGTGGTCTTCGGCTACCAGAACTCGAATCACGATACCGCTCCTATTTCAGAGGAATGCCCACGCTCAGGCTGGTGCCTTCGCCCGGTTCGCTTTCCAGGGTCATTTGCCCGCCCAGCATCAATACCCGCTCACGCAGGCCAACCAGGCCGAAAGAGGCCGGGCGGTTCTGCTCCAGCGCAAAGCCGATGCCATCGTCGATCACCGTCAAGCGCAAGGTCTGCCCATCCAGGCTCAGGTTGATCTGCACAGTATGCGCCCGGGCATGGCGCATGACATTGGTCAGGGCCTCCTGGAGGATGCGAAACAGGCCAATGGCCTTGGCATCGCTCAAGGGTGGCAGATTTTCCGGCACCTGGACCAGGCAAGGAATCTGCGTGCGTGCTTCAAATCGCCGCGCCTGCCATTCGATGGCCGAGGCGATGCCGGCATCCAGGATTGGGGGGCGCAAGGCCGTGGCCACATCGCGCACCAGTTGGAACAGCTGGGCAATCAGGCGCTTCATGCTGGCCAGGCGCTCATTGAGGCCGGGGTCGAGGTCGGCGTAGGCCAGTTCGCACATGGACGTTTCCAGCTTGAGCACGGTCAGCATCTGCCCCAACTCGTCATGCACTTCCCGGGCGATGCGCGCCTTTTCTTCTTCCCGCACGCTTTCCAGGTGCGCCGACAACTCTCGCAACTGTTCCTGGGAACGCGCCAGCTCAAGCTCGACCCGCTTGCTCTGGGTAATGTCCCAGACCACGCCGTCCCAGACCACCCGGCCATCGCCCAGGCTGCGGGTACTGGCCTTGATGTCGGCCCAGCGCTGCTCACCGTCGCGGGTCAGGATGCGGCCCTGCCAGGACCAATCGCGGTCAGTGGCCAGGGCCAGGTCCTGGACCTTGTGGTAATCGGCCCGGTCCTCCGGGTGCACCAGATTGCGCAAGCCCATGTCCGGGTGCTGCAGGACTGCCGGTGAATAGCCGACCAGCGCCTCGCTGCCCTCGCTGATGTACGGAAACTCCAGCTCGCCTTCCGCCGGGTTGCGCTCCAGCCGGAACACCAGCCCCGGCACATTGCCGGCGATGCCCTTGAGCCTGGCCTCGCTTTCGCGCAAGGCCGCCAGGGCGCGACGACGCTCGGTGACATCGGTGAGGAACACCACCAGGTACTCGGCATCGCGAAAGCGCAGGAAGCTCAGCGACACATCCACCGGCAGCAGGCTGCCGTTGGCGTGCAGGCACTGGGTTTCGAAATGCTGGGCAGTGTCGTTGCTGGCCCGGGCGCGCTTCCACAGTTCCAGCCAGCGGTCCATGTGCAGGTTGGGTTCGAAATCGATCAATGGCCGGTCGATCACCGCCCCTTCGGGGTAGCCGAGCATGCTTTCGGCCGCCCGGTTGGCGTAGCGCACATGACTGTCCCAGTTGACCCAGAGGATGCCCACCGTGCTCTGGTCGATGGAAAACTGGCTCAGGCGCAGGGCCTCCTCCCGCGCCTGGCGCTGGTTGATGGTTTCTCGGGCCGTGAGCAGGTTGTGCTCCAGCTGGCGCAACTGACGCCGCTGCCAAACAACGATGGCCATGCAGCTCAACAGCAAGGCGGCGAGCAACAATCCCAGGTTCTGCCAGAAACCGGGCGACTCGCTCAGGCGCGGGTACTTGGGCTCCAGCCAGCGCTGGTGCAATTGCTCCAGGTCCTTGGCCGGGATGGCCTGCAAGCCGCGCTCGATGATTTCTGCCAGCTGTGGCCAGTCGCGCCGCGACGCCACACGCAGCAACTGCGGCAAGCCAATATCGCCGACCACGGCCAGGTCGCTGAACTCGCTCTCCCGCGACAGCCGGCTCAGTTGCGCTTCGTCGACCACGGCATAGCGGGCCTGCTCGCTGAGCACCAGTTGCAAGGCCTGGCGTTCCTGGGGAACCCCTTGCAGGTTGAGGTTCGAATAGGTGGCGCGCAGGTAGTCGGCCACCGCACTGGGCATGCGTACCGCGACCCGCTCGTTGTCGACGAGCTTTTCCAGGTCCACCGCCACCGCACCGGTACGCGAGCCGACGATCAGTTGCGGCACGCGCATGTAGGGATCGCTGAACAACCACAGGCGCAGGCCGGCCGGGGTCTGGGTCAGGCCGGGCGCCAGGTCGACTTCGCCGGCGAGCAGTGCATGCTCCAGCGACTCCTGGTCAGGAAAGTTGCGCCAGGTCAGGTCCAGCCCCAGCGCGCGGCCCAACCAGTTCATCAGCTCGACATTGACCCCGTACAGCTGTTGCAGGCGCCGGTCGAACTGGGCGAAAGGTGCCTGCAGCACCAGCCCGACCCGCAGGCTGCGATGCTGCTCCAGCCATTGCTGCTGCGCCGGCTCCAGCACCACGGCGCCGGGCGGCGTGACTGGTGCTGCCGATGTGATCAAGGGCAGGCACAAACAGCCGATAAACAACAGGCAGCGCAATGACTTCATCTGCACTCTCATCAAAGGAAGGATGGCCAGCGAGCATGGCCGTCCCGGACAAATACTATTAGGCTGCCGGTATTAATCTGGCCTGGATCGATCCATGTTCTCACTGTATCGCACGACGCTTCCCGCGTTCTGCCTTTCATTGATATTACCTTGTAGCGCAAATGCGGCTACTGGCGAAACGCCAGAAGCGGCTGCCGACACCCCGCCTGCCGCGGTTCAGCGCCAGCCACTGGCCGAGCGCAGCCAGGAAGATGCCCAGGCCCTCGAGCGCCAGGTGCCCAAGGCCGAGCAGCAGATGCTGCAAGCGGGCAGCGAGACCTTCCTGGCGTTGTGGAAGCCGGCCAACAGCAGCGAACCCGAGGGGGCACTGATCATCCTCGCCGGTGCTGGCGAAACCGCCGACTGGCCAAAGACCGTCGGCCCCCTGCGGCGCAAGTTCCCGGATGCCGGCTGGCACAGCCTGAGCCTGAGCCTGCCGGACCTGCTGCAAGACAGCCCGCAAGCCCGTGTCGAAAGCGCAGCGCCGGCAAATCAGCCCACCGCCGAAGGCCAGAGCGCGCCGGCCAAGGACACCCCAGCCGACGCCAATGCCAGCGTCGAACAGGCCACTGCCGTCGACAACGAGGCGGCCGAAAGTGCCACGCCATCAGCGGCCGTCAACAGCGATGACAAGGCCGACGCCGAGCGCATCTTCGCCCGCCTCGATGCCGCCGTGGCCTACGCGCAGCAGCACAACGCCCGCACCATAGCCCTGGCCGGCAGTGGCAGCGGCGCCTACTGGGCTGCCCGCTACCTCAATGAGCGCCAGCCGGCACAGGTGCAGAAACTGGTGATGATCGCAGCGCAGACACCGGCGCAAGCTGAACAGAGCCTGGACAGCCTGGCGCCTTCGCTGAGAGTAGCGACCGGCGATTTCTACTACAGCAATCAGGCCCAGGCCCGTCGCGCCGCCGAACTGCGCCTGCAAGCGAGCAAACGGCTCAAGGACAACAGCTATCGGCAGGTGGCCCTGACCGCCATGCCCGGTAACAGCAAGGCGGAACAAGAGCAATTGTTCCGCCGCGTGCGCGGCTGGCTGAGCCCGGAAAACGTCGACTAGAAGCCGCGGCGCTTGCGGATGATCGCGTAGGCCTGATGCAGTTCACGGGTACGCTCGGTCGCCTCGCGTACCTGGGCCGGGCTGGCGCCACTGCCGACCAGCTTGTCCGGATGGTGACGGCTGAGCAAGCGCCGATAGGCCTGCTTGATCTGCCCGGGCTCGGCCTCGACCGCAACCCCGAGCACGCGCAAGGCGTCCTGATAGCCGAGGCTGGCACTGGCCAGCGCAGGACGCTGGGGTTCGTACTCCAGCGCCAGGGCCTGGACCTTGCTGGCCGACCACCCCAGTTGCTGGCCCCAGTCCAGCAGCAGCTCGCGTTCCAGGCGCCCGGCCCGACCATCGGCCCAGACCATGCGCCAGCACGCGCGCAGCATGCCTTCGGCCGCGTGGGGTTGTTGCTTGAGACGACGCAGGTAGTGGCCCAGGCGCTCCTTGCCCCGCTTGCCGCGGTTGAATGCAGCGATCGCCCGCCGGCGTACCGGCTCGCTCATCCCCAGGCGTTGCATTTCCTGGCGCGCCTGCTGGATATGGCCATCGACCACCCGCCCGTCGCACTTGGCCAGACGGCCGAGCAGCACGAACAGCACCTCGTCGTCGCGCAGCACCGGGCGTCCACCCAAGCGCTCGCGCAGGTGCGCCCAGCTGTGCAGCTGCAAGCGGCGATCCATCGCCTGGCCCAGCAATGCCCCCAGCAATGCGCCTGGAATGCTGGCAATGGCGAAACCGGCCCCGGCACCAATCACTGTGCTCGGCCACAGCATCTCAGTGGCGCCCGGCGATCAAGCGTTCGACTTCGGCCAACCGCTCCAGGGTGCCGACATCCACCCAGTGCCCGTTGAAGTACTCGCCCGACACCAGGCCTTCAGCCATGGCCTGACGCAGCAACGGCGCCAGCTTGAATGCACCGGCGCTACAGCCTTTGAACAGTTGCGGGTCGATTACCGCGATGCCGCTGTAGGTCAGGGTGTCCGCGTCTTCGCTGCCGTCGCTGACTTGTCCCTGTTGCAGGCAGAAATCGCCCTTGCCGTGATGGCCGGGATTGTCTACCAGCACCAGGTGCGCAAGGCCGGCAGGCTTTGGCGGCAGCTGGCTGAAGTCGTAATCGGTCCAGACATCGCCGTTGACCAGCACGAAGGGCTCATTACCCAGCAACGGCAGGGCCTTGAAGATCCCGCCGCCGGTCTCCAGCGGCTCACCTTCTGCGGAATAACTGATATTCAGCCCCAAGCCCGATCCGTCGCCCAGGTGGGCCTCGATCTGCGCCCCGAGCCAGGCATGGTTGATCACCACGTCCTTGAAGCCTGCGGCCACCAGGGCGCGCAGGTGGTATTCGATCAAGGGCACGCCCGCAACCGGTACCAGCGGTTTGGGCGTGTGCAAGGTCAACGGCCGCATGCGCTCGCCCTTGCCGGCGGCCAGGATCATCGCCTTCATGGACGCTCCCCGGCACTGGCCTGGAGGCTCTCGATCAGCTCGTCGAGCTCAGCCAGCTCCGGACGGCGGGCGATCACTTCATCTATATAGGCAAAGAAGCGCGGTACGTCGGTCAAGTAGCGCGGTTTGCCATCGCGGTGACAGATGCGGGCAAAGATGCCGATGACCTTGAGGTGGCGCTGCACGCCCATGAGGTCGCTGGCCCGATGGAAGTCCTCGAAGTCCTCCTGCACCGGGATGCCCTTGGCCCGGGCCTGCTCCCAGTACTGCTTCAGCCAGCCTTCGACCCGTGCCTGCGGCCAGCTCAGGAAAGCATCCTTGAACAGGCAGGTGACGTCATAGGTCACCGGGCCATACACCGCATCCTGGAAATCCAGCACCCCGGGGTTCGGCGTGCTTTGCATCAGGTTGCGCGGCATGAAGTCACGGTGCACCAGCACCTTGGGCTGGGCCAGGGCGCTGTCGATCAGCAGGGTGCTGATGCGCTGCCAGGCGGCCAGCTGCACATCGGTCAGGCCCAGGCCGAGTTCGCGCCCCACATACCATTCGGGGAACAATTCCAGCTCACGGCGCAGCAGGGCTACGTCGTAGCTGGGCAGGGGGGCGTCCATCGGCAGCTGCTGGAACGCCAGCAGCGCCTCGACGGCATCAGCGAACAGGCCATCGGCGTTATCGGCATCGATCACATCGAGGTAGGTCTTGGTGCCCAGGTCGCTGAGCAGCAGGAACCCACGCGCCAGGTCCTGGGCATGGATCACCGGGACATTGACCGAGGCGCTGGCCAGCAAGTGGGCAATATCGACGAAAGGACGGCAGTTTTCTTGCGGAGGCGGTGCATCCATTACAATGAAACTGTGGCCATCGGCCTGCCAACGAAAGTAGCGACGGAAGCTGGCGTCGCTGCTGGCGGCGGTCAGGGTGCCGGTCGGAACGGCACCCCAGTCTTGGGATTGAAACAGCTGCGCCAGTTGTTCGGCGAGCCAGGCTTCCAGTAGTTGCAGGCGTACATCGTGTTCAGGCATTACAAGGGTCTCCGACGGCCCTAGCCGTCAAGCGGGTCATGCTTTATTATCCAGCATCTTTTTCAGACCATCGAGAGGCGTGCGGCCCCACCGCGGGCAGATGGCACGCAGGAAGCCCGGACTAATAAGATGGCATTGAAATCCCCCGCGTTTCGTAAAAAATTCCCGTTGCTGGTCACCGGCGGTTTGCTGGCGCTGCAACCGCTGGCCACCTCGTATGTGGTCGCCGCCGAGCAGTTCGACTGCCAAGTGTCCGCTGCCGGAGGCTGGGACTGCAAGCCCAAGACCAACGCTGCGCCTCTGCCCCCCCGCCCAGTGCACCAGGGTGCGGCCGCCGCTGCCGCTGGCGAGAGCACCGCAGCCTCCGGCGAAGCCGTCGAAGCGCCTGGCGAGACGCCAATGCTGGTCACCGAGAGCAAGGGCCGCGGCCTGAAGACCCGCAGTGCCGATTACAGCCACCTGGACTGGGTACCACGTGATCAACTGACCCCGGCCCAGCTCGCCGAAACCGGCCCCTACTGCGCCGGCGCCTACGTCGAGCCGATCCGTCCGGGCATGCAAGACACCACGCCGAAGGACGAAGCACCGACCTTCATCGGCGCCAAGGTTTCCCGCTACCAGCAAGAACAGCAGATCGCCACCCTCGCCGGTGACGTGGTCATGCGCCAGGGCAGCATGCAGGTCGAAGCCGACGAGGCCAACCTGTACCAGGCCGAAAACCGGGGCGAGCTCAGCGGCAACGTCAAGATCCGTGACAACGGTTCGCTGGTGGTCGGCGATCACGCCGACATCCAGCTCGATACCGGCGAAGCCAAGGTCGACAACGCCGAATACGTGATGCACAAATCGCGCATCCGCGGCAGCGCGCTGTACGCCAAACGCGCCGAGAACGCCATCATTCGCCTCAAGGACGGTACCTACACCACCTGTGAGCCGAACAGCAACGCCTGGCAGCTCAAGGGCAACAACATCACCCTGAACCCGGCCACCGGCTTCGGTACCGCGACCAACGTCACCCTGCGGGTCAAGGATATTCCGGTGTTCTACACACCTTATATCTACTTCCCGATCGACGACCGTCGCCAGTCCGGCTTCCTGCCGCCGTCGTTCAGCACCAGCAGTGACACCGGTTTCACCCTGGTCACGCCGTACTACTTCAACCTGGCGCCGAACTACGACGCCACCTTGTATCCGCGTTACATGGCCAAACGTGGCCTGTTGATGGAAGGCGAGTTCCGCTACCTGACCGAATCCAGCGAAGGTCAGTTCGGTGGTGCCTACCTGAACGACAAGGATGACGAGCGCAAGCTGCAGACCGACTACGAAGACCAGCGCTGGATGGTCAACTGGCAGCACAAGGGCGGCCTGGATTCACGCGTGTTTACCGAGGTCGACTACACCGACATCAGCGATCCGTTCTACTTCCAGGACCTGGAGACCGACCAGATCGGCGTCGAGAGCCGCGACTACCTCAACCAGCAGGGTGCCATGACCTACCGCGGTGACGACTACACCGCGCGCCTGAACGTGCAGGCCACCGAGCTGGCGACCATCTCCCAGATCACCCCGTATGACCGGCTGCCTCAGGTCACCTTCAACGGCATGCTGCCGTATCATCCGGGCGGGTTCGACTTCAGCTACGAGACCGAAGCGGTGCGCTTCGACCGTAACCTGAAGGACGACCTGGTCTTCGACGAAGATGGCAACCCGGACCCAACCGCCGGGCTGGTGACCGATGCTTCCGGTAACGTTATCGGCGGCAAGCGACTGGACGAGAACATCTTCGGCGTTGCCCGTTCGAACGGTACCCGTCTGAATGCCGCGCCGATGATCAGCCTGCCGCTGCGGGAAACCTATGGCTTCCTGACGCCTTCGATCAAGTACATGACCACTCATTACGATCTTGATCTGGACGGCAAAGGCAAGAACGACCTGGCGACCGCCAGCCCGGAAACACTGGCGCTGCAGGGTGAGTTCCATGGCACGCAGAACCGCAATGTGCCGATCTTCAGCATCGACAGCGGCCTGTACTTCGACCGCAACACCCAATGGTTCGGCAAGAACTACCGGCAGACGCTGGAACCGCGCCTGTTCTATCTCTATGTGCCTTATGAAGACCAGCGCGACATCCCGGTCTTCGACACCAGCGAGAACACCTTCAACTACGCCTCGCTGTTCCGCGACAACCGCTTCTCCGGCATCGACCGTATCGGTGACGAGAACAAGCTGTCGCTGGGCGTGAACAACCGCTGGATCGAAGAAAACGGCTTCGAGCGTCAGCGCCTTGCCGTGGGTCAGGCCCTGTACTTCCGGGATCGCAAGGTGCAACTGCCGGGCGTCAACTTCGACGATCGCAAGGATGCCCAGTCGGATGTATCGCCGTACGCACTGGAGTACGAGTACAAGTTCAACCGCGACTGGCGCTTCAACTCCGATTTCAACTGGGATCCGGACAGCCGCAGCACCCGTTCGGGCAGCGCGATGTTCCACTACCAGCCTGAAGACAACGTGAACAAGGTGGTCAACCTCGGCTATCGCTACCGCAACGACATGGTGACCTACAACAGCACCACGGGTCGTTGGCAGGTCGGTGGCGGCGACTACCTCACCCCAGGCGAACCGGGCTACATCAAGGACTACTACAAGATCGAACAGCATGACTTCTCGGTCATGTGGCCGATCGTTCCACAATGGACCGCGATCGCTCGCTGGCAGCACGACTACAACCGCAACCGCACGCTGGAAGCGTTCGGTGGCTTCGAGTACGACAGCTGCTGCTGGAAGCTGCGTCTGATCAACCGTTACTGGATCGATTACGACGACTTCAGCCAGGCGACTCCGCAAAACGAAAAAGGCGACCACGGCGTCTTCCTGCAGATTGTGCTGAAAGGCCTGGGCGGCGTAGTGGGCAACAAGGTCGAGTCGTTCCTCGACCAGGGCATTCAAGGTTATCGTACACGTGAAGACCAAGCTTACTGATTGTCTGCGCCCGCTGTTGCTGGGCGCTGTATTGCTGAGCGGCGCGGTACATGCCGCCGTTCAGCCCCTGGATAGCGTTGTGGCCATCGTCGACAACGACGTGGTCATGAAAAGCCAGCTGGACCAGCGCGTGCGCGAAGTCCAGCAGACCATCGCCAAGCGCGGCGGCTCCGCGCCGCCCGCCAGCGTGCTGGACCAGCAGGTGCTCGAGCGCCTGATCGTCGAGAACCTGCAACTGCAGATCGGCGATCGTTCGGGCATCCGCATCACCGACGAAGAACTCAACCAGGCCATCGCCACCATTGCCCAGCGCAACGGCATGAGCCTGGAGCAGTTCCGCGCGGCCCTGGCCCGTGACGGCCTGTCCTATGACGATGCCCGCGAGCAGGTACGCCGCGAGATGATCATCAGCCGCGTGCGCCAGCGCCGTGTGGCCGAGCGCATCCAGGTGTCGGAACAGGAAGTGAAGAACTTCCTCAACTCTGACCAGGGCAAGATGCAACTGTCGGAAGAGTACCGCCTGGCCAACATCCTTATCCCTACGCCTGAAGGCGCCAACTCGGAGCAAATCCAGGCCGCGGCCCGGAAAGTCGGTGAGCTCCACCAGCGACTGCGCAGTGGTGCCGACTTCGCCCAGATGGCGATCGCCAATTCGGCCAGCGATAACGCCCTGGAAGGCGGCGAGATGGGCTGGCGCAAAGCAGGCCAGCTGCCTCCGGACTTCGCCAAGATGCTCAGCAGCATGGCGATCGGCGACATCACCCAGCCAATCCGCATCCCCAACGGCTTCATCATCCTCAAGCTCGAGGAAAAGCGCGGCGCCGGCAGCAGCGTGGTGCGTGACGAAGTTCACGTACGCCACATCCTGATCAAGCCAAGC
The DNA here is from genome assembly GCF_030272895.1 of Pseudomonas sp. BGr12. Classification (GTDB taxonomy): domain Bacteria; phylum Pseudomonadota; class Gammaproteobacteria; order Pseudomonadales; family Pseudomonadaceae; genus Pseudomonas. The sequence goes on along the minus strand of NZ_JALRNF010000014.1, from coordinate 93,147 downwards.
GAAATCCGCAGCCCTGAAGCGACCCGGCAACTGGCGGAGAAACTCTACGAGCGCATCCAGAACGGTGAAGATTTCGCCGAGCTGGCCAAGAGCTTCTCGGAAGACCCGGGCTCGGCGCTCAACGGCGGCGACCTCAACTGGGTCGACCCCAACGTCCTGGTGCCGGAGTTCCGCGAGCAAATGGCCAACGCCCCGCAAGGTCAGGTGACCAAGCCGTTCCAGACCCAATACGGCTGGCACGTGCTGGAAGTCCTCGGCCGCCGCGCGACCGACAGCACCGAGCAGGCGCGTGAGCAGCAAGCGATGAACGTCCTGCGCAACCGCAAGTACGACGAAGAGCTGCAGACCTGGCTGCGTCAGATTCGCGACGAAGCCTACGTTGAAATCAAGCTTCCCGGCGCCGACCAGGCCTCCCAGTGAAACTCAAGCGCTTCGCCCTCACCCCCGGTGAGCCAGCCGGCATAGGTCCAGACCTGTGCCTGCTGCTGGCCACGCAAGCCCAGCCGCACCCCCTGATCGCCATCACCAGCCGTGACCTGCTCGCCGAGCGGGCCACGCAGCTGGGGGTGGCCGTCACCTTGCTGCCGGTAACCCCTGATGCCTTCCCTGACCAGCCTGCCGCCGCCGGCAGCCTGTATGTCTGGGATACACCACTGCAAAACCCGGTGGTTGCCGGGCAGCTGGACAAGGCCAACGCCGCATTCGTCCTGGAAACCCTGACCCGCGCGGGCCAGGGCTGCCTGGACGGGCACTTTGCCGGGATGATCACCGCACCCGTGCACAAGGGTGTGATCAACGAGAGCGGCATCGCCTTTTCCGGCCATACCGAGTTTCTCGCCGACCTGACCGCCACCACCCAGGTGGTGATGATGCTCGCCACCCGCGGCTTGCGCGTGGCGCTGGTGACCACCCACCTGCCCTTGCGCGATGTCGCCGACGCCATCACCCCGGAGCGCCTGGAGCGGGTCACGCGGATCCTGCATGCCGACCTGCAACAGAAGTTCGGCATCGCCAGCCCGCGCATCCTGGTCTGTGGCCTCAACCCCCATGCGGGTGAAGGCGGCCACCTGGGCCATGAAGAAATCGACACCATCGAACCGACATTGGCGCGCCTGCGCAGCGAAGGCATGGACCTGCGCGGCCCGTTGCCTGCCGATACCCTGTTTACCCCCAAATATCTGGAGCATTGCGACGCAGTGCTGGCGATGTACCACGACCAGGGCCTGCCCGTACTCAAGTACAAGGGCTTTGGCGCCGCAGTGAACGTGACCCTGGGCCTGCCGATCATCCGCACCTCGGTCGACCACGGCACTGCCCTCGATCTGGCCGGCAGCGGCAAGATCGACACCGGCAGCCTGCAGGTCGCCCTGGAAACCGCCTACCAGATGGCCGAGACCCGACTATGAGTGAGCAATACCAACACCGGGCGCGCAAGCGCTTCGGCCAGAACTTCCTGCACGACGCCGGCGTCATCGACCGCATCCTGCGCTCGATCAACGCCAAGTCTGCCGACCGCATGCTGGAAATCGGCCCGGGCCAGGGCGCCCTGACCGAAGGCCTGCTGGGCAGTGGTGCACAGCTGGACGTGGTCGAGCTGGACAAGGACCTGGTGCCGATCCTCAACCAGCAATTCGCCGGTCGCGACAACTTCCGCCTGCACCAGGGCGACGCCCTGAAGTTCGACTTCACCAGCCTCGGCGCCGCACCGCGCAGCCTGCGGGTGGTCGGCAACCTGCCGTACAACATCTCCACCCCGCTGATCTTCCACCTGCTCGATAACGCCGAGCTGATCCGCGACATGCACTTCATGCTGCAGAAGGAAGTGGTCGAGCGCCTGGCCGCAGGCCCCGGCGGTGGCGACTGGGGTCGGCTGTCGATCATGGTCCAGTACCATTGCCGGGTCGAGCACCTGTTCAACGTCGGCCCGGGCGCGTTCAATCCGCCACCGAAGGTCGACTCGGCCATCGTCCGCCTGGTGCCGCACGAAACCCTGCCGTTCCCCGCCAAGGACCACCGCCTGCTCGAACGCATCGTTCGCGAAGCCTTCAACCAGCGCCGCAAGACCTTGCGCAACACCCTCAAGGCCCTGCTCAACAGCGAAGCCATCGAAGCCGCTGGCGTCGACGGCAGCCTGCGTCCGGAGCAACTGGACCTGGCCGCCTTCGTGCGCCTGGCCGACAAGCTGGCCGAACAGCAAGGCGCCCAGTAAGGCCCTCGCCTGGCCAGTCATGCCCGCATGACTGGCCGGCACCCCCGCCAATGGCCTAGACTGACGCAATCGCCGTATTTGCGTCTGTTTCCAAGGCCCCTTGCATGTCAGATCCCCGCTATCAGATCGACGTCAGTGTCGTGACCCGCTTTCTCAAAGAACAATCCGATCCTGAAAACGACCGTTTCGCCTTCGCCTACACCATCACCGTGCAGAACAACGGGTCGCTTACGGCCAAGCTGTTGTCCCGTCACTGGCTGATCACCAACGGTGACGGCCAGGTCGAAGAAGTGCGTGGTGCCGGCGTGATCGGCCAGCAGCCGCTGATCGAGCCCGGCAAGAGCCACACCTACAGCAGTGGCGCGGTGATCAGCACCCGGGTCGGGACCATGCAGGGCAGCTACCAGATGTTCGCCGAAGACGGTAAGCGCTTCGACGCCGTCATCGCCCCCTTCCGCCTGGCCGTGCCCGGAGCGCTGCACTGATGGCGGTGTACGCCGTCGGCGACCTGCAAGGCTGCCTGCAACCGCTCAAATGCCTGCTGGAACGGGTCAGGTTCAACCCGGCCGTCGACCGTCTGTGGCTGGTCGGCGACCTGGTCAACCGCGGCCCGGAGTCGCTGGAGACCCTGCGTTTTCTCTATTCGATCCGCGATTCGCTGGTGTGCGTGCTGGGCAACCATGACCTGCACCTGCTGGCGGCCTGGCACAACATCGAGCGCCTGAAAAAGAGCGACACCCTGCGCGAGATCATCGAGGCCCCGGACGCCGCCGACTTGCTCGACTGGCTGCGTCGGCAGAAGCTCCTGCATTACGACGAGCAGCGCGGCGTGGTCCTGGTGCATGCCGGCATCCCGCCGCAATGGACCCTGGGCAAGGCCCTGGCGCTGGCGGCCGAGGTGGAAGAGGTGCTGCACGACGACAACCGCCTCAAGCCCTACCTCGATGGCATGTACGGCAATGAGCCGAACAAGTGGAGCAAGGACCTCAGCGGCGTGACACGCCTGCGGGTGATCACCAACTACTTCACCCGCATGCGCTTCTGCACCAGCGAGGGCAAGCTCGACCTCAAGGGCAAGGAAGGCGTTGAAACCGCCCCGCCGGGCTACAAGCCCTGGTTTGCGCACAAGGGCCGTCGCTCGCGCCATGTGAAGATCCTCTTCGGCCACTGGGCGGCCCTGGAAGGACGCTGCAAGGAGCCCGGGGTCGTCGCCCTGGACACCGGCTGCGTCTGGGGCGGGGCCATGACCCTGTACAACGTCGACAGCGGTGAATTCCATCGTTGCGAGTGCAATGACCAGGGCGCCGTACGGCCCCAGCCAGCAGCGCCACAACCAGATAGAATGAACGACCAGTCCTGAAGGAAACCGTACCCATGAGCGAATTCAAACGCATCCCTCCCGAGCAGGCCCAGGCCCTGCGCGAACAAGGTGCGGTCGTGGTCGATATTCGCGACCCGCAAGCCTATGCCGCCGGCCATATCACTGGCGCGAAGCACCTGGACAACCACTCGGTGGCGGAATTCATCCGCAATGCCGACCTCGACGCACCGACAGTCGTGGTCTGCTACCACGGCAACTCGAGCCAGAGCGCCGCGGCCTACCTGATCGGCCAGGGCTTCTCCGACGTCTACAGCCTCGACGGCGGCTTCGAGCTGTGGCGCGGCAGCTACCCTGCCGAAACCGCTCAAGGCTCTGCCGAATAATTTTTTTCAATTCCTGCAGCCCGCGTCCCGTGCGGGCTTGCGCCTGACCTGACGAACGGTCGCCGGCAACAATTCATCCAACGGCCCTTGACCTCGCCGAGAACGAACTATCCTTAAGCCCAGGCCATCCAAAAAAGGGGAGAGCCGGTACACCGGCGTGCGGGTCATCGGTAGCGACTTTACAGGTGTTCTGGGGGGTATACAGCAATCGGCAGTGCCGATTGCATGCCAGCATCAGCTGACTGATCCGGCGTCGGCTCCACGTATCGAGCGAGGTGACGTCATGAGTATTTTTAGCCACTTCCAACAACGTTTCGAGTCCACCCGTCAGGAAGAACTCTCGCTGCAAGAGTATCTCGAACTCTGCAAGAGCGATCGCAGTGCTTATGCCTCGGCAGCCGAACGCCTGTTGATGGCTATCGGCGAGCCGGAGCTGGTCGACACCTCGCACAATTCAAGGCTGTCGCGGATTTTCTCGAACAAGGTGATCCGTCGCTATCCGGCCTTTGAAGACTTCCATGGCATGGAAGAATGCATCGACCAGATCGTCTCCTACTTCCGCCATGCCGCTCAGGGCCTGGAAGAGAAGAAGCAGATCCTCTATTTACTCGGCCCGGTGGGGGGCGGTAAATCCTCGCTGGCTGAAAAACTCAAGCAACTGATGGAGAAGGTGCCCTTCTATGCCATCAAGGGCTCGCCGGTCTTCGAGTCGCCCCTGGGGCTGTTCAACGCCACCGAAGATGGCGCCATTCTCGAAGAAGACTTCGGCATTCCACGGCGCTACCTGAACACCATCATGTCGCCCTGGGCGACCAAGCGACTGGCCGAGTTCGGCGGCGACATCAGCCAGTTCAAGGTGGTCAAGCTGTACCCCTCGATCCTCAACCAGATCGCCGTGGCCAAGACCGAACCGGGTGACGAGAACAACCAGGACATCTCCGCCCTGGTGGGCAAGGTCGATATCCGCAAGCTCGAAGAATATCCACAGAACGACGCCGACGCCTACAGCTACTCGGGCGCCCTGTGCCGGGCCAACCAGGGCCTGATGGAATTCGTCGAGATGTTCAAGGCGCCTATCAAGGTCCTGCACCCGTTGCTGACCGCGACCCAGGAAGGTAACTACAACAGTACCGAAGGCCTGGGTGCGATCCCCTACTCCGGCATCCTGCTGGCGCACTCCAACGAATCGGAATGGCACAGCTTCCGCAACAACAAGAACAACGAGGCCTTCATCGACCGGATCTACATCGTCAAGGTGCCGTACTGCCTGCGCGTCAGCGACGAGATCAAGATCTACGACAAGCTGCTGTTCAACAGCTCGCTGGCCAAGGCCCATTGCGCTCCCGACACCCTGAAGATGCTCGCCCAGTTCACCGTGCTGTCGCGCCTCAAGGAGCCGGAAAACTCGAACATCTACTCGAAAATGCGGGTCTACGACGGCGAAAACCTCAAGGACACCGATCCGAAGGCCAAGTCGATCCAGGAGTACCGCGACGCCGCCGGTGTCGATGAAGGGATGAACGGCCTGTCGACCCGCTTCGCCTTCAAGATCCTGTCGAAGGTCTTCAACTTCGACCCCCATGAGATCGCCGCCAACCCGGTACACCTGCTGTACGTGCTGGAACAGCAGATCGAACAGGAACAGTTCCCGGCCGAGGTGCGCGAACGCTACCTGCGCTACCTGAAGGAATACCTGGCGCCGCGCTACATCGAGTTCATCGGCAAGGAAATCCAGACCGCCTACCTGGAGTCCTACAGCGAGTACGGCCAGAACATCTTCGACCGCTACGTGCTGTACGCCGACTTCTGGATTCAGGACCAGGAATACCGCGATCCGGAAACCGGCGAGATCCTCAACCGCATCGCCCTCAACGAGGAGCTGGAGAAGATCGAGAAACCGGCGGGCATCAGCAATCCGAAGGATTTCCGCAACGAGATCGTCAACTTCGTCCTGCGTGCCCGGGCCAACAACAATGGCAAGAACCCGACCTGGCTCAGCTACGAGAAGCTGCGGGTGGTGATCGAGAAGAAAATGTTCTCCAACACCGAAGACCTGCTGCCGGTCATCAGCTTCAACGCCAAGGCCAGCAAAGAGGATCAGCAAAAACACAACGACTTCGTCACCCGCATGGTGGAACGCGGTTACACAGACAAGCAAGTTCGGCTGCTCTCGGAATGGTACCTGCGAGTCAGAAAATCGCAGTGACCGAGCTGTAAGTGGCAAGCCGCAAGCTCCCGGCCAGGCACCGGCACATCGCCTGGCACGGCTTGCGGCTTGAAGCTTGAGTCTTCAGCTCCCCGGAGGGGCCTATGAGCTATGTGATCGACCGACGCCTGAACGGCAAGAACAAGAGCACGGTCAACCGCCAGCGCTTTTTGCGGCGTTACCGTGACCACATCAAGAAAGCCGTCGAGGAGGCCGTGAGTCGCCGCTCCATCACCGACATGGAGCATGGCGAACAGATCAGCATCCCCGGTCGCGACATCGACGAACCGGTGCTGCACCATGGCCGCGGCGGCAAGCAGACCATCGTGCACCCGGGCAACAAGGAATTCACCGCTGGCGAGCATATCGCCCGGCCCCAGGGCGGTGGCGGCGGGGGTGGCCGCGGCAAGGCGGGCAACTCCGGCGAAGGCATGGATGAGTTCGTGTTCCAGATCACCCAGGAGGAGTTTCTCGAATTCATGTTCGAGGACCTCGAGCTGCCCAACCTGGTCAAACGTCACCTGGCCGGTACCGACACCTTCAAGACCGTACGTGCCGGTATCAGCAACGAAGGCAATCCATCCCGGATCAACATCATTCGCACCCTGCGTTCGGCCCATGCCCGGCGCATCGCCCTGTCCGGCAGCAGCCGCGCCAAACTGCGCGCCGCCCAGGAGGAACTGGAGCGGCTGAAACGCGAAGAGCCAGACAACTTCGGCGATATCCAGGAAATCGAAGCGGAAATCGCGCGTTTGAGCGCGCGCATCAACCGCGTGCCGTTCCTCGACACCTTCGACCTCAAGTACAACCTGCTGGTCAAGCAGCCCAACCCCAGCTCCAAAGCGGTGATGTTCTGCCTGATGGACGTTTCCGGGTCGATGACCCAGGCCACCAAGGACATCGCCAAGCGCTTCTTCATCCTTCTGTACCTGTTCCTCAAGCGCAACTACGACAAGATCGAAGTGGTGTTCATTCGCCATCACACCAGCGCCCGCGAAGTCGACGAAGAGGAGTTCTTCTACTCCCGGGAAACCGGCGGCACCATCGTCTCCAGCGCCCTGAAGCTGATGCAGGAAATCATGGCCGAACGCTACCCGGCCAATGAGTGGAACATCTACGCGGCCCAGGCGTCCGACGGGGACAACTGGAACGACGACTCACCGATCTGCCGCGAGATCCTGACCAAGCAGATCATGCCGTTCGTCCAGTACTACACTTATGTCGAGATCACCCCTCGCGAACATCAGGCATTGTGGTTCGAGTACGAACGCATCGGCGAAGCCTTTGCCGATACGTTCGCCCAGCAACAGTTGGTGTCGGCCGGCGATATCTATCCGGTCTTCCGTGAACTCTTCCAGCGCAGGTTAGCGACATGACCGCCAGAGAGCAGAAGCGCCACCCCCTTTCCACCGGGTCCGAATGGACATTCGAACTGATCCAGGCCTATGACCGGGAAATCAGCCGCCTGGCCGAGCGCTATGCCCTGGACACCTACCCCAACCAGATCGAAGTGATCACCGCCGAGCAGATGATGGATGCCTACGCCTCCGTCGGCATGCCCCTGGGCTATCACCACTGGTCCTATGGCAAACACTTCCTCAGCACCGAGAAATCCTATAGCCGTGGGCAGATGGGCCTGGCCTACGAGATCGTGATCAACTCCGATCCCTGCATCGCCTACCTGATGGAAGAAAACACCATGTGCATGCAGGCACTGGTGGTTGCCCATGCCTGCTACGGGCACAACAGCTTCTTCAAGGGCAACTACCTGTTCCGCACCTGGACCGACGCCAGCTCGATCATCGATTACCTGGTGTTCGCCAAGCAGTACATCACCCAGTGCGAAGAGCGCCATGGCATCGATGCGGTCGAGGACCTGCTCGATTCCTGCCACGCCCTGATGAACTATGGCGTGGACCGCTACAAACGGCCCTACCCGATTTCCGCCGAAGAGGAGCGGCGGCGGCAGAAAGAGCGCGAAGAGCACCTGCAAAAGCAGATCAACGACCTGTGGCGCACCATCCCCAAGGGTGCCGACAAGAACAGCGAACGGGACAACGCGCGCTTTCCGGCCGAACCCCAGGAGAACATCCTCTACTTCATCGAGAAGCATGCCCCGCTGCTCGAACCCTGGCAGCGCGAGGTCGTGCGCATCGTGCGCAAGATCGCCCAATACTTCTACCCGCAACGCCAGACCCAGGTGATGAACGAGGGCTGGGCCACCTTCTGGCACTACACCCTGATGAACGACCTGTACGACGAAGGCCTGGTCACCGAAGGCTTCATGATGGAGTTCCTGCAGTCACACACCAGCGTGGTGTTCCAGCCCGGCTTCGACAGCCCCTACTACAGCGGCATCAACCCTTATGCACTGGGCTTTGCCATGTACCGCGACATCCGTCGCATGTGCGAGCATCCCACCGAGGAGGATCGCCGCTGGTTCCCCGATATCGCCGGCAGCGACTGGCTGTCGACCATCAAGTTCGCCATGAGCAGCTTCAAGGATGAGAGCTTCATCCTGCAGTACCTGTCACCCACCGTGATCCGCGACCTCAAGCTGTTCAGCATCCTCGATGACGACCAGCGCGAAGACCTGCTGGTGCCGGCCATCCACGACGAGGGCGGCTACCGGATCATCCGTGAAACCCTGGCGGCCCAGTACAACCTGGGCAACCGTGAACCCAACGTGCAGATCTGGAGCATCGACCGCCGTGGCGACCGCTCGCTGACCCTGCGCCACCAGCAACACGACCGCAAGCCACTGGGCGACTCCACCGAAGAGGTGCTCAAGCACCTGCATCGCCTCTGGGGCTTCGATATCCACCTGGAGACGCTGCAAGGCGACCAGATCATGAAAACCCACCACGTGCCGCCACGGGGCGAGCACGGCGAAGCAGACTACGGTCGCATGGACCTGGCCGTGGTGCACCTCTAGACCAGCCCTCCGTTGCTGCCAGACAGGTTATCCTGTGGCATCAACGGAGGTTTTTCATGCAGATCTACAAAGTCGGCGGCGCCGTGCGCGACCGCTTGCTCGGCCGAACGGTCAGTGACATCGATTGGGTCGTGGTCGGCGCCACGGCGCAAGAGATGCAAGCGCTGGGCTATCGGCCCGTAGGCGCCGATTTCCCGGTGTTCCTGCATCCGCACAGCGGCGAGGAATATGCCCTGGCGCGCACCGAGCGCAAGAGCGGCCACGGCTACGGTGGTTTCACGTTCCACGCCAGCCCCGAGGTAACCCTCGAAGAAGACCTGATCCGTCGCGACCTGACCATCAACGCCATGGCCGAGGACGAACAGGGCAGGGTCTACGACCCCTATCACGGCCAGAAAGACCTAGAATCCCGAATCTTGCGCCATGTTTCCCCGGCGTTTGCCGAAGATCCCTTGCGCGTACTGCGCGTCGCGCGCTTCGCTGCCCGCTACGCCGGGCTGGGGTTCAGGGTAGCCCCGCAAACGATCGAGCTGATGCGTCAGCTCAGCGGTTCCGGCGAGCTCCAGGCGCTGACCGCCGAGCGCAGCTGGAAGGAAATCGCCCGGGCGCTGATGGAGGATCAACCCCAGGTGTTCATCCAGGTGCTGCGTGACTGCGGCGCCCTCAAGGAGTTGATGCCCGAACTCGACGCACTGTTCGGCGTGCCGCAACCTGAGGCCCATCACCCGGAGATCGACACGGGCCTGCATACCCTGTCGGTGCTGGAGCAGGCCGCCCGGCACCAGCAGCCCCTGAGCGTGCGCTGGGCCTGTTTGCTGCATGACCTGGGCAAAGGCCTTACCCCCGAAGAGGAATGGCCACGGCACATCGCTCACGAGCAGCGCGGGCTGAAGCTGATCAAGGCAGTGAACCAGCGCTTCAAGGCGCCACGGGAGTGCCAGGAACTGGCCCTGCTGGTCGGTGAGTACCACACCCATTGCCATCGCGCCCTGGAGCTCAAGGCCTCGACCCTGCTCGAACTGCTGCAGAGCTTCGATGTCTATCGGCGCCCGCAGCGCTTCGAGGAATTCATCGCCGCCTGCGAGATGGACGCACGCGGGCGCAAGGGACTGGAACAGCGGGATTATCCACAGGCCGATTACCTGCGCGGGGCCGCGGCGGCAGCACGGGCGGTGCAGGTGCAGCCGCTGGTGCAGCAAGGGCTGACCGGGCAGGCACTGGGGGAAGCACTCAAGGGCGAGCGCCTGAAGGCGCTGAAGGCCTACAGGGACGCTGCCAGGGGCTGAATCATCGCGGGGTAGGAGCGGGCTTGCCCCGCGATGGAATACGACACGGACTCAGATAGCGGTCAGCTGTTGTCCGCGCCACTCGAATGGCACCGGCGCAAGCACCTGGTCGATCCGCGCCTCCTCCCACAGCTGGCTCATGCTCTTGCCTGCCCCCGGATGCACCAGTTGCGGCGCAATCAACGACAGCGGCCAGAGTACGAAGGCATTCTTGAGAATTTCGGCCCTGGGCAACACCAGCCCGTCGAAGGTGCCGTGCAGATCGTTGTACATCAGCACATCGATATCCAGCGGCAAGCCTTTGCGCTCAGGGGCGTAGCGGCCGTTGTCGGCCTCGATGAACTTGAGCCGGCGATCCAGCTCTATCAGCGGCAACGCGGTCAGCCCGGTGACCACCAGGTTGAAAAACGGACCACTCTTGATTCCTACGGCCTGGCTCTCGAACACCGCCGAACAGTGCATGTCGGTCAGCAGGCCGGCCAGCGCCTCAAGCCCCGCACACAGGTGCCGCTCGCGCTCGACATTGCTGCCGAGGCCAAGGTAAACCCGGTTCAGAGACATCCGCGCTCGATCTCCACGCCCACGCCGGTGGCGGCCGGGATGGCGCCAGGCTTGGTCAGCTTGAGGCTCAGCCAGGGGATCTGGAATTCGCTCATCAGCACCGCGGCCAGGCGCTCGGCGAAGGTCTCCACCAGCTCGAACTCGGCCTGCTCGGCAAATGCCTGGATACGGGCCGTGACGCTGGCGTAGTCCAGGGCCAGGGTCAGGTCGTCGCCCGCTGCCGCCGGGCGGTTGTCCCAGGCAAAACGCAGGTCTAGACGCAGGCACTGGCGAATGCCACGCTCCCAGTCATAGGCACCGATCACGGTATCGACTTCCAGGCCTTCGATGAACACTCTGTCCAAGCACTTCTCTCCACTGCACGACAAGGGCGACTGGCGCCGTTAGAATCAGGGCGTCCTCGCCCGGAATAGTTAGCATGTTTTGGTTACTGGCGCTGCTCGCCTACCTGCTCGGCTCGCTGTCCTTCGCCATTGTCCTGAGCCGCCTCAATGGCAGCCCGGACCCACGCATGAGCGGTTCAGGCAATGCCGGAGCAACCAACATGCTGCGCCTGGCCGGCCGCAAGCTGGCGGTCCTGACCCTGCTGGGCGACCTGTGCAAGGGCCTGCTGCCCGTGCTGATCGCCCATCTTGCCGGCCTCGACCTGCAACAACAGGCCTGGATCGGCTTGTGCGCGGTGATCGGCCACCTGTTCCCATTGTACTTTTGCTTTCGCGGCGGCAAAGGTGTCGCCACCGCCGCCGGCATGCTGCTGGGGCTCTACCCCCCTGCCGCACTGCTGGCCATCAGCGCCTGGCTGCTGACCTTCTACCTGACCCGCACAAGCTCCCTGGCCGCACTGATCGCCACGCCCCTGACCCTGCCACTGCTGGCCTGGCGCGAGCCTGCGGCGCTGCTGCCGATCAGCGTGTTGACCGTGCTGATCGTCTGGCGCCACCGCGGCAATCTACGCGACCTTTTTGCCGGTCGCGAACGGCATTTCTGAATCCACGGCATGCGCCGGACTCATCACAGCGGTGCCAGTTGCTCCATCGGCCAGCGCGCATGCACGCTGATCGCCAGGCTTTCCTGCTGCCCCGCCGCCAGGCGCTGGCAACCGGCATAAGCGATCATGGCGCCGTTGTCGGTGCAAAACTGCGGACGGGCGTAGTACACATTGCCCTTGATGCCCGCCAGCATCTCTTCCAACGAGGCACGCAGGGCCTTGTTGGCACTGACGCCGCCAGCGATCACCAGACGCTTGAGGCCGGTCTGCTTCAGGGCCCGCTTGCACTTGATGGTCAGAGTCTCCACCACCGCCTGCTGGAAGGCCAGCGACACGTCGCAACGTGTTTGTTCGCCGTCGTCTCCAGACTGCTGGCATTGCTGCCAGGTGTTCAGGGCGAAGGTCTTCAGGCCGCTGAAGCTGAAATCCAGGCCCGGCCGGTCGGTCATCGGCCGCGGGAAGACGAAACGCCCGGCAACGCCCTGGGTCGCCAGGCGAGCGATTTCCGGGCCGCCCGGGTAATTCAGGCCCATCAGCTTGGCGGTCTTGTCGAACGCCTCGCCCGCCGCATCGTCGAGGGTTTCGCCGAGCAGCTCATAACGGCCGATACCGTCCACCCGCACCAGTTGCGTATGGCCGCCGGACACCAGCAAGGCGACGAACGGAAACTCCGGCGGCTGCTCTTCGAGCATCGGCGCCAACAGGTGCCCTTCCATGTGATGCACGCCCAGCGCCGGGATACCCCAGGCGAACGCCAGGGCCTGGGCACAGGAGGCGCCCACCAGCAGTGCACCGACCAGGCCGGGGCCTGCGGTGTAGGCAATGGCATCGATCTCGGTGGCCACGCAGCCGGCCTCGTCCAGCACCTGGCGGATCAACGGTAGCATGCGCTTGACGTGATCACGCGAGGCCAGCTCCGGCACCACGCCGCCATAGACGCGGTGCAGGTCGATCTGACTGAACAGCGCATCGGCCAGCAGGCCGCGTTCGCTGTCGTATAATGCGACGCCGGTTTCGTCGCAGGATGTTTCCAATCCCAGTACTAGCATGGGTCTGCGCCTTGTGGAGGCTGAATTCGAAGCCGCGCATGATAGTCGCCACTCCGGGTGCCGACCAGCGGTTTTCGATCAGAGGCTTTGCATTCCGGCTGGCTAAGGGTTAACATCCGCAACCCTTAAAAACCGACGTTCTCCAGTGCACAGTTTTGCCACGAGTTCGTTGACCCCCGGTAATGAATGAAGGTAGCTCTGGATGCCAGCCGTCAAAGTTAAAGAGAATGAACCCTTCGACGTAGCTCTGCGTCGTTTCAAGCGCTCCTGCGAAAAAGCCGGTGTTCTGGCTGAAGTTCGTAGCCGCGAATTTTACGAGAAGCCGACTTCCGAGCGTAAGCGCAAGGCAGCAGCCGCTGTCAAACGTCACGCCAAGAAAGTTCAGCGCGAACAGCGCCGCGCCGTTCGTCTGTACTAATACAGACGCTCGACGCAAGCTTCTGCCTCGCCCGGCCCAAAGCCGGGCTGCCGGCAGATGCCGCTTTACCCTCGGGTCCCCGGACCGGAGGCGTCCCGTTACCCTGTAATGCGGACAACCTGCCCGAATCGTCAGAACTGGCCTCAACGCCAGCTGTGCACGTCGTTACTGACGAGCCCTCACCGGCTGCAGACGAGCACGTCTTTCCGAATTTTGTGTTACGCCATTCGACATCGCTCGAACGCGCCGTCGTTCCTGCAGCATTAGCGATTACACTTGTTTATCGCCTGATGACGAGAAAGCCATGGCCGGGCTGATCCCCCAGAGTTTCATCGACGACCTCCTCAACCGTACCGACATCGTCGATGTGGTGAGCTCGCGCGTGCAACTGAAAAAGGCCGGCAAGAACCTCACCGCCTGTTGCCCGTTCCACAAGGAAAAAACCCCCTCCTTCAGCGTCAGCCCCGACAAGCAGTTCTATTACTGCTTTGGCTGCGGCGCCGGCGGCAACGCCCTTGGCTTCATCATGGACCACGACAACCTGGACTTCCCCCAGGCGGTCGAGGAACTGGCCAAGGCCGCCGGCATGGAGGTGCCCCGCGAGGAAGGCGGACGCGGGCACAAGCCTCGCCAACCGGTCGACTCGCCGCTCTACCCGCTGCTGGAGGCCGCCGCCGAGTTCTATCGCCAGGCGCTGAAAAGCCACCCGACGCGCCGCTCGGCCGTGGAATACCTCAAGGGTCGCGGCCTGTCCGGTGAAATCGCCCGCGACTTCGGCCTGGGTTACGCCCCGCCGGGCTGGGACAACCTGTTCAAGCACCTGAGCAGCGACACGTTGCAACAGAAGGCCATGATCGACGCCGGCCTGCTGATCGAGAACGCCGAAACCGGCAAGCGCTACGACCGCTTCCGCGACCGGGTCATGTTCCCGATCCGCGACAGCCGTGGCCGGGTCATCGCCTTCGGTGGCCGGGTGCTGGGCGACGACAAGCCCAAGTACCTGAACTCCCCGGAAACCCCGGTGTTCCACAAGGGCCAGGAGCTGTACGGGCTGTTCGAGGCGCGCAAGTTCAACCGCAACCTCGATGAAATCATCGTGGTCGAAGGCTACATGGACGTCATCGCCCTGGCCCAGCAAGGCTTGCGCAACGCGGTGGCGACCCTGGGCACGGCCACCAGCGAAGAGCACCTCAAGCGCCTGTTTCGCGTGGTGCCCAGCGTATTGTTCTGCTTCGACGGCGACCAGGCCGGCCGCAACGCCGCCTGGCGCGCCCTGGAGTCGACCCTGTCGAGCCTGCAGGATGGCCGCAAGGCGCGCTTCCTGTTCCTGCCCGAAGGCGAAGACCCGGATACCCTGATCCGCGCCGAAGGCACCGATGCCTTCCGCGCCCGGATCAACCAGCACGCCCAGCCCCTGGCCGACTATTTCTTCCAGCAGCTGACCGAGGAAGCCGACCCGCGCTCGCTCGAGGGCAAGGCGCACATGGCCACCCTGGCAGCACCGTTGATCGAAAAAGTGCCCGGCGCCAACCTGCGCGCACTGATGCGCAATCGGCTCAAGGAAATCACCGGGCTGGACAACCAGCAGGTCGAGCAACTGAGCCACAGTGCGCCGGTCGAAGCGCCGCCCAGCTACGACCCCGGCATCGATTACGACGCCATTCCCGACTACGCCCCGGATTACGGCGACTTTCACCAGCCGGAGTACGCGCCGCCCCAGCAGCAGTGGACGCCGAACAAGGGCGGCAAGAAGAAATGGGACGGCAAGCCGTGGGACAAGAAAGGCAAGCCCTGGGAGCGCAACGGCCAGCGCCAGGACGCCCCGCCGCGGGTGCCGACCTCGGTGGAACCGCCGACCTTGAGCGCCCTGCGCACCCTGCTGCACCATCCGCAGCTGGCCAAGAAGGTCGAGGATGCCGGCCATTTCGCCGCCGAGGAACACGTCTACGCCCAGCTGCTGGTGGCCCTGCTCGAGGCCCTGCAAAAGAATCCTGAGCTACGCTCACTACAGTTGATCGCACGCTGGCACGGCACCGAACAAGGGCGTCTGCTGCGAGCACTGGCGGAAAAGGAATGGCTGATCGATGCCGACAACCTTGAACAACAGTTTTTCGACACTATAACTAGCTTGTCCGCTCGCCAACGCGAGCGCAGCCTGGAACATCTGCTCAGGAAAGCACGTCAAAGTGAGTTGAGCGCAGAGGAAAAAAATCAGCTGCGTGACCTGCTAAGCCGGAATGTTCCCGCACAAACCCCGACCTCAACTGGCGCGTGAGGTCCATGCTCGGGTATAATCCTCGGCTTGTTTTTTGCCCGCCAAGACCTTCAGTGGATAGGGTGTTATGTCCGGAAAAGCGCAACAGCAGTCTCGCATCAAAGAGTTGATCACCCGCGGCCGTGAGCAGGGCTACCTGACTTACGCGGAGGTCAACGACCACCTGCCAGAGGATATTTCAGATCCGGAGCAGGTGGAAGACATCATCCGCATGATCAACGACATGGGGATCAACGTATTCGAGAGTGCTCCGGATGCGGATGCCCTTTTGTTGGCCGAAGCCGACACCGACGAAGCCGCAGCTGAAGAAGCCGCCGCTGCGTTGGCGGCTGTGGAAACCGATATCGGTCGCACGACAGACCCGGTGCGCATGTACATGCGCGAAATGGGTACCGTCGAGCTGCTGACCCGTGAAGGCGAGATCGAAATCGCCAAGCGTATCGAAGAAGGTATCCGTGAAGTCATGGGCGCCATCGCCCACTTCCCCGGTACCGTCGAGTACATCCTCTCCGAATACGATCGCGTCACCAGCGAAGGTGGCCGCCTGTCCGACGTCCTGAGCGGTTATATCGACCCGGACGATGGCATTGCGCCGCCTGCTGAAGTGCCGCCTCCGCTCGACGCCAAGGCGCCGGCCAAGGCCGAAGCCGACGACGACGAGGACGAAGAGAAAGAAGGTGGCGAGGAAGAGGAAGAGGCCGAAAGCGGTCCCGATCCGGAAGTCGCTCGCCAGCGCTTCGGTGCCGTTCAGGAACAACTGCTCGCCACCCTCAAGGTTCTGAAAAAGAACGGCCGCACGCACAAGGACAGCCTCCAGTCGATGCTGGATCTGGCCGAGCTGTTCATGCCGATCAAGCTGGTGCCCAAGCAGTTCGAAGCCCTGGTCGAGCGCGTACGCAGCTCCCTTGACCGCCTGCGTCAGCAAGAGCGCGCGATCATGCAGCTGTGCGTCCGTGATGCACGCATGCCGCGTGCCGACTTCCTGCGTCTGTTCCCGAGCAACGAAATCGACCAGACCTGGGCCAGCGACCTGGCCAAGCGCAGCACCAAGTGGGCTGCTGCCCTGGGTGAGAAGAGCGACGCCATCGTGGCCTGCCAGCAGAAGCTGATCGACCTCGAAAGCGAAACCGGCCTGACCATCGCCGAGATCAAGGACATCAACCGTCGCATGTCGATCGGTGAAGCCAAGGCTCGTCGTGCCAAGAAGGAAATGGTCGAGGCCAACCTGCGTCTGGTGATCTCGATCGCCAAGAAGTACACCAACCGCGGCCTGCAGTTCCTCGACCTGATCCAGGAAGGCAACATCGGCCTGATGAAGGCGGTGGACAAGTTCGAATACCGTCGCGGCTACAAGTTCTCGACCTACGCCACCTGGTGGATCCGCCAGGCGATCACCCGTTCGATCGCCGACCAGGCGCGCACCATCCGTATTCCGGTGCACATGATCGAGACGATCAACAAGCTCAACCGTATTTCCCGGCAGATGCTCCAGGAAATGGGCCGTGAACCGACCCCGGAAGAGCTGGGTGAGCGCATGGAAATGCCTGAGGACAAGATCCGCAAGGTATTGAAGATCGCCAAAGAGCCGATCTCCATGGAAACCCCGATCGGTGACGACGAAGATTCGCATCTGGGTGACTTCATCGAAGACTCGACCATGCAGTCGCCAATCGATGTGGCCACGGTCGAAAGCCTCAAGGAAGCGACCCGTGACGTGCTCTCGGGCCTGACCGCACGCGAAGCCAAGGTGCTGCGCATGCGTTTCGGTATCGACATGAACACCGATCACACCCTCGAAGAGGTCGGCAAGCAATTCGACGTGACCCGTGAGCGGATCCGTCAGATTGAAGCCAAGGCGCTGCGCAAGTTGCGCCACCCGACGCGAAGCGAGCACCTGCGCTCCTTCCTCGACGAGTGATGACAAACCCCGGCCCAGGCCGGGGTTTTTCTTGCGCGACAGAAAACATCTGGACCTTCGGCCGACCCGTCTACACTCGAATCAATTCATCTGTGTGACGAGGCCGCTATGCCCAGAATGCCGGCCCTCCTGTTACTGCTCCAGCTGTGCTGGAGCGCAACGGCCGGCGCCCTGACCCTGACCGACGACGAGCACGCCTGGCTCAGCGCCCACCCACAGCTGCGCCTGGGCGTCGACGCGTCCTGGCCACCATTTGAATACCGTGACCAGGATGGCCGCTACCAGGGATTGGCCGCCGATTACATCGCCCTTATCCAGGAACGCCTGGGTGTCAGCTTCAAGCCGGTCGAGCCGAGCAGCTGGACGGCCGTCATGGAGCAGGCACGGCAGAACAAACTGGACCTGCTCCCGGGCATCATGTCGACCCCGGAGCGGCAAAGCTACCTGGCGTTCACCCGCCCCTACCTGGACTTCCCGATCGTCATCCTGGCCCACAAGGGCGGGCCGCAGCCGCGCAATATCAAGGACTTGTACGGGCTGAAAGTCGCCGTGGTGGAAAACTACGCCCCCCATGAGCTGCTGCGCGCCCGTCACCCCGACCTGAACCTGGTCGCCCTGGCCAATGTCAGTTCGGTCCTGCAGGCACTGGCCACCGACGAAGTCGATGCGGTGGTCGGCGACCTTGCTTCCAGCATCTGGAGCCTGCGCCAGCTCAAGCTCGAAGGCCTGTATGTCAGCGGCGAAACCCCGTACCGCTACCAGCTGGCCATGGCCGTGCCCCAGGAACAGAAGATTCTGGTGGGCATCATCGACAAAGTCATGGCTGACATGAGCGCCAGTGAGATCAGCGATATCCAGGAGCGCTGGGTCGGCAAGGTCATCGATCACCGCAATTTGTGGTCCGACCTGCTGGTCTATGGCCTGCCCGGTATCTTGCTGCTGGTGGCCATCCTCGCCGCGGTGATTCGCATCAACCGGCGACTGAGCTCGGAAATTTCCCGCCGCATCGCCCTGGAACAGGAACTGCGCAGCAGCGAATATCACTACCGCGGGCTGGTCGAAAGCCTGTCAGCCATTGCCTGGGAGGCCGATGCCAACGATTTCACCTTCAGCTACGTTTCGCCCCATGCCGAAGACCTGCTCGGTTACCCACTGAGCCAGTGGCGGCGCCCCGGTTTCTGGCGCAGCATCCTCCATCCTGACGACGCCCTCTGGGTCCAGGCCTTTTGCGAAAGCGAAACCGCAGCCGGTCGCGATCACAGCTTCGACTACCGGGTGATCCGCGCCGATGGAGGCCACCTGTGGGTGCGCGACATCGTCAGCCTGATCGAGCACGGGCACAAACCGGTGATGCGCGGGCTGATGATCGATATCAGCGAAACCAAGAATGCCGAAGCCGCCCTGCGCCTGTCCGAACAGAAGTTCGCCTCGGTGTTCCAGCAATGCCCGGATATCCTGCTCATTGCCCGCCTCAGCGACGGCTGCCTGCTGGAAGTCAACGAAGCCTTCGAAGAGCAGATCGGCCTGGGCCCGGAACACGTCATCGGCCGTACGGCCACCGAGCTGAACATCTGGGGCGTCGACGGTGTCGGGCCGAGCCTGCTGCAGCGCCTGCAGACGGGAAGCATCCGCAACCTGGAAACGCTGTTCCGCCGCAGCAACGGCCAGTTGTTCACCGGCCTGATCTCGGCCGAGACCTTCGAACTGGACAACGCCCCCGCCCTGGTGGTGACCGTACGCGACATCAGCCAGCTCAAGGAAACCCAGGAGCAACTGCAAACCTCGGAAGAAAAGTTCGCCAAGGCGTTCCACGCCTCCCCTGACGGCCTGCTGCTGTCGCGCCAGAGCGATGGCTTGCTGCTGGAGGTCAACGAGGGTTTCTGCCGCCTGACCGGTTTCGACGACCACACATCCCTGGACCACACCACCCTGGACCTGGGCATCTGGGTTGACCTGAACGAACGTCGGCGCCTATTGAACATGCTCAAGCGGGACGGTTTCGTCCGCGATTTCAGTTGCCATATCCGTCGCCGCGACGGGCAGATCCGCCTGTGCGAACTTTCCGCCCGGCCGCTGCCGATCGCCGGTGTCGATTGCATGCTGACCATCGCCCGGGACATCACCGAGCGCCACCTGATGCAGGAAAAACTGCAACTGGCTGCCACCGTGTTCGAAAACACCGCTGAAGGTGTATTGATCACCGACACCGAACAGCGCATCAGCGCGGTCAACCGGGCCTTCAGCGAAATCACCGGCTACAGCGAATTCGAAGCCCTGGGCCAGACCCCGCGCCTGCTTGCCTCCGGCCAGCACGACAGCGCCTTCTATGCCGCCATGTGGCACCAACTGACTGCCGAAGGCCACTGGCAGGGCGAGATCCAGAACCGGCGCAAGAACGGCGAGTTGTACCCCAGCTGGCTGACCATCAGTGCCGTGCGCAACAGTGAGCGGGTCATCACCCACTTCGTTGCGGTGTTCGCCGATATCTCCAGCCTCAAGCACGCCCAGGCCAAGCTCGACTACCAGGCCCACCACGACCCGCTGACCGGGCTGCCCAACCGCACCCTGTTCGAGAACCGCCTGCAGGCCGCACTCACCTGCCCGCAGGCTGCCAAGCGCCAGGGCGCGGTGCTGTTCCTGGACCTGGATCGCTTCAAGCACATCAACGACAGCCTCGGCCACCCGGTCGGCGACCTGTTGCTCAAGGGCATTGCCCAGCGCCTGAAGGAACAGGTGCGCGACATCGACACGGTGGCGCGCCTGGGCGGCGACGAATTCATCATTCTCCTGCCGGGCCTGCACCAGCCAAGCGACGCCGAACACATCGCCAATAAACTGCTGGCCTGCTTCAGCGCCCCTTTCCAGGCCGGCGAGCACGAGTTCTTCACCAGCGCCAGCATCGGCACCAGCCTGTACCCACAGGACGGCACCGACGTCGCCTCGCTGATCCGCAATGCCGACGCGGCGATGTACCGCTCCAAGGCCAAGGGCCGAAACCGGGTCGAATCCTATACCCGCGACCTCACGGCCCAGGCCAGCGAACGCATTGCCCTGGAGCACGAACTGCGCCGGGCCATCGAACGTAACGAACTGAGCCTGAGCTACCAGCCCAAGTTCAGCCTGAAAACCCAGAGCCTGGTGGGGGCCGAAGCGCTGATCCGCTGGACCCACCCGCTGTTCGGCGAAGTGCCGCCGGAACACTTCATCAGCCTGGCCGAAGAGAACGGCACGATCCTGCAACTGGGCGACTGGGTGCTGGAACGGGCCTGCCGGCAGATGCAGGCCTGGAAGAAGAACTACCTGGCCTTCGGCCCGCTGTCGATCAACCTGGCCGGCGCCCAACTGCGCCAGCCCAGCCTGGTCAAGCGCATCGACCAGTTGCTCAAGGCCCACCAGCTCAAGGCCGGCGACCTGCAGCTGGAAATCACCGAGAACTTCATCATGAGCCAGGCCGAAGAAGCACTGGCCATCCTCCACCAGCTCAAGCAACTGGGCGTGCAACTGGCCATCGACGACTTCGGCACCGGCTATTCCTCGCTGAGCTACCTCAAGCGCCTGCCGCTGGACATCCTCAAGATCGACCAATCGTTCATACGCGGCCTGCCGGACGACCCCCATGACGCCGCCATCGCCCGGGCGATCATCGCCCTGGGCCGCAGCATGCAGCTGACGATCATTGCCGAAGGCGTGGAGAACCAGGCCCAACAACAATTCCTTGCCGCCGAAGGCTGCGAACAGATCCAGGGTTACATCGTCAGCCTGCCGCTGCCCGCCGAGGAATTCGCCGCGACCTTCCTTCGCATAGCAGTTTCGGATCTTTCGGATAGCACAGCCTGGAAACCCTCGTTATAATCCGCGACCACTGGGGCCTATAGCTCAGTTGGTTAGAGCAGAGGACTCATAATCCTTTGGTCCACGGTTCAAGTCCGTGTGGGCCCACCAGACAAAAAGCCGCGCATTGCGCGGCTTTTGCGTTTCCAGCGAACGGCTAATGCCCTCTGCAGTGATTTGCCGCCACCGTTGCTGCTTCCGGCACGTCTCCCTTCCCCTCGCTACTACCGCCTTCCCACAACCTGATACAGCCCCTGCAAGGCCAGTGCCCAGCGCCGCCCAGTGCGCATCAAGCGTCCTTGACCATGGAACTCAAGCCCTCGCGTCCGGTCGAATTTGTTTACAGTTTTTCACAATTCGACTTAAATCGTTTGCTAGCTATCATTTATTCAGGTGAGTGCGTCCACCTGCCAGTCGCCAGGGAACACTGAAATGGACACCACCAAAACACGATCGACCGCTGACGCGCCTGTTCGCGCAAACGTTTTCGACGATTGCCGGAACATCGCGTCAGGTGCGGTTTTCCTGATCGCTTCAGGCCGCTCGGCACAGGACTTCCCGTTTCAGCAATTCGCCGACATTCCGATGATCACGATGAATGGATCGATCTCCATGTTCATCGATACGCCGATCAAGCCGTTCTTCCATGTCTGCACCGACCGCGACTTCTCCAACCAGCAACCCGAGATGTTTGCCGAAGCCATGCGTCGCAGTCAGCGGGTCGCGTTGTGGGAAGATCACTACCAGTCCAGCCAGGCGTCGCCCACGGGCGAGCTGTACTTCCTGCGCAAGGCGCCCAGGGCCACGTTGGCGGACCTGCTGCGCACAGACCCCGAGCTTGTGCGCAACCGCGTGTTTCCCTGCAGCCGCAAGAAGCCACTGGGCTTCAGCAAGAACCTGCAGCGCGGCTTCTTCGACGCCCGCACCGTGGCTTATGTGGCCTTGCAGATCGCCTATCATGCGGGGTTCAACACGGTCTTTCTGGTGGGTCTTGACCTGGACCAGAGCATTGGCAGGTTCTATGAGCACGAGCACTCCAACCTGTCACCCTGCGGCCTGGATCAGCATTACCAGAACAGGATCCTGCCCTCGTTCGAGTTGATGGCCGAGTCGGTCGTCGGCGACGATTTCGCCGTCTACAACCTGTCGCCCTCCTCCCGCCTGCCACGCACGGTCGTGCCCTACCGGAGCCTCGACGAAGTGCAGGCGCTGGTACGAGGCTGAGCATCAACACCTTGCTGGCCGGCAAGTGGAATGGATAGGCTAGTGGGTTCATTCCCTGCGCCGTCCAACACGGCGTCTACAGAGAGTCCTCATGTCCGACAGCCGTCCCGTCGCCCTCGACGAAATCGACCGCCAGCTGATTTCGCTGCTGCAGATCAACGCCCGTGAAAGTGTCGCCACCCTCGCTCGGCACCTGGGCATCGCCCGTACCACGGTCACCTCGCGCCTGGCTCGCCTGGAAAAGACCAAGGTCATCAGCGGCTACGGGGTGCGCCTGGGCCAACGCCTGGCCGATGGCGGGTTGCAGGCGTACGTGGGTATCACCGTGCAGCCACGTTCGGGCAAGGACGTGGTGCGCCGCCTGAGCGCCATGGGCCAGGTCCAGCAGCTGTGCGCCGTGAGCGGCGAGTTCGACTACGTGGCCTGGCTGCGCAGCGAGTCGCCGGAGCAACTGGACCAGTTGCTCGACCAGATCGGCAGTGTCGAAGGGGTGGAGAAGACCACCACCTCGATCATCCTCAGCAGCAAGGTGGACCGTGGTCCGGTTTGACGGGCCAAGTCAAAATGCATTACTTGTTGGTCATTATGATTATTCGGCATGCAAATAGACGACACTCTGCATCTTAATTACGTAATCCACTGTCCCTAAACTGACCGCCAGCATTTTCTATACTCAAGCTCCGCATCCCGCGCAGCCCTGGCCAGGTCAGACCATGAACAAGAACAATCGCCACCCCGCCGACGGCAAGAAACCCATCACCATCTTCGGCCCGGATTTCCCGTTCGCCTTCGACGACTGGATCGAGCATCCGGCGGGCCTGGGCAGCATCCCGGCCGAGCGTCACGGTGAAGAGGTGGCGATTGTCGGTGCCGGTATCGCCGGCCTGGTAGCCGCCTATGAGCTGATGAAGCTGGGCCTCAAACCGGTGGTGTACGAAGCCTCGAAAATGGGCGGCCGCCTGCGCTCGCAAACCTTCGAAGGCACCGACGGCATCATCGCCGAGCTCGGCGGCATGCGCTTTCCGGTGTCCTCCACCGCGTTCTACCACTATGTGGACAAGCTCGGGCTCGACACCAAACCCTTCCCCAACCCGCTGACCCCGGCGTCGGGCAGCACGGTGATCGATCTGGAAGGCCAGACGCACTACGCCGAGAAGCTCTCCGACCTGCCCAAGCTGTTCCAGGAAGTGGCCGACGCCTGGGCCGACGCCCTGGAAGACGGCGCCCGCTTCGGCGATATCCAGCAGGCCATCCGCGATCGCGACGTGCCGCGTCTCAAGGAGCTGTGGAACACCCTGGTGCCGCTGTGGGACGACCGCACCTTCTACGACTTCGTCGCCACCTCCAAGGCCTTTGCCAAGCTCAGCTTCCTGCACCGCGAAGTGTTCGGCCAGGTCGGTTTCGGCACCGGCGGCTGGGATTCGGACTTCCCCAACTCGATGCTGGAAATCTTCCGCGTGGTGATGACCAACTGCGACGATCACCAGCACCTGGTGGTCGGCGGCGTCGAGCAGGTTCCGCTGGGCATCTGGCGCCATGTGCCGGAGCGCTGCGCGCACTGGCCGGCAGGCACCAGCCTGAGCTCGCTGCACCGTGGCGCCCCACGCCCGGGGGTCAAGAGCATCCGCCGCGATGCCGACGGGCGCCTGGCCGTGACCGACAACTGGGGCGACACTCGCCACTACGCCGCCGTGCTCACCACCTGCCAGAGCTGGCTGCTGACCACCCAGATCGAATGTGAAGAGTCGCTGTTCTCGCAAAAGATGTGGATGGCCCTGGACCGCACCCGCTACATGCAGTCGTCGAAGACCTTCGTGATGGTCGACCGGCCGTTCTGGAAGGACAAGGACCCGGAAACCGGCCGCGACCTGATGAGCATGACCCTGACCGACCGCCTGACCCGCGGCACCTACCTGTTCGACAACGGCGACGACAAGCCGGGGGTGATCTGCCTGTCGTACTCGTGGATGAGCGACGCCCTGAAGATGCTCCCGCATCCGGTGGAAAAGCGCGTCAAGCTGGCCCTCGATGCACTGAAGAAGATCTACCCGAAAGTGGACATCGCCGGGCATATCATCGGCGATCCGATCACCGTTTCCTGGGAGGCCGACCCGCACTTCCTCGGCGCGTTCAAGGGTGCTCTGCCCGGCCATTACCGCTACAACCAGCGCATGTATGCCCACTTCATGCAGCAGGACATGCCGGCCGAACAACGCGGCATCTTCATCGCCGGTGACGACGTGTCCTGGACCCCGGCCTGGGTCGAAGGCGCGGTGCAGACCTCGCTCAACGCGGTGTGGGGTATCATGAATCACTTCGGGGGCCATACCCATCCGGACAACCCAGGCCCGGGCGATGTGTTCCACGAAATCGGACCTATCGCCCTGGCCGACTGACGGGAGATTCGCCATGCGCATCGCGCTGTATCAAGGTGTTCCACAGCCACTGGATGTGCCCGGCAACCTCGAGCGCCTGCACCAGCAGGCGCAACTGGCCGCCGCCCGCGGTGTCGAACTGCTGGTGTGCCCGGAGATGTTCCTGACCGGCTACAACATCGGCAGCGACGCGGTAATGCGCCTGGCCGAGGCCGAGGATGGCCCGTCGGCCATGAGCGTGGTGGAGATTGCCCAGAGCAATCGCATTGCCATTGCCTACGGTTATCCGGAGCTGGCCGACGATGGCCAGGTGTTCAACGCCGTGCAGTTGATCGACGCCCATGGCAGCAGCCTGTGCAACTACCGCAAGACCCACCTGTTCGGTGGCCTGGACCGGGCGATGTTCAGCCCGGGGCCTGACCACTTCCCGGTGGTGGAGTTGAACGGCTGGCGCCTGGGCCTGCTGATCTGCTACGACATCGAGTTCCCGGAAAATGCCCGGCGCCTGGCCCTGGCCGGTGCCGAGCTGATCCTGGTACCGACAGCGAACATGGTGCCCTATGACTTCGTCGCCCAGGTCACCGTGCGCGCCCGCGCCTACGAGAACCAGTGCTACCTGGCCTACGCCAACTACTGCGGCGCCGAGGATGACATCCACTACTGCGGGCAAAGCAGCATTGTCGGGCCGGACGGCAGCATCCTGGCTATGGCCGGGCGCGACAGCATGCTGTTGCAGGCCGACCTCGAACTGCAGCGGGTCCACGAGGGACGGGCCAACACGCCCTATCTGCACGACCTGCGCCCGGAGCTCTACGGCGCGCCGCGCCAGCAATAATCCGCTAGCATGACGGTTCGTGCTGTACGGGAACCGTCATGTCCTCCACCCTGCGACACCTTAGCCTCGACAATGGCCTGCAGGTCACCCTGCGCCACGCCCCGCAGCTCAAGCGCTGCGCGGCTGCCGTGCGGGTCATGGCCGGCAGCCACGACGCCCCGCGCCGCTATGCCGGCATGGCCCACTTTCTCGAACACCTGCTGTTTCTCGGCAACCAGCGCTTCCCGCTCGACGACGGCCTGATGCGTTATGTGCAGCGTCATGGCGGGCAGGTCAATGCCAGCACCCGCGAGCGCACCACCGACTACTTCTTCGAAGTGCCGCAGGCGGCATTGGCCGGGGCGCTTGAGCGCCTGTGCGAAATGCTCGCCCGGCCCTCGTTCGACATCCCGCGCCAGCTGCGTGAGCGGGAGGTGATACACGCCGAGTTCATCGCCTGGTCCCGCAACGCCCAGGCCCAGGCGCAGTTCGCCTTGTTGCAGCAGGTATCGCTACGCCATCCGCTGAGTGCCTTCCAGGCGGGCAACCGCTTCAGCCTGCCGGTGCATAGCCACGAGTTCCAGACGGCCTTGCAGCACTTCCACCAGCGCTGGTACCAGGGCGGGCAGATGCATTTGAGCCTGAGCGGCCCGCACCGCCTCGACGAGCTTCAGGCGCTGGTGCAACAGGCCGGGAGCGTTATCGCCAGCGGTGCACGCATCGTTCAGGCAACACCACCGGCGCTGGTCGACAGGCCACTGGCGCCGACCTTGAACGGCCGGCACCTCGACCTGCTGCTGGCCGTCGAGCGGCAGTCGGCCGGCCTCGACCAGGCCATCGAGTTCCTCGCCACCTGGCTGGCCGATACCCGTGCCGGCGGATTGCAGGCCGCCCTGCGTCAGCGCGGATGGCTGCAGGCATTCGAGTGCTCGCCGCTGTACAGCTTTGCCGGGCAGGCACTGCTGCACCTGCGGGCAAGGCTCGGCGACGCCGGCAATGCCGATCAGGTCCAGGCCTTGCTGTTCGACTGGCTGAGGTTTTTCCGCGAGGCCGACTGGAGCCCCCTGAAGCAGGAATACACGCGCTTGCAGCAGCGCCGCGAACAGACCGCAACCGCCCTGGACCTGGCCCGCCGCGACAGTAGCGCTCAGCCGTACCTGGCCTTGAGCGGACAAGCCGAGGCAACGCTGCGTGTCCTGCTCGACCAGATGCTGGAAAACAGCCCGCCTGTCTACAAGGAGCCCTGGCGCCTGCCTGCTGCCGAGCCGCTGCTCGATGTGCCACGCAGCGAGCTGACGTTCACCCCTGCCCCTGCCGGCCTGGTCGTCAGCCCCCTGCTCCCCGCGCAACGCCAGCACGGTGTCGTCTACCTGCGCTGGCAGTTGGCCTCGGCCCTGCGCGGGCAGCTCTGGCAGGTGCTCGACCAGGCCTTGCAGCCCTTGCGTGAGCGTGCGGCCAGCGCTGCCATCGAGTTGCAGTTCGACGCCACCGGCCCCTTCTGGCAACTGCGCTGCAGCGGCGTACCGCAAGCTGTGGTCATGGTGGTGATGGAGGCCTTGGAAACCCTGCGCCACCCGTCTCCAGCCAACTGGATGGCGAAGGCCGCCAGCGAGCCGGAGCCGATGCCGATCCGTGCCTTGCTCGGGCAACTGCCTGAACAGCTGGTCGGCCAGGACAAGGCCCCCTCGCCCAGCGGTAGCCTGAACCAGAGCGATGTCGATGCCCTGTGGGCACATGCCCGCTGGCAAGGTATGGCCACAGGTTTCGATGACCCCGCCCAGCAGGCACTCAACCGCGCCCTGCAGGCCGTGCCCGGACACCCGCAGGCGCAGCAGCCGGTAGTGATCGAGCCGGTGCGACGCTGGCAAACGCTGCTGCCACCTGCCAGCGAACACGCCGTGCTGTTGTTCTGCCCGCTCGCCGATGAGGCCTGCGCCCGCTTGCTGGCGCAACAGATCCAGGGGCCGTTCTACCAGCGTCTGCGAGTCGAACTGCAACTGGGTTACGCCGTGTTCAGTGCCTTTCGTCAGGTGCAGGGCTGCAGTGGCTTGCTGTTTGGCGTGCAGTCACCCAGTGCCAGCCATGCCCAGATCCTCGATTATGTCCGTGAGTTTTTCGCTGCGCTGCCGCAGACCCTGGGCTGTAGCGCCGATAGCCGTGAGGCCCTGGCCGCACAACTGGACGAAGCGGCGATGAGCAACGCCGAGGTCGCCGAATGGGCCTGGCAGACGCAGCTGGCGGGGCGATCGCAAGCCAGTCTGGAGGCGCTGCGCAGCGCAGTCCTCGCTGTCGATCAAGCCCGCCTGCACCAGTGCGCCGAAGACCTGCTGCAGGCCAGGCACGGCTGGCTGTGCCTGGCCAACGGCCCCGCGCCTGGCGACGACTGGCACGCCAGGCGCTGATTCTTACCAGGAATGTAACGACATTTATCGTAGATTTAACCATTCAGCAGCTGGTTTTTTAGTAAGATAGCGCAATCTCGGCTATTGGAACCCCTCACCCGGAGGGTGGACTAAATAAGTAGCTGGCAACCCCAGGACCTATCCGGAAGGAGTAAACCCATGTGGACCAAACCTGCTTACACTGACCTGCGTATCGGCTTTGAAGTGACCATGTATTTCGCAAGCCGCTGAATCTGCTTGCGGTACAACGCCTCGGTCTGCCGGGGCGTTTTTATTTCAAGACGCGGCAGGAGACGCCATGTACATCCAGATCCTAGGTTCCGCCGCCGGTGGCGGGTTTCCGCAGTGGAACTGCAACTGCGAGAACTGCAAGGGCTTTCGCGATGGCACCTTGCGGGCCACGGCGCGCACCCAGTCGTCGATCGCGCTGTCCGACGACGGCGTGCACTGGGTGCTGTGCAATGCCTCGCCGGACATCCGTGCCCAGCTGCAGGGCTTTGCCCCCCTGCAACCGGCCCGGGCGCTGCGTGACACCGGCATCGACGCGATCGTCCTGCTCGACAGCCAGATCGACCACACCACCGGCCTGTTGAGCCTGCGCGAAGGCTGCCCGCACCAGGTCTGGTGCACCGAGATGGTCCACCAGGACCTGACCACCGGCTTCCCCCTGTTCACCATGCTCAGCCACTGGAACGGCGGCTTGCACTGGAACCGTATCGAGCTCGAAGGCAGCTTCGTGATCGAGGCGTGTCCGAACCTGCGCTTTACCCCCTTCCCGCTGCGCAGTGCCGCGCCCCCCTACTCGCCCCACCGTTTCGACCCGCACCCGGGCGACAACCTCGGACTGATGGTCGAGGACCTGCGCAGCGGCGGCAAACTCTTCTACGCCCCGGGCCTGGGTCAGGTCGACGACCAGTTGCTACGGATGATGGCCGAGGCCGACTGCCTGCTGGTCGACGGCACCCTGTGGGAGGATGATGAAATGCAGCGCCGTGGCGTCGGCACCCGCACCGGGCGGGAAATGGGCCACCTGGCGCAGAACGGCCCGGGCGGCATGCTCGAGGTGCTGGAAGGCTTCCCCCGCCAGCGCAAGGTACTTATCCACATCAACAACACCAACCCGATCCTCGATGAAGACTCGGCCGAACGCGCCGAACTGGACCGGCGCGGCGTCGAAGTGGCCTTCGACGGCATGAGCATCATTCTCTAGGAGCCGACATGAGCGACGCCAAAGCACTGTCCCCCGCCGAATTCGAACAGGCCCTGCGTGCCAAGGGCGCCTACTACCACATCCATCACCCCTACCATGTGGCGATGTATGAAGGCCGCGCCAGCCGCGAGCAGATCCAGGGCTGGGTCGCCAACCGCTTCTACTACCAGGTGAACATTCCGCTCAAGGATGCCGCGATCCTGGCCAACTGCCCGGACCGTGAGATTCGTCGCGAGTGGATTCAGCGCCTGCTCGATCATGACGGTGCACCCGGCGAAGACGGTGGCATCGAGGCCTGGCTGCGCCTGGGCCAGGCGGTCGGCCTGGACCCGGACCAGTTGCGCTCCCAGGAACTGGTGCTGCCCGGCGTGCGCTTTGCCGTCGATGCCTACGTCAACTTCGCCCGCCGCGCCAGCTGGCAGGAAGCGGCCAGCAGTTCGCTGACCGAACTGTTCGCCCCGCAGATCCACCAGTCGCGCCTGGACAGCTGGCCGCAGCACTATCCCTGGATCGACCCGGCCGGCTATCAATACTTCCGCACCCGCCTGGGCCAGGCCCGGCGCGATGTCGAGCATGGGCTGGCAATCACCCTGCAGCACTACACTACAGTTGAGGGCCAGCAGCGCATGCTGGAGATCCTGCAGTTCAAGCTGGACATTCTCTGGAGCATGCTCGACGCCATGAGCATGGCCTACGAACTGAACCGTCCGCCCTATCACAGTGTCACCAGCGAACGGGTCTGGCACAAAGGAATCGCCCTATGAGTTTCAATCGCGAACAGGTCCCGGCCTGGCGCCCGGGCTACCGCTTCCAGTACGAGCCGGCGCAAAAGGCCCATGTACTGCTGTACCCCGAGGGCATGATCAAGCTCAACGAAAGCGCGGCGCTGATCGGCGGGCTGATCGACGGCCAGCGCAATGTCGCGGCGATCATTGCCGAGCTGGACAAGCAGTTCCCCGACGTAGCCGAGCTCGCTGACGACATCGTGCAGTTCATGGAGGTGGCCCGTGCCGAACACTGGATCACACTCAAGTAAGGTGCCGGCAACGCCGGAAGTCGGCCTGCCGCTGTGGCTGCTCGCCGAGCTGACCTACCGCTGCCCGCTGCAGTGCCCGTACTGTTCCAACCCGCTGGATTTCGCCGCGCAAGGGCAGGAGTTGAGCACCGCCGACTGGTTCCGGGTGATGGCCGAGGCCCGTGAGATGGGCGCCGCGCAGCTGGGTTTTTCCGGCGGCGAACCACTGGTGCGCCAGGACCTTGCCGAGCTCATCGGTGAAGGCCGTCGCCTGGGCTACTACACCAACCTGATCACCTCGGGCATCGGCCTGACCGAGCAGAAAATCGCGGCGTTCAAGCAAGCCGGCCTGGACCACATCCAGATCAGCTTCCAGGCCAGCGACGAGCAGGTCAACAACCTGCTGGCCGGGTCGAAAAAGGCCTTCGCGCAGAAGCTGGAGATGGCCCGGGCGGTCAAGGCCCACGGCTATCCCATGGTGCTGAACTTCGTTACCCATCGGCACAACATCGACAAGATCGACCGCATCATCGAGCTGTGCATCGCCCTGGAAGCCGACTTCGTCGAACTGGCCACCTGTCAGTTCTACGGCTGGGCGCACCTGAACCGCCTCGGCCTGCTGCCGACCCGCGCACAGCTGGAGCGCGCCGAGCGCATCACCAACCAATACCGGGAAAAACTGGCGGCGGCAGGCAACCCCTGCAAGCTGATCTTCGTCACCCCCGACTACTACGAAGAACGTCCCAAGGCCTGCATGAACGGCTGGGGCAGCGTGTTCCTCACCGTCACCCCGGATGGCACCGCGTTGCCGTGCCATGGCGCGCGCCAG
The DNA here is from genome assembly GCF_030272895.1 of Pseudomonas sp. BGr12. Lineage (GTDB taxonomy): Bacteria > Pseudomonadota > Gammaproteobacteria > Pseudomonadales > Pseudomonadaceae > Pseudomonas. The sequence goes on along the minus strand of NZ_JALRNF010000014.1, from coordinate 61,898 downwards.
CTGCCGGTGCAGTTCCCCAATGTGCGCGAGCACAGCATGCAGCACATCTGGTACGACTCGTTCGGCTTCAACCGCTATCGCGGCTATGAATGGATGCCCGAGCCGTGTCGCTCCTGCGACGAAAAGGAGAAGGACTTCGGCGGCTGTCGCTGCCAGGCCTTCATGCTCACCGGCGACGCCAGCAACGCCGATCCGGTGTGCGCCAAGTCCGCCGAGCACGGCATCATTCTCAAGGCGCGCGAAGAGGCCGAGCACGCCCGCTTGAACATCGATCAACTGACCTTCCGCAATGAGCGAAATTCTCGTGTCATCGCCCGCGGCTGAGCGCTTCAGTGCCGAGCAGGCGGTGGCCGCCGGCACCGATTTCGCCGAACTGCGGGTTGGCCCACAGGGTCTGTTCTGGAACGAATTCCGCCCGCGCGACGGCGCCTGCCGGATCTGGCACTGGCGTGATGGCCAGGCCCGCTGCCTGACGCCCGATGGCTTCAGCGTGCGCAGCCGGGTCTACGAATACGGCGGCGGCAGTTTTTGCCTGAGCGATGATGGCCTGGTGTTCGTCAACGAGGCCGACCAGCAGCTCTATGCCCAAGCCCTGAACGGCAGCGCGCCCCAGGCATTGACCCAGGGCGAACGGCGCTATGGTGACCTGCGCTGGGCCAACGGCGAGGTGCTGGCCGTAGAAGAAAGCCACGGCGCCGAGCAGGTCGAACATCGCCTGGTCGCGATCAGTGCGCAGCAGCGAGAAGTGCTGGCCGAAGGCGCCGACTTCTACGCCTCGCCGACCCTGAGCGCCGATGGCGCACGCCTGGCCTGGATCGAATGGAGTCGCCCCGAGCAGCCCTGGACCGCCACCCGCCTGCTCTGTCGCGAACGGCTGGCAGACGGCCGCTTCGGTGCGCCGCGCTGCATCGCCGGCGGCGAGGGTCCGGCGCAATCCCTGCAGCAGCCACGCTTCGATGCCGCTGGGCGGCTGTACTGCCTGTCCGACTGCGAGGGCTTCTGGCAACCCTGGGGTGAAACGGACCGAGGCTGGGCTGCGCTGCCCGCCGCCCTTGCCGACCATGCCGCAGCCCCCTGGCAACTGGGCGCCAGCACCTGGCTGGCGCTGGGCGAACAGCAGTACCTGGCCACCTGGTTCGAAGACGGTTTCAGCCGCCTGGGCCTGCACGATGCCGACGGCTCGCTCCAGCAGGTCGACATCGACTACAGCCGCCTACGCTGCCTGGACCTCGACCAGGAGCACCTCTATGCCATCGCCGCGTCGGCGACACGGCCGCCTGCAGTGATCGCCATCAACCGCCGCGATCACGCGGTCACGGTACTGGCGGGCGGCGTGCCGCCCTTGCCGGCCGAGCGGATCAGCCGACCACGGCCGTTGCGCTACCCCAGTGGCGAAGGCGTCGCCCATGGCTTCTTCTACCCGGCCATGAACGGGGCCAAACGCCCGCCCTTGATCGTCTTCATCCACGGCGGCCCGACCTCGGCCTGCTACCCGGCGCTGGATCCGCGCATCCAGTACTGGACCCAGCGCGGCTTTGCCGTGGCCGACCTCAACTACCGCGGCAGCAGCGGTTATGGCCGGGCCTATCGCCAGGCCCTGCACCTGCGCTGGGGTGAGATCGATGTCGAGGATGCCTGCGCGGTGGTCAGCCACCTGGCCGGGCGTGGGTTGATCGACCCGGACCAGGCCTTTATCCGTGGCGGTAGTGCCGGTGGCTACACCACGCTGTGCGCCCTGGCCTTTCACGATGTGTTTCGCGCCGGCGCCAGCCTGTATGGCGTCAGCGATCCCCAGGCATTGGCCCGGGCCACGCACAAGTTCGAAGGTGACTACCTGGACTGGCTGATCGGCGACCCGCTGGCCGATGCCGAACGCTACCGCCAGCGCACCCCGTTGCTGCATGCCGCACAGATCAAGGTGCCGGTGATCTTCTTCCAGGGCGAACTGGACGCGGTGGTGGTCCCCGAGCAGACCCGCTCGATGCTCGCCGCGCTCAAGGCCAATGGCATCAGGGCCGAAGGCTATTTCTACCCTTCCGAGCGCCACGGGTTTCGCACCGCGGCCAACCTGGCCCATGCCCTGGAGGAAGAGTGGAAGTTCTACCGCCAGGTGTTGGCCACAGGGTAGGAGCGGGCTTACCCCGCGATGCGCCAGAACGATCGATCGCGGGGCAAGCCCGCTCCCACCGATTGCAATCTGGCCATGCCTTACCGCTTGGCGATGATGTACACCGCATGCACGATGCCCGGGATGTAGCCCAGCAGGGTCAGCAGGATATTCAGCCAGAAGGCGCCACCGAAGCCGACCTGCAGGAACACGCCCAGCGGCGGCAGGAGAATGGCGATGATGATGCGGATAAAGTCCATGGCGCAGCTCCCTTCAGTGATGTTCTAGAACTGACTGTAGCGCTGCATCAGGGTTCAACCGGCAAAGCGCAGACAAAAAAACGCCCCAAGCCAAAAACTGCAGGCCCGGGGCGATGCGCAGGAACGCGAGACGGTTCGTAGAATTCTTCAGTACAGGCGATCAGGCCGTGGCTTCACGCCGCTGGTGCTGTTGCGCCGAATGCACGCGGGCGAAGGCCCGGGCCAGACGCAGGAGCATTTCGTCGATGTTGCCCTTGCTCACGGTCAGGGCCGGCGAGAAACGCAGCACATCGGGCTGCGGGGCGTTGAGCAGCAACCCTTCGTGCAGGGCCGCCTCGACCAGCTCGGCGGCAATCTCCTCACCCAGTTGCAGCGCCCAGAGCAGCCCCTGGCCGCGGACTTCGCGCTGGCCATAGCGACCGGCCAGGCGGCTCAGGCCATCACGCATGTGCCGGCCGGCATCCTCGACCTGCTCGAAAAAGCCGGGTTCCAGTACGGTCTCCAGTACCGCAAGACCGGCCGCGCTCATCAGCGCATTGCCATGATGGCTGCCTTCAAGCTCACCGGCCTCGGCGCAACAGGCACTGCCACGGGCCAGCAAGGCCGCCAGCGGTACGCCGCCACCCAGGCCCTTGCCCAGGGTGATGATGTCGGCGCGCACGCCGTAGGTCTGCTCGGCAAGCAAGGCGCCACAGCGGCCAACACCGGTCTGCACCTCGTCGAGGATCAGCAGGATGCCCAGCTCGCGGCACAGGCGCTCGACACCCTTGAGGTAGTCGGCCGTTGCCGGAATCACCCCGGCCTCGCCCTGGATAGGTTCGAGCATGATCGCCACGGTGCGCGAATCGACAGCGGCGTGCAGCGCCTCCAGGTCGTTGAACGGCACCTTGCTGAAACCTGGCAGGCCCGGTTCGCAGCGGTTGCACGGCGACGGATCGGAAGCCGACAGCGCACCCAGGCTGCGCCCGTGGCAGCTCTGGCTGGCGGTGATGATGTGGTAGGCGCCGTTACGATGCAGCTGGCCCCATTTGCGTGCCAGCTTGATGGCGCCTTCACAGGCCTCGGCGCCGCTGTTGAGCAAGTAGGCCTGGTCGCTGCCGGTGCTCTGGCACAGAAGGTTGACCAGCGTCAGCAGGCCACGGCTATGGAAGCCGGCGCCTGGATTGATCAATGCCTGGGCCTGGCTGCCCAGTGCCTTGACCAGCACGCTGGGGCTATGGCCGAGGCTGTTGACCGCACAGCCCTGGGTGAAGTCGAGGTAGGCATGGCCTTCGCTGTCCCACAACCAGGAGCCCTGGCCGCGGACGAACACCTGCGGCGCACGTTCGCTAGCGGGCATCAGGCAATCGCGCGACAACGCATCATTGGACGTTGCGGCAACCGGCACAGGCTCGCGCTCGGCCACGACGGGCGCAGGACGTCGAAAACTGAACAGATTCATGTTTTCAACCCTTTTGCCATGCCTATGTAAACAACATCCTGATACACGCTGCTCATCCCGCCTTGTGGCTCTGCAAGCCTTATGAATACGGGATAGACTAGGCGTATTGGCGGTCAACGGCCATTTGGTTTTTCGAGCATTTTTGATAAGTATTTCTTATGGATTTTCGCCAACTGCGTTATTTCGTCGCGGTCTATGAAGAAGGCCATGTAGGCCGGGCCGCCGAGCGCCTGTCGTTGTCGCAACCGGCACTGTCGCAACAGATCCGCCAGCTCGAACACAGCCTCGATGTCAGCCTGTTCGAACGGGGCAACAAGCGCCTGTTGCCGACCCTGGCAGCGCATACCCTGTACAACCACGCCCTGCCCCTGCTCGACGGCCTGCAGCGGGCCCGCGAGGCCCTGCGCAACTTCAAGGGCCAGGCACTGCGCACCCTGGCCATCGGCGTCCTGCAGACCGTGCGCCCGAGCCTGGTGCCGCAATTGCTCGACCGGGTGCGCAAGGCCCAACCGCACCTGGTGGTGCAGATCTATGAGCTGTCGGGGCTGGAGATCGAGCGGCGCCTGCTCAATGGCAGCCTGGACATTGGCATCAGTTACCTGCCGCCGCGCCAGCCAGGGTTGCATGGCCTGATGCTGTACGAAGATGAACTGCAACTGGTCATCCCCAACACGCATCCACTGCGCGAATTCAAGAAGGTTTCGCTCAAGCAGGCCGCGGAGCTGCCCATGCTGCTACTCGGCGAAGAGTTCCAGGTACGGCAGATCTGGCAGACGCAACTGGCCAACCTCGGCCGACGTCCGCAGGTGCAGGCCGAAATGAACAACATGGGCGGGATTCTCGACAGCCTGGCGCATACCTCGCTGGCAACGGTGCTGCCGGGCCGGGCCAAGGAAGTGGTCGAAGACGATCAGGAACTGCTGTGGAAGCCTCTGAGCGAACCGCGGGTGCCGCTGAAGATCGGCCTGGTGTTTCGCGACGCACAACGCCAGCAAGCCTCGGTCGAGTTGCTGCGCACGCTGCTGGAAGAGGAAGCCGATCCGCGGCAGATGGGTGTTTCACCTTTGGATGTGCTGGGCTGAAAACTTTTCTTCAGGCAAAAGAAAACCCCGCCTAGGCGGGGCTTTGCAGACTGTTTCCCTGACATCCATTTCGCCCCGCCGTCCTGGCAGGAATCCTTCGTGTCCATGTTCTGTACATTGCGCTTCCTGCGCTACGTCCATGTGAGAAGATTAGCTGTGGATCCAATCTTCCGATAGAGGCGAAAAGTCACCACGTCATGTAAGAGAATGCTTACAAGCGCGCCACGCCATCAAAACTGCGCCGCATCGAGCAGGTACAGCGATTCGCTACCGGCCTTCACCGAGGCGCTGAGCGAGTGGATACGTGGCAGCAGGCGGGCAAAGTAGAAGCGCGCAGTGCCCAGCTTGCTGGCGTAGAAATCGTCTTCGCCCTGCTTGGCCAGTGCCGTGCGTGCCATCAGCGCCCACATGTAGGCATATGCGGTATAGCCGAATGCCTGCAGGTATTCCACCGAGGCGGCGCCAATTTCATTCGGATTGCTCTTGGTCCGGTCCAGGACCCAGGCCGTCAGCTCGTCGAGGTTGTCTAGGGCGGCATTCAGCGGTTTGATGAACTCGTCCAGCTCAGTGCCGGCGCTGGCGGTGAACTGGCGGATCTCGTCGGCGAACAGTTTGTACAGTGCGCCACCGCTGCCCACCACCTTGCGCCCCATCAGGTCCAGGGCCTGGATGCCGTTGGTACCCTCGTAGATCTGGGTAATGCGCACATCACGCACCAGTTGCTCCTGGCCCCACTCGCGAATGTAGCCATGGCCACCGAATACTTGCTGGCCATGGACCGTCGACTCCAGGCCCAGGTCGGTGAGGAATGCCTTGGACACTGGCGTCAGCAACGCCACCAGGTCGTCGGCACGCTTGCGAGTGGTAGCATCTTCGCTGAACTTGGCGGTGTCCAGTTGCATCGCCACGTAGGTGGAGAAGGCCCGGCCGCCCTCGTTCAGCGCCTTCATGGTCAGCAGCATGCGACGCACGTCCGGGTGGACGATGATCGGGTCGGCGACCTTGTCCTTGGCCTGCGGGCCGGTCGGCGCACGGCTCTGCAGGCGGTCACGGGCGTATTCGACGGCGTTCTGGTAGGAGCGCTCGGCCGTGGCCAGGCCCTGGATACCTACACCCAGTCGCTCGTAGTTCATCATGGTGAACATCGCCGCCAGGCCCTTGTTCGGCTCGCCGACCAGGTAGCCCACGGCGTCATCGAAGTTCATGACGCAGGTGGCCGACGCCTGGATGCCCATCTTGTGCTCGATCGAGCCACAGTTGGCCGGGTTGCGCGCCCCCAGGCTGCCGTCGGCGTTGACCAGGAACTTGGGCACCAGGAACAGGGAAATGCCTTTCGGCCCGGCCGGTGCGTCCGGCAGCTTGGCCAGCACCAGGTGGATGATGTTTTCGGTCAGGTCGTGTTCGCCACCGGTGATGAAGATCTTGGTGCCGCTGACCTTGTAGCTGCCGTCGGCCTGCGGCTCGGCGCGGGTGCGGATGATCCCCAGGTCCGTACCGGCGTGAGGTTCGGTCAGGCACATGGAACCGGCCCAGGTTCCGGCGTACATGTTCGGCAGGTATTTGTCCTTGAGCTCGTCGCTGGCATGGGCGTTGATCGACAGGCAGGCGCCGGCGGTCAGCATCGGGTACAGGCCGAAGGCCAGGCTCGAGGAGTTGACCATTTCCTCGACCTGGGCCGAGATCACCTTGGGCATACCCATGCCGCCATAGGCCGGATCGCCACCCACGCCTACCCAGCCGCCTTCGGCGTAGGTCTTGTAGGCGTCGATGAAACCCGCCGGAGTGCGCACGACGCCGTTGTCCCAGTGGCAGCCTTCTTCGTCGCCGCTGCGGCTGAGCGGCGCGATGCTCTTGCCAGTGACCTTGCCGGCCTCCTCCAGCACCGCCAGGGCGGTCTCTTCGTCGACGGCTTCGGCCAGCCCGGGCAATTGCGCCCAGAGCCTGGCCACTTCGAAGACTTCATTGAGGACGAAGCGCATATCGCGCAGGGGCGCTTTATAGTCAGCCATGGCAACCTCTCACACTTGAGTCGGGGACGGCCCCGCAGGACCGTTTCACTGTTATGCAGGCAGTGTAACCGAACAACTTTTGCGAGACATAGGGTCATCTAGCGACCGCATAGTCAGTTTTGGTCACGCCATGCGTACCGCTCCACGCTTGGCCTGGACCCCATGGGCCATGACGCAGTTACGCCCCGCGCCCTTGGCGCTGTACAAGGCCTGGTCCGCCGATTTGAGCACTTCGTCGGGTGAGCGGTGATCGACCAGGCGCTCGCTCACCCCGATGCTGATGGTCACCGACACACTGGATGCGCCCGAGGCTCCACGGCGCTGGCGCCCTTGCTGATCGTCCAGCGGCCGGCTGTCCTGGTTGCGCAACTGGATGTTGTAGTTGGCGATCACCTCACGCACCGCCTCCAGGTGCGGCAGGCACTCCTCGACCGTCTTGCCGGCGAACACCAGGGCGAACTCCTCGCCACCGTAGCGATAGGCCCGGCCACCACCGGTCACTCTGGACAGTTTGCTCGCCACCAGGCGCAGCACCTGGTCGCCGACGTCATGGCCATGGGTGTCGTTGAATTTCTTGAAGTGATCGACGTCGGTCATCGCCAGCACATAGTTGCGCCCCAGGCGCTGCATGCGCTCGTTGAGGGCGCGGCGTCCCGGCAAGCCGGTCAGTTCGTCACGGAAGGCCATCTGGTAGGCCTCGTGGGAAACCGCCGCGGCGATCATCAGCATCACCTGGCTGCACATGATGTTCAGGGTGAAGGGCAGGATGAAGGTCTTGGGCAGCATCCAGAAGATACCGATCAGGCCGATGATCTGCGCGGCATGCAAGGGCCGTGGCTGGCGCAGGTACTGCACCACCAGCAGGATGAAGGCGATGAGGAACACCGGATAAGCCAGCTGGATCAGGCTCATCCACTGGCCGTGCAGCGAAGGCCAGCGAATCTCTGCCAGCCAGCCCAGCAACGCCTGTGGAAAACTCTGCTCCAGCCCCAGGGCGACACTGCCCACGGCCAGCAATACGGCGAAGCGCGCCACCATGTCCTGGAACAGGTGGGTGCGCTCCTGCCAGGCGCCGTACAACGCGAACATCAGTGGCAACAGCAGGCAAACCAGATGAAACACCACCGCTGCATCTTCGCGGACACGGCCATTGTCACGGTAGAAATCGGTCTGGGTATCGAGCAGGAAGTAGGCGATATACACCGTGACCATCAGGAACAGTTCGCGCTGCCTGCGATAAACAGCGCAGTAGGCACCACCCAGCAACAGCACCAGGGTAGGCAGGACGTTGAACAGCGATGTGAAGAAGACGCTGAGGTCCCTGACATAGGCAGCCGCGAGCCCTGACACCAGCAGGCAGGCTGATGGCAGAAAGTGGCTCAGGCGTACAGCGGATAAACGAAACAAGGGTAATCTCCGACCCGGCAGATCAATAATGGCATTGTGCCGTCAATGTATCGGCAACGCACATGAATAGATGAACCCGGGGTCGACAGAAATCCTGGTAGGAGCGGGCTTGCCCCGCGATGCAATGTGGCTGCCCGTACGTAATCGCGGGGCAAGCCCGCTCCTACAAAGCAAAAAAAACGCCTGCCGGTGAGGGCAGGCGTTCTGGTTGCAGCGCAGGACTCAGTACGACAGGCCGAAGTGCTCTTCGTTCATGTCCATCAGGTTGCCGGCGCCCGACAGCATGGTCGCAACGTGGGTGCGGGTACGCGGCAGGATGCGCTGGAAGTAGAAGCGCGCCGTCTGCAGCTTGGCGGTGTAGAACGCCTCTTCGCTGGTGCCAGCCGCCAGTTTCTCGGCAGCCAGGCGCGCCATGTCGGCCCAGAAGTAGGCCAGGCAGGCGTAGCCGGAGTACATCAGGTAGTCCACCGACGCCGCACCGACTTCCTCGCGGTCTTTCATCGCTGCCATACCGACCTTCATGGTCAGCTCGCCCCACTCCTTGTTCAGCTGGGCCAGGGGCTCGACGAATTCCTTGACGGCGTCGTTGCCTTCCTGGGACTGGCAGAACTTGTGCACGATCTTGGTGAAGCCCTTGAGCGCTTCGCCCTGGGTCATCAGCACCTTGCGGCCGAGCAGGTCCAGCGCCTGGATACCGGTGGTGCCTTCGTACAGCATGGAGATACGGCTGTCGCGCACGTTCTGCTCCATGCCCCACTCGGCGATGAAGCCGTGGCCGCCATAGATCTGCACGCCGTGGTTGGCGGCTTCGAAGCCGACTTCGGTCATGAACGCCTTGGCGATCGGGGTCATGAAGGCCAGCAGTGCGTCGGCTTTCTTGCGCTCTTCTTCGTCCTGGCTGTACTTGACGATGTCGACCTGCTTGGCAGTGAAGTACACCATCGCACGGTTGCCTTCGGCGAAGGCTTTCATGGTCAGCAGCATGCGACGCACGTCCGGGTGGACGATGATCGGGTCAGCCGCCTTGTCCGGTGCCTTCGGGCCGGTCAGCGAGCGCATTTGCAGGCGGTCGCGAGCGTATTTCAGACCACCCTGGAACGCCACTTCGGCGTGGGCCAGGCCTTGCAGCGCGGTACCCAGGCGAGCGGTGTTCATGAAGGTGAACATGCAGTTCAGGCCTTTGTTGGCCGGGCCGATCAGGTAGCCGGTGGCCTCGTCGAAGTTCATCACGCAGGTGGCGTTGCCGTGGATGCCCATCTTGTGTTCGATGGAACCGCAGCTGACCTTGTTGCGCTCACCGACGGTGCCTTCGGCGGTCGGCAGGAACTTCGGCACGATGAACAGGGAAATGCCTTTGGTGCCGGCCGGTGCGTCGGGCAGGCGGGCCAGGACGATATGAACGATGTTGTCGGCCATGTCGTGTTCACCGGCCGAGATGAAGATCTTGGTGCCGGAGACTTTGTAGGAACCATCAGCCTGAGGTTCGGCCTTGGTGCGCAGCATGCCCAGGTCGGTACCGCAATGAGGCTCGGTCAGGCACATGGTGCCGGTCCACTCGCCGGATACCAGTTTGGTCAGGTAGGTGTGCTGCTGCTCGGCGGTGCCGTGCTCGGAGATGGTGTTCATCGCGCCATGGGACAGGCCCGGGTACATGCCCCAGGACCAGTTGGACTCGCCGACCATCTCGCTGATTGCCAGGCCCAGCGACTCGGGCAGGCCCTGGCCGCCGTGATCGACGTCATGGGCCAGGCTCGGCCAGCCACCTTCGACGAACTGGTTGTAGGCTTCCTTGAAACCGGTCGGCGTCTTCACGCCCGACTCGCTCCAGGTGCAGCCTTCCAGATCACCCACACGGTTCAGCGGGGCCAGTACCTGTTCACAAAACTTGGCGCCTTCTTCGAGGATGGCGTTAACCATGTCTGGAGTAGCGTCCTGGCAAGCCGGCAGGCTCTGATAATGCGCTTCGTAACCGAGCAGCTCGTCACGAACGAAGCGAATATCACGCAAGGGGGCTTTGTAATCAGGCATAGCGATGAACCTCTGCTGATGAATCCTGGATAGGGAGACCGCGACAGACCGACCAGCTCTTGGCGGCTTTCGGTCAAACAGTTGTTTGAAACATACGTTTACGCCGAAAACTTGTCAAGCATCAACCAGAGGGCAGTTCCGCCATGGCAAACTCCGCGTAGCACCGGCGCCAACCCTGAACAAACGGGCAGCCGAACGCCCACCGACAAGGCCAGGGTGCTGATACTCAAAGGTTAGTTGACGCCGCGCAGGGGGCGCGGCAGGACGGCTCAGGCGTAGGTGTCGATGAGCGTGCCGAGCATTTCGTCCGATGCTTTGGCCACTTTGACACCGAGTTCGACCTGGTGCTTGCCCAGGGCCATTTCCACGGTGCTGGTGGCCAGGTCCATCTGCTGACTGCGATCGACCGCGCGCAGGCGCTCGGCCTGATAGTCGCTGGACTGGCTGGTGGCGCTGCGTTCGACGCTGGTGGTGGCGATCTGGCTGGCGGCCTGGTCGACGCGTTGCTGGCCGGCCTGGATGGCGCCCAGGCCTGCATAGAATACCGAGTTGCCCGAGATTTCCATGTCAAAACTCCCTGACGCTGAAGGCGAACAGCCTCTATTGAAGCAGACCTGGGGGTAATATGCCCGTTGAAATCAGTAATGGCATGTTGCCATTTGATAGGTACTGGCTAGTCCAGCAAATCCAGCTGCAAGTGTTCGGCGACCTGCTCCGCCGAAGCCTGCTTGAGCTTGGGCACCCGCCCCAGGCAAGGGGCCGGCAAGCGTTCGGCGAGGGTCGCGAGGTTCTCTTCCAGGCGCGAGGTGCGCGGATCGACGATGTTGGCCACCCAGCCGGCCAGGGGCAAACCATCGCCGGCAATGGCTTCGGCGCTCAGCAGCGCATGGCTGATGCAGCCCAGGCGCACGCCTACCACCAGGATGACCGGCAGTTTCAGGGCCATGGCCAGGTCCGACAGGTTGGCCTGGCCGGACAGCGGCACGCGCCAGCCGCCGGCCCCTTCGATCAGGGTAAAGTCGGCGCCCTGGGCAAGCACATGGCGCATGGGGGCCAGCAGCGCCTGCACGCTCAACGTCACCCCCGCCTCCCGGGCCGCCAGGTGCGGTGCGATGGCGGGTTCGAAAGCGAACGGATTGATCTGTTCGTAAGGCAGCTTGAGCGTACTCTGGTCCATCAACGCCAGGGCGTCGGCATTGCGCAGGCCTTTGCCACTGGTCACGCACCCGGATGCTACGGGCTTGGCGCCCAACGTGCTCAATCCGGCCTGGCGCGCCGCATACAGGAGTCCGGCGGCGATGGTGGTCTTGCCGACGTCGGTGTCGGTTCCCGCGATGAAATAGGCCGGGCTCATCTCATTCACCTCCTGGCAGCGGCTTTCGCAATACACCGTAGACCACTTGATAGGTCGCCGGCAGGCCCTGGGCGTCACGGAACTGTTCGTAGGCCTGCAGCAGGCCCTGCATCCGCGCCCGGCCGGTGAGGCCGGCGGGGCGGCCGGGGTTCAGATTATGCGCCCCCAGGGCCTTGAGTTCGTGGGTCAGGCTGCGCACGTCGGGGTAATGCAGCACATGGGGGCGCGCCTCCAGGCTCAGCACCTGCATCTGGCTGGCGCCACACAGGCGCTGGTAGTCCTCCAGGCGACGGAAGCGATTGACGTGCACCAGCCCGTCGACCGCCTGCCAGCTTTCACGCAGTTCATGCAGGGTACCAACGCACAGGCTGGAGAACGCCAGCACGCCACCGGGCTGCAAGACCCGTCGGGCCTCCTCGAGCACGGCGGCGAAGTTGCCGCACCACTGCACCGCCAGGCTGCTGAACACCAGGCCGACACTGGCTTCGCGCAACGGCAGGCGCTCGGCATCGCCGGCGACATAATCGTGGGCACCGCCGTGCTGGCGGGCGTGTTCGAGCATGCCCTGGGCGATATCCACGGCAATGCCGGGCGCCTCGGCAAAACGGGCGGCCAGGGCCCGGCTGAAATAGCCCGTACCGCTGCCCAGGTCCAGCCAGCGTTGCGGTTGCAGGTCTTGGGGCAGTTGCTCGATCAATGCCGTGCCGACGGCGCGCTGCAATTCGGCGACGCTGTCGTAGCTGGCCGCTGCGCGAGAAAACGAAGCCGCCACCTGACGCTTGTCGGGCAACGCACCGGGCAGGCCCGATTGGGAAAGATCAGTCATCGCCACTCTCATGCAGGAAACTCTTGATGCTGGCAGCCAGCTCCTGGGGATACTCGAGGAGGAAGGCATGGGCGCTGTCTTCGACCAGGCCTACCTCCACGTCGGGTAGCAACTCGCCAAGGCCTTGCGCCGCTTCGGCAGGCACCAGAGCGTCGCGACCGGCGAACAGGTGCAGCTGCGGCCCCGTATAGCCTTGCAGTGCCTCACGGGTGTCCAGTTCGGCCAGCACTTCCAGGCCCTTGGCGAGGAACACCGGATCGGTATCGGGGATACCGACGCGCAACTGGCGGATCAGGCTGCGCGGCTCTGCGGCGCCTTCGCTGCACAGTGACATGAAGCGCTTGAGGGTGACCTGGGTGTGGCTGCGGCAACCGTCGAGAAAGGTCGCGAAGGTATCCACAGGCATCGCATGGGGCCAGTCCTTGCGCACGACGAAACTCGGGTTGCTGGCCAGGGTCAGCAAGCCACAGCAATGATCGCCCCGGCGCGCCGCCAGTTCGGCAGCGAGCATGCCGCCCAGGGACCAGCCACCCAGCCAGGCATCGGTAGGCAAACGCCGGTCGAGGTAATCCAGCCAGTGCTCCAGGGTGCCCTCGGCAAGCTCGGGCAAAGGCGCCAGTTCAATCTGCAGCTTGGCATCCTGGGCGCGCAGGCTGGCCGCCAGCGGTTGCAGGGATTCAGTGCCCAGGCCCCAGCCCGGCAGCAGAACGAGTCGGTTACGCATCAGCAGGCTCCAGCAGCGGGTAACAGTCGGCCAATGCATCCAACAATAGCTGCACCTGTGCCGCACTGTGCGCCGCGCTCAAGGTTACCCGCAGGCGCGCGCTGCCGGCGGGTACCGTCGGCGGACGAATCGCCGTGACCAGCAGGCCACGTTCGCGCAGCATCTGCGAGAGCCGCAAGGCACGGGCGCTGTCACCGATCAGGATCGGCTGGATCGGGGTGAAGCTGTCCATCAACTGCAGGCCGATCTGCTCGGCACCACTGCGAAACTGCTGGATCAGCGCCGCCAGGTGCTCGCGACGCCAATGCTCGCTGCGCAGCAGTTGCAGGCTGCGCAAGGTGGCGCAGGCCAGGGCCGGCGGCTGGCTGGTGGTATAGATGTAGGGGCGGGCGAACTGGATCAGGCACTCGATCAACTCTTCGCTGCCGGCAACAAAAGCGCCGGCGGTGCCACAGGCCTTGCCCAGGGTGCCGATCAGCACCGGCACCTGCTCATGGCTCAGGCCGAAATGCTCGACGATCCCGCCACCGTTGCGTCCCAGGGTGCCCAGGCCGTGGGCGTCGTCGACCATCAGCCAGGCATCGCGGGCCTTGGCGGCGGCAACCAGGGCCGGCAGGTCGGCGATGTCGCCATCCATGCTGAACACCCCGTCGGTGACCACCAGGGTATTGCCCACCGCCTTGTCCAGGCGGCTGGCGAGGCTGGCGGCGTCGTTGTGCAGGTAACGGTTGAAGCGTGCGCCACTGAGCAACCCGGCATCGAGTAGCGAGGCGTGGTTGAGGCGGTCCTGCAGCACCGTGTCGCCCTGGCCGACCAGGGCCGTCAAGGCGCCCAGGTTAGCCATGTAGCCGGTGGAAAACAGCAAGGCGCGGGGCCGCCCGGTCAGTTCGGCCAAGGTTTCCTCGACCTCGTGATGCGGTGTGCTGTGGCCGATCACCAGGTGCGAAGCGCCACCGCCCACGCCCCAGCGCTCGGCCCCGGCGCGCCAGGCGGCAATCACTTCGGGGTGATTGGCCAGGCCCAGGTAGTCGTTGCTGCAGAAGGCCAGCAACGGCTGGCCGTCGACCACCACCTGCGGGCCCTGCGGGCTCTGCAGCAAAGGCCGCTGGCGGTACAGGTCGGCAGCGCGGCGTTGCTCCAGCCGCGCGCGAAGATCAAAGGCCATGGCCGCCTCAGGCCGAGGCGGCGTTGTAGAACAGCTCGCTGCTCTTCTGTTCCACCAGTGCCTGCTCGATGGCGGCCTGATGGACTTCGTCGGCGTGCTCTTCACGGGCTTCGGGCTGGATGCCCAGGCGGGCGAACAGTTGCATGTCCTTGTCGGCCTGCGGGTTGGCGGTGGTCAGCAATTTCTCGCCGTAGAAGATCGAGTTGGCGCCAGCGAAGAAGGCCATGGCCTGCATCTGCTCGTTCATCGCCTCGCGACCGGCCGACAGGCGCACATGGGATTTGGGCATGAGGATCCGGGCCACGGCGAGCATGCGGATGAAGTCGAACGGATCGACCTCCTCGGCGTTTTCCAGCGGTGTACCGGCCACTTTCACCAGCATGTTGATCGGCACCGACTCCGGGTGCTCCGGCAGGTTGGCCAGCTGGATCAGCAGGCCGGCGCGGTCGTCCAGCGACTCGCCCATGCCGAGGATGCCGCCCGAGCAGATCTTCATCCCGGCGTCACGTACGTAGGCCAGGGTCTGCAGGCGCTCGCTGTAGGTGCGGGTGGTGATGATGCTGCCGTAGAACTCCGGCGAGGTGTCGAGGTTGTGGTTGTAGTAGTCCAGCCCGGCTTCAGCCAGGGCCTGGGTCTGCTCCTGATCGAGCTTGCCCAGGGTCATGCAGGTTTCCAGGCCCATGGCCTTGACCCCTTTGACCATCTGCAGCACGTAGGGCATGTCTTTGGCCGACGGGTGTTTCCAGGCCGCGCCCATACAGAAACGGGTCGAGCCGATGGCCTTGGCGCGGGCCGCCTCTTCGAGGACCTTCTGCACTTCCATCAGCTTCTGCTTTTCCAGCCCGGTGTTGTAGTGGCCGGACTGCGGACAATATTTGCAATCTTCCGGGCAGGCGCCGGTCTTGATCGACAGCAGGGTCGAGACCTGCACCCGGTTGGCGTCGAAGTGCGCGCGGTGCACGGTCTGCGCCTGGAACAGCAAGTCATTGAACGGTTGCTGGAACAGCGCCTTGACCTCGGCCAGGGTCCAGTCGTGACGTGTTGTTGCAGTTGTGCTGGCGCTCATCGGCGGTTCCTTGTTTAGGCTTTGACTGGCGCCGGGCAGGAAAGCCCGCCAGCGCATCACGGATAGCCCGCATAGTTAAGGAAGGCCGATGCACTGTCAACCACCACTCAAAACACTGGTTTACAACTGGTTAAATAATAACCGTGCCTGCCTGCTCTGCAGCGAGCCGGCCGAACAGCGCTATCCCCTGTGCGTGGCCTGCGAGGCAGAGCTGCCCTGGCTCGAGGATGGCTGCCAGGTGTGCGCCCTGCCCTTGCCGATGAACGGTCTGACCTGCGGCCAGTGCAGTCGCCGGGCGCCAGCCTTCCACAGGGTCGAAGCCCCTTGGCACTACGGTTTTCCGCTGGATGCGTTGATCAGCCGCTTCAAATACCAACGCCAATGGCCGCTGGGGCGCTTGCTGGCACAGTTGCTCGGGCGCTGGCTCATGCACCGCTACAGCGAAGGCCTGGCGCGACCGACCGCCTTGCTGCCGGTGCCGCTGGCCTGCCGCCGCTTGCGCCAGCGTGGCTACAACCAGGCGGCCATGCTCGCACGCTGGCTGGCCGGGCAGATCGGCATCCCCTGCAACGAGCGGGTGCTCAAGCGTCAGGTCGATACCCCGGCGCAACAAGGCCTCTCGGCGCGGGCACGCCAGCGCAACCTACGCCTGGCCTTCACCGTGGAGCACGCCGAGGCGATCGAAGGCCGTCACCTGGCCCTGGTCGACGATGTGCTGACCACCGGCGCCACCGCCCAGGCCCTGGCCAGCCTGCTGCTCAAGGCGGGCGCCGCACGGGTCGACGTGTATTGCCTGGCCCGCACGGCCAAGCCCGGCAGCGCTTGACTTGCCGCCAGGGTGCGGGCACTTTCGTGACTGAATCTTTCCTCATCCCGTGCCGCTCATGTCCTTGCCCGCCTTGCTCACCCAACACATCGTTCGCCGCCCACAACGCATTGCGTTGTTGCAGCACATCGCCGAACAAGGCTCGATCACCCGCGCGGCGAAAAGCGCCGGCATGAGCTACAAGGCCGCCTGGGACGCCATCGACGAACTCAACAACCTGGCCGCCAGCCCCTTGGTCGAGCGCAGCGTCGGCGGCCGTGGTGGCGGCGGCGCCAAGCTGTCGCAGGAAGGTTTGCGGGTGCTGCGCCTGTACCAGCGCCTGCAGGCGTTGCAGGCGCAGATCCTGGAAGCCGCCGAAGACGCCAGCGACCTGGACCTGCTCGGCCGCCTGATGCTGCGCACCAGCGCCCGCAACCAGTTGCACGGGCGGGTCAGCAGCATCCAGGTCGAAGGACATTACGACCGCATCCGCCTGGCCCTGGCCGGGGACTTGAACATCGACGCCCTGATCACCCGCGACAGCACCCAGCGCCTGGAGCTGACCCCGGGCACCGCGGTCTGCGCCCTGATCAAGGCCGGCTGGTTGACCTTGCTCGAACCGCAGGAGCAGCCGCAGCCAGACTGCAACTGCCTGCAGGCCAGGGTCGAGGCCCTGCTTGAGGATCCCCAGGGGCCAACCGAGGTGCGCCTGACCCTGAGCAACGGACAAACCCTGTGCACCTTCGCCGAACCCCTGTGGCTTGGCGCGCACGCTGTGACAGCCGGAAGCGACCTACGCGTTCAATTTCAGCCATCCTACGTGCTTATCGGAACGCCGTTATAAAAACGGACACAAAACCGTCACAAGCCCTGACTAAGGTGACTGCCAAACTCGCAGGAAGCCTGTCATGCACCTACTCGAAGAACACCAGAACACCGACCTTGAAAACCTGGTCAGCCTGAGCCGTCGGCGCTTCATCGGCGCTGGCGCCCTGTGCGGCGCCGCCCTGTTCCTGGGCGGCAACCTGCTCAGTCGCAGCGTCATGGCCGCCAGTGCCGGCACCGGCAACAGCAGCCTGCTCGGCTTCACCGGCATTCCCAGCGCCACCGCCGACAGCATCAGCCTGCCGCCGGGCTACAAGGCCTCGGTCCTGATCAGCTGGGGCCAACCGCTGCACGCCGACTCGCCCGCCTTCGATGTGTCCGGCAATGGCAGCGCCAAGGCCCAGGAGCTGCAGTTCGGCGACAACAACGACGGCATGAGCCTGTTCCCCTTCCCCGGCGACGACAACCGGGCGTTGATGGCCATCAACAACGAGTACACCAACTACCGTTATCTGTTTGCCCATGGCGGCCAACCGAAATCGCCGGAGGAAGTCCACAAGGCCCAGGCCGCCGAAGGCGTGTCGGTGATCGAGGTCAAGCGCAGCAACGGTCAGTGGCAGTTCGTCCAGGGCTCGCCGTACAACCGGCGCATCCACGGCAACTCACCCATCCGTGTCAGCGGCCCGGCAGCCGGCGACGCCCTGCTCAAGACCGCGGCAGACAACAGCGGCCGCAAGGTGCTCGGCACCTTCCAGAACTGCGCCAATGGCAAGACGCCCTGGGGCACCTACCTGACGTGCGAAGAAAACTTCACCGACTGCTTCGGCAGCAGCGACCCGGCCCAGGCCTTCGACGCCGGACAAAAGCGCTATGGCGCCTCGGTCAGCGGCAAGGAAGTCGGCTGGCACCTGCATGACCCACGCTTCGACTTGGCCAAGAACCCCAATGAACTGAACCGCCACGGCTGGGTCGTGGAAATCGATCCGTTCGACCCGGATTCGACCCCGGTCAAACGCACCGCCCTGGGCCGATTCAAGCACGAGAACGCGGCCCTGGCCGAAACCCGTGATGGCCGGGCAGTGGTATACATGGGCGACGACGAACGTGGCGAATTCATCTACAAGTTCATCAGCCGCGATCGCATCGACCACAAGAACCCCAGCGCCAACCGCAGCCTGCTCGACCACGGCACCCTGTACGTGGCGCGCTTCGACGATGGCGACAAGAACACCGACCATCCACGCGGCAAAGGCCAGTGGCTGGAGCTGAGCCATGGCAAGAACGGCCTGATCGCCGCCAACGGTTTTGCCAGCCAGGCCCAGGTGCTGATCCATGCACGCCTGGCCGCCAGCCAGCTCCAGGCCACGCGCATGGACCGCCCGGAGTGGATCGTGGTCAGCCCCAAGGATGGCCAGATCTATTGCACCCTGACCAACAACGTCAAGCGCGGCGAAGACGGTCAGCCGGCAGGTGGCCCCAACCCGCGCGAGAAGAACCTCTACGGGCAGATTTTGCGCTGGCGTGAAAGCGCCGATGACCATGGTGCCATGAGCTTCGACTGGGACCTGTTCGTGGTCGCCGGCAACCCTGCCGTACACGCCGGGGACGCCAAGGGCGGCTCCAGCAACATCACCGCGCAGAACATGTTCAACAGCCCCGATGGCCTGGGCTTCGATGCCGATGGCCGGCTGTGGATCCTTACCGACGGTGACTACAGCAACAGTGGCGACTTTGCCGGCATGGGCAACAACCAGATGCTCTGTGCCGACCCGGCCAGTGGCGAGATTCGCCGCTTCATGGTCGGCCCTGTGGCTTGTGAAGTGACCGGCATTGCCTTCGCACCAGACCAGCGCACGCTGTTCGTGGGCATCCAGCATCCCGGTGAAACCGGCGGCTCGACCTTCCCCGAGCACTTGCCCAATGGCAAACCGCGATCGTCGGTGATGGCGATCAGTCGCGAGGATGGCGGCATCGTCGGCACCTGACCTGTGGGAGCGGCGGTGCGACGACTCGACTTGCCCCGCGATCACGCTGTGTCCGTCACATCGCAATCGCGGGGCAAGCCCGCTCCTACTGCGTTACCATGCAGGGAACCTTGCGGCCACCTGCCGCGCAGCAGGAGCGAACATGTCCCACCCCTTCGATACCCTTACCCCCGACCTGGTGCTCGACGCCGTCGAAAGCATCGGCTTTCTCAGCGATGCCCGCGTCCTGGCGCTCAACAGCTACGAGAACCGCGTCTATCAGGTAGGCATCGAAGGGGCCGAACCACTGATCGCCAAGTTCTATCGTCCGGATCGCTGGAGCGATGCGGCGATTCTCGAAGAACATCGTTTCACTGCCGAACTTGCCGACTGTGAAGTGCCGGTGGTCGCGCCGCTTGTCCACAACGGCGCAACACTGTTCGAGCACAGCGGCTTTCGCTTCACCCTGTTCCCCCGTCGTGGTGGTCGAGCGCCGGAGCCTGGCAACCTGGACCAGCTCTATCGCCTGGGCCAGTTGCTCGGTCGCCTGCACGCGGTCGGCGCCACCCGTCCTTTCGAGCATCGCGAAACGCTGGCGGTGGATAACTTCGGTCATGCTTCGCTCGACACCTTGCTCGAAGGCGACTTCGTACCGACCAGCCTGGTGCCGGCCTTCGAATCGGTGGCCCGTGACCTGCTCACGCAGATCGAAGCCATCTACGCCGACACCCCGCACCAGACCATCCGCCTGCACGGCGACTGCCACCCGGGCAACATGATGTGCCGCGACGAGGTGTTCCATATCGTCGACCTCGACGACTGCCGCATGGGCCCGGCCGTCCAGGACTTGTGGATGATGCTCGCCGGCAGCCGCCAGGAGCGTCTGGGCCAACTGGCCGAGCTGATGGACGGCTACAACGAGTTCCACGACTTCGATCCCCGCGAGCTGGCCCTGATCGAGCCTTTGCGCGCCCTGCGCCTGTTGCACTACAGCGCCTGGCTGGCGCGACGCTGGGACGATCCGGCCTTCCCGCGCAGCTTCCCCTGGTTCGGCCAGGAGCGTTACTGGGGCGACCAGATTCTCGCCCTGCGCGAACAGCGGGCGGCACTGGACGAAGAACCGCTGAAATTGTTCTGAAGCGCAGGCAAGTCTGTCTACAATATCCACCGTTTTAGTTAGCTGCCTAAGCAAGGACTCTGCATGCAAGCCGCCAACCCGCGCCGCGGGTACATCCTGGGCCTGAGCGCCTACATCATCTGGGGCTTGTTCCCGCTCTACTTCAAAGCGCTGCAAAGCGTGCCCGCGGTGGAAATCATCGTCCACCGGGTGCTCTGGTCGGCGCTGTTCGGCTCGCTCCTGCTACTGGTCTGGAAACACCCGGGCTGGTGGCGCGAGCTGCGCGAAAACCCGCGACGACTGGCGATCCTGGCCCTGAGCGGGTCGTTGATTGCCGGTAACTGGCTGACCTATGTCTGGTCGGTGAACAACGGCCGCATGCTCGAAGCCAGCCTGGGTTACTACATCAACCCGCTGATCAACGTGTTGCTGGGCATGCTGTTGCTCGGCGAACGCCTGCGCCGGCTGCAATGGTTGGCGGTGGGGTTCGCCACCGTGGGTGTGGCGCAACAGGTGTGGCAGGTCGGCAGCCTGCCCTGGGTGTCGCTGGTGCTGGCCTTGAGCTTCGGTTTCTACGGCCTGATCCGTAAACAGGCACCGGTGGCGGCCCTGCCCGGCCTGGTGGTGGAAACCTGGATGCTGGTGCCGCTGGCGGTTGGCTGGCTGTTGCTCAACCCGCTGGCCGCCAGCGCCCAGCCGAGTTTCTACACCAGCAGCGAGGCGCTCTGGCTGGTGGCCGCCGGGCCGGTCACGCTGATCCCGCTGGTATGTTTCAACGCCGCCGCCCGGCACCTGCCCTACACCACCCTGGGCTTCCTGCAGTACCTGGCCCCGACCCTGGTGCTGCTGCAAGCCGTGTTGCTGTTTGGCGAGCACCTGTCGAGCAGCACCCTGGTCGCCTTCATGTTCATCTGGGCTGGCCTGGCCATCTACAGTGTCGATGCCTGGCTGAGCCTGCGCCGGCGCGCCTGATCAAAAAACGTACAAACCTCTACAGGCCACGTCAATCGTGGCCTGTAGCAATATCTCCCAAGGTTATCCACACCCTCATCCCCGCGCTTTGTGCACAAGCCACTGATTATTGGTGGTTTTTTGCTCAAAGTCGGCAAAGCCGCAGCCCGCCTGGGCTGGCGACGGCTTCCCCCAGCTTATCCACAGGCCGGTCCCCGGCAAAACGGGATAACTAGTCTTCCGGGCGCAGATTCAATTCCACCATCAGGTCGTCGGCCAGTGCCTCAAGCTTGCGCTGCAGGTTGTCCAGAGGCAGGGTCAGGGGCACTGCCAGCAAGGCATCGGCATGAAACAACGGTTCACTGCTCATGGGAGCCGGCTTCACGTCGGTGTTCAGATGCTCGACATTGACCCCCAGTTCGGCCAGCAAGCGCGTGATATCAAGGACGATGCCCGGGCGATCATTGCCCACCAGCTCCATGGCGATCGGCTTCCAGGTGCAGGACGGCTCGATGCCGCTTTTGGCAATCAGCACGCGAATTTCATGCTTGCTCAAGGCCTGCAGGGCCTCGTTCAGCTCATCGTAGTTCTCAGCCGGCACTGCCACCTTGAGGATCCCGGCAAACTGCCCGGCCATCCGCGCCATGCGGCTCTCCAACCAGTTACCGTTATGCTCGGCAATGCATTTAGCGATACGTTCGACCACGCCAGCCTTGTCGGGAGCGATCACTGTCAGTACGAGATGATCCACGCGGTAACCCTCTGCTTTGAAAGGTCAGGCCCCTGAAATCAAAGGGCGCGCAGAAAGTATAGGCAAGGCGCGGCAACCTGCCGCAGCGGGTTCACGGAACAAATCGTGTACTGTTTCAAGATTTATCTGGAACAATCCGCCACTTTTTTGAGAACATACTGTCTCCCAGCGTGACCTTCTGCGACTAATTGGTCGCAGAACGACGTATTTAGTCTGATTTTCACAACCGCTGCGCATCATGTAGTATGCCGCAGCGTGGACTACAAAACGTCGAATCGATGTCTGCCAAGGCGCCTGTGAAAATACGCCAATGCCCGCCAGCCTGTCTGGCAGGCCGCACCCAGCCGCCCATCGGGCATGTTCTGGTGCCGTGTTTAGAGAAGCGCGCAAGGCTTAAATAGAAGAGCTGAATAGCTGAGCAGAGTGAGGCAAGCAATGACTGAACACGTTCAAGTCGGTGGCCTTCAGGTCGCCAAAGTCCTGTTCGACTTCGTGAACAACGAAGCCATTCCCGGAACTGGCGTCAACGCCGAGCAATTCTGGGCCGGGGCGGAAAAGATCATCAACGACCTCGCTCCAAAGAACAAAGCACTGCTGGCCAAACGTGACGCACTCCAGGCTCAGATCGATGCCTGGCACCAGGCGCGCAAAGGCCAGGCTCACGATGCCGTGGCTTACAAAGCCTTCCTCCAGGACATCGGCTACCTGCTGCCAGAAGCTGCAGACTTCCAGGTCTCGACCCAGAACGTCGATGACGAAATCGCCCGCATGGCTGGCCCGCAGTTGGTCGTACCGGTAATGAATGCGCGCTTTGCGCTCAACGCCTCCAACGCCCGCTGGGGCTCGCTGTACGATGCCCTGTACGGCACCGACGCCATCAGCGAAGCGGGTGGCGCGGAAAAAGGCAAAGGCTACAACAAGGTTCGCGGCAACAAGGTCATCGCCTTCGCCCGCGCCTTCCTCGACGAGTCCGCGCCACTGGCCGCCGGCTCCCATGTCGATTCCACTGCCTACCGCATCGAAGCCGGCAAGCTGGTCGTCGCCCTCAAGGGTGGCAGCAACACCGGCCTGCGTGACGACGCGCAACTGATCGGCTTCCGGGGCGACGCCTCGGCACCGACCGCCATTTTGCTCAAGCACAATGGCCTGCACTTCGAAATCCAGATCGATGCCAGCACCCCGGTCGGCCAGACCGACGCGGCGGGCGTCAAGGACGTGCTGATGGAAGCCGCCCTGACCACCATCATGGACTGCGAAGACTCGGTTGCTGCGGTCGACGCCGACGACAAGGTCGTGGTCTACCGCAACTGGCTCGGCCTGATGAAGGGCGACCTGGCTGAAAGCGTCAGCAAAGGTGGCCAGACCTTCACCCGGACCATGAACCCGGACCGCGAATACACCGCGCCCAACGGTGGCTCGGTGACCCTGCACGGTCGCTCGCTGCTGTTCGTGCGTAACGTCGGTCACCTGATGACCATCGATGCCATCCTCGACAAGGACGGCAACGAAGTGCCCGAAGGCATCCTCGATGGCCTGGTCACCAACCTGGCAGCGATCCACAACCTCAACGGCAACACCAGCCGCAAGAACAGCCGCACCGGTTCGGTCTACATCGTCAAACCGAAGATGCACGGCCCGGAAGAAGCGGCGTTCACCAACGAACTGTTCGGTCGCATCGAAGACCTGCTGGGCCTGCCGCGCTTCACCCTGAAGGTCGGCATCATGGACGAGGAGCGCCGTACCACGGTCAACCTCAAGGCTTGTATCCAGGCGGCCAAGGATCGCGTGGTGTTCATCAACACCGGCTTCCTCGACCGTACCGGTGACGAGATCCACACCTCCATGGAGGCCGGCGCCGTGGTGCGCAAGGGCACCATGAAGACCCAGAAGTGGATCGGCGCCTACGAGAACTCCAACGTCGACATCGGCCTGGCTACCGGCCTGCAGGGCCGCGCCCAGATCGGTAAAGGCATGTGGGCCATGCCGGACCTGATGGCCGACATGCTCGAGCAGAAGATCGCTCACCCGCTGGCCGGTGCCAACACCGCCTGGGTACCGTCGCCGACCGCCGCCGCGCTGCACGCACTGCACTACCACAAGGTCGACGTCTTCGCCCGTCAGGCAGAGCTGGCCAAGCGTGCACCGGCCTCGGTGGACGACATCCTGACCATCCCGCTGGCGACCGACACCAACTGGTCGGCCGAAGAGATCCGCAACGAGCTGGACAACAACGCCCAGGGCATCCTCGGCTATGTCGTGCGCTGGATCGACCAGGGCGTCGGCTGCTCGAAGGTACCGGACATCAACGATGTCGGCCTGATGGAAGACCGCGCCACCCTGCGTATCTCCGCCCAGCTGCTGGCCAACTGGCTGCGTCACGGTGTCGTCACCGAGACCCAGGTGCTGGAAAGCCTCAAGCGCATGGCGCCGGTGGTGGACAAGCAGAACGCCAACGACCCGCTGTACCGCCCGCTGGCACCGGACTTCGACAACAACATCGCCTTCCAGGCGGCGGTCGAGCTGGTGGTAGAAGGCACCAAGCAGCCGAACGGCTACACCGAGCCGGTGCTGCATCGTCGTCGTCGTGAGTTCAAGGCCAAAAACGGTCTGTAACCCGCCATCGCGGGGCAAGCCCGCTCCCACTGTGGGAGCGGGCTTGCCCCGCGATCAAGCTACACCCAACTCCTTGCGCACCAACCTCACCAGCTTGTCCAGATCAATCGGCTTGAGCAGAAAGTCGACAACGCTCAAATGCATCGCCGCAATGGCGTCCGGTACATCGGCATCGCCGGAAACAATAATGATCGGCAACGCGGCCTTCTCCGACTCGCGAATCTTGCGAATCAGCTCCAGGCCATCGAAGGGCCCCATGCGCAAGTCGGTGATCAGCAAACCGATGTCACGCTCGCCTTTGAGATACCCAAGCGCCCGCTCGGCATTCTCCGCCGTCAGGCATTTGATACCCTTGGCCTTCAGGTAACTGGCCAGCGCTTCCCGGGCTTTCGGATTGTCATCGACGATCAAGACTTTCTGCGGTGCAGCCGCAGGTGCGGTCACCGTTGCCAGCGCTTCACGCTCGGCGTCGCTCAGAATGTCGTCTTGGTCGTGCATGGCTGTCTCATCGTCAATGACCCTTGAAAAATGTCCCTTGAATCAAGTTCAGACTGCTTTTGATCCACTTGCAACCTGCTTTTCGTCGTGTAATTGACACCTGTCGCCTGGCCCATGCGGCCTTTCGCCATTTATAGACTTACGTCCAATGGGCACTGGCCGGTTGGCGACCGACCATGAGGGTCGAAAACAACAAGGTCGGCACCCGGTGCCACGATAAAGACGCGGTAAGGTTCATGAGCAAAATGGACGCCTTCACCCAGGCCGGAAAAACTGCAGTACTGCAGAATATCCAAGGGACCCTGCAGTTTCTGCAACGCTTTCCCCCCTTCAACCAGATGGAAAGCGCCCACCTGGCGTTTCTGGTGGAACAGTGCCAGCTGCGTTTCTATGCAGCCAACGACAGCATCATCAAGCCCGCCGACGGCCCGGTGGAGCACTTCTACATCGTCAAGCAGGGCCGGGTGGTCGGTGAGCGCCAGCACGTGACCCGCGCCGGCACCGAAACCACCTTCGAGATCACCACGGGCGAATGCTTCCCCCTGGCTGCCCTGCTCGGCGAACGCGCTACCCGCACCGAGCACCTGGCCGCGGAAGACACCTTCTGCCTGCAATTGAACAAGGCCGCGTTCATCCGCCTGTTCGCCCTGTCCGAGGCCTTTCGCGACTTTGCCTTGCGTGGCGTCAGCAGCCTGCTCGACCAGGTCAACCAGCAGGTCCAGCGCCGGGCGGTGGAAACCCTGGGCACCCAGTACTCGCTCAACACCCGCCTGGGTGAACTGGCCATGCGTCACCCGGTGGTCTGCGACCGACAGACGCCCCTGCGCCAGGCCGTGGCCCTGATGCACGAGCAGCAGGTCGGCAGCATCGTGATCGTCGATGAGCAGCGTTTTCCCATCGGTATCTTCACCCTGCGCGACCTGCGCCAGGTGGTGGCCGACGCCAGCGCCGACTTCGCCGAGCCCATCGCCGGGCACATGACCGCCGAACCCTTCTACCTGAGCCCCCAGGCCAGTGCCTTCGACGCCGCCATCGCCATGACCGAGCGGCACATCGCCCATGTCTGCCTGGTCGAAGACAAGCGCCTGTGCGGCGTAGTCTCCGAGCGCGACCTGTTCTCCCTGCAGCGGGTCGACCTGGTGCACCTGGCCCGGACCATCCGCCACGCCACGCGAATCGAAAGCCTGGTGTCGCTGCGCGGTGAAATCGGCCAGCTGGTCGAGCGCATGCTGGCCCACGGCGCCTCCTCGACCCAGATCACCCAGATCATCACCCTGCTCAACGATCACACCGTATGCCGGGTCATCGAGCTGGCCATCGAGGAAAAAGGCGACCCGGGCGTACCGTTCAGCTGGCTGTGCTTCGGTAGCGAAGGCCGCCGCGAGCAGACCCTGCACACCGACCAGGACAACGGCATCCTCTTCGAAGCCCGCGATGCCGCCCATGCCGCCGAGATCCGCGGACGCCTGCTGCCCCTGGCCCAGTACATCAACCAGGGGCTGGCCCAATGCGGCTTCACCCTGTGCAAGGGCAACATCATGGCCGGCAACCCCGAGCTATGCCTGTCCCGTGCCGAGTGGGCCCGGCGCTTCGCCGCGTTCATCCGCGAAGCCACGCCGGAAAACCTGCTGGGCTCGAGCATCTATTTCGACCTGCGGGTGGTCTGGGGCGATGAGCGCGCCTGCGAGCAACTGCGCCAGGGCATACTCGAACAGGTGGCCGACAATCGCCTGTTCCAGCGCATGATGGCCGAGAACGCCTTGCGCCAGCGGCCGCCGGTGGGGCGTTTCCGCGAGTTCGTGCTGACCCGCCAGGGTAACGACAAGGCCGCGACCCTGGACCTCAAGGTGCAGGGCCTGACCCCCTTCGTCGACGGCGCACGGCTGCTGGCCCTGGCCAACGGCGTCAGCGCCATCAACACCCTGGAGCGTCTGCGCGAACTGGTGAGCCGTGAGGTGATCGATCCGCTCGACGGCGCCGCCTATGAGGAGGCCTACCACTTCATCCAGCAGACCCGCATGCAGCAGCACCAACTGCAGAGCCGGCAGAACCTGCCCTATTCCAACCGCGTCGACCCGGACAGCCTCAACCACCTGGACCGGCGCATCCTGCGCGAGTCCCTGCGCCAGGCCCAGCGCCTGCAGAGCAGCCTGGCCCTGAGGTATCAGCTGTGAGCCTGTTCACCTGGCTGCGACCGCGGCAAATCAACGACCAGGTGCGCCAACGGGTGAGCCGCCTGACACCGCCGGCGCCGCTCGGCGAACACACCCTGCGCAAGCAGCGCTGGGTCGTGCTGGACCTGGAGACCAGTGGCCTGAACACCAACCGTGACCAAGTGCTGGCCATTGGTGCGGTGGTCATCGAAGACGGCGCCATCGACTTCAGCCAGCAGTTCGAACGCACCCTCTATCAACGCGACCACAAGCTCACCTCCAGCGTGCTGCTGCATGGCCTGAGCCCCAGCGCCATCGCCGCCGGCTGTGATCCGGTCGAAGCCTTGCTCGACCTGATGGACTTCATCGGCGACAGCCCGGTGCTGGCCTTCCACGCGCCTTTCGATCAACGGATGCTGGCCCGGGCCTTGAAGGACCACCTGGGTTATCTGCTGCAACACCCCTTCTTCGACCTGGCCGAACTGGCTCCGCTGCTCAACCCGCAGATCACCCTGCGCGAGGCCGGGCTGGACGACTGGACCGCCTGTTTCGGCCTGGAGGCCATCGAACGTCACAATGCCAGTGCCGACGCCATGGTCACCGCCGAACTTGCCCTGATCCTGTTCAGCCAGGCCCGGCGCCAGCACCTGGACAGCCCAGCGCTGCTCGACCAGCACCTGCAGCGCTGGCGGCGCCGACGGCAACAGGGTCACGGCTTCTAGCGTCATCCGATGAGCGTCAATTGCGTCCTGCGAGTAGATTCTGCAACAATCGCGAATAATTCTCGTTAGTTAACGCATCTTTTTCGGGGAACGCCTTGTCGTCCGTGCAAAGCCCACACAGTGAGCTGGTCGGTACCCTTTATCGCGACCACCGCAGCTGGCTGCTTGCCTGGCTGCGGCGCAATATCGCCTGCGCCGAGCGCGCCGAAGACCTGAGCCAGGACACCTTCGTGCGCCTGCTCGGTCGCGAGCAATTGCCGCCACCCCGCGAACCCCGCGCGTTCCTCATGGCCATCGCCAGGGGCCTGCTGTTCGATCACTTTCGCCGGGCGGCGCTGGAGCAGGCCTATCTGGCCGAGCTGATGCTGATCCCGGAGGCCGAACAGCCCTCCCCTGAAGAACAGCACCTGATCCTCGAAGACCTCAAGGCCATCGACCGCCTGCTGGGCAAGTTATCGAGCAAGGCCCGTGCAGCCTTCCTGTACAATCGCCTCGATGGCCTGAACCATGCCGAGATTGCCGAACGTCTGGGGGTTTCCGTTTCCCGGGTACGCCAGTACCTGGCCCAGGGCATGCGTCAGTGCTACATCGCCCTGTACGGAGAGCCTACATGAACAGCAAGCCGGTCAGTGCCCGGGTCCTGGACGCCGCGATCGCCTGGCAACTGTGCCTGGATTCGGGCACTGGCAGTGCCGAGGAGCGCGCCGAATTCGCCCGCTGGCACGCCGCCGATGAGGAACACGCGCGCGCCTGGATACAGCTGCACATGCTCGACCAGCGCTTCAGCGCCGCCGCCGGCCCCGCGCGCCAGGCCCTGCTGCAATCGCGCGCGGACATGCGCCAGCGCGTGCGCCGGGTGGGCAGCGGCCTGGCCAGCCTGGTGCTGGTGGCCGGCCTGCTCAGCTGGGTCAGCGCCTACCAGTCGCTGGGCTATTGGCTCGCCGACCAGCGCACCGGCACCGGCGAGCAACGCAGCCTGCGCCTGAGCGACGGCACCCTGATCAGCCTCAACACCCATTCGGCGGTGGACATCCGCTTCGATGAAAAGGAACGCCTGATCGTGCTGCACGAAGGCGAGATTTCCATCGAGACCGGGCACAAGGACGATCGCCCGTTCATTGTCGCCACCGAAGACGGCCGCTTGCGTGCCCTGGGTACCCGTTTCCTGGTGCGCATGGAAGCGCAAGGCACCCGCCTGAGCGTGCTGCAATCGGCGGTGGCGGCCAGGCCCCAGGACAGCGGCGACGAACAGATTCTCCACGAAGGCCAGCAGGTGCTGATGAACCACGACCGGCTCGGCACCATTGCCGGCCTGCCCCTGGGCGTCGATGCCTGGACCCGCGGCATGCTGGTGGTCGACAACGTGCGCCTGAGCGAGCTGGTCGATGAACTGGGCCGTTACCGCAGCGGCTACCTGGGGGTGGCGCCGGAAGTGGCGAACCTGCGCATTACCGGCAGCTTCCCGCTCAACAACACCGACCTGGCCCTGACCTCCCTGCTGCCGACCCTGCCGGTGCAGATCGAGCAGCACACGCCCTGGTGGGTATCGGTGGTGGCCAAACACGACAAGCCTTGAGGGCCTTATCGCAGGCTTCGCCAGCTCCCACAGGGTCAGCACACACCGGGTGGGAGCTGGCGAAGCCTGCGATTGGCTGCACCGCAGTCGCACCTACAATCAAAATCGAAATAATTTTCACTAACCCCTGTCACTTTTTCTCTCTCGCTCGGCAAGGAAGCTAGTTAGCACTTATCCGTCGAGGAGCCGCTGCATGACCCGCGCTTTTGAAACCCTCCTGCGCCCCAGCTTGCTGGCCATGGCCATTGCCCTGTCCGTGCCGCTGGCGAGCAGCCCGCTGATTGCCGCCGAGCAGTCCGCCAGCCTGCGCAGCTACAACCTGCCTGCCGCGCCGCTGTCCACCACCCTGAACCAGATCGCCAGCCAGGCCGGCATCGCCCTGGCCCTGGACCCGAGCGTGATCCAGGGGCGCACCTCGGCACCGGTCAACGGGCAATACAGCGGCATCGACGCCCTGCAGGCCGCCCTGCGTGGCACCGGCGTGCAGTTGCAGCAAAGTGGCGCCGGAACCTTCACCGTGGTCGCCGCGCCCGAGGGGGCGATGTCATTGCCGGTGACCGACATTCGTGCCGAAGGCGATCTGGAAAGCGCCTGGGGTCCGGTCGAAGGTTATGTCGCCAAGCGCACGGCAGTGGGCACCAAGACCGATACCGCACTGGTCGAAGTACCACGCTCCATTTCCGTGGCCACCCGCGAGCAGATGGATGATCGCAGCGTGCACAGCCTCGATGACGCCGTGCGCTACATGCCGGGTATCGTCTCCGCCAGCTTCGGCAGCGACACGCGTTTTGACTGGATGCGCGTGCGCGGCTTCGAGCCGACCCAGTTCCTCGATGGCCTGCCGCTGCCCAAGGGCGTGTACGCCAACCCGAAAGCCGAGACCTGGAACCTGGACCGGCTCGCACTGCTGCGCGGCCCGGCCTCCTCGGTGTACGGCCAGACGCCACCGGGTGGCCTGCTGGACATGGTCAGCCGTCGCCCGCAGGCCGAAAGCAGTAATGAAGTCCAGCTTCAGTACGGCAGCGACAACCACCGGCAAATCAACTTTGCCAGCACCGGCAAGATCGATGATGAAGGCCAGTTCCTCTACAGCCTCAGTGGCGTGGTGCGCGATGGCGGCACCCAGATCGATCACATCGACGACAAGCGCTACAACATCGCCCCAAGCCTGACCTGGAACATCGACGAAGACACCACGCTGACCTTCCTGTCGCAATTCACCCGCGACGATACCGGCGTCACCAGTCAGTTCCGCCCGATCCAGGGCACCAAGATCGACATGCCGTTCGGCGACATCTCCCACCACAAGAACCTGGGTGACCCGAACTACGAGTTCTACGACCGCACCTACTACGCGCTGGGATACGCCTTCGAACATCGCATCAACGATGTCTGGCAATTCCGTCAGAACCTGCGCTACACCAAGTCGGACCTTGAGTTCCAGACCATTACCGTCAACAGCTACATTCCCGAGTTTGCAGACTTCGGCTTTGTCGTCGACGACGACGGCAACACCGGCCGCGGGACCACCAACGTCGACGAAGACATCAGCCAGTTCGCGGTCGACAACAACTTCCAGGCCGACTTCGCCACCGGCGCCATCAGCCACACCCTGTTGCTCGGCCTGGATCACCAGCGCAGCAACACCAACTACCTGTCGATCTTCGGCAGCGCACCGGACATCAACGTCAATCACCCGGAATACGGCTTGCCGATCACCCGTCCGCCACGCTCCGACGCCTTCTACGACTACAACCAGAAAACCCGTCAGACCGGCCTCTACGTCCAGGACCAGATGGCCCTCGACAACTGGCGCCTGACCCTGGGCGGGCGTGAAGACTGGGTGCATACCGGTACCAAGTTCTTCAACAAGGGCGATGCCACCAACACCGAGCGCGACACCAATTTCAGCGGCAATGCGGCGATCAGCTATGTCTTCGACTCGGGCTTCGTGCCTTACCTGTCCTACGCCGAGTCGTTCCAGCCGACCAGCAACGCCACCGCGGATCCGGAGCAGTCGTTCAAGCCGACCGAAGGCGAGCAATGGGAACTGGGCATCAAGTACCAGCCGCCAGGCTCCAGCACCCTGCTGACAGCTGCGGTGTATGACCTGACCCAGAAAAACGTCTCGGTCACCAACAACGTCGGCAATGTCACCGTCACCAGCCAGACCGGGGAAGTGAAAGTCCACGGCCTGGAGCTTGAAGCCGTATCCGACGTTACCGAGAACCTGAAAGTGATCGCGGCCTACACCCTGGCCAAGTCCGAAGTGCAGGATGGCGAGTTCAAGGGCAACCGCCTGCAACTGATGCCGAACCAGCAAGCCTCGCTGTGGGCCGACTACACCTGGCACGACGGCGTGCTGGACGGCTTCGGTATCGGCGGCGGCGCGCGCTACACCGGCAACACCTATGGCGACCAGGCCAACTCCGAACTGGGCAAGGCCGATGCCTACACCGTGTTCGATGCCGCCGTGCACTACGACCTGGGCCGCCTGGATAACAGCCTCAAAGGCGCATCGCTGGCCGTCAACGCCAACAACGTGTTCAACAAGGACTACATCTCCACCTGCGACGGGTTCTACTGCTACTACGGCGACCTGCGCAGCGTTGTCGCCAGCGCCACCTACAAGTGGTGATGGCCTGACTCTGTACGCGTGATGACCAGGCCGTCCCAGCGGGGACGGCTTTGGTTTTTCTGAAAGCCGAGAAATAAAATGCAATGAAAAGCTCAACCATACGCCGCTGGTCCTCGGTCCACACCTGGACCAGCCTGATCTGCACCCTGTTCCTGCTGATGTTGGCGCTGACCGGTTTGCCGCTGATCTTTCACCACGAGATCGACCACTTGCTGGGCGATGCGCCACAGCTCAAGGAAATGCCGGCCGATACCCCGAAGCTGGACTTGCAGGAACTGGTGCTCAAGGCCCAGGCCCACCGCCCCGGCGAAGTGATGCAGTACTTCGGCTGGGACGAGGATGACAGCAACGGCGTGGTGACGATCATGGCGGCCACCGCCGGCACCGAACCGAACTCATCGCACACCTTCATGCTCGACGCCCGTACCGGCGATGTGGTGGAAATGCCCTCGGCCAACGGCGGCTTGATGATGACCATGCTGCGCCTGCACGTGGACATGTTCGCCGGCCTGCCCGGCAAGCTGCTGCTGGCGTTCATGGGCCTGCTGTTCGTGGTGGCGATCATCTCCGGCGTGGTGCTCTATGCCCCGTTCATGCGCCGCCTGAAGTTCGCCACGGTACGCCATGACAAATCCGCGCGGCTGCGCTGGCTCGACCTGCACAACCTGATCGGCATCGTCACCCTGACCTGGGCCCTGGTGGTGGGCGTCACCGGGGTGATCAGCGCCCTGTCGGACCTGGTGATCGCTGCCTGGCGCAACGAGAGCCTGGCGGCGATGGTCGCGCCCTACCGCGATGCGCCGCCGCTGACCGAGCTGGCGCCGGTCAGCCGGGTGCTGGACATCGCCGCCGAAGCCGCGCCGGGCATGCAACCGGATTTCATTGCCTTCCCCGGCACACGCTTCTCCAGTGAGCACCACTACGCGGTGTTCATGAAAGGCAGTACCCACCTGACCGCTCACCTGCTGACACCAGTTCTGATCGATGCCAGCACCCTGAAAGTCACCGCCATCGGCGATCGCCCCTGGTACATGGACGCCATGGGCCTGTCGCAACCGCTGCACTTTGGCGACTACGGCGGCCGACCGATGCAGATCCTCTGGGCGGTGCTGGATGTGCTGACCATCATCGTGCTGGGCAGTGGTGTGTACCTGTGGGTGGTACGGCGTCGCGCGGTGGCGACGGTTGCGGCAGCACGGACGGAGATGGCGGGATGAAGCGTCAGTCGTCGAGCCTGTGGGCGGTGTTCGCCCAGCCTGGCCTCATCGCCCTGCTCGGGGCGCTGGGGCTGTTTGCCGCGCTGCTGGGTGATGGTGGCTGGGATGCACTGGCCTGGGTAGGGCTGGGGATGCCGGCCTGGTACGGGGTGCGGGGGTTCTTCAGATAGCCATCGCGGGGCAAGCCCGCTCCCACTGTGTGAACTGTCCACTTTCTGGGGTGCAGTTCAGTGCTGTGGGAGCGGGCTTGCCCCGCGATGAGGCCCTATCAATCAGCCAGCTTAGGCAGGCACTCATCCAGACGCTTGTGCAGCGCACTGTCACTCGGCCAGTTGCGCAGCAGGCGCGCCCGGTCACGGGCAAAGGCCGGGGCGAAACTGAGCTGGGTGGCGTGCTGACACATCGCATCCAGATCGATCAGCGACCACTGGCCATCCTGCCAGAACAGGTTGTGGCCCTTCATGTCGCCATGGCTGATGCGCTCATGAATCAACTGCCCCAACAAATGCTGCAGCGCCTGCAGCTGTTCATCCGGCACCTCGCCCGAGGCAACATAGGGTGCAAAGCACTCCAGCAGGTCTGGCCCATCGGCATACTCGGTGACCAGGTAGGCGCGGCTGCGCAGGCCCATGAAACGCAGTTCCTGGACCGCCAGCGGCTTGGGCGTGGCGATGCCGAGGAACTCCAGGCGATGCCCTTCGATCCATGAATGCCAGGCCCGGCTCGGGCGCCAGAAGCGCTTGAACCAGTGGGCGGTGTTCTTGATGTTGTAGCGTTTGAGCACCAGCGGCCGACCGTCCACCTCGACCCGCGCAACACTGGCCGCGCCACCGGTCTTGTACAGGTGGCCCTGGTCGATCAGCGTATCGGCCTGCTCCAGCACCGGCAGCATGGCCGCAAGTTCCGGGCGACGGATCGAGCGCAGGCCGGACGGGCCTCGCTCGACGCTGAACAGCGTGCACTCGCGCCCGGCCTTTTCCAGGTAATCCTTCTGGCGCCAACTGCGCACCTTGTCGACCTGCTTCTGCAGCGCTTCCAGCGGCAGGGCATGTTCGGCGTTGGCCAGCAGGTAATACACCAGCAGCTCTTCGATGAAGGGCTCCAGGCGCTTGGGCAACTGGGCGAACAGCACGCCGAGGTTCTGCAGCACCTGCGGGCGCGACAGCGGCTTGCCCGGGGTTTCGGCCTTGATCCCGGCACCGTCGATCAGGTACAGCTGGCCGCCATGACGCAGCAGGTTGTCCAGGTGCAGGTCTTCCTGCCACAGGCCCTTGGCATGCATCTGCGCCACGGCCGCCAGGGCTTCGCCGAGCACCAGCGTTTGCTCATCGGCCAATGGCTTCAAGGCTTCGACATCAGCCCAGGCGTCGGCCAGGCTCTGGGCGTCTTCGAGAAACTCGAACAACAGCCAGCCACCCTCGCCCTCGCGCAAGCCATCGGCCAGCAGCAACGGCGTGGTCAGCCCTTGCGCCGCCAGCAGGCGCGCACCGTCGAGCTCACGCTGGAAATGCCGGGCGGCACTGTTGCCCACCAGCAACTTGGCCAGCACCGGTTTGCCGCGCCAGATGCCGGCGCCCACGTAACGCTGCCCGGGCAGCACGCGCAGCAAGGTGAGCAACTGCAGCTCGGCAGTGCCGGCGGCGTCGGCCAGGCCGATGTTCAGCGGCAGGTCCGGGTGGCGCCCGGCTTCCTTGAGTTCGGACAAACGCATCAGCGAGCCTCTTTCTCACGGCGGCGGCGCGTCAGGCGCTGCAGCCAGGTATCGACCAACGGGCTGTCGGCGGGCTGGTCCAGGTAGGACGACAGCAGCACGCGCACTTCAGCTTCGCTCCAGACCGGTGCGCGACGCAACAGCGGCTCAAGGTCCTTGAGCCGGTCGCGCATGCCCAGCCACAGCGGCCGGGTCTTCTCCAGGTCGATCAGTTGCGCCTGCCAGCCATCGCTGCGGGCGCGCAGGAAAATATGCTTGGGGTAGAAACAGCCGTGCACCTGGCGTGCGCGGTGCAGCGTACGCGCCAGCAGGCCACAGGCGCGCAGGATGCCCTGGCGCTGGCCGATTCTGAGCTGCGGCCACTGCCCGAGCAGGCTGTCCAGGTCGTTCCAGTCATCCAGGGCGCGGGTCATCAGGATCGCCCGGTGTTCGCCATCGACCTTGCGCTCGCCGTAGTAGACCGCCTGCAAGGCCGGGATCCCGAGCTTCTGGTAGCGGCTGATGTTGCGGAACTCGCGGGCGAAGGTCGGCTCGCCGAACGGCCGGTGCAGGGTGCGCGTCAGGTAGTCGCTCTGGCGCTTGAGGTAGTAGCCCTTGCCTTCGAGCTCCAGGCGATAGACGCTGCTCCAGCCGCCACGGCCGGTGTTGGGCTCGTCCACCGCATCGAGTTGCAGCGCCCAGAGCTGGTCGAAACCGTTCAGTCCATGGCGCTCAAGCAGTGCCATGTCGGCACTGGCGAGAAAATCTGTCATTCGCGTCCCTCGAAAAACGTCACGAT
This sequence comes from Pseudomonas sp. BGr12, assembly GCF_030272895.1. Lineage (GTDB taxonomy): Bacteria > Pseudomonadota > Gammaproteobacteria > Pseudomonadales > Pseudomonadaceae > Pseudomonas. The sequence continues at coordinate 26,110 of NZ_JALRNF010000014.1, read as the reverse complement.
ATGCCGGATGCGGCGCTTGTCCGACGCATTCAGGCGTTCGCGCCTGCGGTACTGCAGGTAGAAGCGCAGCCGCTGGGTGGCCGACAAGTGATACTTGGCCACTTTGTCCAGGCATGCCAGGTCCTTGGTGATGCGGTAGCGCAGCATGAAGCTGCGCCAGAAATCACCGGTCGGGCAATCGATGAAGAACAACATGGCCCGGTCATCCACCAGCAGGTTGCGCCATTTCAGGTCGTTATGGGTGAAATGGTGATCGTGCATCATCCGGGTATGCCGGGCGAGCTGGCGGCTGATGCGGTCGACCCAGCCGCGATCGGCCAGGCGTGGATCCTTGCGCTCGGCCAGGGCCGAGAGGTCTTCGGTACGCGGCAGCTCGCGGGTGATCATCGCCCCGCGGCCAAACGCCAGGCCCTTGCGCTCCAGGCCCCAGGCCACCACCTCGGCGGTGGGAATGTCCCACTTGGCGAACTGCTTGAGGTTCTGCCATTCGGCCTTGATCCGCGGGCGCCCCAGGTAGCGGCGCAGGCCTTTGCCGGCACCGATGTAGCGTTTGACGTAATAGTTGACCCCGTCGCGCTCGACGCGGATCACTTCACTCAGCGGGTCGTGGGTCAGGCGCTCGCCCTTGAGGGCGAAGACCGCCTCGAGGCTGCCAAAGTCCGCGGCCAGTGCCTGGTAACCGGGCGCCAGTGTCCACCCCGCCATCAGAGCGCGTCCCCGTATCGCTGTTTACGCGCATAGAGCTTGCGCGCCTTGCCTTCCAGCCAGCGCAGCAGCGTGGCTTCCTCGGCCAGGATGCGGCGCAGCGGCTGCTGGAAGTAGCCGCGCAGGAAGCGCAACTTGTCGCGCCGGGTCAGGCCGATGTCCAGTGCCGAAAAATACAGCGCCGCCAGGTCCTTGTTGCGCCAGCGCCGGGAGATGCTCGCACGGGTCTGGGCGCGGTGCAGGTCGATGACCGACAGCTTGAAGTCATCGGCCGTCACTTCCCGATCGGTGTGCAGCAGGAAGTGGCAGATATAGCAGTCGCGGTGATTGACCCCGGCGCGGTGCATCATGCCGGTCATGCGCGCCACCTCGGCGATCAGCGCACGCTTGAGGCGTGGCACCGGCGGCTGCTTGACCCAGTCGATGCTGTAGTCTTCCAGGCTGATGGTCGGCGCCAGTTCCTCGGTGACGATGAACGAGTGCTGCTGCGCCGGGTTGCTGCCACGCTCGCCATAGGCGACGGCGGTCATGGTCGGCACGCCGACCTGGTGCAGGCGCTGGATCGCCTGCCACTCCTGGCCGGCACCGAGCACCGGCAACTTGGCGGTGAACAGGTTCTTGAAGATCTCGCCCCAGCCGATGCCGCGGTGGATCTTGACGAAATAGCCGCGTCCCTCGACTTCGGTACGCAGGGTGCGACGTCCTTCCAGCTCGCGGTACACCTGCCCTTGCAGGCCCTCCACGGCATCGAAGGCATCGTGCCCGGCCCACAGGCGCTTGAACGGCTCGGCCAGTATCAGTTTCATGGGCGCTCCGGGGCCAGGATCACATCGGCGGCATGCTCGGGCATGCTGTAGAGGTCGGCGGTTTCGGCGAAGGCCAGGCCGTTGCCCGACCAGGCGCCACGGGCCGCATCGTCTTCGAGCATGCGCTGCAGGTAGCGGTTGAGCTGCTCCTGCTCGAACGGCTCGTCGAGCACCAGGCCGCTGTCGGCCTCGGCGATGTAATGGGCATAGCCGCAGACCGCCGAGACCAGCACCGGCAGACCGGCCACCAGCGCTTCGAGCAGCACCGTACCGGTGTTCTCGTTGTAGGCCGGGTGGATCAACAGGTCGGCGCCGAGCAGGAAGCGCGGGATATCGCTGCGCCCCTTGAGGAACTGCACCTGATCGGTCAGGCCCAGGGTCGCGCTTTGCAGCTGGAACACCTTGGGATCGTCCTGGCCGATGACCATCAGCCGGGTGCGCTTGCGCAAGGCCGAAGGCAAGGCCGCCAGGGCCTTGAGGGTGCGATCCACGCCCTTGGTCTTGAACCCGGAACCGATCTGCACCATCAGCAGCTGATCGTCCTTGAGGTCGAACTCGCGACGGAACTCGGCGCGGATTTGCGCGGCATTGGCCGGTGCCCGGCGATCCTGGCTGATGCCCGGTGGCAACAGGTGGAAGCGCTCGATCGGCGTGTCGTAATGCTTGATGAACAGCGGTTGCTGGACTTCGGAGATCATCAGGACCTCGGTCTTGGCGTCCTTGGCGAACACCGCCCGTTCGTACTCGGCGAAGTGCCGGTAGCGGCCCCAGCGCCGGTACAGCGAGTTGCGCAGGTTCTGCGCCTTGTCTTCGAAGCAGCCGTCGGCAGCGTAGTAGACGTCCAGCCCGGGCATCTTGTTGAAGCCGATCAAGCGGTCCACCGGGCGCTTGGCCAGGTCCGCCTCCATCCAGGCGCTGAGTTTCTCGTTGCGTCGATGGTTGAACAGCGCCTTGACCGGCGCCACCAGCACCTCGAAGCCTTCAGGCACGTCGCCTTCCCAGATCAGGGTATAGACGCGGATCTGGTGGCCACGGCGCTGGCACTCCAGGGCGATGCGCATGAAGTCACGCTGCAGGCCACCGAAGGGAAAATACTTGTACAGAACAAAAGCCAGTTGCATCAACGAACATCCTCAGCCAGCAGCAACGCGCGCAATTGGCTCGCCACACGCTCGGGATTCAGGCGAGTGAAGCACAACGGCCACTCGCGTTTGAGATCGAACCGGCGCTGATCGTCAGCGCTCGGTTTATAAGTGCATTTTTTCTGCAGGCACGGGGCGCAGGCGAAATCGCTGGCCAGGTGCACCTGGGATTTGCCGTAGGCCCCGGTCAGCCCCGGGTTGGTCGGGCCGAACAGCGACAGGGTCGGCACATCCAGGGCTGCCGCCAGGTGGCCAAGGCCGGTATCCACCGCCACGCAGGCCTTGGCGGCCGCCAGTACGCGGGCAACACCTGCCAGGTTTAACTTGGGCAGTACCTGGCAGTTATTCAAGCCCTTGGCGATGCGCTCGGCGCGGGCCTGCTCGGCCGGGTTGCCCCACGGCAGGCGCACCTCAAGCCCCTGCTGGCCCAGGCGCTCGGCCAATTGGCGCCAGTAGGCCTCGGGCCAGTGCTTGGTCGCCCAGGTGGTGCCATGCAGGAACACCACGAAGGGCGCCGCCGGTGGCAATTGCAGGCGATTGAGGTCCAGGCCGTAGTCGCCCAGGCCAGCCGGCAGGTCGTAGCCCAGGGCCAGGCCGAACAACTGGCGCACCCGCTCCACCGCGTGTTGCCCGCGCTGCACCGAAAAACGCCGGTCATAGAAACGGCTGGACAGCCCCTCACGGGCCGAATAGCGGTCCAGACCGGCCACCGGTGCCTTGACGTAGCGGGTCAGCCAGGCCGACTTGACCAGGCCCTGGGCGTCGATCACCAGGTCGTACTTGGTCTCGCGCAGGCGCTGCTTGAACTGGCGCCATTCGCCATTCTTGAAGGTCTGCCAGAGGTTCTTGCGCCAACGGCGGATCGCCACCGGGATAACCTTGTCCACCGCCGGGTGCCAGCTGGGGATCTCGGCGAAGCCTTCCTCGACCACCCAGTCGAAGCGGATGCCGGGAATCGCCCGGGCGGCATCGGTCAGCGCCGGCAGCGCATGAATCACATCGCCCAGGGACGACGTCTTGATCAGCAATACCCGCACTTAGTCGACCTCGGCCATGACATCGATCAGGGTCGGGCCGTTCAGGCGCTGCAACGCGGCCACCACGGCATCGGGTTCAAGCTGGCGCAGGCAGTTGTAATGACCGAAGCGGCAGGTGCGGTCGAAGCACGGGCTGCACTCGAGCCCCAGGCGCACCACCTCGACCTGGTCGGCCAGCGGCGGGGTGAAGCCCGGCGAGGTCGAACCGTAGACCGCCACCAGCGGGCGGTTCAACGCCGCAGCAACGTGCATCAGGCCCGAATCGTTGGACACCACCGCGTCGCTGCACGACATCAGGTCGATGGCCTCGGCCAGCGACGTTTCACCGCTGAGGTTATAGGACTCTTCGCGCAAGCCGGGGATCAGCCGATCACGAATCGACTCGCCCACGGCGTGATCGTTCTTCGAACCGAACAGCCAGACCTGCCAGCCTTCACGGATCTTGACTTCGGCAACCTTGGCGTAATGCTCCGACGGCCAGCGCTTGGCCTCGCCGAACTCGGCGCCCGGGCACAGCGCCAGTACCGGGCGGTCCAGGCTCAAGCCGAACTTGGCCAGGGCGGCGTCACGACTGGTCGTTTCGATCTGCAGGCTTGGCCGCGGGTACGGCTTGGGCAGCTCGGTACCGTCCGGGTAGGCCAGGGCCATGAAGCGTTCGATCATCAGCGGGTAGCGGGCCTTGTCGAGCTTGCGCACATCATTGAGCAGGCCGAAGCGCAGCTCGCCGCGCCAGCCGGTACGCTTGGGGATGCCGGCGAAGAACGGCACCAGTGCCGATTTCAGCGAGTTGGGCAGCAGGATCGCCTGGTCGTACTGGCCGGCCAGGGATTTGCCGATGCGTCGACGGGTCGCCAGTTCCAGCGCGCCGTGGCCGAGCGGAAAGCTCAAGGCCTGGCGGACTTCAGGCATGCGCTCAAGGATCGGCCGGCTCCACTCGGGGGCCAGCACGTCGATCACGCACGCCGGGTGCTGTTGCTTCAGGCACTGGAACAGGGTCTGCGCCATTACCATGTCGCCCACCCAGCTGGGGCCAATGATCAAAATTCTCATGCTTTATCCAGAAACGATCAGGGAGGCTGCAGCCTGTCCGCGAACAGCCTGGCCTCCCTTCTTTATATTCAGGCTATAGATGGACCAGTGTACGCCACTCGGGCTGTACTGTGGTCAAGGCAGGCTTCCTGCCGCCTGATTCGCCTGGTTCAACCGCTCACGTCAGGCCCAGTTCGGACCAGATCCGCCGTACTTCGCCGCGCTCCTGCACGAACTGCCCGGCATCGATCACCCCGGCCTGTTTCTGCAGGGCCTGGCGGTGCGCGGCCGAACGGAACGCCTTGTACACCTCGCGCAGCAGTACCGCGTCGCTGGCGGGCATCAGCCCGGCCTGCTCGAGCTCTTCGAGGATGCGGATGTTATCGGTCCAGCGCAGCAGTTCCGGATGGTCGTGAGACCAGGCCAAAGCGGCGTATTGCACCATAAATTCGATATCGACGATACCACCGGCATCTTGCTTGATATCGAAGGGCACGCCGGTGTCGAAGGCATTGGCGCCGGTGCCGGCCGCCGTGGCCTTGGTCCCCAGGTTGTCGCGCATCTTGGCGCGCATCTCGCTGACTTCCGCCTGCAGTTTCGGCAGGTCGCGCGCCTGCCCGAGAATCCGCGCACGCACCGCCTCGAAGGCGGCGCCCACCTGCGGGCAACCCACCAGCACCCGGGCGCGTACCAGGGCCTGGTGTTCCCAGGTCCAGGCTTCGTTCTGCTGATAGCGCTCGAATGCACCCAGGGAGCTGACCAGCAAGCCCGAAGCGCCGGAGGGACGCAGGCGCATGTCCACGTCGTAGAGCTGCCCGGAGTTGGTCTGGGTGGCCAGCAGGTGAATGATCCGCTGCCCCAGGCGGGTGAAGAACTGGGCGCTGTCGATGGGCTTGGCGCCGTCGGTTTCGGCCTGCGGGTCGCCATCATGGATGAACACCAGGTCCAGGTCCGATCCGTGGCCCAGCTCGATGCCGCCGACCTTGCCGTAGCCGACAATAATGAAGCCCGGGTCACACAGGCTGCCGTCGCTGCGCTTGGGCTGGCCGTGACGGGTCACGGTCTGGCGCCAGGCCAGGGCCAGCACCTGGTTGAGGATGGCTTCGGCCAGCCAGGTCAGGTAATCGCTGACCTTCATCAACGGCAGGTTGCCGGCGATCTCCGAGGCGGCCACCCGCAGGCTGTGCGCCAGCTTGAAGTGCCGCAGGGCTTCCATCTGCTGTTCCAGATCGTCCTCGGGAATCCGCGTCAGTCGCTCGCGCAGCTCGGCGGCCAGTTCCGGCGCCTTGGGCGGGCTGAACAGACGCCCCTCGTTGAGCAGCTCATCGAGCAGCAGCGGGAAGCGGGTGATCTGCTCGGCGATCCAGGGACTGGCGGCGCACAGGGTCAACAGCCGACGCAGCGCCCCTGGGTTCTCGGTGAGCAGCACCAGATAGGCCGAACGCCGGGCCACCGCCTCGACCAGCGGCAATACCCGCTCCAGCACCAGGTCCGGATCGGCATGCTCCACCGCCTGGGCCAGCAGGCGTGGAATAAAGGCATCCAGACGCTCACGCCCCAGGCGCTGCATGGCCCGCAACTGCGGGCTGCTGCGCAGCCCGGCCAGTTGCCTGAGTGCCTTGCCCGGGTCGGTAAAGCCGGCGTCCTGCAGCTGGCGGCAGGCGGCGTCTTCGTCCTGGGCTTCTTCCCAGAGCGGCAGCCATTCGCCGCCGACAATCACTTCGCCCTCTTCATCGTCTTCGTCCGGATCGGCGATCACCTGGCGGAAGTGCCAGTCGATACGGCCGCGCCAGTGCATCAGTTGGGCGTGGAATGCCGGCCAGTCGGCAAAGCCGAGCATGAAGGCGATGCGCGCGCGGTCCCGCTCGTCGTCCGGCAGCATCTGGGTCTGGCGGTCGGCGATGGCCTGGATGGCGTGCTCGGTGTAACGCAGGAACTCGTAGCCCTCGCGCAGTTCGGCGACCACTGCCGGCGGCAGGAAACCCTGGCCTTCCAGGGTCGCCAGCACCTTGAGCAAGGGTCGCTGCTGCAGGCTCAGGTCGCGACCACCGTGGATCAGCTGGAACGCCTGGGCGATGAACTCGACTTCGCGAATGCCACCGGCACCCAGCTTGATATTGTCGGCCATGCCCTTGCGCCGCACTTCCTGCTGGATCAACTGCTTCATGGTGCGCAGCGCTTCGATGGCCGAGAAGTCCAGGTAGCGGCGATAGACGAAGGGTCGCAGCATCTCCAGCAACTGCGCCCCGGCGACCTGGTCGCCCGCCACCACCCGCGCCTTGATCATCGCGTAGCGTTCCCAGTCGCGGCCCTGGTCCTGGTAGTACTGCTCCAGGGCATTGAAGCTGAGCACCAGTGCGCCGGACGAGCCATACGGGCGCAGGCGCATGTCGACGCGGAACACGAAGCCGTCGACGGTGATCGGGTCCAGGGCCTTGATCAGGCGCTGGCCCAGGCGGGTGAAGAACTCCTGGTTGTCCAGCGAGCGCTTGACCCCTTCGGTCTCGCCGCCTTCGGGGAAGGCGAAGATCAGGTCGATGTCCGACGACAGGTTCAGCTCCACGGCGCCGAGTTTGCCCATGCCCAGCACCACCATGTGCTGTGGCTGGCCGCTGCGGTGGCCGATGGGTGTGCCGAACTGCTGGCAATGACGCGGGTAGAGCCACTGGTAGGCCTGGTCGATACAGGCGTCGGCGAGGTCCGACAGGTCGCGGCAGCTCTGCACCAGGTCGGCCTGGCGGTTCAGGTCGCGCCAGATGATCCGCACCTGCTGGCGGTTGCGCTGGCGGCGCAGGTTGCGCGCCAGCGCGTCTTCGCTTTCGGCCGCCTGGGTGGCGGCGGCGATCTGGGCGCAGAGCTCGCCGGCAGCGAAGCTGCGGTCGAGTTCGCCGCTGCCGGCCAGCTCGACCAGCATGGCCGGGTCGCGCACCACCTGCTCAAGGACATAGTCGCTGGCCACGGTGACCCGGGCGAATTGCGCCCAGCGTTCATCGCTCCAGTCGTCGACCGTTAAAGCCGTGTGCTGGGCAAGCGCTGTGCGAAACGCGTGCTCGTTGCGGCTGACCAACGGTGCAAGGGTGGCGGGCAGTTCAACCAGCAGAGGCAGGCTCATGGTCTATCCTTGATCGGCGAGAAAAGATTGGCGGTTGTGGGAGCGGGCTTGCCCCGCGATGCGATTCCCCTGGCAAAAGCGATCGCGGGGCAAGCCCGCTCCCACCCGCCACGGTTGGACTGTCATACAAAAGTTAGAAATAGCTGAAAATTCTGATTTTCTGGCAGTAACCATCGCAGCAAACCTTTTCTTGACTGGTTTTTAACCACCGGTATCGTTTTTTCCCACAACCCGAACAGAGGCCACGAGCCATTTTTGTGTAGTTTTACTACTGTCTTTTCACTTCAAAAGCATGAAATGGTGATTCATTTGTAGTAAAACTACACAACGCCGGTACACTCTCCGGTAATCCAAGAATTTCATGTCGTCTGCCCAAAAGGCCAGTCGCAAACTCAGGCAACCGATTCTGGAAGCCTTTCCGCCCTGGAGCAAGCCATGCAAGACCTCGATCCCGTCGAAACCCAGGAATGGCTGGACGCCCTGGAGTCGGTTCTCGACAAAGAAGGCGAAGACCGCGCTCACTATCTGATGACCCGTATGGGCGAGCTGGCCACCCGTAGTGGCTCCCAGCTGCCATATGCCATCACCACGCCATACCGCAACACCATCCCTGTCACCCACGAAGCACGCATGCCTGGCGACCTGTTCATGGAACGCCGCATTCGCTCGATGGTGCGTTGGAACGCGCTGGCGATGGTCATGCGCACCAACCTGAAAGACTCGGACCTGGGCGGCCACATTTCGAGCTTCGCCTCCAGCGCCACCCTGTATGACATCGGCTTCAACTACTTCTTCCAGGCCCCGACCGAAGAACACGGCGGCGACCTGATCTTCTTCCAGGGCCACGCCTCGCCTGGCGTCTACGCCCGCGCCTTCATGGAAGGCCGCATCAACGAAGACCAGATGAACAACTTCCGTCAGGAAGTCGATGGCAAGGGCCTGTCGAGCTACCCGCACCCTTGGCTGATGCCTGACTTCTGGCAGTTCCCGACCGTTTCCATGGGTCTGGGCCCGATCCAGGCGATCTACCAGGCTCGCTTCATGAAGTACCTGGAAGCCCGTGGCTTCATCCCGGCCGGCAAGCAGAAGGTCTGGTGCTTCATGGGCGACGGCGAGTGCGACGAGCCGGAATCCCTGGGTGCAATCGCCCTGGCCGGCCGCGAGAAGCTGGACAACCTGATCTTCGTCATCAACTGCAACCTGCAGCGCCTCGACGGCCCGGTTCGCGGCAACGGCAAGATCATCCAGGAACTCGAAGGCGTGTTCCGTGGCGGTGGCTGGAACGTCAACAAGGTGGTCTGGGGCCGTTTCTGGGACCCACTGTTCGCCAAGGACACCAACGGTGCCCTGCAGCGTCGCATGGACGAAGTCATCGACGGCGAGTACCAGAACTACAAGGCCAAGGACGGCGCGTTCGTCCGTGAGCACTTCTTCAACACCCCGGAACTCAAGGCCATGGTCGAAGACCTGTCCGACGAAGAGATCTGGAAGCTCAACCGTGGCGGCCACGACCCGTACAAGGTCTATGCGGCCTACCACCAGGCGGTCAACCACAAAGAGCAACCGACCGTCATTCTGGCCAAGACCATCAAGGGTTATGGCACCGGTGCCGGCGAAGCCAAGAACACCGCGCACAACACCAAGAAGGTCGACGTCGACAGCCTGCGTCAGTTCCGCGACCGCTTCGACATCCCGGTCAAGGACGACGAGCTGGAGAACCTGCCGTTCTTCAAGCCTGAGGAAGGCAGCGCCGAAGCCCGTTACCTGGCCGAGCGCCGTTCCGCCCTGGGTGGTTTCGTGCCACAGCGCCGCGCCAAGAGCTTCAGCGTGCCGACCCCGCCACTGGAAACCCTGAAGGCGATCCTGGACGGCTCGGGCGACCGCGAAATCTCCACCACCATGGCCTTCGTGCGGATCCTCGCGCAACTGGTCAAGGACAAGGAAATCGGCCAGCGCATCGTCCCGATCATCCCGGACGAAGCCCGTACCTTCGGTATGGAAGGCATGTTCCGCCAGCTGGGCATCTACTCGTCCGTCGGCCAGCTCTACGAGCCAGTCGATAAAGACCAGGTGATGTTCTACCGCGAAGACAAGAAGGGCCAGATCCTCGAGGAAGGCATCAACGAAGCCGGCGCCATGTCGTCGTTCATCGCTGCCGGTACCTCGTACAGCTGCCACAACCAGCCGATGCTGCCGTTCTACATCTTCTACTCGATGTTCGGCTTCCAGCGTATCGGCGACCTGGCCTGGGCCGCTGGCGACAGCCGTACCCGCGGCTTCCTGATCGGCGGTACCGCCGGCCGTACCACCCTCAACGGTGAAGGCCTGCAGCACGAAGACGGTCACAGCCACATGATGGCCGGTACCATCCCGAACTGCCGCACCTACGATCCGACCTACGGCTACGAGCTGGCGGTGATCATCCAGGACGGCATGAAGAAGATGACCGAAGAGCAACAGGACATCTTCTACTACATCACCGTGATGAACGAATCCTACCAGCAGCCAGCCATGCCGGTCGGTGTCGAGGAAGGCATCATCAAGGGCATGTACCTGCTCGAGGAAGATACCCGCGAAGCTGCGCACCACGTCCAGCTGATGGGCTCCGGCACCATCCTGCGCGAAGTGCGTGAAGCGGCGAAGATCCTGCGTGAAGAGTTCAACGTCGGCGCCGACGTCTGGAGCGTCACCAGCTTCAACGAACTGCGTCGCGACGGCCTGGCCGTAGAGCGCAGCAACCGCCTCAAGCCTGGCCAGAAGCCACAGCAGACCTACGTCGAGCAGTGCCTGAACGGTCGCAAGGGTCCGGTCATCGCCTCCACCGACTACATGAAGCTGTTCGCCGAGCAGATCCGTCAGTGGGTGCCGAGCAAAGAATTCAAAGTCCTAGGTACCGATGGCTACGGTCGCAGCGACAGCCGCAAGAAGCTGCGTCACTTCTTCGAAGTCGACCGTCACTTCGTCGTGCTGGCTGCCCTGGAAGCCCTGGCTGACCGTGGCGAGATCGAACCGAAGGTGGTGGCCGACGCCATCGTCAAGTTCGGCATCGACCCGGACAAGCGCAACCCACTGGACTGCTGAGGAGTATTTTTAAGTGAGCGAACTCATTCGCGTACCTGACATCGGCAGCGGTGAAGGTGAAATCATTGAGCTGTTCGTCAAAGTCGGCGACCGCATCGAAGCCGACCAGAGCCTGCTGACCCTGGAGTCCGACAAGGCCTCCATGGAGATCCCGGCCCCCAAGGCCGGCGTGATCAAGGCGCTGAAGGTCAAGCTGGGCGACCGCCTGAAAGAAGGCGACGAGCTGCTGGAACTGGAAGTCGAGGGTGCCGCCGCGGCACCCGCGGCTCCAGCCGCCGCTGCGCCTGCCGCCGAAGAAAAGCCTGCCGCAGCTCCGGCTGCAGCGGCCGCTCCGGCGCCAGCTGCTGCCCCTGCTGCTGCCAGCGTCCAGGACATCCACGTTCCGGACATCGGCTCCTCGGGCAAGGCCAAGATCATCGAAGTACTGGTCAAGGTCGGCGACACCGTCGAAGCCGACCAGTCGCTGATCACCCTGGAATCGGACAAAGCCTCGATGGAGATCCCGTCTCCAGCCGCGGGCGTGGTCGAAGCCGTGATCGCCAAGCTGGATGACGAAGTCGGCACCGGCGACCTGATCCTCAAGCTGAAAGTTGCAGGCGCTGCCCCTGCCGCCGCGCCAGCCCCTGCCGCTGCCGCTCCGGCGCCGGCCGCTCCTGCTGCCGCCCCGGCTGCGGCACCTGCACCGGCTGCTCCAGTTGCTGCTGCGGTTACTGCCCCGGCAGCTACCAACGGCGCCAAGGTTCACGCCGGTCCTGCCGTGCGTCAGCTGGCCCGTGAGTTCGGTGTCGAGCTGAGCGCAGTAGCGGCCACCGGTCCGCACGGTCGCATCCTCAAGGAAGACGTGCAGGTTTACGTCAAGGCCATGATGCAGAAGGCCAAGGAAGCTCCAGCCGCCGGTGCAACCGGTGGTGCAGGCATCCCGCCGATTCCGGAAGTCGACTTCAGCCGTTTCGGCGAAATCGAAGAAGTGCCGATGACCCGCCTGATGCAGATGGGTGCTACCAACCTGCATCGCAGCTGGCTGAACGTGCCGCACGTCACCCAGTTCGATTCGGCCGACATCACCGAGCTGGAAGCCTTCCGCGTTGCGCAGAAAGCCGTTGCGGAGAAGGCCGGCGTCAAGCTGACCGTACTGCCACTGCTGCTCAAGGCCTGCGCCCACCTGCTCAAGGAACTGCCGGACTTCAACAGCTCGCTGGCCCCTAGCGGCAAGGCGATCATCCGCAAGAAGTACGTCAACGTCGGCTTCGCGGTCGATACCCCTGACGGCCTGCTGGTACCGGTGATCAAGAACGTCGACCAGAAGAGCCTGCTGCAACTGGCTGGCGAAGCGGCGGCCCTGGCTGAAAAAGCCCGGACCAAGAAGCTGTCGGCTGACGACATGCAAGGTGCCTGCTTCACCATTTCCAGCCTCGGCCACATTGGCGGCACCGGCTTCACGCCGATCGTCAACGCGCCGGAAGTGGCGATCCTGGGTGTCTCCAAGGCCACCATCCAGCCAGTCTGGGACGGCAAAGCCTTCCAGCCGAAACTGATGCTGCCGCTGTCGCTGTCCTACGATCACCGCGTGATCAACGGCGCCGCTGCCGCGCGCTTCACCAAGCGCCTGGGCGACCTGCTGGCCGACATCCGCACCATGCTGCTGTAATGCTGTTCCCTGTCTCCCTCTGCCGGGGGAGACAGGCTCCCTTTTCGAGCTGCCACGCTCGTACCTCAACCCCGTCACTTTGGCGGGGCTTTTTTTTTGGTTCTTCACGGAATTCCGGGAACTAGGTTCCTTGGGCTTGGGCTTGGGCTTGGGCTTGGGCTTGGGTGTCGAGTCTGCGGGCTTATCCATTCCATGCAGCGACGCTGCCGGCCCCTTCCGCCTTTACGGCGGCCTACTTTTCTCTTGGGAAAAGTAGGCAAAACCGCTTGCTCCTACATACGGCCTCCTGAAGTCGCATTCTGCAGCGCCTGAACTGACGCGCATGAAGATCAAGAGCAACCGTAGGAGCGGGCTTGCCCCGCGATGGCGTCAGCCAGGCCGCGCCAACATCTGCCTTCGAAGATGCGCCAGCACAGGCGCCACCCGTAACTTCGCGACTTCAGGAGGCCGAGCGGAGGTGTCTGGAGGGGGCGGGTGCGTAGCACCCTTCGGCGTAGCCGAAGAACGCGAGCCGTAGACTTGGCGAAGCAAGTCGTAGGCCGCGCAGCCCCTGGAAGACACCGTAGCGAGGGAACCCGGAGCGCAGCGTAGGGCCGGATGCAGGAGCGAGCGGTTTTGGTTCCTTTTGCCAAGACAAAAGGGACCCGCCGTAAAGGCGGAAGGGGCCGCCAGCGTCGCTGCATGGAATGGATAAGCTCGCCACCCCGACACCCAAGCCCAAGCCCAAGCCCAAGCCCAAGCCCAAGGAACCTAGCCCCCGGAATTCCGTGAAGAGCCAAAAAAAAGGCAGGCCAGAGGCCTGCCAAGAGGAGCACACAATGATCAGTGAGCGATGCACACCGACTTGATTTCCGTATAGGCCTCGACCACGCTACGGCCGAACTCACGCCCCATGCCCGACTGTTTGACCCCACCGAACGGCATGTTCGGGTCGAGCAGCACATGGGCGTTGACCCACACGGTACCCGCCTCGATGCGTGGCACCAGGTTCATCGCCTTGGTCAGGTCGTTGGTCCACAGGCTGGCAGCCAGGCCGTAGTCACTGTCATTGGCCATGGCAATGACCTGCTCCTCGTCGTCGAACGGAATCACCGAGAGTACCGGACCGAATACTTCGGCGCGGGCCACGGCCATGCTGTGATCGACATCGGCAAGCACCGTCGGCTGCACGTAGAAACCGGCACTGTCGACCGGCTCACCCCCGGTGACCACACGGGCACCTTCCTGCCTGGCCGTCTCGATGTGCTTGAGCACGCTCTGCTGTTGCTTGCGCGACACCAGCGGGTTGACCGCCGCGGTAGTATCCATGCCCGCACCGATCGGCATGCCGGACACCGCAGCGGCAAGGCCGGCGACGAAGTCGTCGTAGCGCGAGCGGTGCACATAGAAGCGCGAGGCCGCCGCGCACACCTGGCCGTTGTTGAGCAGGCCGCCAAGCAATGCACCTTGCACGGCTTTGTCGATGTCGGCATCGGCGAGGATGATCATCGGGTTCTTGCCACCCAGTTCGAGGGCGAAGCGGGTCATGTTCTGCACGGCGACGCCGCCGACAATCTTGCCCACGGCGGTGGAGCCGGTGAACGACACCTTGTCGACCTTCTTGTGCGAGGCGAGCGCCTGGCCAACGTTGCCACCCCCGGTCACCAGGTTGAACACGCCAGCAGGAATGCCCGCCTCGAGAGCGAGCTCGACCAGGCGCAGGGCGGTCAGCGGGGTTTCCGGCGACGGCTTGATCACCACGGTGCAACCGGTGGCCAGTGCCGGCATCAGCTTCCAGGTAGTGATCATCAAAGGGAAGTTCCACGGCACGATGCCGGCGACAACACCCACTGGCTCACGACGAGCGAATGCCGTGTAGCGCGCGCCCTCCGGCAGCGGGATGGACACGTCGAGGGTCTGCCCTTCGATCTTGGTCGCCCATCCGGACATGTAGCGCATGAACTCGACGGTGGCATTGACATCCAGCATCCGCGCCATGTTGATCGATTTACCCTGGCACAGGGTTTCCAGCTGTGCCAACTCCTCGCCGTGCTCTTCCACCAGCGCCGTGAAACGCAGCAGGATGCGCTCGCGATCGGCCGGACGCAGACCCGACCAGACCCGCGCTTCATGTGCCTTGCGCGCCGACAACACCGCACGCTCGACCAGCTCCGCGCTGGCGTCGGCCACCTGGGCGATGGTTTCACCGGTCGCCGGGTTCAATACCGGCGACGTACTGCCTTCAGGCACAACCCATTGGCCATCGATGAAGCAACCATGGCGACGCTGCAAAAAAGTGGCGACCTGTGGCAGTACATCAACTTTGCTCATACTCATTCCTCGTCGTTCATTGGATCGACCCGATTGGTTGGCAGCTGCCATGGGCAAGCCGTCGACCACGCAGGGCGCACTGCTGGCTTTTGACATGCCGAGTTATATCGCAGTGGCCGAGGAGGGATTTTTGCCTGCATGCCAGTCGTATTGGCCGCACTGCCAACACAACTGGTAGCGATGAGCAAAGCGCGCTGCCGTCACGCCAGCACAGGCTTGTGACGGGCAGGCAATCAGTGCTGGTAACGCTTGCGGTATTCGCCGGGCGATACGCCAAAACGGGCCTTGAAGGCCGTGGAGAAATAGCTGGCGTCAGAGAAACCCCAGGAATAGCCCAAGGCCGAGAGTTTGCGCTGCGCCCCATTGTGGCGCAAAGACTCGGCGCAAAAATCCAGGCGCCGGTTCTTGATGTACTGGGCAACGACCAGACCTTTCTTCGAGAACATGCGGTACAAACCTCGAACCGACACGCCTACTTCTCGAGCCAGCAGCTCCGGGCACAATTCTTCACTGCAAATGTTTTCATCAATGAACCTGAGGGTCTTGCGAAACAGCCGCTCATGCACATCCGGATCGGCCTCGGTACTGCCAATTACCGGACGCAACAAGCTGACGATGGCATCCAGCGTGGCTTCGCTCTCCTGCAGGCTGAGCGTGCCCTGCTGGGTCGCCTCCAGTACCAGCCGATTGGCCAGCACCGCGATCGGCGAGCTGGCATCGATCCGCTGGGCACAGCGAATATTGCTGAAGCGCTGGCTGTGCTCGACCAGATGACGAGGCAGTATCAACGACAACTGGCGCGAGTTGTCGCTATAGGTGAAGTCGCTTGGCAAGGTCGCATCGATCAGAGTGATATCGCCGGGGCTTAGCGTCACGCGATTAGTGCCCTGCTCCATTGCCGCATGGCCTTGCAGCTGAAACGCCGCAAAAAAGTCCCTGTTCTCGCTCTGCTCCACCTCGCGCCCGGTGCGGTACAGACGAGCCTGGGCAACATCAACGAAACTCAGCTTGAGCGCACCGGCCTTGTGCTCTCTTACCGAACCGGAAAACCCGGCTCCCAGGGTCTGGGCGCAAAAGCGGCCACAGGCCTGGTTGATTTGTTGCAGCCATTCATCAAAACGGTCTGCCTGGAGTGCACTTGCAGTCATCATGATGTTACAGGCCTCACTGCTATTTTTATTATTGGACGGCTAGTTAAGCCCGCCGAAGCGCCGGTAGAAACTGTCCCCGACTTCCGGCAACGGACCGTCGGCGGTTTCCAGCGCGCTACTCAAGTGCTCTTCGCCTTTGGCCTGAACCAGACGGTAGATGTTGCGGCACAGCTGACGCGCCGCCCGTCCCTCCCAGTCGCCGGGGAGCAACTCGTCGGGCAGTTGCGGATCGCGCAACAGCAGCTTGCGGTATTCATGAATCAGCAAGGTGCGCGCCAGGAAGCAATCCATCGGCTGCAACACCTCCTGCTCGCGCAGCACCTGCCACAAGGGCCGGAACAGCTGGATGAACTCGCTGTACTGCGCGGCCAGCGCATCGATGCTCCAGCTCTCGCGCACCTGCATGCGCAGCGCCTTGGAGGCCAGGACGTCCTGGGCGGTGGTCTCGAAGAGAATGGTGTCTTCCAGCGCTTCGAGATCCTGCAGGGTGGCGGCCACATCGACACGATCACAACGCGGGCACGCCAGCATCACCGGCGTGATCGCACCAAAACCTTGCCACTCCAGTTCCTCGCGCACCTGTTTGCGCTTGTCCTGCGGCAGTTGCGACAGCAGCGCCAGGGTCCAGGAACCATCCCAGGCCGGCAGCGCGGAACTGTAAACCCGCTTGAAGGCCTTCTCGAAACGCCGCCGACCGGTGCCGGTCAGGCTGTAGTAGCTGCGCCGGCCAACCTTCTCGGCGCTCAACCAGCCTTCCTTGGTCAGGCGGAAGATCGAGGTACGGATCAACCGCTCGTTGATGCCGATGGGTTCGAGCAATTGGATCAGGCTACCGAGCCAGACCGTTCCACCGTGCGGCTCGATGGCATCACCGTAGAGGGTGATGATCAGCGAACTGGCACGCAGCGGCGTCTGCTGTTGGAAACGGGCAATCAACTGATTGAGGGGAGCAAGGGATGTCATGGGAGAACCGGGCATGAAAGTGCTGCGAATATACCCGCTGAGCGCCAGGCATGGCCATCACGGGTGACCGCCATCACAGCCCCTCCCCCTTGGGTCGCAGGCTGCTGGCACTGATCCGTGGACGTGTCGGCTCGACCTCGCTCAACGGCTCGCAGGCGACCAGGCCCTGGGCGCAACGCCGTGCCAGCAGTTGGTACTCTTCGGTGCCGGCGCGCTTCCAGTCGACTTCTTCGTCGCGCAGGCGGCGCTTGACCTGCGCCGGAGAGCCGAGCACCAGCGACTGTTCATCGCAGCGAAAGCCGGCCTTGACGAAGGTGGTGGCGGCGATGAACGAGCGCGCACCGATCTCGGCGTTGTCCATGACCACCGCGTTCATGCCGACCAGCACGTCCTCGCCGACGCGGCAGCCGTGCAGCACCGCACCATGGCCGATGTGGCCGTTGCGCCCGACCACTGTGTCACTCTCGGGAAAGCCGTGCATCACACAGGTGTCCTGGATATTCGCGCCTTCCTCCAGGACGATGCGTCCGAAGTCGCCGCGCAGGCTGGCCAACGGGCCGACATAGCAGCCGGCACCGATGATCACGTCGCCGATCAGCACGGCACTGGGGTGCACGTAGGCGCTGGGGTGTACCACCGGGGTCAGGCCGTCGAGGCTGTAGCAGGTCATGGCAGTGTTCTCATTGGGCCGCAGGACGGCGGCTCTGGACGATAACGAAGCGCCGGCTGACAAAGGCGCCGTCGCTGATCGAGGCATTCGCCGCCGGGTTGCCACCGGTGGCATGGAAGTCGCTGAAGGCGGCCGACTGGTTGACCAGCACGCCGCCGTCGAGGTTCACCGACAGCGCCACGGCGACCTCCTGGGCCAGGGTTTCGGCCTGTTCGAGGAAACTCGGGTCGGTGGAGTACACACCCAGGGTCATGGCGCCCTTGGTGGCGATCACCTCGCGGGCGACCTGCACGCTGTGTGCACTGTCGTCGGTGGCAATGATGAAGGCGATCGGGCCGAAGCGCTCTTGCGCATAGGCATCGCGCTCGGCCGCGTCGACCTTGAGCAGCAGCGGCGTGCACACCCGCGCCGCCGGGAACTGCGGGTGCTCGCGCACTTCGCTGTCGAGCACGACCTCGCCCAGCTCGCGGCAGGCGTCGATGCGTGCCGCCGTCACCTGAGACTGGATGGCACCGAGTACCGCACAAGCGCGATCGTTGTCACTCAGCAACCCCTTGATGGCATCGGCCAGCGCATCGGCGACCTGGTCGAAGCTCAGCTGTTCATCGCCATTGCGAATGCCGCCGCGCGGCACATAGATAGCCTGGGGGGCGGTGCACATCTGCCCGGAGTAAAGGCTCAGGGAGAACGCCAGGTTCTTCGCCACCGCCTTGAGATTGGCCGTGCTGTCGATGATCACCGTATTGATGCCGGCCTTCTCGGTAAACACCTGGGCCTGCAGCGCATGACGCTCCAGCCACTCGCCGAAGGCATTGGAGCCGGTGAAGTCGACCAGCTTGACCCGCGGATCGAGCGCCAGTTGTTGGGCAACGGGGACCTCCGGGGTGTCGACCACCAGGCTGACCAGTACCGGGTCGAAGCCCAGCTCCGCGAGCACCTCCTGCGCCACCTTGACGCTCATCGCCACGGGCAGGATCGCTCCCGGGTGCGCCTTGACCAGCACCGGGTTACCGGTGACCAGGCTGGCGAACAGGCCCGGGTAGGTGTTCCAGGTCGGGAAGGTCGAACAGGCGATCACCAGCGACAGGCCGCGCGGCACGATATGCCAGCGCTTGTCCAGTTGCAGCGGGTCGAGCTTGCCCTGCGGCTTGAGCCAGTGCGCCGCCTGCGGCACCTCGGCCATCGCCCGCCAGGCATAGGCCACGGCTTCCAGGCCACGGTCCTGGGCATGAGCGCCACCGGCCTGGAAGGCCATCATGAAGGCCTGGCCAGTGGTGTGCATCACCGCATGGGCCAGGGTCGGGCTCAAGGCATTGAGGCGCTGGAGGATTTCCAGGCAGGCACCGACCCGCGCCTGCGGGCCGGCATCGCGCCAGGCCGGCAGCGCCTGCTGCTGGCGCGCCAGCAGTTGCTCGGCGTCGTACTGGTCGTAACTGATGCCGAGATCGAAGCCATAAGGCGAACGCTCGGCACCGACGCGAGCGACCGCGGCCGGCCCCTGCAACGCAAACGGCTGGTTCAGCAGCGCCTCGAAGGCCGCCTGCGCACCCTCCACCGCGGCTTGCGGGTACTGCTTGAGCTGCTCGCTGTAAGGCGACCAGTAGCCGCGCTCGGCGATGGCCTGCAGCGCGCGGTCGAGCGTGGCGCGGTGGTGGTCGAACAGTTCCAGGGCGGCACGGGTGGCGGTGGACGACATGGCGGAATTCCTCGAAAGCGGACGACAGACGACACACATTTACAGAAAGCGATGCGTCTGAACAGATTTTCTGTATCACAACGTTTTTTTTCAAATAAGTAAAGCTTTCTGTATCGGAATGTCAGCGAAGGTTGACCGGCACCCCAACAAATACCCGACATAGAGCGCCGCAACACGCCTATACGGTTGACTTTAACCACCTGTTCTCCAAGCCGATCGGCACTGAAACCTCGACGCATAAGACACGTAATTCATTTTTTCTGTTGTTGTTTTGTATCGCTTTTTGCGTATACTCGCAAAAAATGCAGCCTGGCAGGCGGCCTCGTCGGCACCCTGCCTGATCGCCATACCCCCAATAACTAGCCGGCCAACCAAGCCGCGCGTTCAGCCTGAGGAGCGTTCGATGCCTCGCACTCTTGCCGTCCTTGCCCCCGAAGCGGGCGTACGCCTGATCACCCTGCAGCGCCCGCAAGCGCTGAACGCCCTGAACACGGAGCTGCTCGGCGAGCTTGCGGTCGAGCTGGAACAGGCCGAACGCGATCCCGAGACCCGCGCCGTGGTCATCACCGGCAGCCGCAAGGCGTTCGCCGCCGGTGCCGACATCAATGAAATGGCCGAACGCGATATGGTCGGCATCCTCAACGACCCACGCGTGGCCCACTGGCAGCGCATTGCGGCCTTCTCCAAGCCGCTGGTCGCCGCGGTCAACGGCTTCTGCCTGGGTGGTGGCTGCGAACTGGCCATGCACGCCGACATCCTCATCGCCGGCGAAGATGCCCGCTTCGGCCAGCCGGAAATCAACCTCGGCATCATGCCTGGCGCAGGCGGCACCCAACGCCTGCTGCGCGCGGTCGGCAAGTCGCTGGCCATGCAGATGGTGCTCACAGGCGAGGCCATCGATGCGCGCTTCGCCCTGCGCGCCGGCCTGGTCAGTGAAGTGACCCAGCCCGAATTCACCGTCGAGCGCGCCATCGCCATCGCCCGCGTGATTGCGCAGAAAGCGCCGCTGGCGGTGCGCCTGGCCAAGGAAGCCCTGCTCAAGGCCCAGGACACGGACCTGGCCAGCGGCCTGCGCTTCGAGCGCCATGCCTTCACCGTGCTGGCCGGCACCGCCGACCGCAATGAAGGTATCGCCGCCTTCCAGGCCAAGCGCCGCCCCGAATTCACTGGCCAATAAGCCTGGCCGCCCCTTCCCTGGTTATCCCGAGAGCGCCCCTGCGATGAATTTCCAGCACATCCTGTTTGCCATTGAGGACGGCGTCGCCACCCTCAGCCTCAACCGCCCGGACCAACTCAACAGCTTCAACGCGCTGATGCACACTGAAGTGCGCGAAGCACTCAAGCAGGTGCGGCAGAACCCCGAGGTGCGTGTCCTGCTGCTGTCCGGCGAAGGCCGTGGCTTCTGTGCAGGCCAGGACCTGGGCGATCGCAACGTCGCCCCCGGCGCCGAGGCGCCGGACCTGGGCGAGTCCATCGAGCAGTTCTACAACCCGCTGATCCGTGCCCTGCGCGACCTGCCGTTGCCGGTGATCTGCGCGGTCAACGGTGTCGCCGCCGGCGCCGGGGCAAACATTCCGCTGGCCTGCGACCTGGTCCTGGCGGCGCGCTCGGCGAGCTTTATCCAGGCCTTCTGCAAGATCGGCCTGATCCCCGACTCCGGCGGCACCTGGACCCTGCCGCGGCTGGTCGGCAGCGCCCGGGCCAAGGCCCTGATGCTGCTCGGCGAGCGCCTGAGCGCCGAACAGGCCGAGCAATGGGGGCTGATCTACCGGGTGGTCGACGACGCCGAACTGCGCAACGAAGCGCTCAAGCTGGCGCGCCACCTGGCCAGCCAGCCGACCTACGGCCTGGCGCTGATCAAGCGCAGCCTGAACGCCAGCCTGAATAACAGCTTCGACGAGCAACTGGAGCTTGAACGCGACCTGCAGCGCCTGGCCGGGCGCAGCGAGGATTACCGCGAAGGCGTCAGCGCCTTCATGGCCAAACGCACCCCAACCTTCAAGGGACGCTGAGCGATGAGCGCACTGAACCACAACACCGTCGTCGCCGTGATCGGTGCCGGCGCCATGGGTGCCGGCATCGCCCAGGTGGCGGCGCAGGCCGGCCACCCGGTGAAGCTGCATGACGCCCGCCCCGGTGCCGCCGCCCAGGCCATCGACGGCATCGACCGCCAGCTCGGCAAGCTGGTGGAAAAAGGCAGGCTCAGCGCCGAGGCGCGCACCGCCACTGTGGCCCGCCTGCAGCCGGCCGACGCCATCGAGGCCCTGGCCGACGCCGGCCTGGTGATCGAGGCGATCGTCGAGAACCTTGAGGTCAAGCGCGGCCTGCTGCGCCAGCTGGAGGCGCTGTGCAGCGCCGACTGCATCTTCGCCAGCAACACCTCGTCGCTGTCGATCACCAGCCTCGCGGCCGGCCTCGCCCACCCCGAGCGGGTGATCGGCATGCATTTCTTCAACCCGGCGCCGCTGATGGCGCTGGTCGAGATCGTCTCGGGCCTGGCTACGCCGCGGGCGCTGGCCGAGCGGCTGTACGCCACGGCAAGCGCCTGGGGCAAGCAACCGGTACACACCAAATCGACTCCCGGCTTCATCGTCAACCGCGTGGCCCGGCCGTTCTACGCCGAAAGCCTGCGCCTGCTGCAGGAAGGCGCCGCCGACTGCGCGACCCTCGATGCCCTGCTGCGTGATGCCGGCGGCTTTCGCATGGGCGCCTTCGAACTGACCGACCTGATCGGCCACGACGTCAACTACGCGGTGACCTGCTCGGTGTTCGACGCCTATTACGGCGATTTCCGCTTCCAGCCTTCGCTGATCCAGAAGGAGCTGGTCGACGCCGGCCACCTCGGGCGCAAGAGCGGACGCGGCTTCTATGACTACGCCGAAGGCGCCGAGCGCCCGCAGCCGGCCGAACTGAGCAGCACCGCCAGCGTCGACTGCTGTGTGGTGGAAGGCCACCTGGGCGTGGCCGAACCGCTGGTCCAGCGCCTGCAGGATGCTGGCGTGCAAGTGGTACGGCGCGACGGCAGCGGCCTGCTGCGCGTCGGCGATGCGTTGCTGGCCCTGTCCGACGGCCGCCTGGCCAGCCAGCGCGCCCGTGAGGACGGCTTGCGCAACCTGGTGCTGATCGACCTGGCACTGGACTATGCCAAGGCCGCTCGCCTGGCCATCGCCTGCGCCGCCGATACCAGCGTCGGCGCCCGCGACCAGGCCGTGGCCTTGCTGCAACGCGCCGGCCTCAAGGTCAGCCCGCTCGCCGACCTGCCGGGCCTGGCCGTGCTGCGCAGCGTGGCGATGCTCGCCAACGAAGGCGCCGACGCCGTGCTACAGGGTGTCGGCAGTGCCGCCGATATCGACCTGGCGATGCGTGCCGGGGTCAATTACCCGCAGGGCCCGCTGGCCTGGGCCGATGCCATCGGCCTGCCCGCCGTGCTGCGCACCCTCGAACACCTGCAGGCCAGCTACGGCGAGACGCGTTATCGCCCTTCCCTGCTGCTGCGCCGCCTGGTCGCCGAAGGGAGGAACTTCCATGACTAACCACGAGGCCCTGTCACTGGCCACCCGCTGCGCCGAGGCCATGTTCGAGCGCGATACCGCCAGCCAGCGCCTGGGCATGCGCCTGCTCTCGGTCGCACCGGGCCAGACGATGATCGGCATGAGCGTGCGCGAAGACATGATCCAGGGCCACGGCACCTGCCATGGCGGCTACCTGTTCGCCCTCGCCGATTCGGCGTTCGCCTTCGCCTGCAACAGCTACAACGACGCCTGCGTGGCGATCGGCTGCAGCATCGATTACGTCGCCCCGGCACGCCTGGGCGACACCCTTACCGCCCACGCCAGCGAGCTGAGCCGCAGTGGCCGCACCGGTAACTACGACGTACGAATCGAAAACCAGCACGGCCAGTTGATCGCCCTGTTCCGTGGCAAGTCCTACAAAGTGCGCGGCACCGTGCTGGCGCAGGAGACCCCGAATGAATGACGCCCTGATCATCGACGCCATCCGCACCCCCATCGGTCGTTACGCCGGCGCCCTCTCCAGCGTGCGCGCCGACGACCTCGGCGCCATCCCGCTCAAGGCCCTGCAAGCGCGCCACCCGCAACTGGACTGGAGCGCCATCGACGACGTGATCTACGGCTGCGCCAACCAGGCCGGCGAAGACAACCGCAACGTCGCGCACATGGCCTCGCTGCTCGCCGGCCTGCCCCTGAGCGTACCGGGCACCACCCTCAACCGCCTGTGCGGTTCGGGCCTGGACGCCATCGGCTTCGCCGCACGGGCAATTCGCTGCGGCGAAGCCGGGCTGATGATTGCCGGCGGCGTCGAATCGATGTCCCGTGCACCTTTCGTCATGGGCAAGTCCGAGCAGGCCTTCGGCCGTAGCGCGGAAATCTTCGACACCACCATCGGCTGGCGCTTCATCAACCCGCTGATGCAGGCACAATTCGGCACCGACTCGATGCCGGAGACCGCGGAAAACGTGGCCGCGCAGTTCAATGTCTCGCGCGCCGACCAGGACGCCTTCGCCCTGCGCAGCCAGCACAAGGCCGCCGCCGCCCAGGCCAGCGGTCGTCTGGCCAAGGAAATCGTGGCGGTGGAGATTGCCCAGCGCAAAGGCCCGGCAAAAATCGTCGAGCACGACGAACACCCACGCGGCGACACCACCCTGGAACAGCTGGCCAAGCTCGGCACGCCGTTCCGCCAAGGCGGCAGTGTCACCGCCGGCAACGCCTCGGGGGTAAACGATGGCGCCTGCGCGCTGCTGCTGGCCAGCCCGCAAGCGGCTGCACGGCATGGCCTCAAGGCCCGTGGCCGGGTGGTGGCGATGGCCACCGCCGGCGTCGAACCGCGGCTGATGGGCATCGGCCCGGTGCCAGCCACCCACAAGGTGCTGGAACTGGCCGGCCTGAGCCTGGCCGATATGGACGTCATCGAGCTCAACGAAGCCTTCGCCGCCCAGGGCCTGGCCGTGCTGCGTGAACTCGGCCTGGCCGACGACGACGCCCGGGTCAACCCGAACGGCGGCGCCATCGCCCTCGGCCACCCCCTGGGCATGAGCGGTGCGCGCCTGGTCACCACCGCGCTGCACGAACTGGAAGAACGCCAGGGCCGCTACGCACTGTGCACCATGTGCATCGGCGTCGGCCAGGGCATTGCACTGATCATCGAGCGACTCTGACACGCCGGTCGCCGAGGGTTATTCTGCTCATTAGCACTCAAAGGCCCGCGTGCGGGCCGATGCACAAAAACAATTCGAGTGAAACCATGAATATGTCTGTTACCACCACCCTGCTTGATCCGATGGAAACCGCCAGCATCGATCAGCTTCGTCAGCACCAGCTCGATCGCCTGCGCTGGAGCCTGAACCATGCCTACCGCAACGTGCCGCTGTACAAGCAGCGTTTCGACAGCCTTGGCGTGCACCCGGACGACCTGAAGTCGCTCGACGACCTGGCCAAGTTCCCCTTCACCGGCAAGAACGACCTGCGCGACAACTACCCCTACGGCATGTTCGCGGTGCCCATGCACGACATCGTGCGCCTGCATGCCTCCAGCGGCACCACCGGCAAGCCGACCGTGGTCGCCTATACCCAGAATGACATCGACACCTGGGCCAACGTGGTGGCGCGCTCGATCCGCGCGGCGGGTGGCCGGCGTGGCGACAAGGTCCATATCTCCTACGGCTACGGCCTGTTCACCGGCGGCCTGGGCGCCCACTACGGCGCCGAGCGCCTGGGTTGCACGGTGATCCCGATGTCCGGCGGCCAGACCGAGAAGCAGGTGCAGCTGATCCGTGACTTCCAGCCGGACATCATCATGGTCACCCCCTCGTACATGCTCAATATCGCCGACGAGATCGAGCGCCAGGGCATCGACCCGCAGTCGCTGGCGCTGCGCCTGGGCATCTTCGGCGCCGAACCCTGGACCGCCGAGTTGCGCCGCGCGGTCGAGGAGCGCATGGGCATCACCGCCCTGGACATCTACGGCCTGTCGGAAATCATGGGCCCGGGCGTGGCCATGGAATGCGCCGAGACCAAGGACGGCCCGACCGTCTGGGAAGACCACTTCTACCCGGAAATCATCGACCCGGTGACGGGTGCGGTGCTGCCCGACGGTGAATACGGCGAGCTGGTATTCACTTCGTTGAGCAAGGAAGCGCTGCCGATGATCCGCTACCGCACCCGCGACCTCACGCGCCTGCTGCCGGGTACCGCGCGACCGATGCGGCGCATCGACAAGATCACCGGGCGCAGCGACGACATGCTGATCATCCGCGGGGTCAACGTGTTCCCTACGCAGATCGAGGAGCAGGTACTGAAAGTGAAACAGCTTTCAGAGACTTATGAGATACATCTGTATCGCAATGGCAACCTCGACGGCATGGATGTGCATGTGGAGCTCAAGCATGAGCTGCAAGGCCTGGACAGTGACCAGCAGAAGCTGATCGGCAATGAACTGAGCAAGCAGATCAAGACCCACATCGGCATCAGCGCACGGGTGCTGATCCAGCCTTCGCACAGCCTGAAACGTTCGGAAGGCAAGGCCTGTCACGTGTTCGACAAGCGTAACCAGGGCTGATTGCAGGCTTTCTCGACCCCGCTTCGGCGGGGTTTTTTGGGTTCCTCACGGAATCCTTGGGCTTGGGTGTTGAGGTGGTGTGCTTATCCATTCCATGCAGCGACGCTGCCGGCCCCTTCCGCCCTTACGGCGGCCTACTTTTTTCTTGGAAAAAGTAGGCAAAACCGCTCGCTCCTACATACGGCCC